>JAJQCA010000013.1 GCA_021202985.1 Alistipes sp.
ATCCTGAACCGAGCGATTAACATAATGTCATCCTGAGCGCAGCGAAGGATCTCATCGGATAATATGGACAAAATACAGATTCTTCACTCACGTTCAGAATGACATTACTTTTTCATTATCCTGTCATGGAAAAGTTTTACTATTTAATATGATTCACTTAAACAATGTCATCCTGAACCGAGCGATTAACATAATGTCATCCTGAGCGTAGCGAAGGATCTCATCTGATATGTGAACAAAATAAGATTCTTCACTCACGTTCAGAATGACATTCATTTTTCCTTATCGGGTCATCACATACCCTGGCTGGGCGGAATACAGAGATAGAAACAACTATTGAAATACCGCAAATTACCTCCCGGATGAACTGAACCCGTTTTATCGGTTCCTGCTATCCAACGGGGTTTCGTGCGGCCCTGCAATGCCTCTTTCCGCCCCTACCGTTGCGAATATCGGAAAAGGGTTTATAAAAGGGGGGCGTAAGTTTTGAAAATAATTTAAAAACAATATTTTTGTATGAAATTACAGCCCGCCTGGCGCGGGTTCACCGAAACACTACTGACACTTAAAACTATGGCAAAACCTACGCTTTTGGTACTTGCGGCCGGTATGGGGTCGCGTTACGGCTCGCTCAAACAGATGGACGGCGTCGGTCCCTGCGGCGAAGCGATTATAGATTATTCGGTATACGATGCGATAAGGGCCGGTTTCGGCAAGGTCGTTTTCGTAATACGCCACTCGTTCGAGAAGGATTTCCGGGAAGTTTTCTCGCCCGACAGGTTCGGCGGGAGAATTGATGTGGATTTTGTGTTCCAGGAGCTGGACTACCTACCGGAAGGTTACACCGTCCCGGAAGGCCGCGTAAAACCGTGGGGTACGAACCATGCCGTAATGATGGGAGAGCCGGTTATCGACGGTCCCTTCGCAGTCATTAACGCCGACGATTTCTACGGCCGTTCGTCCTACCAGGCGGTGGGCGATTACCTGCGCGGGGTCGAAGGCCGGCGGAACGAGTATTGCATGGTCGGTTTCAAGGTGAAGAACACCCTGTCGGAGAACGGTTCCGTATCGCGCGGGGTTTGCGAGGTGGATGCCGAGGGTAACCTGGTGTCGATGGTCGAGAGGACTTCGATAGAGAGGAAAGACGGTACGGTTTACTACCGGGACGGCGACCGTGAAGTGGCCATATCGGAGGACACGCCGGTCTCCATGAACATCTTCGGCTTCACGCCCGATTACTTTGAGTACAGCCGCGACTATTTCAAAACATTCCTCGACGAAAACGCGTCCAACATAAAATCCGAGTTTTTCATCCCCACGATGGTAAATAAGCTCATCAACGACGGTACGGCCAAAATGCGCGTACTGCCCACCGATTCACAATGGTTCGGGGTTACCTATAAGGAGGACCGTCCGGACGTGGTTGCGAGGATAGGTAAACTCATAGCCGACGGCGAATACCCCGAGAACCTATGGCAGTAGAGCAGAACGTCTGGGGTTTCACCACGGAGGGGGAAGCCGTCGTACTCTACACGCTTACCAACGCGGCCGGAGCCGTGGTCAAACTTACGAACATCGGTGCGGGAATAGTTTCCGTCGTGGTGCCCGACCGCGACGGCCGTATGGCCGACGTGGCGCTCGGTTACGAATCGCCGCTTTCCTACCTGGGCGACGGCGCCGCGATGGGTAAAACCCCGGGGCGCTATGCCAACCGGATTGCCGGAGGGCGTTTCACGCTCGACGGCGTGGAATACGTCCTTCCTCAGAACAACGGGCCCAACACGCTCCACGGCGGCCCGCAGGGCTTCGCCGACAAGTTGTGGGAAAGCCGGGTGGAGGAGGAGCGGGTAATTTTCTCGCTGGTCAGCCCTGACGGCGACCAGGGGTTTCCCGGGGAGCTTGCCGCAGAGGTCGTGTACCGTTGGAGCGACGCCTGCCGCCTGGAGATTACCTACCTCGCCGCGTGCGACGCACCGACGGTGGTGAACCTCACCAACCACGCCTACTTCAACCTTGCCGGCCACGACTCCGGGTCGGTACTCGGCCACCTGTTGCAACTCCGCGCCAGCCGTTACCTGCCTACCGACCGCACTCAAATACCTACCGGGGCCGTGCACGTATATGATACCCCTATGGATTTTCTCGAGCCGAAAGAGCTGGGCAGGGATATCGACGCCCCGTTCGATGCGCTGGAAACAGGCCACGGTTACGACCATTGCTGGTTAGTGGACGGGTATGAGGACGGCGAAGAACTGCTGCATGTGGGTACCCTGACGGACCCCGCAACGGGCCGTATGCTGGACATCCGGTCTACCCAGCCCGGGGTGCAGGTCTACACGGGTAACTTCCTGCAGGGCGGTCCGGTGGCCAGGGGCGGCGGCCGCTACTCCAACCGCTACGGCGTGGCGATCGAATGTCAGGGGTTTCCCGACGCCCCGAACAGGAAGGATTTCCCGTCGCAGGTCCTGCGCCCGGGGGAGACCTATTGCGAGAAGATTGAGTACCGGTTCGGCACCGATAGATAATATTCGGCCCGGGTCGCGGATTTTTCGCCGCCGCCCGGGCCTGTTTTTGTTAAACCGTAAAATCCTATATTAACTAACCTGACTTAAGAATGAATTTTGACCTGATCGACATTATCGTTTTTGTCTGCTATTGTACCCTTGTGATAGGGTTGGGACTCTGGGTCTCGCGGGAGAAGAAAGGCGTTAAGAAAGACGCCAAGGACTATTTCCTCGCCAGCAAGGCCCTCCCGTGGTGGGCCGTGGGGGCGTCCCTGATTGCCTCCAATATCAGCGCGGAGCAGTTTATCGGCATGTCCGGTTCTGGCTTTGCCATCGGTATGGGTATCGCCTCCTACGAATTTATGGCGGCCCTGACCCTTATTATCGTGGCGGCCTTTTTCCTGCCCATTTATATCCACCGCGGTATCTATACCATGCCGCAGTTCCTCGAACAGCGGTTCGACAAGAGGGTGAAGAGCGTCATGGCCATCTTCTGGCTGGTGGTCTTCATCTTCGTAAATCTCACTTCGATACTCTACCTCGGTGCTCTGGCAATGAAGAATATGATGGGCATCGACCTGATGTGGGGAATCGTTATACTGGCCCTGTTCGCGGTGGTTTATTCCATCTACGGAGGCCTGAAGGCCGTGGCGTGGACCGACGTTATTCAGGTGGTTTTCCTTATCGGGGGGGGGCTTGTAACCACCTACGTCGCCTTTAAACTTCTCGGAGGCGGAGCGAGTATCGTCGACGGGCAGACCCGTATAGCCATCGGCGAGGGGAGTTTTATGGACGGGGTGCGCGAAATGTGGGCCGCCGTCGGTCCCAAGAGCGGCGACAACCGGTTTAACATGATTCTCGAGAAAGGCGATATCCTGATAAGCGACGGCGAAGGCGGGGTAAAGGACGCATATATGGACCTGCCGGGCCTTGCCGTTCTGCTGGGCGGCCTTTGGGTGGCGAACCTCTACTACTGGGGGTGTAACCAGTACATAATACAACGCGCGCTGGCCTCCAAATCGCTCGACCAGGCGCAGAAAGGGCTGGTTTTCGCCGGATTCCTCAAGATACTGCTTCCGCTGATTATCGTTATCCCGGGCATAATATGCTACGTAATGATAAAGGACAGGCTAATCGTCGACACGATAGGCTCGACCTACGACAATGCGTATCCGACCCTTTTGAGTATGGTACCCGCAGGAATACGCGGGATAGCTTTCGCCGCCCTGATAGCGGCTATCGTAAGTTCTCTGGCCTCGATGATGAACTCCATATCCTCGATTTTCACCCTCGACGTATATAAAAGCTATTTCAAAAAGGACCTCTCGGATACCGGTTCGGTAAAGGTGGGCCGTATAACGAGCATAGTTGCGCTGGTAATCGCCATTTTCGTCGCTCCCGTGCTGTCTAACCTCGACCAGGCGTTCCAGTATATACAGGAGTTCACAGGGTTCGTAAGCCCCGGGGCGCTGGCTATTTTCCTCGCCGGGTTCTTCTATAAGAAGGCCAACGCCAACGGTGCGCTGGCTGCCGCGGTGGGTACTTTCGTCTTCTCGCTGGCCTTCAAATTCCTGCTCCCGGCAGTGCCGTTTATGGACAGGATGGGGTATACCTTCCTGCTGTGCTGCCTGCTTATCGTACTGTTTGCGGTGTTCAGCAAGAAAACCGTCGCGGTCGAAAAAGTTACGTATCCCAAGGGGCTGTTCAAAACCTCGACGGGCTTCAAGGTCGGTTCCGCGATTATTATCGTCCTTCTGGCGATTATATACATCGCCTGGTGGTAGGATAACCGCTTCCGCATAAAAGAATAAGTGCAGGCCCACGCGGGGGCCTGCACTTATTCTATATTATGACTTTGCCGGCTACAACTTTAAATACTGTTGTTTGGAAATAGTATCATACCGAGTGTCAGCCGGAAAACCTTATTACCCGATAATGTCCTGGCGGGGTCAGCCTTGCAATTGTCAGGGGTAAGCGAAGAATAAGCGATATATGTAGAAACGGTCTTATATCGATTAGTTCCCCGGCTCCCGGTCCGTTGTCAGAACTCGACTACCGGGGCGGTAGCCGCCCCTTCCTGCGACTGGAAGTAAGGTTTCTGGTGGAAACCGAACATCCCGGCAAGCATATTCTTCGGGAACCGGCGGATGGCCGTGTTGTACTCCCGTGCCTCCTCGTTGAAGCGCTGACGCTCCACGGCTATACGGTTCTCGGTACCTTCGAGCTGCGACTGCAGTTCGAGGAAGTTCTGGTTGGCTTTCAGGTCGGGGTAATTCTCCGCCACGGCAAGGAGCCGGCCGAGCGCCGAACCTACCTGTCCCTGCGCCTGATTATATGCCGCGAGGTTTTCGGGCGTGAGGTTATCCCCGTCTATGTTGATGCTGGTGGCCCGCGCCCGTGCGGCCATCACCGCCTCGAGGGTCTGGCTCTCGTGCGACGCGTAACCTTTTACGGTATTTACCAGGTTGGGTATTAGGTCTGCCCGGCGTTGGTACTGGTTCTCCACCTGCGCCCAGGCGGTGTTCACTTTTTCCTCCGAGGTCACTATTGAATTATAAACCCCCACGAGCGAGAGTGCCAGTATGGCCACAATGACCAGGATAATAACAGTTGTCTTTTTCATCGTTATGCTGTTTTGATTCACTTCTTTTTCGGGTCGGTCCGCCATTGTCATTCCCGGAAACCCCTGATCGTTTTTTCCTTTCTTCCGGCATACGCTACCGGCTGCTTCTCTTGAAACCGATGTTTCCGGCTCCCGATTCGGGATAACCCCATAACCCGGCACCGCGAGGTATTCTCCCGGTGGGCTGTTCCGGCCGCCGTCAGGTCGCGAAATCGCCACCGCTATCGGTTCATAACCGCTCCATAGTCTTACCGCCGCTATGGCCCGACGGGGCACCGCCATGCAGTCCTTCCCGCCGCCTGAACTACCGCGCGCCTCAGAACCGCGAGGTCGCGCCTCCGCCGCCGCTGCGGCCTCCGGCCCATCCTCCTCCGAAGCCGCCCATACCGCCCCTTCCGAGTCCCCCCAGACCGCCCGCTATGGTCCCGCCGGCCACGGCCGCGCCGATATCCTCTCGCTGCGTCCGGGTGGTGGTGTAACCGCATTTGGGGCACCGCATTACGGTGGTTATCATCCTCACCCCGGGCGATACCATGCGCGTGGTCTGGTTCACGGGTTTCATCTGCGCGCCGCACCGAGGGCATTTGCGCTGCCGGCGGGCGAGGGAAATCCCGCCAATCAGCATCAGCAGGGCAAGCCCCATCAGTATCAACATACCGGTAAGGCCCTCGGTCTCTTCGAGCCGGTCGGCCTTTAGTTCGCTGGACGGGTCGGTGAGAAGCTCCTCCACCGCCGTAAGGCCGGCCACAAGCCCGCCACCCCAATCCCCGCGGGTGAGGTAGGGGTTCATCCGCTGGGTCTGGATGCGTTTGCTCAACGCATCGGTCAGCACTCCTTCGAGTCCGTAGCCTACCTCGAAGCGCACGAGCCGGTCTTCGGTGGCGAGCAACAGTAGCAGGCCGGTGTCCTGTTTTTTACTGCCGATTCCCCATTTCTCGAACAACCGCACCGCGAAATCCTCCGGGGTGTCGTTGCCGATTGACGGAACCACCACCACGGCTGTCTGCGCACCGGTGGCGGTTTCGATGCCGGCGGCCAATGCGTCCAGACGCGATACGTCCGCGGCCGGAAGTATCCCCGCCGGGTCGCTCACATACCGCCTTCCGTCGTAACGGTGCACATCGGGGACCTCGTCCACGGTGTACACCTGTCCCGACGCGACCACTCCGGCCGCCAACCAGGTTACCAGTAAAAATATATATACGCTTGTCCTGCCCACTTCTTAATCTTTATTTTCACGGTATCGCCGTGATAATATACCTGCCGATACCGACTACTACCGGCGACAACTTAACCGGTGTGTGCGCACACACGGGGTTTTAACCGGCACCGGCGACACATCTTCCGGTTTTACCCGTCTATTGCCCATCCGGCAAATATTCTCCGAAGCTCTCCGCCAATCTCTACGACCACTATTTAGCCAAGTCTCCCGGCTACCTCGGACATTTATACTGAGGGTCAACTCCGTCCCTCCCTTGCACTACCAACTTGTGTGTGCGCACACACGGGGTTTTAACCGGCACAGGGGAATTAATAACTGGGGTTTTTGAGAATGGTATGGCCTCTCAGCTAAGTAGCGGGGGCGATTCTTTGGGCCACGCCG
>JAJQCA010000077.1 GCA_021202985.1 Alistipes sp.
ATTTACCCGGGATTATTGCTACTCTCTCAATTACATTAAAGAACCTTGTGGTCATGAGTCGTGACCACAGCCGGAAGCGGGTTCAGAACTTCCGGTAGGCCGGGCCGCGTGGGCGCGGTTGTCAGGACATCCGGTCGCGGTAGTCCTCGTAGCCGAAGCGCCGCACCACATCCAGCGTTCCGTCCTGTCGCAGGATGGCGATGGAGGGATGGGCGACGCCGTTGAACATCGTGGTTTTCACCATCGTGTAGTGTATCATATCCTCGAAGACGATGCGGTCGCCCACGCGCGGCTCCCGGTCGAAAGCCCAGTCGCCCATATAGTCGCCCGCCAGACAACTGTTGCCGCCGATACGCCACCGGAGCTCATCCCCGGCCGGGTCGTGCGCACCCCGTACGGCGGGTGTGTAGGGCATCTCCAGGCAGTCGGGCATATGGCAGGCGAACGAGACGTTCACCATCAGGGTGGAAACCCCGCCGCTGTGGACGATATCCTCCACGGTGGCCTCGAGCCAGCCGGTCTGCCATGTAAAGGCGCTGCCCGGCTCGAGGATGACCCGCAGGCCGGGATATCTCTCCCTGAACGCTCGTACGGTCGCTATCAGCAACTCCCTGTCGTAACCCTCGCGGGTCATCAGGTGGCCGCCGCCGAAGTTAATCCATTTTACCTTAGGAAGAAGGTGGCCGAACAGCCGCTCCACGCTTTCGAGGGTCTTCACCAGCTCTTCGGCGCCCGACTCGCACAGGTTATGGAAATGCAGCCCCTCCACCCCGTCCGGCAGGTCGGCAAGCTGTTCGTGCGGGATACCCAGCCGCGAGCCGGGACTGCACGGATTGTACAGGCAGGTTTCCACCGGCGACCAGCCCGGATTTATCCTCAGCCCGCACGATATGCCGCGCAGGATGGCCATAGGTCCGAACCGTTCGAACTGGGCTACCGAATTGAATGTGATGTGGCTGCTGTAACGAAGTATCTCTTCTATTTCGGAGTCGGTATAGACAGGGGCGTAGGTGTGCGTCGGGGTGCCGAACTCCTCCCACACCAGCCGGGCTTCGGCCAGCGAACTGGCCGTGGCGCCGTTCACGTACTCCCGCATTACGGGAAACACGCTCCATGTGGCGTTGGCCTTCAGGGCGACGATTATCTCGGCGCCCGAACGGTCGGCAACGTCCTTTATAACGGAGAGGTTGCGCCGCAGAAGCGACTCGTCCAACACGTAGCACGGCGACGGAATCCTGCATGCTGTCGCTGTCTCCCGGCTCATTCCTTATTCCTTATAAAGGTTATCTTGCTGTCGGAGTCGTCGATATCGAACGTGTCCATCTTTTTTACCAGCGGCAGAAGTTTCCGGAAGCCGTAGTTCCGGGTGTCGAAATCGGGCTTCTTGCTCTTTACCATATGGCCGACTTTCCCCAGCGGCGCCCAGCCCGTATCGTCGCTTGCCGAGTCTACCGTCTGGCGGAACAGGTTGATAAGCCTGCCGTCTATCTTTTCGTAAGACCTCTCCTCGGTTTTGGGTTCGGTCCGTACCTCCGGTTTTTCTTCTACCGGCGCTTTGGCTCCCGTTTTAGCGCCGGCGGCCCGGGTTTTCCTCACGGCGGGTTTCCTGGCGGGAGAGGCGGGCGGATCGAGTATCTCCAGGTAGACGAAGGTATTACAGGCGGAGATCAACGGTTGCGGGGTCTTGCGCTCCCCTATACCGATAACCTGCTTTCCCGATTCGCGAAGGCGGCCTGCAAGCCGCGTATAGTCGCTGTCGCTCGATACGATGCAGAAACTGTCGACGTTTTCGCGGTGGAGAATATCCATGGCGTCGATTATCAGCGCGGAGTCGGTCGCGTTCTTGCCTTTGGTGTAGGCGTACTGCTGTATCGGGGTTATGGCATGTTCGAGCAGGACCCCCTTCCAGTTCTTCATGGAAGGGGAAGTCCAGTCGCCGAATATGCGTTTTATGGTCGTAACACCGTAACTCGCCACCTCGTCCATAATGGCCTTTATCTTGGTGGCGGGCACGTTGTCGGCATCTATCAATACCGCTATCCTCTTGTCGTCCATACCTTAACCGGTCTGCCGTTAAGTTCAGACCTCGAGGTCGATATCGAACAGCTCCACGAACGGAAGGCCCTGCGGGCCTATCTCGGCCATGAACGGGTCCGGGTCGAACTGCTCCACGTTATACACGCCCGCTCCGCGCCACAGCCCTTTGGCGAACATCGCCGCGCCGAGCGCAGCCGGCACCCCGGTGGTATAGCTGACCGCCTGCGTGCCCGTCTCCCGGTACGCCTGCTCGTGGTCGCAGTTGTTGTAAATATAGTACGTGCGCTCCCTGCCGTCCTTGATACCTTTGATGCGGCAGCCGATGGAGGTCTGCCCGGTGTAGTTCTCCCCGAGCGACTTCGGGTCGGGCAGCACGGCCTTGAGGAACTGTATCGGCACTATCTCGCATCCGTTGTAGTTCACCGGGTCGATACGGGCCATGCCGATATTCTGGATTACCCGCAGGTGGGTGAGGTACTCCTGCCCGAAGGTCATCCAGAAGCGCGCCCGTTTGATGGTCGGGAAATTTTTAACGAGCGACTCCAGCTCTTCGTGGTAGATGACGTACGACTCCCTCTCCCCTATCTCGGGATAAGTGAGCGGTTTATGAATCTCGTGCGGCTCTGTCTCCACCCAGCGGCCGTCCTGCCAGTAACGGCCCTTCTGCGTCACCTCGCGGATATTTATCTCCGGGTTGAAATTGGTGGCGAAGGCCATGCCGTGGTTCCCGGCGTTGCAGTCGACGATATCGAGGTAATGTATCTCGTCGAAATAGTGTTTGGCGGCGTAAGCCACGTAGATTGCCGAAACCCCGGGGTCGAAACCGCAGCCCAGGATAGCCGTCAGGCCCGCCTCGCGGAACCGGTCCTGATAAGCCCACTGCCACGAGTACTCGAACTTCGCCTCGTCCTTCGGCTCGTAGTTGGCCGTGTCGAGGTAGTTTACCCCGCACTCCAGGCAGGCGTCCATTATCGTGAGGTCCTGATACGGAAGGGCGACGTTTATAACCATTTCCGGCGTATGCTTCCTGAACAGGGCCACAAGCTCCTCCACGCTGTCGGCATCGACCCGGTCGGTCTTTATCCGGCCACCGCCTACCGCGGCGGCTATCTCGTCGGCCTTCGATTTGGTTCGCGAAGCAAGGACGATATCCGAAAAAACAGGGTTGTTCGCAGCCTTATGGGCAACAACGGTCCCTACACCACCGGCCCCGATAATCATGAGTTTCATCGGCAAAAGTTTTAAGATTTTCGTTTCGCCGTGCCTCGTTCCCGCAATATTTTGCGCTGGCGCACGGCGCAACCGCAAATTTAACTCTAAACCCCGCAAAAAGCAAACCCGGCGGTGCCCGAAATAAAAACAGCACTTAATTTGCACCGGATTTTGCAGAATAAAAAAAGAGGTTTATCTTTGCACCACGTTTGCGCAAACCTCCCCGCCAGAGGGTATTTTACAAGGCTTTGAGGGCTTTTATGGCAGGGTTGGACAGGCGTGGAGTAATTAGGATTCCGTAGCTCAGCTGGTAGAGCACAACACTTTTAATGTTGGGGTCCTGGGTTCGAGCCCCAGCGGGATCACTCTTTAACGGTCGTCATGGAAATGGCGGCCGTTTTTATATTCAACTTTCCTGTTGCAAACCCGGCCCCCAACAATGTCGGGGGCTGGATTCCGGAGGTTCGAGCCCCTGTGGGATCACCTCTTAACGGTCGTCATGGAAATGACGGCCGTTTTTATATTCAACTTTCCTGTTGCGAACCCGGCCACCAACAATTTCGGGGGCTTTGTTCCGGAGGTTCGAGCCCGGCGGGTTCACGGCAACCCGGAATAAGCACTATGTATCATTGGTATACACTGCGTTTTATTTATACTGCAAGTATCCAAGTGCGGTTTGAAGCATCCTGTTGATACGGAGTGCAGGTTAATTTTCTATCTTGCACAAATAAATCGCTCTTAATTTTTGAGATAATGAAAAAGAGAGTTATTATATTGGGTTTTACACTTACGTTACCCTTTTCCCTTTTTGCTCAAGAGGTGGCGAATGATGACGAGGTAAAATTCGGAATAATTCAATTACCACATCTGTATCAGAGAGAAGTAAGAGTAGATGAATTTGACGGCATATCGACTCAGGGTGTTATCGACAATATTCCCGCTGCATGGATTCGTGTAAATAGTGAAGGGCTTTTCCACACGCCTGACAAGCCCGAACCCGCACCTGCGGCGAGTTGTCTTCAACCATGGGACAGCCTCTATTATACAACCCGGAATTATCTGACCTTCTATTTCGATGAAAGTATCTTTAAAAAGGCTGACACCATACGTGTAAGTGATGTTCACGAACATATTTATGACCGGGCAGGAAGAATAAGGGGAACATTTATCAATGGAATAAAAGAGGGGATATGGGAAAAATTTTCAACAGGATACCTCGAAGGAGAGCACAAATACACGAAGGTTATCGAGGAAAGCTATAAGGACGGTGTATTGAATGGACGCCGCACGGTTTACGACTTGAATGGGCAATGGATCGGCCAAGCCCTTTTTGTAAACGGGACGGGTATGTACGACGATTATTATTATGACATCGGCAAAAGAGCAGTTGCCGGATTCATGGTATACGGCAAACGGCACGGGTGGTGGAGGTACTATAACAAAGAAGGAGTAATAATTCGGGAAGAGTATTATAAGCACGGCTTATTGCATGGTCCTTTTATAGTTTATGATAGCTCAGGAACAATCATTTACGAGACCCATTTTGTAAATGGAACAGGCGAATATCGGCAGTATCGAAATAATGTTTTGAAAGAAAGAGGTCAGTTGGTCGATGGATTGCGGGTCGGAGAATGGGCAGAAACCCGGACTGGCTCCAATTCGCTCACCCCAGGCAACGACCCCGGCATTCACAATTGGGAAGTTAAGAGGAGTTATACAGAGCAAAGCCCAATCAACGATTCGGGAAATATAATCGATATAATGTTTCACGACGGTGATTATTTATACCTGAGAGCAAAACGAAGCGAATAGCAAGGTAAAGATTTATTAAACGCCAATGGAGAACAATGCAGCAAGAAGTAATCACAAGCATAAAAAGAGACGGTATTGAATTCCTCTGATTAGGCGTACGTCGATTTTTTATTTTTAAATCCTTATTTGCGGTTCAGAAAAGCTCCGGCTGCAAGCTCCGGTGTGAGGCGGCTTTGAAGTCCACGATTTCGGTTTGGCCCCGCCTGGAGGGAAAGTCCGGGTCGAGGGAGGGGGAATCCGGATCCGACCGCATATCCGGGACAGTAGGGGTCGCATAGCAATAAAGGCAACCGTTGCCGCAGGTGGAGTAATGGCCGATATCCACCGATTCCATGCAATTACAATGGGGCCTGAGGTATTTCTCCCGTACCCGGTCGAAAGGGTAGCCGCAGACTCGTTCCAACTGCCCCCGGTCCACGCAGGCACCGTGCCGGATTCCGAACCGGTCCAAAGAAGTCTCCTCCGCACAGGTTTCGAGGGGGACCCCGTAACGTGACGCTATATCGGCGAACAGTTCCCCCACCCTTTGCACCGTACCGGTGGACCGACGCGAGATATTCATCGAATCTATCCTTTTAGCCACGAACGAATGGTGGATAATAAACCCCGTCATGCATTTGAACGCGTGGCCCTGCAATTCCCGGCACAGGTAGGTAAAGGCGCGCCTGTGGAAATCCATATCGTACGACGGGCTGATCATTACCGGGTCGTATCGCCAGACCATCCGGAGAGGTCCGATTCTGTCGGACAGTTCCCGGAAAACCGCCACGCGCTCTTTCAACGGCGGCAAACAGGTCTCCATTTCCGGCCCGTATGGATTCAGGGTAATATTGAACAGATAGTTATAACCATCCAGCGTATCGAGGTGGACGAGCATGGGGGCAGGGTTCTTGGAACGGAAAACGATGCAGTCCACCACATCCGGGGACAGCGGGACCCGGTAGTACCTTTCACTGTTATGGTGATGGCTGACAATCGCATATCCCGCCCGGATACGGTTTATAAACCATAGGGAATGGAAGGCCGGTATATCGGTCCGCCTGCTGGCGCTGATTATCATGATGTCCTGTATTGGAGCAATATATCCTTACGGAGATAAATAATTGTATTTCTGGTTAATACACTTTAACCTGAAATTTCTTATCGTTCTTATAATCAAAAATATGTAATACTCTTTTATTACTTGCGCAAAGTTATATTTTTGTCCTGAGTAAGTCCTTAACTTTTTTTGGACAAGAGTATTTTTAACCAAATTCAACTAACCCATGAAAAAACTATTAACCAGTAGTCTATTGTGCTTTGCGTGTATACCCATGTGGCTATACTCCCAAGATGTTAATTATCAATCGGAGAACTATTTTTCCGGAATTGACAACATTTTGAGTATTGGACAAAATATTCCTGGAACCGCAGGGAGTGTTGTTGGCGGACTAAAAACGATAAGGACAATTTTTCAGGTCGGTTCTCTATTTCCTGCATATATAAATTAAATTATGGAAGGAGCGATATTAATATTGGCGATAATAATGACAGCTTTGAATTTTCTGCATTATTTTCTTTACAAAGAATTTGATAAAACTAATAGCGACAGCGCAGAAAGCTATTATGT
>JAJQCA010000069.1 GCA_021202985.1 Alistipes sp.
CGGCGGCCGCAGCGGCTGCTGCGTATCAGCGACAGGATCAGGATTCGGTTGTGGCAACAGTGGCAGCTGCATTAATATAACCATAAACGGCGGTACTGTTACTGCTACAGGCACCAAGGAGGGAGCAGGAATCGGCGGCGGCATCAACGGCAGTGGCAGCAATATAACCATAAGCGGCGGCACTGTTACTGCCACCAGCAGCTCCGGAGCAGGAATCGGCGGCGGTGACGGTGGCACAGGCAGCGGAATAAAAATATATAATTCCTCCGTTAAAGCCTCATCAATATCCGTCACACCTACAAATGCCGATGGTGAAAGTGTTTATTTATACACAGTATCCGGCACAACAAAAGGCAGCACTTTAACTGTTGACGGAGAAACCTATATCGAAAGTATTACACACCACACAAGCAGTGATACAAATCAATATATTTATCTTCCTCAGGATTCATCATATGCATTATCGGAGGATACATTATATTTACTGTCATATTCAAGCGGCTCCACATCTGTTCAAAAGATTACTGACTTTTATAAAACTGTTAATGCTATTGAAAGTTTAGATGATTGTTTAGCTTTAGATGCAGTATATGACAGCGTAATTTCTTATTATATTGATGATGGCGGCTATATATGTGCGGCTTTTACTGCCGGAGAATATGTATTGTATACAGCACAATTGGAAGCAGTAACAGACATAACAGACCTCGAAATTCCCAATGCAGCAGCTCTTTGTTTGTTTGAGGATATTGTAAACAGCGGCAATACAACAATAAACGGTACGGTTACGGCAAATATAGACCTTACTGATACAGACTGGACACCCATAGGAAACAGCAGTTATAAATACAGCGGAATCTTTGACGGCGGCGGTTATGTTGTAAGCAATTTGTATTACAGCGATTCAAGTACGAATTATGTTGGCTTATTCGGCTATATATACGGCGGAACAGTCAAAAACACAGGCATTGAAAATAGTTATATATACGGTAAAAGTTATGTGGGCAGTATTTGCGGATATAATAACGGCGGTACTGTAAGCAATTGCTATAATACAGGCAGTGTAAACGGCAGCAGCAATTACGCCGGCGGTATTTGCGGATATAGCAATTACAGCAGCAGTATAAGCAATTGCTATAATAAAGGTGATATAAGCGGTGATTATTATTCCGGTGGTATATGCGGATTTAACAATAACAGCAGCACTTTAGACAATTGCTATAATACAGGTGGTATAAGCAGTGATTATTACGCAGGCGGCATCTGCGGATATAATGACGGCGGCATAAGCTACAGTTATAATACAGGCAGTGTAAGCAGCAGCAATGATAACGCAGGCGGTATTTGCGGAATTAACTACAGCACAGTAAGCAATTGCTATAATACAGGCAGTGTAAGCGGTGTTACTTACACAGGCGGTATTTGCGGATATAATTATGAAGGCAGTGTAAGCAATTGTTATAATATAGGCAATGTAAACGGTGATTATTACACAGGCGGTATTTGCGGCTCTAACAGGGACGGCACTGTAAGCTCTTGTTATTATTTATCAGGTACAGCCGAGGGCGGCATAAACAGCAGCGATGTAAGCGGTTCAGCTGAAGCAAAAACAGCTGATGAATTTGCCGTCGGTGAAGTTGCATATCTGTTAAACGGCAGCTCAAGCGACAGCGACAGCATAAACTTTTATCAGAACATAGATAACAGCGAAACAGCCGACACTTACCCTGTTCTCGATGACAGCCACGGCACAGTTTATTATTTTGAAAACTACTACTATTGCCCATACAAATATGAAAGTTTGGGATATACAAACACAAATGACAGCGGAAACAGCACAAGCCACACTTATGTAAACAATATCTGTAAATATTGCGGAGACATAAACCTTGATTCGCTTTCTACAGACGAGGACGGAAACTATATATATGAAATATCAAATGCCGATGAGCTTGTGGCTTTTGAGACAATTGTAAATGCAGGAAACACAAGCCTTTACGGTGTTTTAACAGCCGATATTGATATGACAGATATAGAGTGGACACCTATCGGCTCTTCAAGCTGTGCATATACTGGAACCTTCGACGGTCAGGGATATACTATAAGCAATCTGACCTTTGATGACGATTCTCAAAGCTATGTGGGTCTGTTCGGCTATATACAAAACGGCGGAACAATTGAAAATGTAGGTGTTAAGGACAGCAGCATAACAGGCAGCAGCGAAGTCGGCGGAATTTGCGGCTTTGTTAATTCATGGGGTTACATTACAAATTGTTATTTTGACGGAAGTGTATCTGGAAATTTAAGGGTAGGCGGAATTTGCGGCTCAAGCTACGGAGAAATTAAGAATTGTTATAATTTGGACACAGTATACAGCATAAATTCCTATGTGGGCGGAATCTGCGGCTACGCAGGCAGCAGCATAAGCAATTGTTATAACGCAGGCTCTGTCAGCGGTAATAGCTCTTCCACAGTAGGTGCAATTATAGGATATAATTATTACGGCTCACATACCAATAACTACTATTTAAGCGGAACAACAAGCAGAGGTGTAGGCAGCGGCACAGATACAACAACAGCTGTTTCTTCAACACAGTTTGCAAGCGGCGAAGTAGCCTATTTGTTAAACGGCAGTTCGAGCGAGAGTGACAGTATAAACTTTTATCAAAACATAGATAACAGCGAAACAGCCGACACTTACCCTGTTCTTGATGACAGCCACAGTATAGTTTACTATATCGAGGCATATTATTACTGCCCCGGCAGCTATATCTCTGTTTATTCAAACACAGACGACAGCGGAAACAGCACAAGTCACACCTATGTAAACAATATTTGTGAATATTGCGGAGACATAAACCTTGATTCACTTTCTACAGACGAGGACGGAAATAAGATTTATGAAATCTCAAATGCCGACCAACTTGCTGCCTTTGCTGCAATCGTAAATGCAGGAAATACAGGTCTTTACGGTGTTGTGAAAAATGATATTGACCTTTCCTCAATTGACAACTGGACACCTATCGGCACTGAAGCCTATCCCTATTTGGGAATCTTTGACGGCGGCGGCTATACAATAAGCAATATGACTATAACAGCCTCCTCAGGCTGCAGCGGTCTTTTCGGCTATATAGGCGATTCGAGTTCAACAGGTGTTACAGTCAAGAATTTCACCGTCAGCGGAAATATTACACTTTCCGGAGAATGCAAATATATAGGCGGTGCAGTGGGAAAAAATTCAAAAAGAACAATAGAAAATGTTGTTTCTGAGGTTAATATTAATATTTCAAACATAGAAAACATGGATGACGGTTCAACTGATAAGGCAATCTATGTGGGTGGTGTTGTGGGCTATGCAACGCTTGCCCGTGCAGCAGTAAATAAATGTGTTTACAAAGGAGAAATTAACCTTACAGACAGCAGCGATCAAATTTATATAGGCGGTATTGCAGGAACCTTCAACGGTACTTCTACAGTAACATACTGCTATAATTTGGGTAGTATTTCCACAAGTGACAGTTCATCCACCTATGTGGGCGGTATTTTGGGTCTTTTAAGCAGCGGCAGCTTTAGCAATCTTTCATATTGCTATAACTACGGAAATCTTTCAGCAGATGCAAGCGAAAACTGCGGAGCAATAATAGGCTTGTTCGGCGGTGCTTCGAGTGCCACAATAAGCAATAACTACTGGCTTGACACTTCTTCTGACTATGCTTTCGGAACAAACAACTCAACTTTTGATGCTCCCGATTCAAGCACAGTGGACGAGTTTGCAAGCGGTGAAATAGCTTATCTGTTAAACGGCAGTTCAAGCGAAAATCTGACTTGGTATCAGACAATAGGCTCAGACAGCTATCCTGTTTTTGATGATACTCATGGTACAGTTTACTATGTTGTAGACTATTATTACTGTCCCGATTACTATGAAACCGTAAATACATATATGAATGATACCGGAAACACCGAAACTCATACATATGAGGGCGAAAGCTGTAAATACTGCGGACAGGACGTTGCAGAGGGCAGTTTAAGCAAGGACGAAAGCGGAAATTATATTATATCAACTGCCAAAGAACTTGCGGCCTTTGCAAATCTTGTAAATACAGGATTCACTTCTGTAAAGGGCATTGTAACAGCAGATATTGACTTTACAGACTATACAGATACAATGATTGGCTCAGCCGACTATCCCTACAGCGGAACTCTTGACGGCGGCGGTTATACAATAACACTTAATTACAATTCAAGTGAAGCCAATGTGGCTTTGATAAGCTATGCTTCCGGAGCCACGATTAAAAACCTTAATACAGCAGGTACAATAACCACAAGTGCTAAATTTGCAGGAGGTATTTTAGGACAGACAGCTTCTTCAACCTCTGCATTTACAACTATTTCGGGCTGTTCAAGCAGTGTTAATATTGTATCAGCTGTAGACGGCGACGGAACCCACGGCGGTATTGCAGGGGCTTTAAATGCTTCATATGATGTTGTTGAAAACTGTTATTTTAACGGTTCTATTACAGGCTCTTCCACAACAAACTGTGCCGGTATTGTGGGCTGGCTTACAGTGGCAACCATTTCCGTTGAAAATTGTTATGTAAGTGCGGAATATTCACTTTCAGGCAGTGATACGGGAAGCTATAACATAGCAAGAGGACGTACAAGCGGAGTTTCAAACTGTTATTACTTAAACGCAATATGCAGTTCAGCATCAGATGGTACACAAAAGACAGCTGATGAATTTTCAAGCGGCGATGTAACCTACCTCTTAAACGGCAGTGTCAGCGACGGTACAACTTGGTATCAGAATATAGACAGCGGAACAGCCGACAGCTTCCCTGTTCTTGACAGCAGTCACAGTCCGGTTTACACAACTTCTCTCATATACTGCCCGGACTACAGCGAAATAGGCGGTTACAGTAATACAGAAGGCAAGACAGCCGTTGCAGAAGAAGGCAGCAGTACAGAACACAGTTATGTAAACGGAGTATGCAAATACTGCGGAACTATTGACAGCGGTTCATCTGAAACAGATGAAAACGGAAATTATATAATATCAACAGCTTATCAGCTTGCTGTCTTTGCGGCAACAGTAAATTCAGGCAGCACAAATATTAACGGTATTGTTACAGCGGACATTGACTTTACCGACTATACAACTACAATGATAGGTTCAAGCAGCTATCCCTATGCCGGAACATTTGACGGCGGCGGATACACCATAACCGTTAGTTATGAAGCCACAGGCACCGGCGATATAGGTCTGTTCTCATATGTAACCGGCGGAACGGTTAAAAACCTTGTTGTTGAAGGAAGTATAGACTTTACTAACGCTCCACAGGGAGATGACACTGACGGCGGCTATGCCCATGTAGGCGGTGCAATAGGAATCCTGACCGGCTCAGGCGGAACGGCTTCAAATATTGTTTCGAGAGTAAATATTACTACACCCGAAGACAACGCTTATCCCCTTCATCAGGCAGCCGGTGTAGTGGGCAGCTTACAGGCATATGCTTCTATTGATAAATGTATATATGAGGGAACAATAAATATATATAATTCACAGGACTGTATAGGCGGTATAGTAGGATATTCAAACGATTATTGTACTATTACAAACTGTGCAAATCTGGGAACAGTTTATGTTTCAGGCACAACACCCTATGTAGGCGGTATACTCGGTTATTTAAATAATACAAGGTTCTATGGACTTAAGAATTGTTATAATTACGGAAGTGTAAGTGCAAATGATACCACATATTGTGGGGCTGTTGTAGGCTTTTTGAAAGGTGCTGCATCAGGAGCAATATCTAATAATTATTGGCTTGAAGATTCAGCTGTTAAGATATTCTACAATAACAGCACAAGCAACACCGAGACAGCTTCAAGTACAGCAGATCAGTTCGCAAGCGGAGAAATATCTTATCTGTTAAACGGCGGAGACGAAAGCGGTGTTTGGGTTCAGACCACAGGCACTGACAAATATCCTTTGTTTACGGCTTCCGATTCAAGCTGCTGTAATATTGCGGCAGTGACTTCAAACGGAAGTTCGGTTTATGCAAATGTGGTTACAAACGGTGTCAGCTTAAGCATAAGCGGCTCAGAACTCTTGGGAGTTATTATTGACACAGATGTTTACGGCGGCGAAGGCGGCGAATATCTCAACAGCGTTGGTGTTGTTATAGACGGAACACTCTATCAGCTTACAAACTTCTACTATGTAGATGACAGCGGAAACTATTCCGAAACCGAAACAAACAGAGCCTTCTTCCCTGTTACAAGAGATTCAAACAGCAGCAGTGACAGCGTAACCGTAAGAGGTGAAGCCACTACTTCAACCACAGCCACAGCCGATGACAGCCTTCTCTACTTCGTAACAGAAGCCACAACCGGCCTGACAATAAAAGAAGCCCCGGAGGAAACCAACAGCAGTGGCAGCGGCGAAACCGCAGCAGAAGAATAAAGGAGGTCTTTCAGAATGAAAAAAGAATACACAACACCAAAACTCGAAACAACAAA
>JAJQCA010000056.1 GCA_021202985.1 Alistipes sp.
CATCTTCCCGGCCGCATCTTCCCGGCCGCATCTTCCCGGCCGCATCTTCCCGGCCCGCCCTACAGCCCACATTACCCTACGCATTCCCAGCCGTATCTCCGCGGCGAATTCCCCATTGCTTACCCCGTATAAAAAAGCTGTGCCGGAACACGTTCCGGCACAGCTTTAAATTATCCAAAAAAATTTAGAACCTTTTGGTGTATGAGTGGCAGTAGGGTTGGGTCCCTTTACGTTCATAATAATCCTGATGGTAATCCTCCGCGGGCCAGAAGGTATCGGCCGGGGTAACTTTTGTGGCCACGTTGTAACCCTTGTCCCGGAGCTGACCGATAAGCCTCTCGGCTGTCTCTTTCTGCTGCGGGGAGTTGTAGAAGACCTCCGAGCGGTACTGGTCGCCGATATCCGGGCCCTGCCCGTTCACCTGTGTGGGGTCGTGTATCTCGAAAAACAGTTTGGCGAGGGTCTCGTAATCCACCTGCGTAGGGTCGTAAGTCACCTTCACCACCTCGGCATGGCCAGTGGTTCGGGTACAAACGTCCTCGTACGACGGGCTTTCGGTATGGCCGCCCATATAACCCGACTCCACCGAGAGTACCCCCGGCTGCTTCTGCATAAGGTGCTCCACACCCCAGAAACACCCTCCCGCGAAGACCGCGGTGTCGGTGGCCGGAAGTGCGGCGGCATCGGCCACTTCATCGGCCGTGCCCTCTTCGAGCAGCTCCTCCTTGGGTACGAAATTGAGCGATACGGAGTTCACGCAGTGGCGTGTATCCTTCGGGGTGAAGCCCTCGCCCGTAAAGACATGGCCGAGGTGCCCTCCGCACCGGGAGCACGTTATTTCGGTACGACGCCCGTCGGCGTCCGTGGTGCGCGTAACGGCGGCGGGCAGCTCGTCGTCGAAACTGGGCCAGCCGCAGCCGGAGCTGAATTTGTCCTTCGATTCGTAGAGCGGGGCGTCGCACTGCTTACAGTGGTAGGTACCTTCGCCGTGGAAATCGCAGTATTCACCCGTGAAGGGGGCTTCGGTTCCCTTGTCGAGGATAACGTATTTTTCGAAATCGGTCAGTTCTTTTTTCATGGTGCCCGTAATTTTATCCTGTCCGTCCTGCGCACCGCCGCGCGGGGCCGCTGCGAACGAGAATATCAGTAACAAAGCGAGTGCCGAAAGGTATGAAATATTCTTTAACATCGGTTAATTATAATTTTACATTGGCGGATAAGGCTTTTTTTATACTTTTAGCCTTTTACACTAATATAAACGAAATTATGAGGTCGATAATTACGCTGCTTTGTTCGATAATTACATATATGTCCGTGTCCGGACAGCAGCCCGGACGGCAGGACTATACCGGGGTCTTCGAATGGGTGACCGCGTTTTATGCGGAGAACGACGCCGGTTACCCCACGGCGGTAGCCCTCAGGGGCGAGGACGCCGTCGCGGCCCATACGGAAGCCTTTCGTGGCATGGTGGCCGCGGCGGCCGACGAAGACGAGTTCGTGACGGTTGTAAACCGGTGGCTGAGGTTCTTCCGGAGGGGGCACCACTATTTCATTGCAGTCGACCCGTCGGACAATGGGTACTCGTCCGGAATAGAGGAGCAGTACAAACCGTCGTTCCGGATGCTTAGCGACCGGACGGCAGTGCTCACCATAAACTCCTTCGAGATTGAGTATAAACCGTATATCGACCAGTTGCTCGCCGAGAACGATTCGGTCATACGCTCCACTCCGAACCTTATCGTGGATATCCGGCGCAGCCGTGGCGGTTCGGACGTGAGTTTCTATAACATACTGCCTTATCTCTATACGAACCCGATAACGACCTTTCCCATGGAGGTTCTCTCCACCCCGGCCAATATCGCGGCCCAGGAGGAGATGGCGGACTGGATTGAAAATAATACGGAACTCACAGAGGAGGCGGAATTACTCCGCTCCATTGTCGAGAAGATGCGGGAAAACCCCGGTGGATTTATCGAGCTGGAAAAAGACTCATATCCGGATTACGAGGTGCTGCCCTTTCCGAGGAAGGTGGGTCTTGTATTCCGGATAAACAACGGCAGTACCGACGAGGAATTTATTCTGGCTGCCCGGCAAAGTACCAAAGTTAAAACCTTCGGGGTGCCTACCTTGGGAGCCATAGATATATCCAACGTCCGGTCGGCGGTGAGTCCGGACGGGCGGTTCAGGTTAGACTATTCGGTTACCCGGAGTACCCGCATGGAGTCGATGAAGGTGGACGATGTCGGAATTCAGCCCGATTTTCTCTTTCCCAGTGAGATTCATAACCGTGACTGGCTGGAACACGTACAGCGCATTCTGGAGAATAATTAGCCGCCCATAAATTTGGACAGGTGCGGACTCTGTTCGTTCCCATACCAGAAGCCCGTTGCGGAAATCTATGTACGCCGCTCCGGGTTACCGAAAAGGTGTGCCGGCTACCCGCTATTTATTCCGGAAATATATCTGAATCGGCACCCCGCGGAAATCCCACCGTTCTCGAATCTTGTTTTCGAGGAACCTGCGGTAGTTATCGCGAAGGTACTGCGGATGGTTCACGAAAAAAGCGAACACCGGGGTGGGCGAGTGGAGCTGCTGAGAGTATTTGATACGTATATATTTGCCTTTTATGGACGGGGGAGGGGTCTGCTCGATTATGGGCAGGATATAATCGTTCAGTTCTGAGGTGGATATGCGCCTTTTTCGGGCATGGTAAACCTCCACTGCGGTCTGCAGAACGTCCAGTATCCGCTGTTTGTTCGGCACCGAGGTGAAGATTATCGGCACGTCGTTGAACGGGGCGAGTTTCGACCGGATATGCTCCTCGAACTGCTTCATGGTGTTGGTCTCCTTTTCGATAAGGTCCCACTTGTTGACCACGATCACGCACCCCTTCTTGTTGCGCACGATAAGGCTGAATATATTCATATCCTGCGACTCTACCCCCTGTGAGGCGTCCAGCATCAGGATGCAGACGTCCGAATTTTCGATGGCCCTTATGGAACGCATTACGGAGTAAAACTCGAGGTTTTCGGTGACCTTGCCCTTCTTGCGAAGCCCTGCGGTGTCTATCAGGTGGAAATCCAGCCCGAACTTATTGTAGCGCGTATCGATGGCATCCCTCGTGGTGCCGGCCACCGGGGTCACGATATTGCGCTCGGTGCCGAGCAGGGCGTTGGTGAGCGATGATTTACCCACGTTAGGACGGCCGACAATCGTTATCCGGGGCAGGCCGTCTTCGAGATCCTCTTTCTTTTCCTCGGGCATGGCCTTCTCGATTGCATCCATCAGGTCGCCCGTGCCGATTCCGCTCACAGCGCTGATACTTATGGGGTCGCCCAGTCCGAAGGAGTAGAATTCGGTACTGCCGTATAGCTGGTCATTGTTGTCGACCTTATTCACCACCAGTATTACCTTCTTATCCGTCCGGCGCAGAATGTCTGCCATCATCATATCCAGGTCGGTTATCCCGGTCGAAACCTCCACCATGAACAGTATTACGTCCGCCTCGTCGATGGCAAGCATTACCTGCTTGCGAATCTCCTCCTCGAACACATCGTCGCTGTTTACCGTATAACCTCCCGTGTCGATAACCGAGAACTCGCGTCCGTTCCAGTCGGTCTTGCCGTAGTGGCGGTCCCGAGTGGTGCCGGCCGTATGGTCGACAATCGCCTGACGCATGCCCACCAGCCGGTTGAATAATGTACTTTTGCCTACGTTCGGACGCCCAACTATCGCTATCAATCCCATAATTAACCCTTTTTCAAGCCGTAAAGATAGTCAAATTTAATCTACCCGTTACCGTACCGTAAGTCGGGAGAGGCAAATACGATGAAAATGATATAACTTTGGGAAAAAGACTAAAATGAAAACGCGGTTGATTATAGGTATCTTTGCCGTCGGTATTTTATTTCTTGGCTCTTGCGGCCGGGTGTGCGGCGCGGAGGCCCGGAATAAGGAGACCTACTTTTACCGGAAGTTCGAGCCTGTGCAGGGCGAACCGGTTCCCTTCCGGGACTTTGTGACGGATTACTGCTACATCGTGGACGGGGTGACCGTCATGGTCGGGTATTACCCGCCCGGCTCGGGCGGCATTTTTTCGCCATACGATACCGCAGACGATTGGGGTGACCGCCTCCTCTGTTTCGGCCCTGACGGTGAGCTTATCTTTCACGGCCGGGGAGTGATGGATGTTTACCTATACAAGCCTCATTTTTTCTCTTCACCCGACGGGAAAGAGATTCTCATACTTTGTCAGTTGGCTTTCGAATATTATTTCGGCGCCGATGCTTTCCTCTTATCGGGTGGGGAAATAAACCGGATAGGGGAAATATCCATAGAGTCCGTTTTGGAAGAAGAAAGCCCCCTCACGGAATTTATCGTTATCGAACGCCACGGGAGCGATATCCGTTTCTCATTCCCTTTCGAAAAAATTGTCTACGATCCCGCCAGAACTTGTGTGGAAATAGAAAACGAGGATTACATCTATATATACCGCGATGGCGAACTGATTTGGACGGGACCTACGGAAACCGAGGTTGACGGCTTCAATAAATGAAGGAATCCACATAATTTTTTCGTATCTTAGGTATGTATGTTGCAAAACTCCGGGATTATGAGAAAAATCGAGATAATATCGTCGAGTGTTCGCCAGGGACGGCTCAGCCACCGCGTGGCGCTGTTTCTGCAAAACTATCTGAACAGGTTTCCCGAGACCCAGGCCGGTATCCTCGATTTAAAGCAATACGGCTTCCCGCTTTTCCATGAGCGGTACATGAATATGGACCCGGCTCCCGGCCCGGTGACTGAATATGTCGGGCGGTTCCGTGCGGCGGACGGCATCGTGGTCGTTTCGCCGGTCTATAACGGCAGTTTTCCGGCAGCCCTGAAGAATGTAGTGGACCTGCTGGTCACCGACTGGTTCCGTAAGCCGGTGCTGGTGGTATCGGTTACGTACGGTAATGTACCCGGTATCGGTACCGTGCAGCAGTTGCAGGCCCTGTTGATGAAACTGGGGGCACGTGTCGCCGCCCCGGTCTATACCGTTATCCGGGCCGGGGAGGATTTTTCGGAGACGGGTGTTCCCGCGGACGCTTCCACAGCCGAAAAATACGCAGCCGCCCCTGTGGAGGAATTCCTATGGCTGGTGGATAAGTCTGCGGAATAGCAGCATGATGATGTCCGGGAAAGCCGGAGGTATTTAACCGGCTAAGGACGTACCGCTTTAATACACTCTCCTCGAGAATATAAGATTCTTCACTCCGTTCAGAATGACATTATGTATTATGTCATCCTGAGGAGTCGTAAGGCGCCGAGGGGTCTACCTCTGTAAAAAATAGTTATATATTATGTATGTAGGGCAGTTTTTCACTGATGCTTAGAATAACATTATAAATCTGTCATCCTGAGGAGTCGTAAGGCACCGAGGGATCTACCGCTGTAAAAAATACTTATATCTTATGGATATAGGGCAGTTCTTCGTTGATGCTTGGAATGATATTATGTATTATGTCATCCTGAGGAGTCGTAAGGCGACGAAGGATCTCCACGATAAAAATAAAGTGGATAAAAGGCAAGTTATTCGCCGACATGGAGAATCATACGTTCACACAATCATTTGAATGCCCTCCAAAGTTTTCTGACTACTAAACGGCTGGTTCAGTACGCGTAGAAACCTTACTTCCGAGGCCTAAAAAGAAGAGTATTCCCCGTAGTAATTATATTTACCGTCGGAATATGTATGAACCTCGTTCGATACCGAATCTGCGGCAATCCCTATCAGTCTGTCGATACTCAGTTGCTCCTGCGCTTCACCTCTTCGTCGAGGAACTTCTCGGATACCACCACTTTTACGGCACGGTCGATTATTTCGAATTCGAAGGGTGAGAATCCCAGCGCCTCCCCGTCGACCTCCACCCGTATCTCGGGCGAGGATTCTATCCGGATGCGCCGCCCGCGGTTGAGGGAGACCTTCTTTATCTTGTAAATCCTTCCGTTATAGAGCGATTTGAACCGCCGGAGCACACCGAATTTGCTGATGTTCCGTATCACGGTAACGTCCAGCAGCCCGTCGTCCGCAATGGCGTCCGGCGTCTGGAGCATCCCGCCGCCGTTGTATTTGCCGATACCGATGGTGGCGCTGTAAACCAGGTCGTTCACTACCAGCTCATCGTCCACCCACACCTTTACCCCGGTCGAGGAGTATTTCAGTACCGACTTCAGCGCGCTCCACATGTAAAGCCACTTGCTGTACCGGCCCTCCTCTTTTAGCTGGTTGTACTTATAGTTCACGAAAGCGTCGAAACCTATCCCGGCCACATTGGCCATATACCTTTCCTGCCGCACCTGGGCTTTGTGGAACGAGATGGTGGCCACGTCCTGCATAAACGAGTGCCCCTCGGCGATTGCACGGATGGCCTCGGAATATTTCCGCGGAATGCCGAACATCCGAATCCAGTCGTTGCCCGTACCCACGGCCACCACCGAAACGAGAACCTCGGTGGATGGCACGGCCTGCTGGATAAACAGGCCGTTCACCACCTCGTGAATAGTTCCGTCGCCCCCTACCACTATAAGTTTCCGGTATCCGCCATTAACCGCTTCCACGGCCAGTTCGATGGCGTGGTATTTATACTCGGTGAATGCGAAATCGGGCATGATTCCGTTTTCGCGAAGTATGCGGCTTATCTGGGGCCAGTCTTTCAGCCCCTTGCCGCTACCCGCTACCGGGTTTATTATAGCGAACCATTTGGACGTGTCGCCTGTCATCGTTATTTTCACTATTAGTAAAGTGGAGGATATGGGACGTGCTTATATGTTGCCTATGTGTTAATCACACACAATCACACACAATCATAACACCGCCTGATAAAATCACACACACCTCACACACACTCCGTGCATCTATCGCACACATTCTGGGTGCAAATCACTCCACCATAATATAAATTACACACATTCATCAGAAGCCGCGGCGAATCACACACACCTCACACACCCCTGATAATCATACACATAACAAGCGCGCCGCTTATGTGAGAGAATACACACACATCACACACTCCCCGCGCAAATCTTACAAAAGGACGGCTTGCTATTTCTTCGGTGCGTTCTCCAGCGTAAAGCGCAGGAACTCCCAGAACCTGCCCACCGAGGCTATCTCCACCTTCTCGTCGGGCGAATGGGGGTATTTGATGGTAGGACCGAACGATATCATATCCAGATCAGGATAGACCCCTCCTATTATACCGCACTCCAGTCCGGCATGTATTGCCATGATTTCCGGCGTTTTACCGTAGAGCGATTTGTAGCTCTCGAGCATGGTCTTAAGAATGGGAGAATCCATATCGGGGTTCCAGCCATCATAGGCGCCGGAGGTTTCACACTCGGCTCCCGCAAGGCGGAAAACCGAACTGATATCGGCCGCGAGGTTGAATTTCTCGGAATTCACCGAACTGCGCACAAGGCACTGTATCCTTATTTCACCCTCTTCGGAGACCACCCTTGCCAGATTCGATGAGGTCTGTACCAGCCCGGGCATCGACGTGCTCATACTGATAACCCCGTTAGGGCACCCGCACACGGCGTCGGTGAGCCTTACGGCCGTATGCTCGTCTATATAGCTCCCCGGTGCGTCGACACGCGAAGCCTTTATCGAAATCTCGTCCTCGATGCCTTTGTACTCGGCGACAATAAGTTTTTCGTAATTCTCCACGTCCCGGATAAACGGGTCGGCATGGTAATCGGGCAGGAGCACAACGGTGCGGCCTTCCCGGGGGATGGCGTTACGCAGGCCGCCGCCGTCCACCGACGCCAGTTTCATATCGTATTTACCCATCGTGCCGCGCAGTAGGCGGAACAGCACCTTGTTGGCGTTGGCCCTTTGCAGGACGATTTCCATGCCCGAGTGGCCACCGCGAAGGCCGGAAACTTCAACCAGCACGGCCGTATAGCCTTCCGGGCAACCTCCTATCTCGTCGTACCGGAAACTGATGTTGGCGTCCACACCCCCCGCGCAGCCTACGTAGAGTTCACCTTCTGTTTCGGAGTCGAGGTTCATCAGTATGTCGCCATTCAGCTCGCCGGCTTTCAGCCCGAAAGCACCGTCCATACCCACCTCTTCCGATGCGGTGAACAGTGCCTCGATATAGCCGTGTTTAATGTCGGTCGATTCCAGAACCGCAAGCGTGGCCGCAACTCCCATTCCGTTGTCCGCACCGAGGGTGGTTCCGTTGGCCGTTACCCAGTCGCCGTCCACATAGGCTTCGATAGGGTCCTTGTCGAAGTCGAACTCCTTGTCGCTGTTCTTCTGGGGAACCATGTCCAGGTGCGACTGGAGGATTATCCCCTTGCGATCCTCCATACCCGGGGTGGCCGGCTTGCGGATTATTATATTGTCCGCGCCGTCCACGGTGTAGTCCAGACCGTGCCCTTTGGCGAAAGCGACGATATAGTCGCGGATGGCCGCTTCGTTGTGCGACGGGTGGGGAATCGCGCAGATTTCGGCGAAATGTTTCCAGACTATTTCCGGAGAGAGGTTACTGATGTTGCTGTCCATATAGGTGTGTTTTAAGGTTTTGTATTCTTTATAGCGGCTGGCGGCAAAATTCATTCCCGGCGGCAGGGTGTATGCAACCCCTTTGGGGTCGTCTCCTCCCCGTTGCAAGCCTGGAGGCAAGTGCTTACGGTTGCTTACTATTTCGTCGGTTCGTTCCGGCAGGAAAACATCCTATTCTTCATCTGCTCACAGCGCCGTTAATCCTTGCGTTCCTCTCGATAACTTTGTAATGAACCGTCACTCCGAACGAATGCGAGGAATCCTTTTATCTTTTCAAGTATTCTTCCCGCTTCGCATGGAGTAACCGTTTCCGGCGGGAACCACTTGTATTACCGGTACCCGTACAACCCGCTGCCCCCGGGCCGTCGCTACCGCAGCCTTGCCAGCATATTGCGGATATTACCCTCCATCCGCGCGGTAACGTCGGCAGTGTCGCCTTTTATGAACTTTTCTCCCGTAATCTGTTCGTAGAGTTCGATATAACGGTCGCTGATGCTCGCCACTATTTCGTCAGTCATTTCCGGCACCTGCTCGCCCTCGCGGCCCTGGAAGCCGTTGTCCATAAGCCATTCGCGCACGAACTCCTTAGAGAGCTGATTCTGCTGCCGGCCGCTGTCGAAACGCTCCTCGTAACCTTCGGCGTAGAAGTATCGCGAGGAGTCCGGAGTGTGTATCTCGTCGATAAGTGTTATCTCCCCGTCCAGTTTGCCGAACTCGTATTTGGTATCCACGAGTATCAGCCCGCGCCGGGCGGCGATCTCGGTTCCGCGCTCGAACAGGGCCAGTGAGTACTCTTCGAGTTTAGCATACTCCTGCGCCGATACGAGGCCCTGCCGGATTATCTCGTCTTTGGAGATGTTCTGGTCGTGCTGGCCGAGTTCCGCCTTGGTGGTGGGGGTGACTATGGGCCGGTCGAACCGCTGGTGCTCGCGCATCCCCTCGGGAAGCGGAATGCCGCATATTTCCCGTGCGCCGGCCTTATAATCCCGCCATGAGCTGCCGGTCAGGTAGCCGCGCACGATCATCTCCACCGGGAAGGTCTCGCACCGGTGTCCGACGGTCACCATAGGGTCGGGCGACGCGATTTTCCAGTTGGGGCAGATATCGGCAGTAGCGTCGAGGAATTTGGAAGCTATCTGGTTAAGCACCTGGCCTTTGTACGGTATGCCGCGGGGCAGTACCACATCGAATGCGGAGATACGGTCGGTGGCCACCATCACGAGCCACTTACCGTCTATATCGTAAACGTCCCTTACCTTACCTTTGTAGAGGCTTTGCTGTCCTTCGAACGTGAAATCCGTACTGATCACTGAATCGGCCATTGTCTGAGTTTATAGTTAGTTTGGTATAAAGTTATGTTGAGTTTCAGGGTTTTCCGGAAAGCCGCAACCCGCGTCCATAAAGCATTCCTGCTGCCGAAATTACGGTCCGGGACGGAGAAGTCATTCCTTCCCGGCCCTTCGATCCGCCCGTTTCCCGCTCTCTTCGAGCTGCCGGGCGGCATATTTGTCGAACACCTCCACTATTCTTTTTACCAGAGGGTGGCGCACTATATCGCCCTTGTCGAAGGTGACGGTTGCAACCCCGTCGATACCCGAAACAAGTTCGAGCGCCCGGGTAAGCCCCGAATCCGACGGTCGCGGCAGGTCTATCTGCGTAATGTCGCCCGTGACTATGAATTTAGCGTTACGCCCCATCCTGGTAAGGAACATCTTTATCTGGGGCAAGGTGGTGTTCTGCGCCTCGTCGAGTATGACGAAGGCGTTGTCCAGGGTGCGACCCCGCATGAAAGCCAGCGGGGCTATCTGCACCACCCCCTCCTCGATAAACTTGGCGAGTTTCGCGGCCGGTATCATATCGTTCAGCGCGTCGTAGAGCGGTTGCAGGTAAGGGTCGAGTTTTTCTTTCATGTCGCCCGGCAGGAAGCCGAGCTTCTCGCCGGCCTCCACGGCCGGCCGGGTGAGGATTATCCTCTTTACCTCCTTGTTCTTCAACGCCCTTACGGCCAGCGCTATGGCTGTGTATGTCTTGCCCGACCCGGCCGGTCCGATGGCGAACAGCAGGTCATTGGTATCGTAATCGGTTACGAGCCTTTTCTGGTTGGCTGTCCTTGCGCGCACTATGTTCCCGGCATTGCCGTACACGATGACGTCGCTGTCCTGCCCCGGAACCGGGGCGGACGGTTCGCCTCCCTCGCTAAGCATGAGGTCTATGACCTCGGGCGATATATGGCCGTATTTGGTGTAGTATTTCAGCAGGGCATCGAGCCGCGCAGCGAGTTTATCGGTCTCCTTCTCCTCCCCCAGCACTTTCAGCGTCGAACCCCTCGCCACCAGCCGCAGCTTCGGGTAGAGCGCCGAAATCTGCGACAGATGCGCGTTCCCCACGCCGTAAAACTCCCTCGGGTCTATCCCCTCCAGCTCGATACTTCTTTCCGCCATAAAGTGTTCCGGTTCCTAAAACAGGTACCCCACGCTGAACATCCAGTGCTTGTGTTTGCTCCGGAAGTCGTTACCCACCTGATTGGTGCCGTAAAGGATACTCTGCGTATATTTTTTAAAATTGCCGTTGTACCTGATATCGAAATTGAACCTTCGCAGGTCCAGTCCTATACCGAGCAAATAGGATACCGAAGGAGTGTCTATACCCACGTCGCTTATGTATCCGCGGTCTTTAAGCTTGGTTTCGGACATGACGGTGAACATCGGACCCGCCTGTATATGGAACCACATAACCTTGAGCCCCACCATAATGGGTACGTCCACGGTTTTCAGCCGCACGATGGATTTATGGGGGTAAGTGTCCGAAGGAAGCGAACTGCCGCCCTGGAGTTGCGTAACGTTCAGCCGGTAGCTGGTCTGGGAAAAGAAAAGTTCCGGCTGGAGGTGCACCAGCGGCAGGTTTACCCTCGACATAAGGCCGATATGGAATCCGGCACGCGAGTTAGTCGACAACTTGTGGTACGGGTCCACCTTTTCGGCACCGGTAAACTTTACGTTCTGGGTTGTTATCCCGGCCTTTGCACCGAACTCTATCATGCCTCCTTCGGCGACGGCCGGGGCGGTGACCGCCACCGAGGCGACGATTGCGGCCACTACTGCTTTAAATTTCATATTTTCGGGTTTATAGATTATCCAAAGATAACGTATTTTGTATAAACGTCTGTATGCCTTCCGGGCGAATTTATTGGTCCGATACCGCCAATGTTGCCAGTGCACGGTCGATCCGGGCGAGGGTTTCGTCCCGGCCCAGAAGCGAAACGATTTCGAACAGGTCCGGTCCCTTCGACGCCCCGACAAGGCTCAGCCGCAGGCAGTTCATAACCTGCCCCATCGGATACTGCTTCTCGGTAATCCATGCCGCCACCTTGTCGTGGAGGGGCGGAGGGCTGAAATCCGCTTCCCCGGCGAGCAACTCGCGGAGTTCCCGCAGCCGGGACGGGTTGTCGCCTTTCCAGAATTTCTGTACCGTCTTCGGGTCGTATTCGGCAGGGGCCTCGAAGAAGAACGAGGAAAGCTCCCAGAAATCGCCGACGAACGTCGCCCGGGGCTTCACCATGCCGACTATCTTTTCGACCCTCGCCGCGTCGGCCGTGATTCCCTTTTCCCGTAAAACGGGCATGAACAGGGCGGCAAGTTCCGCGTCCGGCTTGATGTGCATGTACTGGGCGTTGAACCATTTGGCCTTGTCCGGGCTGAACCGCGCGCCGGATTTACCGACCCTCTCCAGCGAGAAGGCATCGCACAGCTCACCCATCGAAAATATCTCCTGCTCCGTGCCGGGATTCCATCCCAGCAGGGCGAGCATGTTTATGAACGCTTCGGGGAAATAGCCGTCCTCGCGGTAGCCGCGCGACACCTCGCCCGTGGGCGAGGTCCATTCCAGCGGGAAGACAGGAAACCCCATCTTATCGCCGTCGCGCTTGCTCAGCTTGCCCTGACCGGTGGGTTTCAACAGCAGCGGCAGGTGGGCGAATAGGGGCTGACTTTCGCTCCAGCCGAACGCCCTGTAAAGCAGGAAATGGAGCGGCAGCGACGGCAGCCACTCCTCGCCGCGTATGACGTGCGTTATCTCCATCAGGTGGTCGTCCACGATGTTGGCAAGATGGTAGGTGGGCAGGGAGTCGGCCGACTTGTAGAGAACCTTGTCGTCGAGGGTGGAGGTGTTGACCCTTACCTCGCCGCGGATGATGTCGTTCATCACCACCTCTTCGTTCTCAGGGGTCCGGAACCGTATTACCCACTGGTCGCCCCTCTCCATACGCTCTTTCACCTCCGCCTCAGGCAGGTTCAGCGAATTTTCAAGCCCGCCCCTTACGGCATGGTTGTAGGCGAACGCCTCGCCGCGCGATTCGGCTTCCGCACGCAGCTCATCGAGCGATTCGGGGGTGTCGAACGCATAATAGGCATGGCCCGCTTCAACCAGTTGCAGGGCGTATTTCAGGTATATTTCTTTACGTTCGCTTTGCCTGTACGGGGCGTGCGGGCCGCCGGGACCTACGCCCTCATCCACCTCGATGCCGCACCAGGCAAGCGAGTCGGTAATGTACTTCTCGGCCCCGGCCACATACCGCTGCGAGTCGGTATCCTCGATGCGCAGGATAAATGTCCCGCCGTGCCTGCGGGCGAACAGGTAATTGTACAGGGCGGTCCTGACGCCGCCGATATGCAATGGTCCGGTAGGACTCGGTGCGAACCGCACCCTCACTTTTTCCATAATTCTCCTATATTGATGTTCCGGGCGGCTGTACTGCACGGGAAGGCTAATACCCGGTGCGCGCCCCCGGTTATAATTCCGGCTCCACAGGCTCCTCCAGCCTGTTGCCTTCCCTGTCGATGTAATACCACTCGTCTGCGTCCCAGTAGCTGTACTCCCCGAACGGTACGTTGAACCCGTCGTCCGCAACGAGCGCCCTGCCGCCTTCGAACGGCTCAGTGTAGGCGAACCGTGGTTCGATAATTACCCGTCCGTCGTCTGCCGCGGCGAAACCGATACTACCCTCTTCGTCCATAATACGGAACAGACCCTCTTCCGGGTAGTCCGGTCCGTTATCGAACCGGTAGACCCGGTACAGGAGGCTGTCCGCCCGGTCGATAGCTATAAGGTCCCCGTCGTGGGTGATCACTATCCCGTAGGTGGTTATCGTATCGTTGTAACAATAGAGGTACTTTCCCGGCGCCACTATCGTGTCGCCCTTCTCATTCACATAAAAAGAAGGGCTGCCAAGGCCGTAATCCTCCCCACCGTCGGTTGCGACACGCAGCAGGTACCCGGCGTCCACGACCGCTTCGCCCTGGTTCCCGCCACGGCCGAGGCACCCGGCCGAAAGCGCCGCCGCAAGCAGGGAAAGCCCCGCCGCCGCGCGCCGTAACGTAATCGCCGCCCGCCTATACATTGAAAAGGAAATGCATAATGTCGCCGTCCTGCACCACGTAGTCCTTACCCTCGATAGATATCTTGCCCAGCTCTCGGCAGGCCTTTTCCGAACCCAGCGACACATAATCGTCGTATTTGATAACCTCCGCGCGGATAAACCCGCGTTCAAAATCCGAGTGGATTATCCCGGCGGCCTGCGGGGCCTTGGTTCCCCGGGCGTACGTCCACGCGCGGCTCTCGTCCGGCCCGGTGGTGAAGTATGTCTCCAGGTCGAGCAGTTTGTAGGCCGATTTGATAAGTCTGCTCACGCCGCTTTCCATCAGGCCTGCTTCTTCGAGGAACATCTGGCGTTCTTCGTGGGTCTCCAGCTCGGCTATGTCGGCTTCGGTAGCCGCGGCGACCACAAGTATTTCGGCGTTCTCGCCCGCGACCGCCGCCCTTACGGCATCCACGTAGGCGTTCCCTCTCGACGCGCTCGCCTCGTCCACGTTGCAGACGTACAGCACGGGCTTGTCGGTAAGGAGGGTAAGTTCCTCCACCAGTTTCTTGTCCTCCCGGTTGTCGATTTCCACGGTCCGGGCGTTGCGGCCCTGCCGGAGCGCCTCCTGGTACCTGAGCAGTATGTCGTACATCCGTTTGGCGGCTTTGTCGCCGCCGGTCTGGGCCTGTTTCTGTATCTTGCCGATACGGCCCTCCACCGTTTCCAGGTCGCGCAGTTGAAGCTCGGTGTCGATAATCTCCTTGTCGCGTACCGGGTCGATACTGCCGTCGACATGGGTAATGTTGTCGTTTTCGAAACAGCGCAACACATGGATTATCGCGTCGGTGTTCCGGATATTCCCGAGGAATTTGTTGCCCAAACCCTCGCCTTTCGACGCACCCTTCACCAGGCCGGCTATATCTACTATCTCGATTGTTGTGGGGATGACTTTCCGGGGGTTGTCGATCCTTGCCAGCTCGGCGAGCCTTTCGTCCGGGACGGTGATCACCCCCACGTTCGGCTCGATGGTGCAGAACGGAAAATTGGCCGCTTGCGCCTTGGCGTTCGAAAGACAGTTGAAAAGGGTGGACTTCCCCACGTTCGGCAGGCCCACTATGCCGCATTGTAATGCCATATCTATTTTCGATTATTAAAGAGGCAAAGATAGTCAAATATGGATTCCTTATATTTAGGGAAAGGAAAATTGAGGGGGAGAACCGATGTTTTTTAGCTTTTTTCCTTCCGGATGGTTCTTTTGGTTTACCTTTGTCGAACCCTGATTATAAATCAATAATAATAGTACATGAAAACCCCAATTAGATTGGCTTTTTTAGCCATCAGTTTAGTATTATTTGTAGGATGTTCCGATAAAGAGGAATTGGAACCTGAGGTAGACCCACCGCAGGAAGATCAGGAAGAGGAAGAAGAAGACCCAAAAATCCCAAGTGTGGAAACGTATGAAGACTTCTTAAGCAAGTACAATAATGTGGAGGAGTATTTATTACTTGATAATTATATTTACAGCGTTGTAGCATTGGAAGATACTAATATCGACCAAATATATAGTTCAATGAACCACAACGGAGCCAAAGACCCTGTAACCAACTCCAACTGGGTATATGGGTTTTCATCCCAGCTGGCTAAGGGAGAAAATGCGGTTATCTTTGTTCATTTCGATAAAAGGGATATGAATCAATGGAGGAGAAATGGAACGGGGACTGACTTTACCTATATACATTTTGAGTATAATTCCGAATATGATCAATTTATTATCGGGACCAATACATGGGCTTACGAAATGTGGTGGGGACGGGATTCCAGGGTGCTTATCGTCCAATACGATGAAGTAGTGGCAGAAGCTAACTTCGGAATGTCAACCAGCATCCGGGATGGTAACTGGTTACTGGAGAATGACTACTTCAAATAACCACTATCTTTCTGCGGAAGAGCCTACCGGCAGGTTTGAGTAACCCGGTTTTTTGCGGCATATTTGATTTCATACACGTAAGCCAAAACAAATACCGTACATGTTAAGTCGGTAGCCGTGCTACTACTGTAAATATCTTGTTTTTTCTTTCCGTGTCCCTTCCTCCCCGGAAAAAGGCGTATAACGCTACCCCGTTCATGCTGGTAGCCATATTATCCCGTCCCCGCCGACACTAAGGCCCGGGCGACAGCCCGGGCCTTTCCCACCACACGTTGGTTTATATCTCTTTTATCTTTTTTTAAGCTATCATGTCTGTTGCGGGACGGCCTGTCGTGCCGGCCAAGCTCACTTGCGGAGACGTTAGTCGGTCAGTTTGCGTACGTTCTTGGCCACGTCCTGCTTCTGCTGGTTCTTGTCGATTACGAACTCGACCGGGTCGCCTGGCGCAAGGTCGAAAAAGTCCCCGATGACGTCCTGCATATGGAAATAGAGGTTGTTGTTGGGATACTTCACGAAGCCGAAACCGTTCTTTATACTTAGGATTTCGCTCCTTTCGCGAGGCTTGCTGTTGTAAGACTTCCCCCCCTCGTCGTCGCGCGGACTGTCGTTCTCGACAAACAACGCGGTGATATCAGGGTCGTTGTCCTCCAGCCCGTCCTCTATCTCGTCGTGCATCGGAATCGGGTAGGTGGCGAGCTGCAGCAACTCGTGCGAGGTCTTGGTTACGACCTTCACCCCGTCGTCGTTAGTGTAATCGAATTCCCAGCTCATAAGCATAACGCTGACGCCGAGCGAGCTGAGTTTCCTCAGCAGGGGAGCGTAGTCGGTGTCCGAAACTATCAGGACGGCGACGTCGATTTTCCCCGTGAGAGCGTACTCGTACACTTCGAGCGACAGCCATACGTCTATGCCGCGCTCCTCTTTCCTTCCGGAGAAGTTACGCAGCGGAAGGTAGTGTGTCGAAATGCCTTCGGCCATCAGGATATCTTCGAATACCCTGTCGTTATATAACTGGTTGCCCCTCTGGGCGGCTTCTGCGGCGTTAATCCTGCCCCTGAAGTAGTGCGATTCGACGATCTGGCATCTTCTCGTGTCGCATTCTTCCTCTTCCGCGACCCTCTTTTTGATGTATTCGTGAAGCCCGCCAATACTTAAGCGACGCCTTTGAGGGTGGAAGTAGTTGTAATAATTCGATGCGTGGAGAAGAAAGTTACCGTCATAAAATACCCCTATCCGGAGCGGTCTACTAAAATTTGCCATGGGTGTAATATACGTAGTGTGATGTTATTTATATAGTCGTTATTTGATAAATGCCTGGCGAAAGCATGGTTACAAATATAAACATTTAATACTAAAAAAATAACATCATAAGTGGTCAATTTATGACACTCCCGCTCTTTTTAGGTTTGTATGCCGTAAACATGTGGCTTTTTCCGGGACGTAATTCCCAACTTTTACCGGCCCTTCCCGGCCGTTTTACGGGGCGGGGTTTTTGAACGGCCGCGGTTGGATAATAAACGGATTAAATGTAACTTTGGAACCGTTAAAACGCGTCTGCAATGGAAAAAAAGAATATAGCGAACAACCTGCGCCTGCTGGCGGACATAACGGAGGGATGGAACGGCGAAGCGGTTCCCGAGATTGAAAAGGATACGGTCCTCGAGGGCCTGCGGGAGATATACACGGTGTTGAAATACGGCTCCGGGATTTGCGGGGCCGCGGCGGCGGAGGGCACTTCCGCCGTTGAGACCCTTGCAGCGGCAGCGGAATCCGTGGCGGTGAACGCACCGGCCCGGCCGGTGGAAGAGGCGGTTGCCGGAAGCCTTGAGGCGGGCGCCTGCGAAGCCGCTTCGGAAGCCCCGTCAACTTTACGAACTCCGGGAGCGGAGGCCACGGTTGAAACTCATTGCGCCGGGGACGGGACAGCTGAAACTGCTGAATACACCGAATACAGTGAAGCCGCCGGTCCCGACATGGAAAGCGGTCCTGTTCCCGCCGCCGGGGAAGGGTCTGCCGGATCTGTCGCCCAACCCGTTGCCGGTGCGGAGGTAATGTCGCCGGAAGCAGGCGCGCCGGCAGGGGGCGACCCCTACGATATAGGCATATCTGAGGTCCCGGCCCCGTCCGGCAACTTGTCGGAGGAGAGTTCGTTTATAGTAAACTCGCCGGATGAAAAAGAGGAGTTCAGCCAGAATATCCTTTTCGACGAGGGCGAAATTCCCGTCAAACCGAAACTCGACCGTAAGGCGCTGTTATCGCTGTATGGCGACGAACCGGCTCCTGTGGTGACGCCGAAGCCCGGCGGGTCCACCGAAACGGTTACCGCCGGCACCGCGAACCATACACGAACCGCCTTCCCGGCCACGGAACCGGTCCTTCACCCTGCCGGCGAACAGGCCGCTCCGGAACCGTCGGCGCAGCCGTGGCAGGCCCCGGTGGCATATACCAACCCGGAGACAGCATCAAACCCTGCCCCTGCGGCTAATCCGGCCACCGGCCCGGTGCCGGGACAGGCGTCATCGTCCGCTCCGGCGGGCGGCGGCCTCCCGCCGGCCGGAACGGTGCGGGAACAGGTGGTTTACATAGAGCCGGAGCCGCAGATTACCGCCTCCGCGATACAGGACAGCGAACCGGTGCAGGTGCTTGGCGATGTGATTGCCGGGGCGGGCCAGACCGTATCGGACGTTTACGCCGGGCAGTCTCCGAAAGCCGACGTGGCCTCGGTGGTGGGTTCGGGCCGTATCGAGAGCCTGCGCAAAGCCATCGGGATAAACGACAAGTTCCTGCTTATCCGCAACCTGTTCGACGGCGATTCCGAAATCTACGACAGTGTGATGACCACCCTCGACGGGTTCGGCGACCTGGACGACGCGCTTATATACATACACGAGAACTTCAACTGGAACCCGGACAGCGAGGCGGTAAAACTGCTCGTCGACCTGCTCACCCGGAAATTGTCGTAACAGCCGGTACCTCAGCCATGTCGAAGCTCTATGTAGTACCCACCCCGATAGGCAACCTGGACGATATTACGGTCCGGGCCGTAAAAGTGCTGTCGGAGGTGGACCTTATACTTGCCGAGGATACGCGTACCACCTCGTTCCTGCTCCGGCACCTGGGCATCGACAAGAAACCAGTTTCACACCACAAGTTCAACGAACACGCCACCGTGCAGCTTATCGCGTCGCGGATCGAATCGGGACAGAGCGTGGCTCTGGTATCGGACGCCGGTACGCCCGGCATATCCGACCCGGGCTTCCTGCTGGTGAGGACCTGTGTGGAGAGGGGTATAGAGGTGGAGACCCTGCCCGGCGCCACGGCGTTGATACCTGCCCTGGTGCAGAGCGGCCTGCCGTCGGACCGGTTCTGTTTCGAGGGGTTCCTGCCCCATAAGAAGGGAAGGGCCAAAAGGCTGGCGGAGCTGGCCGGGGAGCCGCGGACCATGATATTTTACGAGTCGCCGTACCGGGTGCGCAAAACCCTGGAACAACTTGCCGGGGTGATGGGTGAGGACCGGGAAGTGTCCGTGTCGCGCGAGCTGACCAAGAAATTTGAGGAAACGGTGCGCGGAACGCTGGCGGAGCTTATCGCGCATTTTTCCGTCCGCGAACCCAAGGGCGAGTTCGTCATAGTGGTGGCCGGCAGGAAGGAGCGTAAAGAGAGAGAATCCTGCCCGGCCGAAGAAGAACAGACAAACGAATAATAGTGAAACCATCGGCGGATGGAAGCATCGGAAGATAAAAACAAACACTGGTACAGCCTCAGGCCCGTAGTGAATTTCCTGCAGGACAAATTCGACCTGCACGAAGACAAGGGTACGCAGTCCGAAGTTGTGGGCAGTATCTCACGCGGTGTGGTATTCAAGGGCACCAACCTGTGGATACTTATCTTCGCCACCTTCGTGGCCTCTCTGGGCCTGAACGTCAATTCCACGGCGGTTATAATCGGGGCGATGCTCATATCGCCGTTGATGGGGCCTATAATGGGTATCGGATTGTCGCTCGGGATAAACGATTTCGAGTTGATGAAGCGGTCGCTGAGGAACTTCGGCTTTATGGTGGCCGTGAGTATCGTGACCTCCACGATCTACTTTTACATATCGCCGCTGAGCAATGCGCAGAGCGAACTGCTGGCCCGAACCTCGCCGACGCTTTACGATGTGTTTATAGCCTTCTTCGGGGGGCTTGCCGGTATAGTGGCCCAGTCGCGGAAGGACCGTACTTCGATAGTAATTCCGGGCGTGGCCATCGCCACGGCGCTTATGCCGCCGCTCTGTACGGCCGGTTTCGGTATTGCCAACGGGCAGTGGAACTTCTTTATCGGGGCGGCATACCTCTTCTTTATCAACACCGTATTTATCGCCCTTGCCACCTATATTATCGTCAGCTTCCTGAAATACGACAAGAAGGTTTTCCTCGATAAGTCGCGGGAGAGGCGGGTGAAAAACTACATGACCGTTATCATAATTGCGACCGTGGTGCCGAGTATCATCCTCTCGTACAGGATTGTGGACTCGTCCATATTCGAGAGCAACGCCGACAGGTTCGTGGCCTCGGCGTTCAACTTCCGGAATACGCAGGTGGTGGACGTGCGCAAGACCTACAAGTCGCGAAAGGAAAATTCGATAGACATACTCCTGATAGGCGAACCCTTGTCGAAGGACCTTATAGACAACCTCCAGGCACAGATGCCCTCGTTCGGACTGGACGGGACGCAATTGCTGCTGCGCCAGTCGGATGGGACGGACAGGGTGGATATGAGTACGCTCCAGACGAGCTACAGCCAACTACTCGAAGAGAAAAACCGCAGGATTACGGAGTTGGAAAGTACGATAGAGCGGCTGGGGCCGGACACCCTGCCGCTGGTGGCCATCTCGATGGAGGCGTCGGCGGTGGTGGACAACCTCCACCGGATATCGCTCGCGCGGCAGTTCGTGCGCGATATGGGGGGAGAGAAGGTCGACACGCTGGTGGTGTGCCTCGTCGAGCCGGAGAATCCCCGGATTACGGTGGACACCGGGCGCCTTGCCACGTGGCTCCGGGCTCGCACCAAGTACGACAACGTACGTATATACGTGGAAGGGGAATAACGCTATCCGGCAGCGCCGGCCGCCGGGTTAGGGGACAGTTCCGGAATATTGCGGTCGTATACTCGACGGTCGTATTAAAAAGAAAAACTGATAGAGTACAATGTACGATTACGGAGAATTATGCAAGGACGTCTGCCTCGTCGCCCGCGAGGCCGGTGAATATATCGCAAGGCAAAGGGAAGTGTTCAGTTTCGACAGGGTGGAGTTCAAAGGCGCGCACAACCTCGTGTCGTACGTCGATAAGGAAGCCGAGAAAATGATAGTCGGACGGCTGTCGGCCCTCGTGCCCGAAGCCGGCTATATAACCGAGGAAGGGACTGCGCACGACAACGGCGAACGGCTTCGCTGGGTTATCGACCCGCTCGACGGTACCACGAATTTCGTCCACGGCCTGCCGCCATATTGCGTAAGCATAGCCCTGATGGACGGGCAGGAGGTGGTGATAGGCGTAGTTTATGAAGTCACTCTCCGGGAGATGTTCTACGCGTGGCTGGATTCGCCCGCTTACCTCGACGGCAAGGTAATCAGGGCCTCCGAAGTCCAATCGATGGAGAACGCGCTTATCGCAATCGGTTTCTCTCGCTCCGCACTCAGGGGTGTCCCGGGCTTCCTCGACAAAGTGAGCTGGTACCAGGTCAACACCGACGGTATCAGGCGGGTCGGGTCGGCCTGTGCCGACCTGGTATACGTAGCCTGCGGCCGGTTCGACGCTTTTTGTCAGGTAAATCTTTCGCCGTGGGACGTGGCGGCCGGGGCATTTATCGCCCGTCGGGCCGGGGCCGTGGTGACGGACAACACCGGCGGGGACAACTATATTTTCGGCCGGGAGATTGTGGCCGCCAACCCGCACATCCACTCCGAGTTTATTAAAACCGCAGTCTGAGGCATGACCCGCGGCCAGAAGATACGTTACCGTGTGCTCCTGTTGTTCAACAGGGCGCTCGGCCTGTTGCCGACATGGTTCCTGTACGGTCCGCTGCTGTGGTTCCTCTATTTCGTGTTGTACCGTGTGGCCCGTTACCGGGTGCGCACAGTTAGGGAAAACCTTAGGGGAGCGTTCCCTGAAAAGCCGCGCCGGGAGCTTCGCCGTATCGAGCGGCAATTCTACCTGCACCTGTCGGAAATATTCCTCGACGCGGTGGATATGGTCTCGATCGGCGAAAAGGAGGCCCGCGGGAGGGTGGTCTTCGAAGATGTCGACGGGCATGAGGCACGGGTAGCCGGGCGCGACTGGATAGCCGCAATGGCGCACTACGGGTCGTGGGAATATTTCAGCGTCTACCAGTTCCATACCGCCTCACAGGTGGCCGGGGTGTACAAGCCCGTCCACGACAAGGCGTTCGACGCGTTCTACCGCTATTCGCGTTCGCGGTTCGGTCTCGAGCCGGTGTCGATGAAAGTCCTGATGCGCTACATACTCAATAAAAAAGCCGAGGGACGGCGAATCGCCGTGGGTATGATAGCCGACCAGAGCGCACGGCCGAACGAACACACCATGTGGTTCGATTTTCTGGGGCGCAAAACTATTTTCTATGCAGGTATCGAACGGCTGGCGGTGCGTTTCGGGATGCCGGTCTATTTTACCGAGACGCGGAAAGTGGGGCGTACGCGTTACGTTTCGCGGTTTGTGGAGATATACGACGGCAGGGAGCAGCTTCCCGAGGGCGAGATTACCTACCGGTACGCAAAAAAGCTGGAGGAGAATATCCTCCGGGCGCCGCAGTACTGGATTTGGTCGCATAAGAGGTGGAAGCATACGTTCGGGCCCGGCAGCCGGTACTATAGGCCGGGAACCGGAGCGGTAGTGGCCGGCGAGCCCGGTGGCGGACTTTCCGGTGAATATTCCGGTTCGGCAGCCGGCGGGGAGACTGTCGTACTTGTAACCCAATCTGCCGGCGAAACAGGTGGTGAGAAAATTGCCGGGGGAACCGCCGGTAAGGCCGGATGCGGGGACATTGCCGGACATTTACTGAAACCTGCCGGCGAACCCGGTGGCGGACTTTGCGGTGAATCTTCCGGTTCGGCCGCTCACGGGGTTTTTGCAGTACATGTAAACCAATCCACGGACGGACCCGATGCCGGACCTCCGAGAGAAACTGTCGGGGAACACGGTACCGTTATTTGTGAACCAGTGGTCTTCACTGCCGCTGAACCTGCCGGAGAACCCGGTGGCGGACCAGACGTTGATCCTGCCGGCGGACCCGACGTTGAACCAGCCGGCGAACCCGATACCGGACCTCCGAGAGAAATTACCGGAAAATACCATGCCGGTATCCTTGATCATTCCTGCCGGACTGCCGACCGAAGTAATGCGGAGGTAAATCCGAACAACATTACCAATATCCCGTCGGAGACTCAGCCGGAGACTCAACCGGAATTTATTCAGGATAAATCCGGGATAACCCCTGCTTACATTGACGCCACCGTACGGGACGGTGCCGGGCTTCCGGTCGGGGAATATTTAACGGTCCCCTTGCCGGTGCCGGAAAAAAGGGGAGCGGATGGCTAAGGCGGCGGTTGTCATACTCAACTGGAACGGTGCGGGCCACCTGCGGCGTTTCCTTCCCTCGGTGCTCTCTAATACCCCCGCCGGGGTAGGGGTGTGGGTGGCGGATAACGGCTCGACCGACGGGTCCGCCGGGATGCTCGCCGAGAAATTTCCAGCGGTGGAAGTTATCCGGCTCGACCGGAATTACGGATACGCCGAAGGTTACAACCTTGCGCTGGCCGACACGCGGCTGGATGGTGTGGACTATGCGGTACTGCTCAATTCGGATGTCGAGACCCCTGCCGGATGGCTCGGGCCGCTTACGCGGGCGCTCGACTCGGACCCGCGGCTGGCGGCAGTGTCGCCCAAGATACTCTCTTACACCGACCGGCAGTCGTTCGAGTACGCCGGAGCCTCGGGCGGATTTATAGATATACTGGGTTACCCGTTCTGCCGCGGCCGGATTCTGTCGACAGTTGAGCGGGACGCGGGTCAATACGATACGCCCCGCGAGGTGTTTTGGACCTCGGGTGCGTGTATGGTCGTGCGGTTGAACCTGTTCCGGAATCTGAGCGGTTTCGACGGCGATTTTTTCGCCCATATGGAGGAAATCGACTTTTGCTGGCGGGCGGGTCTCGCGGGTTGGAAATCGGCCGTGGTTCCCGCTTCGCACGTCTACCATCTGGGCGGAGGAACCCTCAGCCCGGATAGTCCGCGCAAGCTCTACCTCAATTACCGCAACAACCTTTACATGCTTTATAAAAACCTCCCGACGTGCGGCCGCAGAATGATAATTCCCCTGCGGATGCTGGCAGACGGGATGTCGGCACTGGTATACCTGTTCACCCTGCGCGGCAGAGCTTTCAGGGCGGTGTGGGATGCCCACCGGGATTACAGGCGGCAGAAACCCTCCCTACGGGCCAAGCGGGCCGCAGCTACCGCTGGAGCATCAAAGCCCTTCAAAGAGATGACCGGTGTTTACCGCGGTTCGATAATCCTGCGGTACATTCTCGGCAAAAGGAAATTCGGGGATATACTTTAAGAAGCGGACGACAATCCGGCGCGTCCCTGGTCGGAACCAATTACGATGGGTAATGACGACCGCGAACCACGACCGCTACTGCGAACTGCGACCGCGACTTCGTTTGTGACTTCGACTTAGACCGAGACGCCGACTCCAAATCCAAATCCAACTCCGGAAAAGGAACCTGTTTCAGTACAGTTCAGCAGTATAATCAGTCGATATATTTAAGCACCTTTTCGCTCACATATTCCATAAAACAGGCATATTGCTCATCGGTGGGAACTTCCGGGTAGCTCAGCACCAGCAGGTCGTGGCCCGTGCCGCCGCGCCTGTATGAGGGGTGGCGGAATACACGGCCGCTGTTTTTGAAACCCAGCCGCTCGTAAAAAGCGAGCCTACGGCGGGAAATATCATCCACCGGCGGGTCTATCTCAAGAATTATATCGGATCCTGGGTGCTGCTCTAAAAAGCCGGACAGCAGCCGCGATCCTATACTGCGGCCCCTAAGCAGGGGATTAACCGCAATGTGTTCGATATAGATAGTCCGGTCGTAGGTCCAGTAGAACAACAGGGCGAGCAGGTTGCCGTTTTCGACAACTATATAGGTGTGGAAATCGTTGTCTTCGCAGGCCCGGGTATGGCTGCTTATCCTCCGCCGTTCGTATTGCGGGGAAACTTTCGTTGTAAAGCCTCCATACCTCTTCCCACAAACGGCTGTCGGACGGGGTAATTTTAAGTAATTCCATTTTTGCAATCCCTCAGTTCTAACTACATGGCGCCCTTTAGGAGCGGGCTCGCCTTACCATACAAAATGTATACAAATATAGTCAACCGGGCGTTCTTTAGCAAGCGGGTTTACCTATTTATGGGCATACCGTTAACCACACGTTCGCACCGGGTCATGTTTAAGGTCCTATCGAAATATTTCGCCCATCCTCCCCGGGGGGGTGACCCGTAAAAAAATCAACCGCCTTGCGATAAGGCGGTTGATTTGTAAAAGTTGAGCCACCGGGACTCGAACCCAGAATGACAGAACCAAAATCTGCAGTGTTACCATTACACCATGGCTCAGCGCTCGTTAAAAGCAGTGCAAATATAGTCAATATTCTTATTCCCGCAAACCGGCCTGTTTACCGGGAGGGATGAACCGACTTACGGTTCGACGCCACGACGTCGCACCGGCTTTGGGCGAATATAGTGTATAGCCGATTCTACTTCCCCGGTCCTACTTCCTATCCAGTATCCGTTTGAGTATTTCGAAGAACTTATCCTTGCATGCCTTCTCATGGAACGGGTAATGGCCGCAATTGTCCAGTATAGTGCTGTAATAGTCGACTTCGTGCTCCTTGAGATACTCTTCGATGGCGTAGTAGGGATGGGGATCGTTATAGCCGTGTATGATGTGAACCGGACAGGTTATACGGGAGAATATTTCCGCGAAGCTGCCGTCGTGCCGTAACCGCAGGGCCTCGCCCCACACCACGTTGTATGCACGCTGGTCGAAGTTCATATCGGCAATTCTGCACTCCCGGCACTCCTCGGTGTCGTGGTTGTCGGCCCGGCTGATTATATCCAGCAGGTGCTTGGTGAAATTTGTCTCGCAGCAACTGTCCGTAATTTCTTCTATGAGCTTTTGATAAATTTTCTGCTCCTCCGGGCTGAACTTTTTCAGTCGGCTCGTGGTAATGTGCGAAACGTATTTCTCATCGAAAGGGGCGCACCCTACCAGTACCAGCCCCTTTACCATATCCGGGTGCTGCGAGGCAAATATCAGCGAAAGCCATGCTCCCCACGAGTGGCCGATAAGATAGACGGGCTGGCGCGCTTTGCTCCTGAGTTGTGATTCGAGTTCCTTGACGAGGGTGGCTATCGAATACCCGGTCTGGAACGGTTCGATAATACCGTAACCCATTACGCCCAGCCTCTGGGCCACGCATCCCATAGAGCCTTGCGCACCGGGTCCGCCATGTATTACGGCGGCGTGTATGGGGTAGTTCCCGTATCGCCTTATCATTTGGGTCGTAAGATTAATTAAGATGGGCGGGCATACCGTGCCTGCGACTACTGGCGCCGTGCCCGCGGCTATAAAGATAAGTTATTATCCGGTTCGAAGTCCGGGGCGGCGAAACTTTTTTTATCACCCAGCGTGAAGGCTATATAGGTAATAGCCATACCTTCGGCGAGGAACTTCTGTTCATAAGTGGTTTTGACCGACAGTACCTCGTCGGCGAACCCCTCGCCGTAAATATCGTCGCAGGCTGAGATGACTCGTAGGCCGTTGACCTCCGCCACGGCTTTGGTATACCGGTGCAGGTGCAGGCAATCGGTTTTGAGGTGTACAGGGGTGTCCGGGGTGACGAACCGTGAGTACATTTCGAGGAACTGCGGCGCGGTAAGGCGCTTCTTTACCCGGTTTTTTTTCAATTGGGGGTCGGGGAAGGTTATCCATATCTCGTCCACCTCGCCGGGTCCGAAAAACGAATTTATAAATTCGATTCTCGTACGAAGGAACCCCACGTTGGCCATCCCGTTCTCGGTGGCCGTTTTTGCTCCGCACCACATCCGGGCGCCTTTGATGTCTATACCGATGAAATTCCTGTCGGGAAACATCTCGCCCAGCGCCACGGTGTATTCGCCGCGGCCGCAGCCCAGTTCGAGTACCAGCGGCCGGTCGTTGCCGAAGAAGTCGCTCTTCCACTTCCCCTTCAGCGGGTGGTCTTTATGGAATATCTCCCCGAATTCGGGTTGTACGAGGTTGGCGAATGTAAGGTTTTCCTGGAACCGTTTGTGTTTATTTTTTCCCATGGGTCAGTGTTTGTCCGTCTTTACGCCTATGGCCGTTAAGCCGGTGTATTCTTCCGCCGGCGAGAAGCCGAACATGTACATTCCCGATTGCCGGAGCGTGTTACCCGTCCGGTATGGGACGACGGATTCGAAATGGTCGTTATACCTGGCGGAGTGGGGTATCGGGTGGATTTCGACGGATTCGGAAAAACGGATGGAATCGGGTGCGATAACCGAAACGGCCAGCGACAACTCCTCGTGCCCCATACGAGCGTTGAATCGGAAGATAAACGAAATATCCCGGGCAGATAAGGTATCCGTGTTCGGAAAAGCCACCCATACCGTATCGCCGGGCTTCCACCCCGCCGGGTCGACATCCGCCGCCCGTTCCGTGTGGTGCGACATGCACCCGGAAAGGATTGCCGCCAGAATGGCTATCAGCAAGTATGGCCCTCCGCTTACCTTCACTTTGTCTCCCCGCCGGTTATTCTTTATCGTTGCCGCCTTTGGGTTTGTCCTGCTGGTTCTGCCGCTGTCCCTGCGGACGGCGGTTTCCCTGCCTGCGACGCGGCTGGCGGTTCTCTTCGCCCCGGTTGTCCTGTCCGGCGTTGCCGCCACGGCTTTCCTGTCCGCCGCTCCGTTCGGCGTTGCGGCCTTCGCCGCGGCTACCGGAGCGCTGGTTGTTGCGCCCCTCCGAGCGCTTTTCGCCGCCGCGGCCTTCGTTACGGCGGTTGTTGCCTTGCCGGCTTTCGTTGCGCCCTTCGCCCTGCCTGGCGACTTCGCTTTGCCTGCCGCCTTCACGGCTCCCGGTGTCCGGCTTGCGGCCTTCGGCCTGTCGTGGGTCGCCGGAGCGTTCGTTACGTTTTTTATTGCGGTTGCGGCGGTTCTTCTCCGGCTTTGCCTTATCGAACCGGGTGATGCTTTCCTCGCCGATAACGTTCACGAATCCGGGGTCCTCGGTGACCGGCTCCTGTATCGAGAAGTCCCTTATGCTGTCTACCTTGCGGCCTTTGCGGTTGATGTCGAGAATTTGCTTTACCCGTTCCACCGGTAGGGTAATCATTCCCGCCATGGCGCCGGGACTGGTGCCGAAACTCATAGTGCGGGCCAGTATATCGCTTTTGACCAGATAATATTCCCCGTCAAGCGCCTGCAACGGCTGGTTGATATGCGGGAACTCCTTGCGCGCGTCTATGTAATCGTCGAGTTCGTAGACAAGGCAACATTTCAACTTGCTGCACTGCCCTGCGAGTTTCTGCGGATTGAGCGATATCTCCTGTGTGCGGGCCGCGTTGGTGGTAACCGATACGAAGTTCGATATCCATGATGCACAGCACAACTCCCTGCCGCACGACCCGATGCCGCCGATGCGGCCGGCCTCCTGCCGCGCCCCTATCTGCTTCATCTCGACCCGGATACGGAACTGGTCGGCGAACACCTTGATAAGCTCCCGAAAATCGACCCTCTCGTCGGCGATATAGTAGAATATGGCCTTTATTTTGTCGCCCTGGTACTCCACGTCGCCTATTTTCATGTTCAGGCCCATTTCGGCGGCAATTTGCCGCGAGCGTATCATGGTCTCGTGTTCCAGGGCGATGGCCTCCTGCCACTTCTCTATATCGTACGGCTTTGCCTTGCGGTAAATCTTCTTGAATTCGCCGTTGAGCGGATTGAAGCCTACCCGTTTCATCTGGCGTGCCACTATGTCGCCCGTGAGCGATACGATACCGATATCGTGGCCCGGCGATGCCTCCACGGCAACGATGTCCCCTTGCTTGAGGGGAAGGTTGTTGACGTTCTTGTAATAGCTGCGGCGTGTATTTTTAAACCTTACTTCGTATATATCGTTCCGGTTGAGTTCGGGCATATCCGCCAGCCAGTCCGTTGCGTGGAGTTTGAAACAACCCTCGCATATGCTTGCTTCGGCTTCGTCCTGGCAATTGCAAAACTTGCACCCGCGCCCCATATCCAGAGAACAGCAATTATTAGTCTTCCTGCAATCCATCTTATAGTTCTTGCGCTTTGCGTTTTATGGTAATGGGGAACCCGCGCCCCGGACAGCCCGTAATAAGCCGGGCCGCCTGCCATGCGGCATTTCCTCCAATACGCACAAAGGTACTAAAATTTTCCGGGAAGGTCCCATGCCGTTTCCGCCGGCGTCCGGGGCCGGCCCGGTGGCCAACCCAATTACCTCCGGTTACGAAGGACCTGGAGGCGTCGCAGCTCCCGGTACCTGCGGCTGAAGCGGTACATCAACAGGGCGGCTGCCACCGAGAGGCCGAAGATAAACCCTATCCACAATCCGCCCGGACCCCATCCCAATACGAACGCGCAGAGGTAACCCACCGGAAGGTTGATAACGATATATGAGAAGAATGCTATGTACATCACCTGCCTTACGTCCTGCATCCCGCGCAATATACCCACCGAAATGCACTGCAAACCGTCCGAGAACTGGAATGCCGCGGCGAACCACATTAGCTTCGACGCCACCCGGAGCACCTCCGGGTCGGTGGTGAACAGGGCCGGGATACGGTTGCGCAAAAGGACGAACAACAGCGCCGTAAACATATTCCAGGCCAGCGTTATGCGGTAAGACGCGCCTGCGGCGAGCCTCATCCGCTTCAGGTTGCCGGCCCCGAATTCATGGCTGACCCGGATGGTCGTTGCCGCGCCTATGCCCAGCACCACCATAAATGCGAAGTTGGATACGATGAGCGTTATCTGGTTAGCGGCTATCTCGACGGTCCCTATCCATCCCATCATTATGGATGTGAGTGCGAAAGCACTCCCTTCAAGGAACATTTGCACCGCTATCGGTAAACCGATCCTAAGCAGGTCGCCGTTCCAGCGCGGGGCGAACAACTCCCGCCTGAAATAACGGAAATAACGCCGGAACCGGTCCTTGCAAAAGAAAAATATCACGGCGAAAAGCGGCATGCAAATGCGCGAGATGAGGGTCGCCAGACCTGCGCCTGCGGCACCCATTTCCGGCGCACCGAGATTACCGTATATAAACACCCAGTTCAGGGCGACGTTGATGCAGTTGGCCGTTACAATTATAACCATATTGGCCGTGGTGTTGCCGACACCTTCGAGGAACTGTTTGAAAGAGGCGAACAGCATGAAGGGTATTATGGACAGCGTAACATAACGGTAATAGGGTATCGATCCGGCCACCACCTCCGCCGGCTGGTTCATCCGGAACATAAGCGGTACGATGGCCTGAGACAAGGCGCACGCTGCCACGCCGAGCAGAGTGTAGAGCACAAGGGAATTCTGGAAATAAGCCGCGGCCCTGCGGAACCGTCCGCGAGAGTACTGCTCCCCCACGAGCGGCGTCAGGCCCATCGACAGGCCGTTGACAAGTACGAATATCATGAAGAATATCGTTCCGCCGAAAGATACCGCGGCAAGAGGCAGAGCGCCCAGCCGCCCGACCATCGCATTGTCGAAAATCTGTACCGTCACCTGACCTACCTGCGACAGTACCACCGGCCCCGCGAGCCTGAGATTCAGCAGGTAATGCTCACTGTATTTCCCCCTTTTCATAATTCCCTCCTTTCCGGATTTTGCAAAATTTTTGACAAAAGACAGCAAAGGTAGTTAATTTTTGCGCGGTAAAAAATTTGTTGCAGCGCGGTAGGGTTTCCGGTCGATTAAACCCGGTGCCGCGCTTATATAAAGGCTGTGATTTGGAGCGTTGTGAATGAAAGGTCCCGCCGACGTAATAATCGACGGCACATCCGCTTGCTATTCCGTACCACAATGGCAGTCGGTTTAAACTCCACCTTCACGGAATGGAAAAAACGGACAGGAAACTCCCGGTCGGCTATTCTAATAAATTGTGATGAAATGGTGCCGAAGGTTAAATCTCAAGGAATGTGTCCGGCGGGGTTTGCTTCCGCACTATTCGCACTATGCGACGGGTCTTTTGGACAAGGTAGATACCCGGGCCGGCGGTGTGCTTCTCGAATGCCCGGTCGTCGTAACCCCGGATTGTGAGCAGCTCGAGGCCCGAGTTGTAAACCACACGGAAATCGTGTCCGCGCAGCGCCTTGCCGAAACTTTCCAACTGGCGGCCTTCGTCCACGCAAAGGCTCAGGTTTACCGCCGAACTCTGGATTAGATTCATGCGTATGTTGTACCGGCGCATCAGTTCGAAAATGTCGGGCAGTTTGTCCTCCAGCACGAACGAAAAGTCATTCGGCCTTACCGATATGAGCACCTGGTTCTTTTTCAGTATCAACACGGGCATACCCGTTAGCGCGCCGGCGCCGGCCGATATAAGGCTGCCCGGCTCCGCCGTATCGAGGAACGGCCGCACATAGAGCGGTATCTCCTTACTGCGGAGCGGTTTGATAGTTTTCGGGTGGATTACCTGCGCTCCGCTGTATGCAAGCTCTATTGCGTCGAGGTAGTCCATTTCAGGAATCAGCCGGGTGCCGCGGAAGAACTTGGGGTCGGCGTTAAGGACCCCGGCCACGTCCTTCCAGATGGTAAGGCTTTCCGCGTCGAGTATATTAGCCGCCACGGCGGCCGAGTAGTCCGACCCCTCGCGGCCGAGCGTGGTGGTCTGCCCGTCGGCCGTAGAGCCGATAAATCCCTGTGTGATAATAACCTTATTATGATGTGGTGGAACAGCCGTTACGGCGTTCCCGTACACCCTGTCGGCCACTTCCCGCAGAAGTTTCCCGGAAACGGCAAGGTCGATATTCGCGTCGCGGTGGCGGTTGTCGGTAATGAAACATTTGCGTATATCCAGCCACCGGGCATCTATGCCCGACGCGGCGAGGTATTCGGCGACTATGGTTGTGGAGGCCAGCTCCCCGTAACTGACGATACGGTCGTACCAGTAATCATACCGTGACGGGTCCGGAGTGCTTTCGGCGATTACTTTCCGCAGTTCGTCGAACAGCGCCTGCGCTCCGCAGGGCATCGCCCCGCCGCCCCCCGCCGGGCCGAAAAGGCCCTCGCAGATTTCGCGGTGGAACCGTTCGGATACCGACAATGCTTCGAGGGCCTCGTCCGTCCGTCCGTCGATAAATGCGGCCGTCACTTTTTCGAGGGCGTTTGTTGTCTTGCCCATGGCCGAGACCACTACGAGCAGCCCCCCTTCCAGTGCCCCCGCCACTATCTCCCGGAGGTTCTCCACCCCTGCGGCCGAACCCACTGACGCCCCTCCGAATTTATATACCTTCATTCTCTTTTTATTTTTATCCACGGATAACCTCGTGCTGTTACGGCCAAAAATAATTCCTTAAACTTATTCCTGTCTTCATCCCCCGGGCCAATCCGTGCCGTCTATCGGATGTGCCGAAACCGCCGAAACCGCCGGAGAACATCCGGTTACGCCTTTGGCTTTATTCGAAACTTTTTCGGCTCCTACGATAAACCCACGCCCGGTGGTAAAAAATGTGGTTTGTCGAGGTTGACCCTGCATTAAAATGCCGGACGCACCGGGCCGCAGCCCTGCCGTCCGGCACCAAAACGGTCATAAACTGTGCCTTAGAACTTAACTTTAGCCCCGGTGTTCCACAGCACGAACGAATAGATGTCCGCCGCTTCCTCGATACGTTTCGAGGTCGGTTTACCCGCGCCGTGGCCCGCGTTCGTCTCTATTCGTATCAGCGTGGGGTTGTCGCATCCCTGCGCCGCCTGCAATGCCGCTGCGAATTTAAACGAATGGGCGGGAACAACCCTGTCGTCGTGGTCGCCCGTGGTTATAAGCGTCGCAGGGTAGCAGGTGCCCGGGTGCAGGTTGTGAAGTGGAGAGTATTTGTAAATGTAATCGAACTGGTCCGCATCGTCCGCGCTGCCGTACTCCACCACCCAGCCCCAGCCGACTGTAAACCTGTGGTAACGAAGCATATCCAATACACCCACCTGCGGTATCGCCACGGCGTAGAGGTCCGGCCGCTGGGTCATACAAGCCCCCACGAGCAGCCCTCCGTTGGAAGCTCCCGAGATAGCCAGCTTATCGGACGAGGTGTACTTATTGTCTATAAGGTATTCGGCCGCGCCTATAAAGTCGTCGAACACGTTCTGTTTGTTCTCGAGCATTCCGCCGCGGTGCCATCTCTCACCGTACTCACCGCCCCCGCGGATGCTGGCCAGGGCATAAATACCCCCCTGTTCTAGGAACATGATGGTGGTCGGGTTGAACGACGGCCCGTAGGTAAGGTTAAAGCCGCCGTAAGCATAAAGCATAAGCGGGTTGCGGCCGTCCTTTTTCAGGTCCTTGCGGTGTACGATAAACATGGGCACCTGCGTACCGTCCTTACTGGTGTAGAACACCTGCTCGGTGGTAAAGAGATCGGGGTCGAAGTCCACCTGCGGTTTTTTAAGCAGGGTAGTGCTGCCAGCGGCGATGTCATAGGTGTAAACGGTGGAGGGCGAAGTGAAGGATGTAATGGCGTAGAAAACTACCGTATCCTCGTCCTTGCCCGAAAACCCGGATACGGTACCCATATCCGGAAGGTCCACCTTGCGGATTAGTTCGCCCTCTAAATTGTATTGGTAAACGGAGCTTTTGGCGTCCTCCAAGTAGAAAGCGAATAAATTACCGCCCGCGTCGGACACCCCGCGCAGGGTGTTCTCGTTTTCGGGAATTACCGTGCGTGCGTGGTGGGGAGTGAGAAGGCTGACCTCTATCAGCCGGTAATTGGGAGCGTCTTGGTTGGTATGGATATATACCGCGTCGTCCTTGCAATAGACCACCTCGTAGTCGTAATCAAAGCCGGGAAACAGCACCCGGAATGGGGCCGTCGCGTTGGCTTTCTCCCTGTACAGAAGCTCGGTGCCGTGCGTACCTTCCGAGGCGGTAACGAATATATATTTGCCGTCGTCGCTCTCCTCGCCGTTAAAATAACGTAACGGATGGGCGCGGTCCTCGTATATCAGTTTGTCGGCCGACTGGGGGTCGCCGAGGCGATGGTAATAAACTTTCTGGTATTCGTTCACGCCCGAATATTCGCTGCCCGCGGCAGGTTCGGCATAGCGGCTATAATAGAACCCTTCAGAATCCTTTGCCCACGAGCCGCCCGAGAATTTCACCCATTTAATAATGTCGGGCAGGTCCTCGCCGGTGGCCGTGTCGCGCACTTTTATATCCACCCAGTCAGAACCGGCCTCGGCTACGCAGTACGCCATGTACTTTCCGTCCTTGGAGAACGACACACTGTTAAGGGCCACCGTACCGTCCTCCGAGAGGGTGTTGGGGTCGAGGAAAACCTCGCCGTCCGTACCGTCTGCCGAGACCGACCGGTAGAAAACACTCTGGTTTTGCAGGCCATCGTTCTTAAAGTAATAATACCACTCCCCGTGGCGCGAGGGCATCCCCTCCTTGGGGTAATCGTTGAGCCGGGTGAGCCGGTTGCGAACGGCCTCACGGTAGGGTATCTGTTCGAGGTAACCGAACGTGACATCGTTCTGCGCCCTGACCCACCCGGCTGTTTCGGCCGAGTTGTCGTCCTCCAGCCAGCGGTATGGGTCGGCCACGACGGTGCCGTGGTAATCGTCCGTAACCTCGTCCATGCGGGTTTCGGGATAAACCGGTGTTTTGATTTTCATTGTTTTACAGCTTGTTACCTGCAAAAGTGCTGCCGACAGGATAACGGCGGCGAGTGTCTGTTTTGTAAAGCCGGATTTCATAGGCGTTAAGTTTAAGGGCCTGCTGCCGGACGGACGGATGTTTTACCGCCGGCCGGTTCAAAAGCAAAACAAAAGTATAAACAATTTCCCGATTTTGTACTTAAAACCGTCTGCAGAACGTTATCTTTAAATACGGATTTTAATCGTAAACCACAGAAAAATGATAAAATCGCAACCATGGCGCTCCCCGGAACGATTAAAAATATAATTTTGCAATGACAGCCAGGACGTTCCACTAACCGTCCCCCGTCTTATAATTTGAATTAATACAAACCCAAAACCGGATATATGAAATCACCGTTAATCAAATTACTGATCGTTACCCTGCTCACGGCGGGTATCGCCGGCAGCGCCTCGGCGGACCCCGGCCTTTTCGGCAGGAAAAAGAAAAAAGAGGCCGCAGCCGCCGCGGCCGCCGAATCCGCGAGGCCCAAAAGGAAAACCGCATACGAGAAAATAGTAGAAGGCGAGGGCGTTATAGCCAGCAAGAGCGACTTTATATCGACATACATTCAGGGCGGCAAGCTCTATTTCGAAATTCCGACCCGTTTCCTGGGCCGCGAAATGCTGCTGGGAACACTCACCAGCCAGACCTCTTCTCCCGGGTACCCGGATCAGGGTAATTTCACCGAGGAACCGTTCCAGGTGATGTTCGTCCTGAGGGACAGCACCGTTTACCTCGAAAAGAAAAACACTTCGCAGATACGCTACCCGGAAGGCGAGAGCTATGCCCGGGCCACGGAGAGGAATTTCCTGAACGAGATTTTCCGTAAATTCAAAGTAGAGGCCTACAACGCCGACAGCAGCGCGGTGCTTATCAACGTCTCCGACCTGTTCCTCAAGGACGTGAAGGAGCTTTCGCCGTGGGGCAAGCCAGCCACAAGCGGTACGATTTACGACGCAAAACTCAACGATGCGAATACCACCCTGCTCGGCACGAAGACCTTCGACGACAACCTGATGGTCGAGACCGATATGTCGTACACGGTGTCGCGCCGTTATAAATCGTCTTCCGGTACGGTGGATTTGGGTACGTCCGATTACCGTCATATAGTTAAGCGCTCCATCAAACTGCTGCCCGAGGATAAGATGCACCCCCGCCAGTCCGACCGCCGTATAGGGATTTTCCTTATCCCGGGCAAGAGGATGGTGAGCGGAGAGAAGGATTTTATGGAGTTCTATTCGCTTGCTACCCGCTGGCGCGTTGAGCCGAGCGACACAGCCGCATGGTTGCGCGGGGAGCTGGTGGAGCCGGTAAAACAAATAGTCTGGTACGTGGACGACGCGTTTCCCGAAGAGTGGCGCGAGCCGATACACAACGGCGTGCTGCGCTGGAACAAAGCCTTCGAGCAGATAGGTTTCAAGGACGTAATGGTGGTCCGCGACTTCCCGCAGGACGACCCGGAGTTCGACCCCGACAACCTTAAATATTCCTGTATCCGTTATATCCCCTCCACGATAGGGAACGCCTACGGCCCATCGTGGTGCGGCCAGGACACCGGCGAAATCCTCAATGCCAGCGTGGTCGTTTACAGCGATATATCGAACCTTAACTACAACTGGAGGGTTGTCCAGACCGGGCAGGCCGACCCGTCGGTGAGGGCCGGGAAGCTGCCCAAGGAGGTGTTCGACCAGTCGCTCGAGTACGTGATAGCCCATGAAATAGGCCATACGCTCGGTTTTATGCACAATATGTCGGCATCGTCCGCCTATCCGGTCGACTCGCTTCGCAGCCCGACCTTTACGGCCGAATACGGCACCACACCCTCCATTATGGACTATGCCCGTTTCAACTATGTGGCCCAGCCGGGCGACGGCGTTACCCAGTTCGGCCCGCCGGAGCTCGGAGTCTACGACTACCATACCGTTCGCTGGCTCTATGAACCTATCATAGGCAAAACCGAGAAAGAAGAGAAGGCCATTCTCGAAGGTTGGCTCGACGAGAAGGAAGGCGACCCGGTTTACCATTACGGCGTCCAGCAGATATCGTCTTACTACGATCCGCGATCCCTGAGCGAGGACCTCGGCGACGACCCCATCCGCGCTTCCGATTACGGGATTGCCAACCTCAAGTACATCCTGCCCCAGCTTCACACATGGATAGACAACGATCCCAACAACTTGCAAAAGAACATGGTTTACGAATGGGTCCAGAGGCAGTATATGGGTTATCTCGACAACGTGTTCATGCTGGTGGGCGGGATAAAGATAAACAACGTGAAGGACGGCCCGGGCGTGACCCGGTTCGAACCCATTGACAAGGCCCGCCAGAAAGAAGCCATGACATGGCTGGTGGACCAGTTGCGAGACGTGAGCTGGATTAACGACACTCCGATAAGGTATAATTACGCCCTGTCGGTAGACCCGTCGATGTCGGTGCTCCGCTGGATGATGAACAATAAATTTATGAGCAGCGCCTATATCGGAAAAGTGGTGCTCAGTTCACACATATCGGACGACCCGTATACCATACGAGAATACGCCGACGACCTTTATTCCCTCATTTTCAGCAATACCATCCGGGGCCGTAAACTCACGGAAGGGGATAAGTTCATGCAGCGGCAGTTGGTGGAACGCGTTAAGGCGCAGGTTAAACCGCAGGTGCGCGGCTTCGCAGGTTTCGGGCCCGAGACGGAAATTACGCTTGAACAGTTGCGGGAACTGGTGTCCGAAGAGGAGTACGAAATGGTAATGCAGGAGGTGCACGGTCCGGGCCACATCCACCTGCACGACCACAACCACCAATGGTGCTCGTCGCCTGTTTGTTTCGGTAACGACACCCCGGGGAGGTTGTCCGCGTACGGCTACCAGTCGCAGGTAAACGTGGACACCATCAACGAATGGAACGCCCTGCTGGTAGGTATGGCGCCGCAACTGGAGACACTGCTCCGGTCGCGCGTGAATACCGCCCACCCGGACGACCGCGCCCACTACCGGATGCTGCTGAATATGATTCAGAAAGATTAAATTCTCACGATTCTGCCCTGCCCGTTTTACACGTCGGGCAGTTGTTCCTGCCGCAGGGCACGTTTTGCCACCCCGGAAGCCGTCACGGTTTCCGGGGTGTTTTTATGGCGCAGCGTTACTTTGGCGGAATGTCCTTCCGGGTCCGGGAACAATTTTGTAAATTTGAAACTTTAAAACCAAAAATAAGGCTATGGAATTCCAACGACTCAAAACCGGGATTGAAAAGATATGGGACGACCGGGACCTGCTCAGGCTCGAAGAGTCCAAAGACACCGTCCGCGAAGTTATCGAACTGCTCGACAAGGGCCGCCTCCGCACGGCCGAACCCGCGGGGGACGGTTGGCAGGTGAACGAATGGGTGAAAAAGGCCGTCCTACTCTATTTCCCGATTCAGCAGATGAAGACCATGAACGCGGGGCCGCTCGAGTTCTACGACAAGATGGATCTGAAATCTGGCTACGAGAAACTCGGTGTAAGGGTGGTCCCGCACGGAGTGGCCCGTTACGGTGCATATATTTCGCCGGGAGTGGTGATGATGCCCTCTTATGTCAATATCGGAGCGTATGTCGACGAGGGAACCATGGTGGATACCTGGGCCACCGTGGGTTCGTGCGCGCAAATAGGCAGGCACGTCCACCTCAGTGGCGGCGTCGGCATCGGCGGGGTGCTCGAACCGGTACAGGCGGCACCGGTAATCATAGAGGATAACTGTTTCCTCGGCTCGCGTAGTATCGTGGTCGAGGGAGCCAGGATTTGCAGCGAAGCCGTACTCGGGGCCAATGTGGTAATCACAGGCTCCACTAAGATTATCGACGTCTCGGGCGAAGAACCGGTGGAATACAAAGGCTATGTCCCTCCCAGATGCGTAGTGATACCGGGGACACACCAAAAGAAATTCCCCGCCGGCGAGTACGGCGTGCCCTGTGCGCTGATAATCGGGCGCCGCAAGGAGTCGACCGACACCAAGACCTCGTTGAACGACGCGCTGAGGGACTTCAACGTGCCGGTTTAGCTCCCGTAGCCACGGAAACGTCAGAGTGCAGTTTGGCCTCTCGGGCCGCAAATATGATGCGATAAGGCTCAACATCGTCACCGGACGGTATGATTATCCGTACGGAGATTCGGAAAGCCGTTTTTTGGCTCCCGGTGGCACTGGTCCTCCGGTCTTTGGTCCTCCGGATGAGGTGGGAGGTATTGGGAACAGGAACAAAATTTATCACGGTCCTTCGGTCCTTCGGATGAGGTGGGACGTATGGGAACAGGAAGAAAGTTTATCATGGCCCCTTTAAACTATACGGGAAAGGGGTGTCTTGGAGGTTTGCGGCTTGTATTTTCGTATCGGAAAATTCTTAGATAAAGCAATCTGATGGAAGATTTTATCATCCCCGCGGGGGAGCTGGAATATCGTGTCCACTATTTTGCCGAGTTGGTCTCGACCAATGACCATGCGTCTTCGGCTGAGTACGGTGAAGGTGATATCGTCGTGGCCGGAAGCCAGACGCGGGGTAGGGGACAACGGGGAAATTTCTGGCATAGCGCACCGGGGCGTAACCTCACCTTCAGCCTTGTGGTTGAGCCGCGGTTCCTGCCGGCCTGCGAACAGTTCCTGTTATCGGAGACCGTGTCGCTGGCCGTGGTGGATACCTTGCGCCGGTGCGGTATCGAATCGACCGTCAAATGGCCCAACGATATATATGTGGGGGATAAAAAAATCGCGGGCATACTCATAGAGAACGATATCTGCGGTACAGTCCTCTCCCGGAGCGTGATAGGTATCGGCCTTAACGTCAACGATATAGACTTTCCCGGGCACCTGCCTAATCCCGTCTCAATGGCCGGTATATCCGGCCGTGACGACTGGGACCTTCCCGGTATACTTTCGGCTTTCGTCCGCGATTTCGACACCCGTTACTACCAGCTTTCAACCTGCTGTACGGACAGAATAACCACTGACTACGACGCCCTCATTTACCGCAAAAACATTCCTTCCCGCTTCCGCCGTCCGGACGGCGAAGTGTTCCGCGCAACCATCCGCCGCGTCGAACCGACCGGGATGCTCATTCTAGAAAAGGACAACGGGAAAGAAGAAGGATTTCTATTTAAGGAGGTGGAGCTAATTATAGCTTTGTGAAAAAGAAAGTCCGGAGGAATACTCCGGACTTTTAAATTAGCGATCTAATCGTAGCAAAGGCATATAAATATCTTCGGTACTCATACTTGAAGTTGTGAATTCAAGATCGTAATCGATAGCGCGAGAATGCAATACTGCTAAACCAGTTTCTTTATGGACGAGCCAGAAACTTACATGCATTTGAGGTTTAGGTGAGAGGCTTCCTGAGATACCTTCAGTCCGATAATAGGCTAAGTTACCGCCATCCTCGCTGATTTCCGCATAAAATATTTTAGGCTGGTAGTTTTCTAATGGTATGGAAACTTCATAAATACGAGAGTCTTCAAAAAATATACCGCACGAAAAGTCATAAATTTCATACTGCTTTTCGATTGCGGGATTCAATTTAATTTTGATTCCCTCATTTATCCTTATAAGATTGTCTGTATATATTTCTTGATATTTTGTCTTATTGATTCTATAAATATAAGTATAACGGGTTCGATGGTAATATAGTATGGGTACTTCTTCAAGATACCAAACCCCGAATTTGGTATCAATATCCGGATATTGTCCGTCCAACGGAGCTGATGCTCCGGGAATGTTGAAGTATTTAGCCACCGGATTAAATTGTTTTGTTATTGTGCCGGACAATGAGACTTCAGCCGAAAGTTTAGAACTGAAATTAGAAACGAATCCCTCGAGCTGAGGTTGTGGTTTCGACATTATTCCACCAATAATTGCAGAGAGCGCTTTAGCACCCATTTCGATCGCAGGCAATGCGGCTATTGCACGGGTTTTATTTTCGGAGGAATTATCTTTTTTGAAAAATGCATCGAGGAATTTTTTATCTGTAACAACCTTACCAAAATCGAGTGCCGTCTTTCCGACATTAAATTTATTTCCGGGAGAGGAATATTGGGCTTCACTTACCATAGTTCCCTCTATTTGGTCGTTAATGAAACCGGAAGCGTTCAGGTTTGAGATTTGTGTTGAATATAAAAGTAAATTAGCATAGGTATTGGATGGGTAATTATAATAATATGAAAGGTCGAATTCGGCAACCGACCACCTGTCAGGACCGAAACCGTTTAGCGAATGCTGGTATATCGCAGGTGCTATTACATAATTTTTATTAGGTGTATATATCTTATCGGTAGTTGCGGACGTAGACCAAGGTATGTTATTATTAATAAGATTTAAGGAGTTTTGACTAAAGCCGAGTGCAAAAAATAAATTATCTCCATAAT
>JAJQCA010000034.1 GCA_021202985.1 Alistipes sp.
GTGGAATGAGGGCTGGGAATGGGGAGAAGAATGTGGGCCGTAAGTGCGGGACCGAGGGTTCGGCCGGGAAGATGCTGGCCGGGAAGATGCGGCCGGGAAGATGCGGCCGGGAAATCAATAAACGGGGATCGAGAATAGGATATCGGACGTGTTATAGCGTGTACCCGAAAATGAGACCGGAATAGCCTCCTGGCCAAACATCTTTCCGGAATTCCGGTTGAAATTCTGGTAGCTGGCGAGGGTTCCCGGTAAAATTATAACCGCGACAGGTAATTAAATACCTCTACCCTTTGACCTCCTTTTCGATAAGGTTTGCGACCGCGTCCTCCAGTATGTCGAGCACGTGCTCAAAGCCGCGCTCCCCGTCGTAGTAGGGGTCCGGGACGTGGTCGACGGTGAACCGGGTGCAATAGTCGGTCATGCGGACCACGCGCTCCATCGACTCCCGGTCGGGAGCCAGGCGGGTGACCCGGTCGTAATTCGAATCGTCCATAACCACGATAAGGTCGAAATCGTCGTAGTCCGCACCGCGGAACTGCCGTGAGCGGTGGCGCAGGTCGTAACCCCGCTTCGAAGCGGCTGCCCTCATACGCGGGTCGGGAAGTTCGCCGGCATGGCCCCCGTAGGTCCCCGCCGAATCGACAACAACACCATTGTCCAACCCCTCCAGGGCCAGCTTCTTCTCCATAATCCCGTGGGCTGCCGGAGAGCGGCAGATATTACCCATGCAGACAAAAAGAAATCTCTTTTTCATATAATCGGTCTGTCTTACAAATTTAACGATTTACCCCCGATGCGCAAAATACGGCGGCGCTACCGCTCTCCGGGCCGGACCATCGGCGCGAGAACGGAAATAAAAATGCCGAATACCGATATCAGCCCCAGCGACCAGCGCAGGTCGAGGGCATGGGCCACGAAGCCGATAACCGGCGGCCCCAGCAGGAAACCGAGGAACCCGATGGTCGACACCATCGCGATAGCCACCCCGGGCAGTATTTTCTGCGACTTACCCGCAAGGCTGTAACAGATGGGGACGATGGCCGACACGCCGAGGCCCACCAGAAGGAAACCCGCAGTGGCGGGCCACAGGGTCGGGAAGCCGGTTGCGACCAGCAACCCCGCCGTTATCACAAGCCCGCAGACCCTCAGCACGTTCGAGGGGCCGAAGCGGGTTATGAACCGGTCGGCGGCGAACCTCCCGAGGGCCATACTGCACATCGAGGCGATGTATCCCAACCGTACCAGCGGCCCGGGAGGGCGGACCACGTCCTCGAAATAGACGCTGCTCCAGTCGAACATCGTCCCCTCGCAGACCATACTGCCGAACGACATCAGGCCGAGCAGGAGAACCAGCCGGTCGGGGCGGGTGAATATCTTGCCTTCAGGGCGGTCGGCGCCTTTGGCCCGGTTCTGGTCGCGCGGTAACAGGGAGTGCCAGAACAGGAGTACCACCACCACGCAGAACGCCGCGACCATCACAAAGTGCCACATCGGGGTGAAGCTCAGGCCAACCATAAGCGTGCTTATCACACCTCCCATGAAACCCGCCAGCGACCACAGCCCGTGGAACGAAGCCATGATACTATGCCCGTAGAGCCTTTCCACGCCCACGGCCTGGGTATTCACCGCAATGTTGCAGAGGTTGGCGGCCATTCCGAAGAACACCAGCGAAAGGGAAAGAAGGAGCACGGACGACGACAGGCCGATGCAGACAAGCGCCGCCGGGTACAAAAGCACCCCGATAACCAGCATGATACGGCTCCCGTACCGGCTCACCAGGAACCCCGAGGCGGCCATAGCGGCCATCTGCCCCACGGGGATAAAGAAGAGCACGCCGCCAAGCTGGGCGTCGTTCATACCCAGGGCGTTGCGGATATCGGGTATCCGGCTGGCCCAACTTGCGAATACAAGCCCTATCAGGAAATAAAAAGCCCCGGCGGAGACCCGGTACCAAAGCCGCGGGTCGCGGTCGCGGAGGCGCTTAAAGAAAACGGCAGCCATATGCGGGAATAAAATGAGCGCAAATTTAGTCAATAAACGGTCCGGCGACCGGCGGCCAATGTTAATTAAACGTTAAATCGGCGGGTGGGCAATGGGGCTGAACCGTTCGTATACCGGCCGCGGGATGTTAAGGGATGACCGGTTACTGTTCTGCATTCTGTATTTGTTCTCGGCCGGGTTACGGGGTGAAGGTAAATCCACTACCGGATATTTGTTCCCTAAGCGGCCAGACAGGGAATCGGGCTGGTTTCGTGACATTACGGAACAGGTAGAGGTGCTGGTGCCTCCGGAGGTGCAGTTGTAATACCGCAATGGGTAAAAGTTTGGGATATATGTTACCACACCGGGTAAAGACCGGGTACTTTCGTATGGGTTCCGGCAGACTGTTTACATGTTCCGGCATTCCAATCAAAAGTTCGTCAACCTGCCGGCATAACAAGAGCCAGCGGTTACGCAGGCTCTTTGAAAACCATAACTCTACAAGCGGATAACTTATTGTATGCGGCCCCTTGTCCACTTCTTCCACCGTTTTTTGAGCCATATATAGTAACCGGTAACGGGCAGGGCCGCGCCTGTAAGGCATGCCAGGAAATAGAGGATTTTAGTATATATACCGCCCCAGCTTCCTACGTGGACGGCATAAATCCATCCGCGGATTTTGGCCGAACGGGGCTGGTCGCGGTAATAACTTACGGCGGTTACCTCGCCCGTGGCCGGGTGGAAAGTATAGATGTCGGATGCCCGGGTATTGCCGTAACGATTGGTTGCCACCGAAGCAGTACCGTCCTGTACGGTTATTGTCCTAAAGCGCGGCACTTCCGTGCGGAGGCGCTCAGCCACCGCCTGCCATACGGAATAATCCACGGCGGACTGCGGACGGCTGCCGCGCCCTCCCCTGCCCTGCCTGTTTTCAGAATCAGGGGCGTTTCCGTCCCACCCCGGACCTGAGGGAGATTGGTGTCCACCCCGGCTACCTTCGTCGGATGAACTCTCCGGACGGCCCCCTTCCCGGACCGGGCCTTCCGGACGGCCTTTACCACCCTGCGGGCTTTCTTGCGGGATTCCTTCATCCCGTGGTCCCTCTTCCCGGGCCGGACGCTCCGGACGGCCATCACCACCTCCCTGCGAGCTATCTTGCGGGATTCCTTCTTCCCGTGGTCCGTCTTCCCGGGCCGGACGCTCCGGACGGCCCTCACCGTTCCTGCGCGGGACATCGTGAGAAATACCTTCCTCGCTGGTCTCCTCCCCTCGCGCCGGGCCTGCCGGGTGAACCGACCCTGCCGATCGACCTTCCCGACCGGCGTCCCGTGAATGCTCTTCCGGGCTGTTCCCGCTTGTAACAGGCGTTTGGCCTTCCTCACGGTTCCCGTGCGGGCCGTATGTTTCGTTCCCGCCGTCAGACCTTTCGCTACCGCGCCCCTCACCGTGACCCGCAGCAGTTGCGGGAGCCTGCCCGGCCGGAGCGCCGTGCCCGCCGCCGCCCTGAGTTACCTCAACGCCGAACACCTTGTAAAACCCGTTGCGGTACCAGTCGAACGACCACGTCAGGCCGGTAAGGGCCATCACAAGCAGAAAAAGCGAGGCCATCTTCCCGAAGGAAAGGTGGAAATCGTACCAGAACCGGAACCGCCCCACCCCCCGTTTTACGCTTAACCGTTTTTTAAGCCCCGCGAGGGTTTTGGGAATCCATATTACAATACCGCTCAGCAGGATAACGACAAATACCAGAGTGGACGTACCTGTAACCATTTTACCCCACGAGATACCCTCGCGCCTGTTTTCGAACAGGAACCAGCGATGGAAACGGCGGATGAAGGTGAAAAATTTCCCCTTCTCGTACGGCCTCACCACCCCGGCCACTTCCCCGGTGTAGGGGTCGACCATGACTGTGGTACGGCCGCCGCCGGCCAGCCCGAGACGGTAATTCCTACCCGGGGACGAGGGTATCTGGATGCTCGCCAGCGCCACCGTGTCGGGAAGCTGGGCCTTTGACCGTGCCATTATTTCGGCGAACGGCAGGACCTCGCCCGTGGTGCGGGACGCTTTGTAGAGCGAAGGTTCGGTGAGGTCCTTCAGTTCGGATTCGAACACCAGTATCGCGCCCGTAAGGCAAAGTACGGTAATGACAATCCCGAACGGGACGGCGAGCCACAGATGCAGTTTTGCAAAGAATTTTTTCACAATCTATACTTTTTCGGACAGGCGCAAGCACAGTGCTGCCGCGCCTTATTTATTTCTTTAAATGCGGGGAATCACATAGAGCCGGCACACCGGTAAATTATTATCATATGATCGGAGTAAAATGTTCGGGTAAGAAACGCGTCTTCAATCCGGCGTACAAATTTCACCCGGATTGTCCGGAACCGCAATCCTAACATTTAGGGTATTTCACCGCAGCCGATAATAAATTATAGCTACCCGGAATGGGTAGCTATACGTCTTAAACAAGTTGGATGATATTATGATTAACAGACTGGCGTAATAATTTGCTGCTACATTTCCGGATTATTTTCAGGATGACAGTATTTTTAATGTGTTTAAGGTTGATTGATTTTAAAATTGTTCCGCCGCAAAGAATATTCACAGCCATAATAAATCAGGGTATTACCTAAAATATGCGTACGGCGTTATCTCATCGTCGCTCCACAACCTTCAGGTTGACAGGTAATAATTGTTCGCCGTATCTTCGAACCATTTAGAAACGCCTACGCGGTTACCCGATTTCTTTACTGTGGGTGGTGTTGACGAAAAGGATGTCGCCCGCGCCGCGGAACTCGTTGAAGAAACGCTCCGGTTCGCTGCGCAGGATATCCTCGTGGAAGCCGATAATTGTCAGGGCGGCGTTCTGCGAATAGACGTCCACCAGTTCGCTCAGACGCGAATACTCGGGCATGGTTATTATCTCGATATTGGCCAGCGTTATGGGAAGGCGGCCGGCGGCAATGCGCTGTTCGAGGTCCTTCTTGACTTCCGTCAGGTCGCCCCGGCGGCTGGTGATGAATATCTTTATATGGCTCTTTTTCCAGAACGGGTGGGACATTATAATGTACCCCAGGAGGATCATAAAATTGGTGTTCTGCTCGTCCGTCTCGCTTATCCAGACATGTATGCCGTCCCGGGGCATTATCTTGTTTGCGCAGACCGAGAATATGCAAACGTCGTAGTCGCCCGCCTTCACCATCCGCACGTTGTCCATAATGCGCGAAAGTTCGTCCGGCTGGTAGCGGCCGTACTCGAAAACCACCATATTGTTCTCCATTCCCGAAATGGGCGGCGACTGGATGGCCTGTGCGATTGCCGATGTGTAGGACGGCGAAACCATGGTGTCTATATAGAGCGAATTGTTGCGCCCTTTTTGCAATTCGAGTATCTGTTTCAGTACGGCGGAGGCCTGCTCATGGGTCTGCCGGCCGTAGTAACCCTCTATAAAATGGATATAGGTCCCGAACCCGTGCTGGTAACTGAGCCATTTCATCAGCTCCAGTACCTTTTCGCGCTCGAAGGTATGGGAGGAGATACAAATCGAGGCCGGTCTCCACTCGCCGTCCTCCATATTGGCTCGGTTGTTCTGCATAAAGACGTGCATGCGCCGGCTGAGCTGGAAAATCGCCCCCTTAAATATGTCCACCAACCCTTTCTGCTCCTTATTGGTATGCTCCACAAGCAGGTAGACCGCAAGCAGGAAAAGGTATGATATAAACGTGTAGGCAGGGTTTATCATAAACATTACCCAGACCGACAACAGGAACCCGGCAAGCGAGATATACCACCTCGACCGGAACCGGGGCCTGTAAGAGGGCGGCGAACCGAAATGGTTCAGGAACGAACTGAGGCACAGGGTACCGTAGGTGATAAGGAAGAACATCGAGATAATCTCGGCCACGGAATTGACGCTGCCCATCAGCACGAACCCCAGCGCTATTATAAACGAGACCAGCGAAGCGTTGTGTGGCTCGCGGTTCTTACCGCGGCCGCGGGCGAAAAAGGAGTTGACCATCTTTATCGGGAACGTGCCGTCCATCGAAATGGCCTGCAACGTGCGCGGGGCTACGAGCATCGCCCCTATCGCCGACGAGGAGGTGCTCGCCGCGAGGCCCAGCGGGATAACGAGCGAACCGTAAAGCGCTATTTTCGACATCACCATCTGGTTGTCTATCAGTTCGGCCTGTGGCGCGGAGACAGCCATTTTCCACACAACCAGTACATAGACCACCAGACCCGTAAGGGTGCCGAGCATCGTCCCGATCGGAATTGCCCGCCCCGGGTTACGGAGGTCGCCGCTAAGGCCCACACCTGCGGTCATACCCGTGAAGGCAGGGAAACAGATGGCGAAAATCACGAAGAACTGCTCCCGGTTGAAGAACCCGAAATTATCTATCGGCAGGACGGCGTACGCCTCGGGGTCGCCCTCCAGCGGAACCGCGACCTCGAGCGGTTTACCCAGGAAAAACAAAAGCAGCGACACCCCGAGCAGGATGGTAACCACATAGAGCATCTTCACACCCGAACCCGAACCCTGGTTCAGTATTACGAAGGCCAGCGCAAGGAATATCGGAACGCTGATAAACTGCCTCGGCAATTCGAAACCGAACCGTGCCGACCACCAGTCGAACAACGGGTAAAACGATTCGGCGAAAGCGATGGTATAGAAAGCAATACTGATTGCCTGCGCCAGAAACAGCGTCAGCCCGATGGTGGAGCCGATTTTCAGCCCGAACGAGCGCGAGATTATAAAATACTCGCCGCCGCCCTCCACACGGGTATTGGTGGCCAGCTCCGATATGGAGAGTGCCGTGGGAATGGTTATAAGATGGCCGACCACTATAATGGCGATGGCGCCCCAGAAGCCGAGTACGCCGGTGGCGTAACCCAGCCGCAGGAACAGGATGGCGCCGAGGATGGAGGATATCGATGTAAAATACACCGGTGCCATCCCGAATTTTCCCTGTGTCGTGCCCGCTCCGCTGGCTTCCATTTATAGTTCGGTTTTACACGGCGCTTCTTTAGCCGCAACCACAAAGTTAGCCATTTATTTTATTTATGAATCCGGACCGTTAACCCGGACCGTCCTTACGGGTCCGAAGGGACGGAAGGGACGGAAGGAAGGAAAACGGAAAAACGGAAGGGCGGAAGACGGAAGGGCGGAAAGACGGAGGGCCGGAAGAGCGGAAAGACGGAAGGACCGAAAGGGCCGAAAGGGCCGGAAGAGCCGGAAGGGCCGGAAGAGCCGGAAGAGCCGGAAGAGCGGAAAGACGGAAGGACCGTGCCGGTATAATATGCCAGCAGTTTTTACATGAGGCCGTCTGGTTCAAACACAGGAAGACTCCGGGGAGTGCCCGCCGGGATTAACCTTAGAGAGTGACCGCCGAGTGAGATTACCGCCGGGAGCAATTGCCGGGATAAAGACCGCCGGCGGCGGTAACCCCCGGGATTATCATGCCGGATATATGTCTGACAGCATGCAGGGGGAAAACGGGAGCATTGACCGTTGGGCGAGATACGGCGGATTTTGTTACTTTTGTAGTCCGAAACCCATCCGTAACGGCATGGCCCACAAACAACGCAAATCGCTCACATTACAGGACGCCGTAAAGGCTTCGAAAACATACTTTTCGACGATGGCGAAGCCCGTCGGGTCGCTCTGTAACCTCGATTGCCATTACTGCTACTATCTCGACAAGGCGCAACTTTACGGCGGCAACCAGCCCGTGATGAACGACAGCCTTCTGGAGGAGTACGTAAGGCAGTATATCGAAACCAACGACGCCCCGGAGGTGGTATTCAGCTGGCACGGCGGCGAACCGCTTATAGCCGGTATCCCCTTCTATGAAAAGGCCGTCCGTTTTCAGAAAAAATACGCCGGCGGTAAGAGCATTTCTAATAATATACAGACCAACGGGATACTGGTGGATGAACAGTGGTGCCGTTTTTTCCGGGACAACGGATTTCTGGTAGGGGTGTCTATCGACGGCCCGCGGGAGATTCACGATGCGTTCCGTGCCGACAAGGGCGGAGGACCGACGTTCGACCGGGTGGCGACCGCAATCGGGATGCTTGCCGGCTACGGGGTCGAGTTCAACACGCTCACAACAGTCAACCGGCTGAGCGAGGGGCGCGGGGCCGAGGTATACGGTTTCCTCAAGACGCTGGGAAGCCGGTTTATGCAGTTCCTGCCCGTGGTGGAGTACGTCCGCGACCTTCCCGGCGACCGGCGGCCTGTCATAGTACCGCCCCGCAGCGAGGGGGCCCGTCCGGCGCTGTGGTCGGTAACGGCCGAAGGGTTCGGGCGGTTTATGAACGACGTGTTCGACCAGTGGGTGGTGCGCGATGTGGGAAGTTATTACGTCCAGTTGTTCGATGTTCTGCTGGCCCAGTGGGCGGGTGAGGCGCCGGGGCTGTGCAGTTTCGCCGAAACATGCGGCGACGCGCTTGTTGTGGAGCACAACGGCGATATCTACTGCTGCGACCATTTCGTCTACCCGCAGTACCGGTTGGGCAACCTTGCCGATACCACCCTTGCCGCAGCCAAGCGGTCGCAGAAGAATTTCGGTTTCGGGCTGGAAAAGCGCGACGGACTGCCGCGGGAATGCTTGCGGTGCGAGTGGTATTTCGCCTGCCGTGGCGAATGTCCTAAACACCGGTTCGACTCCGCCCCTGACGGCGGGTCGGGGATGAATGCCTTGTGTGCCGGTTACAAGAGGATATTCCGCCATGTCGACCCGTATATGAAATTCATGGCCGACCTGCTGACCCGCCGCCAGCCGCCGGCCTTCGTGATGCCTTTCGCAAGGCAGAGGATGGGGCTGCTATGATTTATCGCAGCCGTGCGGACGGGGCGGTAGATATTGTGAACACCCGTAAACTTGCTTACAGGGCCGAGCGACGGGGAAGCAACGCCGTAGACATAATAGGATATGCCGTCGGTAAATTACTTAATGAAGATAAAAGACAAATTCTTCGCTCACGCTCAGAATGACAAATAATATAGCAAATAATAAAGAATGTCATCCTGAACGCAAGAGAAGGATATACCGCTGCGATTTATGAAAAAATCAAAGACAGATTCTTTGCATATATCCACAAGGACAATAAATATAAAAGTCATCCTGAACGCAAGTGAAGGATCTACCGCTGCGAATTATGCAAAAATAAAGACAGGTTCTTCGCTGACGCTCAGAATGACATTCTGTTAATAAAAGGATGTTTCTTGAATATGAAATCACAAAACCATTCAAACAATAGACAATAATGAAAAACCTCGCTATCTGTTTAATCACATTGCCGCTGCTGATGGCCGGATGCCGGGACGGCGGAACGGCACCGCGCAAGGTGCTCGACCTGTCGTCGGTGGACGCATTCTTCGAAACGGTCGCGATTATCGGCTCCGGCGATACCCCTGCCGAAGAACAGTGGGACGCCCTGCTGGCAACCAAAGGGTACAGCGTATATCACGACTCGGACGAGGCGCGTCGGGCGCTCAGGGATGCGACGCTGCTGGCCTTCGATCCTTCGATGAAGACCGTTAGGGATTCGGTGCTGGCGCTTCAGAGCGGCGAGGTTTATTCGAGCCACTACAACTACACTCTCCGGACGACTCTTGAAAACTTTCTGGATATGCAGCAACACTGGGATGAGCTGGAGGCGTTCCGCCGGGAATACGACTTCGCTCCGATTTACCCCCGGGCAGTCGCCCGGTTGGCACAATTCCTCGGCGTACCGGAGAGCGAGGTGGACGGCGTTGCGGATATCAGCCTGCTCTGCTACGAATACGACGCACACAGCCGCGGCACCGATATTACCATGGACTTTAATATGTTTTTCCGGCAGACGGAGCAGGAGAATGTGGGCTACATGGCCCACGAGATGTTCCACTCGTACCGGGGCCGGTTGCTGGGCGAGGAGTATCTCGATTGGCTCCGCTCCGACGCGTTTCTATTCGCAATAGACCGGGCCGCGGACGAAGGCGTCGCGGACCTGATAGACAAACCGGACGACGTACCGTCTTATTTCCGCGCATCCGGAATATCCGAAGCGCTTATAGAGATTTACGAAACCGCTTACCCCGCGACTCCCGGACTGCTCTCCCGGCTCGACAGCCTTACCACCGCCTGCGTAGACGGAACGCTGACCGCGGAAGAATTTAACGCAGCCCTCCGGGGTTATTTCGTAATGGGCGGCCATCCCAACGGGCTGTACATGGCGCGGGTTATAGAGCGCGCAGGATTGAAAGACGAGCTGACAGTCTCCTTCACCTCACCTTTCGACTTCTTCCGGATATACAACCGCGCAGCCGAAGGTTCGGGTGAATACGTTTTCAGCGACACATTTCTCGGGTACCTCGACAGCCGTGAAGCCGGCGGACCGAATATCGACCACCCGGCAGAAACCCGAAGATAGTAGGCCTTATCCGGCACTCAGCAAACGCTGTTCGCCGGCACCCGGAAATCAGGTATTAGCGAACGTCTCCCGGCGGGACCCTCGAAACAGGGTCCCGCCTTTTATTGTACAGGCACTTAAGGCGACCTGTGCGGGCACGGACGGCAGTTTGCTTAAAATTAAGGCATCATCATTGTATAACTCCCGGCATCGGACAAATCAAACTCAAAGGATATGAATTTCAAATCGTCTATTCTGACATTACTGGCCGGGGTCTCCCTTATGGCCTGTACCACGAACAAATCCGGACGTGACGGTGTCGAAGGGGTGCCGACCTACGTCAATTTTTACATCGCCCTTCCCGGAGTGGCCACTCGCGCCCTGCCGGAAGATTACAACGAAGACGGCCGTTACGACGGTAACGATTTCGTACAGAGCCTCGATATCTACATGCTCTCGGCCGACGGTACCATCGAGGCCAAACGTTTTACGGGCAGCGATATCTCTTCGGACGGCAGTTATGTGGCACCCAGCCAGCCGTTCCGCACCACGTCGGGATATAAAACGATCTATATCGTCCTGAACGACCCCGACGACCTGCGGACCACCATCACCTCCGAAGAACAGCTCGTATCGACCGACAACCTCGCCCGTACATATACGGAGGACGGCGTAGTATACGATATGATAACCATGACCGGCAAGAGCGACCAGGTCTATATCGACCCCGACGTACCGGTGCAGGACGTGACTCTCGGTACGAACACCGTCTCCATTTCGGTGGAGAGGGTCGCGGCCAAAGTTATCGTAACGTCCAACGCCTCGCCCAACCTCTACGACGAGAACGGGACCCTTATAGGTACCGTATCCAACGTCACCTACTCCGTAGCGCAGGGGACCAACCGGATATACTGGATCGCACAGCCCGACTATGTTTCCTACGGCTACGACTATGTACCGGTACTGGGCGACTATTACGGAGTCGCCGACCAGTATTACGACTATTCCGACCTTTCAACCCCCTCGCCCGTCCAGACCCTTCCCACGGCCAGTGACGGCTACAAGGAACTCCGGGGTAAATACGTCTTCGAAAATACCCACGAGTACGGGAGCACCCGTACCACCACCGGTTACCGTAAGGGTAACACGGCCTACGTACTGGTAAGGGCGACCTTCACACCCGCGGCGTCAGCCATAGCCGACGGCGGAACGCTTACCAACGGCACGTTCTACGTAGGGCAGGCCGACGGACTGATTTACTCATCGAAAGCCGCTGCACAGGCGGCGGTAACCAACCAGAAAGTGGCCGTGTACACGGGCGGCAAGATGCTCAATTACGCATGGCTCAATCCGGACGATATACAGGAACCGCTTAACTCGCCGGTGGTAAGGAACAACATCTACCATATCAACATAACGGGATATTCGCGGCTGGGGTATAACTGGAACCCCCTCTACCCCGAAGACCCGGACACCACAAACCCGTCTAACCCCGACCCGAAACCGGGCAACACCGACGAACCGGACAGCTCCATCGACCCGGTAGACCCGCTCACCCCCGAAGAGACCTACATGTCGGTGGAAGTCACCGTCGAAGACTGGTGGGTTCACTCTTACGATATACAATTCTAAGCCGGACACGTAACCATGCGCGGCGACCGGTGTGGGCCTACGGGCCGGCCGGCGCCGTGACCGGGTAACGGTAAACCACACGCTATGGACAAATGTTTCAAAGCCATCCTGTCGGTGTGCATCCTGGCGGTCGTCACGACCGCCGGTTGCGTGCACCAGTCGCCCGGCACGGGGACGTGTACGGGAACCGTCGAGGTCGGCTTCTACTCACGTACCCGCTGCCAGACGGACACGGCGTACCCGGGAGAGGTGGCCGGACTGCTGGTCTGCGTCTTCGACGCGGAAGGAATACTGGCCGGATACCGTAACGTCGGGACGGCCGATATCGACGGGGATTACACGCAGTCGTTCGAACTCGACGAGGGCCTCTACACCGTAACCGCATGGAGCGGATTGGACGATTCGGTGTTCGACATTTCTAAGCTCGAAACCGGTACCACCGCAAAGACCGACCTGCTGCTGCGCATAAGGCGCGACGACCATACCGCCGCGGATACAGAAGGCCTCGTCGTATTACATGGCGAAGGCGGTGCGTTCCATATCGACCCCGATTCGGAACAGCCCGCACGTGCATCGGTAAACATGCTGGAGGTGACCAACCGCCTGTCGGTTTCGGTATCGGGCCTGCCGTCCGGACCCGACCGTTACTCTGTTACCATCGAAGCCGGCAACGGCTCGATGAACATCGACGGCTCGGTAGCCGCGGACGAAACGCTCGTGTTCAAGCCGTGGTACACTACCGGCGACCCGGGCAGGGTGGTTTCGGATTTCACCCTGCTCAAACTTGAAACGGGGCATCCATACCAAATAGTGATAACCGACACTTCCGACGGCACGGAACTCTACCGCGACAGCCTGCTCGGCACACTCATACTCAAAAACCCGGAGGTGGACCTGATGTGCGACCACGATTTCGTAATCGAATTCACGGCCGAGGACCAGTGCGCCTGCGGCACCTATGTAATAGCCAGGATATGGGTAAACGACTGGCTGGTACACAGCTACTCAACAGACTTTTAGGATGCGAAATACCTTCAATGCCCTGATATACCGGATGACCTGCGCACCGATACGGACAGCGGCCGCGGTTGCCGCGGCACTATTACTCGTGGCCTGCGGCGGTGAGAAAGCGGGGTGCGGCGCAGACGGGGACGATGCTCTCATATCGCTTTCGGTAAGCGCCGCGTCGCGAAGTATAAACGAGGATACCGAGCTGTGGGAAGACCGCGTGGACGAACTGCGCATGCTCGTTTTCGACCCGGACGACGGTAGCGTGGTGATAAACCAGAAGCTTTACTTCCCCGACGGTTTCGACCGGCAGAGCCGCGCCGTGAGGATGGACCCCGGCACGTACGATTTCTATTTCATAGCCAACGAGACCGCCGCACCGGCAAGTTTCGTCACGGCGCTGGCCGATATAACCAACGTGTCGGACTTCAGGACCGACACCCGCTTTACGGCCATAAACTACGATACGGATTTCCTTCCCGACGGAACCACGACGGAGGGGCGCTTCCCGATGTCGGCCGTGTACGAAGGTATAACGGTCGCTTCCGGCGGCACCGAGGCCAACCCGGTACTCCTTCCCCTGCCCACGTCCACCGTGGAACTGATACGGGCCTATGCCAAAGTGGAAGTGGTGTTCCGCAAGAATGTGCCGGGAAGCGAAATATCCAACACCGTGACCTCGGTGGAACTGACCAATATAGCGGCAACATACAGCCTTCCCCCCGACGACGCCACCTATACGGGGAGGACCCTGCTCGGCAACGGGGCAGACCTTACCGGGTTCGATTACGGGCGGGACAGTATCGGTGCGGTAACGTTCTACATCCCCGAGTTCCTCGTTCCGGAGGGGGGCGAGACCTACACCCAACTTGCCGTGAACAACAACCTCTTTCCCATCGAGAACGACGCGGCTTTCGGCGGACTGGCCGACCAGCGCAGGACGGTGACGGGCCTGTCAGCCAACAGCGTTATCCGCAATTACCACTACATTATAAACGCCTACATAAACGCCGAGGGCGGCGTGCAGATAAAGGTATTCGTGGAACCGTGGTCGAAGGAGACCTACCTCTACATGTTCCAGGGCGACCTGTCGGTAGTGATTCCCCCGGTCTACCCTACCGACTCCAGTATCATCATCCCCACCGAGTGCGGCAACGTGGAGATACTCTCCGAGAACGAATATCTTACGCAGGGCCTGATGGGAGCTTATAATTACGTAATCAACTGGTGGAACCCGGAAACCCAGGGACCGGAAATAATCGGCGGCGACCCGCCCTATTACTGCGAAAATAAATACGGCGAGGGGTGGCGGCTGATTAACGCCTGCGAACTGTTGTCGTTCCTCGCTTTCTGCGATATCGCCTACGACGTGTGGACCTCCAATACCTGGCTGGCCGACGGCTGGGACATGCCCTATTACCCGCTTCCCTTCCGGCAGGAGGCCCAGTCTCTGCTGGAAAGCCTGACCGGGTACGACCTCTCTTCGACCATACTTTACAATGAGAACAACCACCAGGACGTACTGGCCGACGAGAAACTCGGGATAATCGACAACTATTTCACACCGGGCGACATACTCCTCAAAACGGACGACTTCCCCGACGGCTGACCCTATCCCGGAGCTCCGGCCACCGATGCGTCGGAAGGCTGGATGTACAACGAGGTGACCATACAGGTCAAAGCCTACTGGTACGGGGCGGAATACCTCTCGCCCGCCAACCGCGACAACTGGTACACGATACTTTATCACGAGTTCGAAAAGTTCGATTACAGCAGTACGGTATCGCGTTGCGTAAGGACCGTAGATTAGCCACGCCTATGAAAAGGATATTACTCATACTCCTACCTTTAATACTGGCCGGATGCGCGGGCGGGGCGCAAGAACACCCGCCCGGCGGCGGCGGGGTTGATATAAAGCTCTCCACCTACGGCTTTGCCCGTACCCGGGCGGTGGATGCCGACAACCTCGAATCGGAACAGACCATACGCAATATCAGTATTTTCCTCACGGATCCCTCATCGGGCGACATTACCAATTCGTACGTAAACGTGGGATTCAGTACGGTGGACGATTATCGGCTGGTAACCCTGCCTGTGGAGGCATCGGAACTCGGAACAAAAGATATATACGTGATAACCAACTATCCCGGCACAGACCTGGGCACCCTCACCACCCTCAGCCAGATGCGGACACTCACGACCCCCGCGGTAGACAAAAACAACAACCTCGACCCGGCGGACGGTTTCTGCATGTATGGAAAGACCCTCGGCTTCGATTTTACCTCGGGCGAGACGGCCGAGGTCTACGTCCGGAGGGCATGCGCAAAAATCCGCGTCACCATGACCTTTCCCGACGCTCCCGGGCTGAGCACGGTTAACCAGTTCTTGATAGCGAACGCGGCAAGCTACACCTTCGTTACCTACGAGGCCACCGGGCTAATACTCACGACTGACGACTATTTCAACTTCGCATCCAACCTTCCGCTGGACGACAACGGCGACGGCGGATATACCGGTATCGCATACATCTACGAAGCCTCAGCCCACCCGGTGCTCTACCTCTACACCCATATCGGCGGCTCGGCCGCGGCACAGGAATATTCGGCGGAATTACCCCTGCCCGAACGTAACCACCTTTACGACTGCGACGTGAGGATCTACTCCGAGAGCGCCACCATGCGGTCGGCCGCATCTCAAAGTTATATCGTCGAGACCGACATCACCGGATACGACCCCGACGGCAGGGAAGTTTATTCGGACCGTTTACGGAAAGTGGTCCGGCCATAAAACGGGCTAACTGAACGAACGATTTACATAACGCCCACTCGCCTATGTTCCCCTCCCGACGGGAACCGTCGAAATTTACGAATCAATGGCCGGACACCCAAAAAACAGCCTATACAAGTTACTGTAAAATCGGGATTTACACCCAAATCAACTGACGAATTATTTTATTTTCCCGAATAAACGCCTTATTTTAGCAGGGGCCATACGTCAGATTTTCACCGGCTGTGGATAGTTCGCATTGTTAAGTACGACGTTATAAGTCCGGGCGGCGGAGAAGACACCCCTAAGGGCAAGACTGGCATCGAGGGAGATATTTATATCCTTCCAGCGGTAGATCCTTCGTCGCCTACGGCTCCTCAGGATGACAATTTTCTTATTGTCATCCTGAACGTAGTGAAGAATCTATAATAAGAGTAAATTATTTTGAAATATCACCTTAGTAAAACTGTAACTCGGGATGATAAAAGACCCGAACTTAACTAAATAAAATCATATATGAATTTTTCAAAGGCATTGAACATACTTCTGGCTGCCGCTTTGCTTGTTGTAGTCGGAATTTATTCCACCCGCGGCACTACGGCCGGTGACACACGAAACAACATAGCTATGAGCGCAAAAACAGCAACCGACATTATCCACGAACGTTCGAGCATCCGCTCCTACACCGACACACCGCTCACGGAAGAGCAACTCGAAACCCTCGTACGCGCGGGAATGGCCGCCCCGTCGGCAATGAATAAACAGCCCTGGCAGTTTATTATCGTGGACGACAGGGAGAAACTCGACGCCTTCGGGGACGCGCTCCAGACATCCCGGATGGCGAAACTCGCCCCGGCCGCCATAATCGTCTGCGGCGACCTCTCAAAAGCGGGCGAAGGCTGGTTGCAGCAATACTGGATACAGGACGTGTCGGCCGCTTCGCAGAATATACTGCTGGCGGCTACCGATATGGGGCTGGGAGCGGTATGGACCAGCGTCTACCCTGCGCCGGAGCGTATGGAGGTGGTCTCCGGTATCCTCGGGCTGCCGGAACACATAGTTCCTTTCAATATCATACCGGTCGGTTATCCCGACGGCGAGGCGCGCCCGATGGATAAATGGAAACCTGAGAACGTACGCCGCAACGGTTGGGAGTAATCCCGGCCCTGCCGTATGGTAAAGCCCGTCATAAAATGACGGGCTTTCTCGTTTATGTAGGTCTGCCTGCGGACCGGTTATCTGTTAATATGGCCACTCCCCCACTCCTGTGGAGACTTTACGGAATGTTTTATCCGCCCGGCGCCATAGTGCATTTCCCGTCCGGTGGAGCGGCAGTTCGGGAACGGATTTCGTCAGTTCGGGCAGATTCGGCATAAAATCCTCCGCGGGGCATTCTACTTTTGTTCCGTACGACGAAAGGGACATCTGTAAAGACAAAAGACATAGAAGTTCAATTTAAAAAGAAAGCGTTATGAAAAAGACATTATTGGCCACCCTCGCAGTATTGCTTACGGTGGGAACGGCACAGGTCTACGGACAATCGGTAACCGGCGGTATCAAAGCAAACGCTAACCTCTCGAACTTTATTCGTACGGACCTCGACGGACTGGACAACCCGATGCGGGTAGGCGCTTCGGTGGGCGGGTTCCTCAAATGGGACATAACCGAACACTTCGCCCTCCAGCCGGAACTGATGCTGCACTTCAAAGCCTCTAAGTTCGAACAGACGGTCGGCTCGGTTAAGACGGGCACCTCATACGAATATTACGGTATCGAAATACCGGTGTACGCGGTGGGCCAGATGCAGTTGGGCAATGGACGGGGTTACATAGGCGCCGGTCCTTACGTAGGCCTCGGATTCTCGGCCAAGAACCACCCGGGCGGGAACCTGTACAGCAGCAACACCCTGCAGCGCTGGGATTTCGGGGCAGGAGCCATGATAGGATATGAATTCGGCTGCCGGGTGGGCATCAATGCCGGTTACCAGATCGGGTTCATCGACGCACTGGACTCCGGTAAGGACGACGCAACCATGCTGCCGCAGACCGTGAGCCTTGGCCTCTCTTACAGGTTCTGAACCACAACAGTCTATCATCCGAGTCGCTCGTCCGCGGTGAGTTCTCACCACCGCGGCCCGCGACGGGGCTAACGGTTTGCGGGTAATATCCGTAAAACATAAGGTAAGTTTTAAAGTCAGTTATACAAAGGATAGTTTTCAAAAAGTGTTTCTCAGTTAGTGTTTGGGTTAGTAGTATTGATTATGAAGAAGGGCATTAGAAGCAGAGGTCCCGTCCGAGGGGGTAGTAGTCTTAGGGACCGTCAAATGCCGGCCCTCCCGTCCCGCGCATCTGTTGCGCCGGACGGGAGGGCGCCCTTTTATAGACTCCATACCCGTTCCATTGAAGCTGATTCCGGAATTCGGTACAACCCGCAAATAGAGACCGGGCGGCAACCTTTAGGAACATTATGCTAACTTTGTAAAAAGGCAAAACCCGTAACACCCCGTAAAACAACTCCGCTCATCAACCAGTATAAACGCCCCTGACCCGATGACAGGAAAACGTAAAATACTTTATATAAAATCCATCCTGCTGGGGCTGGGTATAACAGTCCTGCTCCATTTTTTCATACTGCTGCTGCTCGCCGGGTACAACGCCTTCAACTCGCCGTTCGTAATCCCTTTCGACCTGTACCAGATGCGAAGCAGCATGCTGTTTTACAGCTTCTTCTCGCTTTTCTTCTACCTCACGGTGCAGTTCCTGATAGTGTTCCGGATACAGGGTGACTCGAGGCGGTTCCGGTTGGGATGGATAACTCTTGCGGTGCTGTCGATGGCGCTGGTGGACGGGCTGCTGGTGATGAGGCTCTACCACGAAATGTTCGACCTGGGAGGCGAATTGTCGTTCCGCATCTATGCGGGAAGCCTCGTGGGTAACGGGTTCCTGAGCCTGGTGGTAATCCTTTTGGGTTACATGGATTTCATAACCTCCAAACAGCAGGCCATGGCGCTGGAAAACCAGACATTGAAATCGCAGAACCTCCAGTCGCGCTACGAAGCACTTAAAAACCAGATAGACCCGCATTTCATATTCAACACTTTCAGTTCGCTCACGAGCATGATAGAGCTGGACCCGGTGCGGGCGCAGGATTTCTCCATACGTATGTCGTCGGTCCTCAGGTACACCCTTCAGCATAAAGACGTGGTCACGTTGGCCGAAGAGATTGCCTTCGCACGCGATTATTGTTCGCTGATGCAGATACGCTACGGCGACAACCTGTCGTTCAAAGCCGAAATTGACCCGGCGTACGACGGCCATTACGTCGTGCCGCTCAGCGTGCAGACACTCGTCGAGAATGCCGTGAAACACAACGAGATATCCAACCGTTCGCCGATGCGTATAAGCATTCACACCAACCCCGACGCCACGCTTACCGTTAGCAACCCGTTACAGGCCAAACGCGATCCGGGCACGGGCACGGGCCTCGGCCTCGCCAACCTTTCGGAACGATACCTGCTCCGGTTCCGGCGCGAAGTGAAGATACACCAGAACGAAAAGATATTTATGGTCACCATACCGTTAATCCCCGACAGCAGGATAAAATGAAAGCGCTCATTATAGAAGACGAACACCTGCCCGCACGGCGGCTGGAAAAACTGCTGCGCGAGCTGCGCCCTGGGGCGGAGGTACTCGCGGTGCTCCAGACCGTTGACGAGAGTGTGGAGTGGTTTGCAGCCAATGCGGCCCCGGATATAGTATTTATGGATATCCACCTTGCCGACGGCCTTTCGTTCTCGATTTTCGAGGAGGCCCGGGTGGAGTGCCCTATTATTTTTACCACGGCCTACGACCAGTACGCCCTGAAAACGTTCGAAGTGAACAGCGTCGACTACCTGCTGAAACCGGTGAGGCGCGAGGACCTCGAACGGGCGCTCAACAAACTCGATTTCCTCTCCAACAGCGCGGCCGGCTCCCCGGCCGCGGTAGACATGGCAGACCTTGCCCGGCTGCTTGAGCAGGGGATGCAGAGCTACAAACATTCGTTTTTCGTAACCCACAAGGATACGCTGATACCTGTTCAGGTGCGGGACATAGCCTACTTCGTGCTCGACAACAGGATTGTAACGGCCTGGTCGTACGAGGGAAGGCACTACAATATCGACACCACCCTCGAGGAGCTTGCCCGTCAGCTCGACCCACGGGAGTTCTACCGCGCCAACCGCCAGTATATTATCGCCCGCGGGGCCATCCGCAACATCGCCACCTGGTTCGGCAGCCGCGCGGTGGTTAACCTGACGGTTCCCTCGGAGCGGATTATCGTAAGCCGGACGAATGTGGCGGACTTTAAAAGGTGGGTGACCGGCTGATATCCATCGGAGTATGCAGTAGGGGGAATTACGGACTGCCCGCGTTTCCGAAATTCCAAAACCTTCCCGGCTCAGGTAAGCCGCCCGGCTTTCGTAATCCGGGAACAAAACCATACCTTTGCACCCGGTTATGGCGAAGGTGAGTTTCCATACGCTGGGCTGTAAGCTCAATTTCTCGGAGAGTTCGACGCTGGCGAGGCAGTTCGAGGAGGGCGGCTTCAGCCGGTGCGGGCGGGGTGAGGCGCCCGATATCTGCGTGGTGAATACCTGCTCGGTGACCGGGCAGGCGGACAAGAAGTGCCGCAACCTTATCCGGCGCCTGGCCCGGCAGTACCCCGAGGCTATAATTGCTGTTACGGGCTGTTACGCCCAGTTGAAGGCCGATGAAATCGCCGCAATCGAAGGTGTGGACCTCGTCGTAGGCAACGGCGGCAAGGGCGACCTGTTCGAGAGGGTGTCGCGGCTCGCGGCCAAAAAGCAGGGAACGGAGGTTCACGGCTGCGGTGCCGGCCGCATTTCCGGGTTCTTCGCATCCTTCTCCACGGGTGACCGCACACGGGCATTTCTGAAAGTTCAGGACGGTTGCGACTACAAGTGTTCTTACTGCACGATTCCCTACGCCCGCGGTGCCAGCCGCAATATTCCCATAGCCGATATCGTGAACGAAGCCCGGGTAATTGCCTCAACCGGCATCCGGGAAATCGTCCTTACGGGCATTAACACCGGCGATTTCGGAAAGACCACGGGCGAGACCTTTGCCGACCTGCTACGCGCGCTGGGCGACGTGGACGGTATCGAAAGGTACCGTATCTCCTCCATCGAACCGAACCTGCTGACGGACGAAATCGTAGGTTTCTGCGCAGGCCATCCCAGTTTTATGCCCCACTTCCATATTCCGCTCCAGAGCGGGTGCGACCGTATTCTGGGCCTGATGCGCAGGCGATACCGCACGGCTCTGTTCGCCGAACGGGTTGAACGGGTGCGCGAGGCCATTCCGGATGCGTTTATCGGAATAGATATCATAACCGGGTTCCCCGGCGAGACGGACGAGGATTTCCGGAGTACGGTGGATTTCCTGCGTGCGGTGCGTCCCGCATTCCTGCATGTGTTCCCGTTCTCGGAACGCGAAGGCACCCCGGCTGCGGAGATGCCGGGCAAAGTGCCGCCGGAAGAAAAGGCCCGCCGCACCGCCGCCCTTACCGCCCTGAGCGGCGAGTTCCACCGGGAGTTCATCTCGTCCCGTATCTGCACAGTTGCCGACGTCCTGTTCGAGAGCGATATAAAGAACGGGACAATCGGCGGGTTCACACCCAACTACATAAAAGTTCGTATACCGTACGACCGGTCGGCCGTCAACGCCGTCCGGCAGGTCCGGCTGACGGGGATATCCGAGGATGGCTCGGAAGCTCGTGGCGAACTGGCGGGATGATCCCGCAGGATATTATCCGTGAAGATTATAAAAGAGATCCTTCACTTACGTTCAGGATGACATTTTACATGATTGTCATTCGGAGTGCAACGATGAATCTTAACTTGGGTTTCTTAAAAAACCATTAGCCGGCAGAGGTCTTTCACTCGGTCATGGTGAAACCATTAACCGAAGAGAGTTCATTCACCTGCGTTAAGGATGACATTTTAATTGATTGTCATTCGTAATTTAACGATTGATCTTAACTTCGATTCCTTCAAAAACCATTAATCCACAATCCGTCCTTGGGTTCAGGATGACCTCACTGACGAGCACGATAATTGCCGTTACGGCACCGGGATGTCCGATTTTTTGCAGGGAATTGACGGACTCTTAGTATCTTTGCCTGTAAATTTTTCGCCATGAACGGTATCCGCAAAAAAATATCCCTCGGCTTCTGGTGCCTCGCTCTAATGCTGGTATTCTCCGGGCTGGTGTCGCTGCTGGAACTTCGCAGGCTCGGGCGCAGTACCGGCGACCTGCTTCAAACCAGCACGTACAGCATGGAGCTGTCCAAACGGATGCTCGACGCCGTGCAGGAACAGAATACTTCACTTCTCCAGACAATCGTACTGGAGCGAAATTCTTTCGACGAGACTTTCCGCCACGGCCACGACGAATTCGAAAGCGCCCTCGGCGAAGCAGCCCGCACGGCCACCGACCGGCTGGAGCTGGACAATATCTACACGGCCCGGCAGCGGTATTACGAACTGGTGAGCAATTATCTCGACGAGTCGATGGATACCGACATCGAATGGTTCGTGGAAATGTATAAAACCAGTTACCAGGAGCTTACCGACGCCATAAAGAATTACATGGTCTCCTCGCAGCATTCGCTGCTTACCAGTGCCACATCCCTCAGGAGCAACGCCTACCGGGCCATGATGCCGGGCGTTATTACGCTCTGCGTAGCCATCGTCATGGTGCTCGTGTTCGCCTACCTGCTGGACCTTTATTACACCCGTCCGCTCATGGGAATCAACAAAGGCCTCCGCGGTTACATTACCCATCGCATCCCGTTCAATGTAAAAATGGAGGGACGCGACGAGATTTACGCGATAAAGGAGGGTATCTCGACGCTTATAAATTCAAAACGCGAATAACCCCGGGTATGCGCTTCAACGTGGTTTTGAGATATATGGGGATAGTGATGCTGCTCGTTGCGGTGTTCCTGCTGGTGTCCTCTGTTATCTCACTCGTATACGGGGTAGATACCGGTTTCTACCCGTTGCTACTGTCGGCCGTGATGGCCGGGGCGCTCGGGGGCTTCCCGTTGATTTTCGTGGAGAAGGCCGACAGCCTGAATATAAAGGAGGGGTACGCTATCGTGGTGGGCGGGTGGCTTGCGGCCTGCTTCGTAGGAACTTTCCCCTACCTGCTGTGGGGCGGCCAATTCGATATCCCCACCGCATGGTTCGAAAGCGTCTCGGGATTCACCACCACCGGCTCCACCTCCCTGTCGGATATAGAGGCACTCCCTAAAAGCCTGCTCTTCTGGCGCTCGTGCACCCACTGGCTGGGGGGCGTCGGGGTGGTTATGTTCGTGCTGGTTATTCTGCCCTCGCTGGGCCGTACCAAGATGACCCTTTCGAGCGTGGAACTTTCGCCGCTCGCCCGTGAGAATTACAAATACAAGTCTCAGAAGATTGTACGCATACTGCTCACGCTCTACGCAGGTATGACGGTTTCGGCAGCCCTGCTGCTCGGATTGTGCGGTATGGACTGGTTCGACGCGGTAAACCATGCCTTCTCCTGTGTAGCCACCGGAGGTTTCAGCACCCGCAACCTGAGCCTCGCCTATTTCGACAGCGCATGGATAGAAGTGGTGACGATGGTATTTATGACCCTGTCGGCTATACATTTCGGACTTATTTTCGCTACCTTTACAGGCAACAGGAACAATATATTCCGGTCCGAAGTGGTAAGGTTCTTTTTGGGTACCATAGTCGTGGGAGGGATACTGGTATCGGTGAACCTGTTTACAACGGGTTTCTACCCGAGCTTCACCTCGGCGCTGCGTTACGGGATGTTCCAGTCGGTGTCGGTGATATCGACCACCGGGTTCGCCACCGCCGACACGTCCGTATGGCCGCCGCTTGCGGTGATGGTGCTGATTTATATGACGTTCCAGTGCGGTTGCGCCGGCTCGACCTCGGGAGGTATAAAGAGCGACCGGGTATGGCTCGCCCTGAAGGTGCTGCGGGCTCGTATCCTCCAGCAGCAGCACCCCAACGCGATAATCCGCGTCAGGCTGAACAACGTCACGCAGGACGAGAAGGTGGTGGGCTTCGCCATGCTGTTTATCGTTATCTATATTATGATAACGACGGCCGGCACACTCGTGGTAAGCGCCACGGGGATGGACCTGGAAAGCAGTTTCACGCTGGTGGCGGCAAGTATGGGCAACGTGGGTCCGGGGTTCGGGCAGGTAGGCTCGATGGCCAACTTCTCGGACATTTCGCCCTTCGTGCGATTTTGCAGCACGGTGTTGATGCTTCTTGGGAGGCTGGAGATTTTCGGGCTTGTGCAGTTGTTCCTGATAAAGTGGTGGAAATAGAGGATTTGCAATAGATTATGTATAGAAGAATAGTTATATACGCGGCGGTGGCGGCGGTGTTCGCCGGGTCGCTCACGGGCAGGGAGGTGATGCAGGAACGCGCCCCCGTACCGGGCCTGGAGGCCGACTCGGTATATACGTCACTGCTGCTCCAGGAAGAGCAACTGTCGCGGCAGGAGGATTCGCTGAACGCGCGCGTGGCCGAAATACGCGGCCTGTTCCGCACCGACCCCGATAACCGCGAGCGCTATTCGGAAAATATCATACGGCTGGAAGGCGAGCTGTTCAACACCCGAAACCTTATCGGCATCGTCGCCGGGAAGATAAATACCATAGAACAGGAATACATCATAAAAAACCTTTCCGGCGGAAGTGACCTGCGGCAGGGCGGCGGACGGACCGAGAGGGACGGAGGATACGCCGAGCGCAGCGCCAACCTGGTAATGAATCCGTTCTTCGAGGAGAACCTCCAGCCGGAGGATTACCGGATGCTCGTGGAGGCGCAGGGGATGGAAGCGGGTGTACTGGAACATATCCGCACATTCGCATCCAATTACGAATCGATACGGCGGATTGCACTGGAGAATGAAACGGTAGAGACGCCCGAAGCGGCAGACAGCCTGTTCTCCGCCTACGAGACCCTTACCGGGCTGAACGAAATGCTTTCGGAACGGGTGAACGAAGAGTTCGGATACGTTTACGACAACAAACTATATTGTTATAATTATATCCTCGACAAGCTGGGGCGAAGGAACCAGCTCGCGCTGTTCGAACAGAAGATAACCGAGACGCGCGAACAGTGCCTCACCGCCGCGGAGGGTGCGCAGTCGGAGCCGGTGGCGGCATACCCGCACCGCAAGACCCTGCTCGAAGAGTACGAGGAGACCCTCGCCCGCATCGCCGGTTATGACAGGGCTTTGGACTCACTGCGGAAGGCACGCACGGCGGTCACGGCAATCAATTTCAATTTTCCGGAATTAGTCATGGAAGAGAAACTCTTTCTCGACTATGCCGACATAGAGTTCCACAACCCGGCAAAATACAACCAGCGCAACCCGGTACCGGAGCTCACCATACACCCCAAGGGGGAGATTTACCGTGTCCTGCTGGGTAGTTTCCAGCGGGCGCAGCCCGTGAGCATACTCCGGGGCGCGTACCCGGTAGGTGTGGCCCGGGAGAACGGCAACTATGCCTATTACGCGGGCGGTTTCCGGACGCTCGGCGAAGCCGCGGACGCGGTGGCGGAATTGAAGAAAAAAGGATTCCGCGACCCTAAGGCTGCCCGGTGGGAAAACGGCCGGCTGACGGTACTATCGCAGGCTGAAGTGGACAGGGCGCTGGGAACGGTACAGGACGGGGTGTTCCGCCTTTCGGTGGACACCGGCGGCCGCCCGCTGCCGGATATAATCCGGGAAATAGCGGAGGATATTAATCCCGGCGCAGAGATTTCCCGTAGCGGGGACCTCTACATAATCGGCACCTTCGACTCGCGCGACGACGCGGAAGAACTCGCCGGGGAAATAGAGGACATCCTTGCCGGGGCTGAGGTAAAAATAGAGGCGGTCGGGTAATTTATCGCTAAAAAACGTTATCTTACGACCGCTAAAGAACCTGAAAACGGAACTACAAATTAACCCTGCCGACACAATATGTGGTTTATCATAACGCTCGTTATAGTAGGCGTCCTGTTACTGGTCGCCGAACTGATATTGTTACCGGGAATCACCGTCGCCGGTATCTGTTCTTTCATATCGTTCTTCGGAGCGGTTTATATCGGATTTACGAACTACGGTAAGACAGGAGGTTATGCGACCATAATAGCTATCGTGGTGCTCGCCGTTATAGCCACCATGCTCTCTCTGCGCAGCAAGACATGGCGAAGACTTTCGCTGAAGCAGGAGGTGGAGGGAACTTCCCAGCCCCTGCCGCAGGAGACCGTGCGGGAAGGCCAGCGTGGAAGGACTATTACCAGGCTCGCTCCGTCGGGCAACGTACTTATCGACGGGGAGACCTACGAAGCCCGTTCGCTGGGAGACGTTTATGTGGACCCGAACACGGAGGTGCAGGTTACGGGTTTCGAGAATTTCACGGTTATCGTCAAAGTAGTGGCTACGGGAAATGCGGCCGCCGACGCGGTAACCGGAACGGGCCCAATCGATATTTACGCAGATTGACCTGGTAATTTCACTCCGCACCGGGAGATAGGCCCTCGTATGTAAGGTGACTAAAATGAACTCGAATTATACAATATTATAAACTTAACCTACTTTAAGCAATGGAAGGAATCGGAATGATTGCGTTATTCGCCTTTCTCGGCCTTATCGCATTATGGCTTATATTTTATTTCATCCCCATCGGGTTATGGTTTTCGGCGCTCGTTTCGGGAGTCAGGATCAGCCTCCTGCAGCTCATTCTCATGCGCTGGAGGAAGGTACCGCCCTCGACCATAGTATCGGCCATGATAGAAGGGACCAAAGCCGGCCTCAAACTCAACGCCAACGAACTCGAGGCCCACTACCTCGCCGGGGGTAACGTCCCCAATGTGGTACACGCGCTGGTTTCGGCCCAGAAAGCGAGCATAAACCTCGACTTTAAAATGGCCACGGCCATAGACCTTGCAGGCCGTGACGTGTTCGAAGCGGTGCAGATGTCCGTAAACCCGAAGGTTATAAACACCCCGCCGGTATCAGCCGTAGCCAAGGACGGTATACAGCTTATAGCCAAAGCCCGTGTCACGGTGCGCGCGGCTATCAAACAGCTCGTCGGGGGTGCCGGAGAAGAAACGGTTCTGGCCCGTGTGGGTGAAGGTATTGTGTCGTCGATAGGTTCGGCCGACTCGCACAAATCGGTGCTCGAAAATCCCGATTTCATATCCCGTGTTGTACTCGAGAAGGGGCTGGACGCGGGTACGGCATTCGAAATACTCTCAATCGACATAGCGGACATAGACGTTGGTAAGAATATCGGGGCCGAACTTCAGATGGACCAGGCCAACGCGGATAAAAATATCGCCCAGGCGAAAGCCGAAGAGCGCCGTGCCATGGCTATCGCCCACGAGCAGGAAATGAAGGCCAAAGCGCAGGACGCCCGGGCAAAAGTAATCATGGCAGAAGCTGAAATTCCCCTGGCAATAGCGGAAGCGTTCCGCAACGGCAACCTCGGTATCATGGACTATTATAAGCTGAGGAACATTCAGGCCGACACGTCGATGAGGGAAAACATAGTGAAACCCGAAAATAAAAAATAAATTGCTCGACGGGCGTATTCATCAAAAGGCATCCGGACTTATCCGGATGCCTTTGCTTTTGGGCGGTACCACCGTAATTATGTATAAGAGGTGACCTCAAGTAATATTTTATCCCGGCTGCTACCGGTCAGTATCGTTGCCCCCTATCTTCTGCTTTGCCTTGCGGTAAAGGTATATAACAAGTATTATCAGAAAGATAGCGATTACGATATAGAGTACCGCCACGAGCAGCGCGGAGGCCACTTTAAATCCTATCACCAACACGACAATAAACAGTATCAGGGCGATTACGCCGGTCCAAGTCAGGAATTTTCTTATCGTATCCATATCAGCTTCTTTAATTTGTTTACCCTGAAAAAGGGCAAACGGCGGGCCACGGTTTGCATTTTACGGCCTAATCGTGCTAAATAAAGACAAGGCGGGCGGTAAGGTTAATGAAAATCCGGGAATATAGTATTACCTTTGTAAGCTATTCAGGCTCCCGTATGGCCGTATCCCTTACCGGAACGGCCGGGATTAAAAGGGAACCCCGTGCAAATCGGGGGCTGTACCCGCAGCTGTAATTTTCCATGCCAGGCCCGCGGCCACTTCTTTGCCACTGCCCCCTCACGGGGCGGGAAGGCTGCCCGGGACGGAAAATAGCCAGAAGACCTGCCTTATAGACTTTTTTGCCAACGGTTTCCGGGTCTGGAACCGGGGCGGGATTTGCCGGCGGGTAACCGGCTTTCACTGTCCTTTTTCCCCGGAACATAAATAAACGAAAGACGATGAAGAGGATTGGATTTTTACTGCTCCTGGCCGGTGCGCTGGCATGGTCGTGCAACGACGGCGGGCCGATCGTGGACGAGGGAGATGAGGAAGGCGAGGAGAACGGCGGCGGAGAAGGCGGCAACGGCAACCAGTACGTCTTCGAGTTCGACCCCGTCACGGTATTGGAATACATTCCCGCGCCGGGACAGTTTATTAATGCGGATTTCGTGCCGCAAACTCACGCCGAAGCCGTGGAATGGGCACAGCAGGCGCTGGACGGCAACCTGCTGGTATCGCTCGGTGCGTTCGGTGGATACATCACGGTCCGCCCGTCGCGACCGGTTATTAACGGTGAGGGTTACGATTTCGGGATTCAGGGAAACCCCATCGCCACCCATAACGAGCCCGGGGTGGTGTGGGTAAGTATCGACGATAAGGGCGACGGACAACCCGGGACCTGGTACCAACTGGCAGGCAGCGACGAAGGGATAAACTACACCGTTACCTACACGCGCACGGATGAACCGGGTGACGTTCCGTGGGCGGGGTCCGACGGCCGGGACGGCTATGTGGCCTACCTGCCCTCGTTCCACAACCAGAACTACTACCCGGCATGGTGTGATCGGGACGGTAGCATGACCCTTACCGGTACGCTGTTAAAGGACAATTACACTTTCGAGAACAACCAGCATATCAACGGGGCTTACGGTTGGGGTTACGCGGATAATCTCGGCAAGGACGCACTTTACAACGACCGCGGGATCTATCTGTTCAACAGGTTCGATATATCGGACGCGGTCGACGGAAACGGCAACCCGGTAGTGTTGGACCGGGTGGATTTTATCCGTGTCCAGAGCGCCCTGCTTTACAATATGGCCTCGACCGGCGAGCTGTCGACCGAGGTTAGCGGATTTATAATTATCAACTGATTAAAATGAAAAAACTACTGATTTTATTCGGTGTAGCGGCTTTACTCGCCGCATGCAGCGACGACGACGACACCGGAAACGGAATTTATGAATACGAAGTAGACTGGCCGAAAGAGGCTTTTATACCGTACGGCGAAAGCGTGGAGTACGAAGTGACCCGGAGCGGCTATACCGATGTGGGCTATTCAGCCCCGTTGGGCTGGACCGTAAGAGAGCAAGCCGGTAAACTTATTATCTCCGCTCCCGGGGCTGATGAGACGGGTGTCGAGACATGGGGTGCAATAACCGTAGCCGCAGATGAAGCGGGTAATCAATTCTGGTACCAGCTGGCCGTTCACTCGGGTATTGTTGTCGGGTTCGAAGACTTTCCGGAAAACATTCTGGCTGTCGATCCGTACGGGGAAAATTTCTACTCGGATTACGGTTTCGGGCAATATACGGAATATACCGACCCGGAAACAGGTCTTCATTTCGGCGTAAACGAAGTCGAAGATTATTATACCGGCCAACCGACCTATGAATTCTGGAACGGGGGTACATTCTTCTCCTCATGGAACGGCGACCTGCAAAACGTACCATCGGACAACCCTATGGATTATCAGTGCGCCGTAAATTATACGGACGCTGTCACCGGCAAAGGAGGTCACAACGGTTCGGATGTATTCGCGGTAGTCTTCTACGCGGACTTCGCCGGACCCACTGTCGTAGGTTTTACCGGTGGACAAAGCTATGTAATCGATCATATTTGGGTGACGAATTCGCTCTACAGCTCGTATGTTATCACAAACGGTAACACTTTCGGTGAAACCCTCGCCGAAATAGACGGCGAATTTTACCTTACCGTCACCGGTTACGATGTATTCGGAGATGAAACGGGTTCCGTGATATTCCACCTCGCCGATTTCCGCTCGGCCGATTCGCCCGGACTCCTGACAGAATGGGCAAAGGTAGACCTTACCCCGCTCGGAACGGTAAATCGGATAGAATTTACGATTGACGGTTCCGACCAGGGACCGTACGGACTGAACACCCCGTCATACTTCTGCCTGGATGACATCGCGATAAGGATAGAAGAGATAAGGTAATAGGCTCGTATCAAGACGGTGTTAAGCTGTGGCGGTACCGCCGGGCATGGCATGGAGAAGAAAAGGTTACGGATTTCTCCGTAACCTTTCTTTTTTGATGTTTGCCGGCATCTCCAAACGGTGGAGGAATAATGGGTTTTAACACTTTACCAATCCACCGCGTCTGTCCGCATGAAAGTCCGTTCCCTAACGGCATTTTCCGGCGTGGGCCTTACCGTCGCGGATATTTTCCGCACCGGTATCACGCCCGCCCGAAGTTTTGTCCGTATCGTTGCCGCCCATAGGCTCAGCATCGCCGCAGTCGGTATCCAGTTTCTCGTGCATCAATTCGAGCGTCTCCTGCGCTTCAGAGTCCATGTCCGGTATGCCGTACTCGTCCCTGTAATTGTTCATGTCCGTAATTTTAAGCGGTTCAAATAAACCGGTATACAACACAAACCAAGCCATACACGGACGTGTAAACGCGGCCCGTTAAGGAGTGCCCGGCTAACGCGTTACCCCCATTTCTGTTCCAGCACTTCGGGGGGCGGGGCGGCGTTGAACTGGAACGGCCGCAGGTTGAAGAGTTTCATAACGGCGAAAACATGGTCGAAAAGATCGGCCTGCACCTTCTCGTGGTGTACCCACCTCTTGTCGGACGTAAAACAGTAAACTTCAAGCGGTATGCCGGTCGGCCCTGGCTGCAACTGCCTGACCATATGTATCATATCGGTATTTATGCCGGGGTTGTTGGCTATCCATTTTTCCAGGTATTCACGGAAGGTACCGAGGTTGGTAAGGCGCCGTTCGTCCAGTTCGGTCTCCCGTTGCCGGTTATGTGCCTCTATTTCATCCATTTTCTGCTCGATATAGTTCCTGAGCAGGGATGAGCGGCGTAGTTCGGCCAATTCTCCCTCCGTGAGGTAATGCACGGAGGATATATCCACATATACGGCCCGCTTTATACGCCTGCCGCCCGAATCGAACATTCCCCGCCAGTTGGTGAAGGACTCGGACACCATCTTATAGGTGGGTATCGTGGTGATGGTTTTGTTCCAGTTCTGCACCTTCACCGTGGTGAGGTTTATTTCCAGCACGTCGCCGTCAGCCCCGCTGCTGGGCATTTCTATCCAGTCGCCGATATTCACCATTTTATTTGCGCTCAACTGAATCCCGGCCACAAGACCCAGTATCGTATCTTTGAACACCAGCATCAGAACCGCGGCAAATGCCGTCAGGCCGGCCAGCAGGGCTGTGGTCTCCTTGCCGGTGAAGATTTGTATGGCAACCAATGTGGCGGCGCAGTAGAGGAATATCATCACCACCTGTATAAATACCTTAATGGGTTTGTTGCGGGAGACGGGATAGCTTTCGTAAATGCGGTTGGCCCCGTCGAGTATGGCCGCAATCATCCTCACTGCGGCGAAAGTTATCCACGTTTGGAGGAATTTTTGCGTAACCGGCATATATTTCCACTCCACGTATCCCAATCCTATACTGACAACGATAGGAGCCAGCAGCATACCCAGGCGGCGGAAGAACTTGCGGTCGAACATCATATCGTCCCATTGGGTGGCCGTGCGACCCGCCAGCCGGATTACCAGCGGTGCAATGGCTTTGGTTGTCAGGTAGAACATCGCCACGCCCGCAAGCACCGAGCAGATTATCGTTAAGATTACCGCAAGCAGGGTTGCCCATGCTTCGTCGGCTATACCCCACCCTAAAATTATATCCTTTACATTCATCCTCTTTCCGCTAAATATTTTAAGAACGTAAATTTAGCGCAAATCCCGGAAAACATACTCGCCGCATACAAAAAACCGCCCCACGAAAGGGGCGGCAAGTTCTGACCGCGTAACATTTATAATTAAAACCCAACCCACAACCGGGTATGCGGCATTATCAATTCAGGGTGCCCTGCGCCCGGACACCGGAGGGAAAAATATCCGGCAGCATGTAACCGTCGCGGCGCTTTATCCTCGATGGGCTTAGAACACAATCCACACTGTCGCTCAGGTATGTTTCGAACGCAGCGGGGTCGAACTCTTCGGGTGTCTCGCTGAAACATATCGACATGTGCGAAAATTCTTCCGGCTCCCTCATCCCGCCGTGGCTTACGCCCGGGTAAGGATTTACGAACACAGAATTTATATGCATCCCCTTGCCGTTGAAATCGTTCACAACACAGGCCACCAGTAATTCGAACAGACCGTTGGATGTAAATACATAAGTCGTGTAACCCTTGGTGTAGAGGTTCACGACGGCATTGCGTATATAAGATACCTTTGCGGACAACAGGGTCGGGTTGGAATGGAGCGCATGGATATCATCGCCCGAGAAACCGCCCGATACCAGTACACTCTCCCGCTTATCCAATCGAATGGGAATCATTAAATATAGGATTAAAATGTTAAATATTATAATGTTTCAATATTCTATACCGCGTACAGGAAGTGAGTATTACTTTCCCCCGCCGTTTGGCGAAGATACGATAAATAGGCTTAACGGATTTTACAGTTTCGGATAAAAATATCAAAAACTTAATAACATTTGTTGATATCTGTAATCGGCGGGGTGAAATACAGTATTTACAACGCTTACCGTTTTGCATACAATTTGCTATGTGGTGTCCGGTAAAACTGAGCATAATGGCAAACAGGTTAATAAGGCTGGTAGCGGCGGTAGCGCTGCCCGCAGCAGTTGCGGCCGGGTGCGGTTCGAAACAGAAGCAGGCCGCAGGGCAAAAACAGCAGGCGACACCGCAATACTACCCCACGGCGGTGGTCCACGAAGGAGACGCCACACTCGCCCAGGTATTTCCGGCCACAATTCGGGGACAGGAAGATATCGACATCATGCCCCGGCTGGACGGCTACATCCAGCGGATATACGTGGACGAAGGGGCGGTGGTAAAGAAAGGCCAGCCGCTTTTCTCTATAGACTCCCCTGCGGCCGTACAGGGACTTCAAAGCGCTCAGGCATCCGTGACGACAGCCGAGGCAAACCTCAATACGGCGCAACTAAACGTGAACCGGATGCAGCCCCTCGCCGAGCAGAACATCATCAGCAACGTACAACTCGACACCTACCGAAACCAGTACGAATCGGCCCTCGCATCGCTCCAAACCGCACAGGCTACCTTGCAGCAGGCCCGCGCCACGATGGGATGGGCAACGGTCACAAGTCCCGTGGACGGAGTTGTGGGCGAGATTCCGTACCGGCAGGGAAGCCTCGTGACAAGCGCAACGGTACTCACCACGGTGGCCAACATCGCCAACGTCTACGCCTATTTTTCACTCAACGAGAAGGAGCTTCTCGACCTGCTCTCACAATACGAGGGCGTTACGCAGCAGGAGAAAATAGATAACATGCCCGACGTGACCCTGACGCTTGCCGACGGTTCGGTCTACCGATATACGGGCAGGATAGAAACCATCTCGGGTGTGGTGAATACGTCCACCGGTTCGGCCAGCCTAAGGGCCGAGTTCCCCAATCCCGACGGAACGCTTCGCAGCGGCACCAGCGGCAAGGTGACCGTACCCAACACCGTACACGACGTTTTCACAATCCCGCAGCGGGCCACTTTCTCGCAGCTCGATAAGACGCTTGTTTACAAAGTTCAGGGTGATTCGGTGGTGCAGTCCATCATAACGGTGGAACCGCTGCCCGACGGGCAAAGTTATGCCGTGACAGACGGTTTACGGGACGGCGACCGGATAGTTACCGACGGGGTGGCGACACTGCACAACGGTTCCAAAATATCGCTCACCCCGCCGGCACAGGACAGCGTTGCCGCCCCGCAGGGACAGCAGCAATCCGCCGGACAGTATTCACGGTCGGCTACGGCGGACGGCCGGAACCGTAAATAGCCGGGCTGATTCGGCATAAATTTTACGGAATCGCACGGCCTTAGTCTTTCGCCCCGTGCGGCACGGACAACACGGATAAAGTGACAAACTGGACGAACAGTAAGAACAGTAAGAACCGAATCGAAATGCTACGCCCGGCTGTAAGGGCCACTCGTCGGCCGGAGCGCAATACTATTTAACAAGCGGCACTATTCACTTCTACACTATCAGGTTAAATAGACCTGTCGGTGGCAGGCGCTCAGCCCGCGGAGGCTGGGTGACGGGCCGGAAAGAATATTCGGTATAAGTAGTACATAGTCGAAAAATAAGGACATATAAATACTCCCGGATGCTTAAAACTTTTATAGACAGGCCGGTACTTTCTACCGTTATCTCCATCATCATAGTGGTGCTGGGGCTTATCGGGCTGGTGTCTCTCCCGGTGGAACAGTATCCGGACATCGCACCACCCACCGTGCAGGTATCGGCGACGTACGGCGGAGCAGACGCGGAGACGGTAATGACCAGCGTTATCGTTCCGCTCGAAGAGCAGATCAACGGCGTGGAAGGAATGACCTACATTACCTCCACGGCGTCGAACTCGGGTTCGGCGAGCATACAGGTCTTCTTCGAGCAGGGTACCGACCCGGACATCGCCGCGGTGAACGTTCAGAACCTCGCCTCGCAGGCCTCCTCACTCCTGCCGGCAGAGGTGGTGCAGACAGGGGTAATAGTTCGAAAGAGCCAGACCAGTACACTATTGATGATTTTCCTCTACTCGGACAATCCCGATTACGACGGACAGTTTATCCAGAACTACGCCAACATCAATATCCTGCCGCAGATAAAGCGGGTGAACGGCGTCGGCGACGCCACCGTCTATGGTGCGAGGGACTATTCGATGCGCATCTGGCTGAAACCGGACGTGATGGCCGTATACGGCATAAGCGCGACTGAGGTTCTGGCCGCCCTGCAGGACCAGAATATCGAGGCGGCACCGGGCGAGCTGGGCCAGCAGGGCGACCAGGCGTTCCAGTATACCCTGAAATACACCGGCCGGTTATCGACCGAAGAGGAGTTCGGCGATATTATATTGCGGTCGTCCGGCGGGCAGGTGCTCCGCATGAGGGACGTGGCCGACGTCGAGCTCGGCTCGCTCAACTACACCATCGAGTCTAAGCTGGACGACTACGAAGCCGTCACCATAGCGGTAAGCCAGACGGCTGGTTCCAACGCCCAGCAGGTTATCGAAAACGTCAAGAAGGAACTCGAAGCCGCGGCGAAAGACTTCCCGCCGGGTATCCGTTACGAATATATGGTCGATGCCAGCGAATTCCTCAGCGCTTCGATAAACAAGGTGCTCCACACGCTGTTCGAAGCGTTTATACTTGTTTTCATCGTTGTGTTCGTTTTCCTGCAGGACTGGCGGTCGACGCTTATACCAGCCATCGCCGTGCCGGTTGCGATAGTGGGCACGTTCTTTTTTCTCGAAGTGTTCGGCTTTTCGGTGAACCTGCTGACACTCTTCGCCCTTATCCTCGCTATCGGTATCGTGGTGGACGACGCCATCGTGGTGGTAGAGGCCGTGCACGCGCAGTTGGACGAGGGCGAGCGCAGTCCGCGCAAAGCCACGCTTACGGCCATGGGCGAAATCGCCCCGGCGATAGTTTCCATTACGCTCGTCATGGCGGCGGTGTTTATACCCGTGAGTTTTATCGGGGGTACGAGCGGAATATTCTTCAAACAGTTCGGACTAACACTGGCCATAGCCATCTTCATCTCGGCCGTCAACGCCCTTACACTCAGCCCAGCCCTCTGCGCTCTTTTCCTTCGCCCGAAGGAGGATGAGCAGGAGCATAAAGGTTTCCTGAAACGGTTTTACTACTATTTCAACAGAGGGTACGGGGCGCTGGTAGGAAAATACAAGTCGGTGCTTTCGTTCTTCGAGGAGCGGAGACACCGGTGGATTCCGGTGGCCATAATAGCAGGATTCGCGCTGGTGCTGTTCCTGCTGATGCGCACCATTCCCTCCGGGTTCATCCCCCAGGAGGACAGCGGAACCGTGCTCGGCACGGTGACCCTGCCGCCCGGCTCATCGATGGAGCGAACCGACACCGTTATGCGGCAGGTATACGATATCGCCCGGTCGATGGACGGGGTGAAGGAGGTTGCCAATATAACCGGGGTGAACTTCACCAGCGGGATAGGCAGCTCGTACGGTACACTCGTTCTTAAGCTCGACCCGTGGGACGACCGCGACGTGTCGATGAACGACGTCGTGGCCTCCATGACCCGCCGGACCGCCGACATAAAGGACGCCACGTTCCTCTTCTTCGGCTCGCCCACCATACAGGGATTCGGCCTCAGTAACGGGGTCACGCTCGAGCTGGAAGACCGCACGGGCGGAGATATTGACAAATTCTACGAGGTGGCCCTGCAGTTTATCGGACAGCTCAATTCCCGCCCGGAGGTTTTGCAGGCTATTACCACGTTCAACCCCAATTTCCCGCAGCGGCTCATCGAGGTGGATATGGCCAAGGTAAAGGACGCCGGCCTGACGCTGACGGATATAATGTCCACCCTCCAGACCTTTATAGGCAGTTATTACGGGTCCAATTTCAATATCTACGGCAAGCAGTTCCGGGTGATGCTCCAGGCCGCGCCGCAGTACCGCGAGACGGTGGAGGACCTGAACGGTATGTACGTGGTGACTTCGACGGGCGAAGCGGCTCCCATCACGGAATTTATCACCGTCAGCAACGTCACCGGCCCTCAGTCGCTGACGCGGTTCAACCTCTATTCGTCCATCGACATAACGATTATCCCCAACAATACCTCTTCGGGCGACATCATTGCGCTCGTGGAGCAGGAATCGGCCAGCCTTCCGGACGGTTATTCGTACGAATTCTCCGGTATTTCGCGAGAGGAGGCGAACACTTCGAGCCAGAGCACGCTGATATTCCTGTTATGCCTCGTATTCGTTTACCTGCTGCTCTCGGCCCTTTACGAGAGCTATATCCTGCCGTTGGCCGTAATCCTTTCGCTGCCGGTGGGCCTTGCCGGAATATTTATTTTCATATACGGCGGCCTCATGATGGGTTCGCAGATCGTAAACAATACCTACGTCCAGATTTCGCTGGTAATGCTTATCGGACTGCTCTCGAAGAACGCCATCCTGATTGTAGAGTATGCCGTCCAGCGACGCCAGCAGGGAATGAGCATCACGGAGGCCGCCATGAGCGGAGCCGTGGCACGGCTCCGGCCCATTCTCATGACCTCGTTCGCATTCATCTTCGGGCTGCTGCCGCTGGCGATGGCGTCGGGAGCCGGTGCGGTGGGTAACCGTTCCATCGGACTCAGCGCCATCGGGGGTATGTTGTTCGGTACGCTGGTAGGGGTGTTCGTAATCCCGATGCTGTTTGTGCTTTTCCAGGGCCTTCAGGAAAAAATAAGCGGAAAACGGCGGCACGAGCCAGGTGACGAAGGCGGGGATGACGGCCCCGGAAACGGCGCTTCGAACGGTAATGACGGCACCGGTCCAGGCCCCGGAAACGAACGAATAAACAATTGCGTGCCCGATAACGTTTCCGTCGAAACGGCCGGAAGGAATATCCAGAAGGGCACAGCCGGGATATGCGAAAGCCCGGGTAACGGAATCAATTCCACCGCTGAAAGCAGCGGAAAATTAAATGATATCCTACTTCCCGCCGACGGAACCTGCGAAGGCACCGGCGGCCAGAAAGTCGGTGAGGTTAATCCGCTCACGGGCGGCTGTTCCGCGCCTACGGAGAATGTATCGGGTCCGGAGACAGACTTCACGGGCAACCGTACGGGGGACAGTTGCCACGCTCCGGAGAAGGGCGACTGGCAGGATACCGGCGAATCGCCCGACGATTGCCCGCCGCGGAGGCCCGTATGTTAAAAGAGCGAAGAATGATGAAAACAAAACTTCCTTACATACTTATATTAATCGGAATACTGCCGGTGTTACATGGCTGCTCGGTGCGGAACAGTTACCAGAGTGTGAAGGTTTCGCCCGAGAGTTATTTCCGCGACGGGAACCTCCAGACAGCCACCATCGCCGATATCCCCTGGAGGGTCTATTTCAACGACCCGGTGCTGGTAGGGCTTATCGAGGAAGGTATCGAGGGGAACCTCGATCTCGAATCGGCCGTAAGCGCTATCCGGCAGGCCGAGGCCACCCTCGCCGCGACCCGGGCGGCGTTCTTCCCTCAGGTGTCGCTCGCCGCACAGGCCACGCATACCCGCACCAGCAACGGCACCGAAGGTAAAAAAGTTCTGGGCTACACAGCCAACGACTATACCCTCGCCGCAGCCGTTTCCTGGGAGGCCGACATCTGGGGCAGGCTCTCGCGCCAGAACCGCGCACAGTATGCCGCCTACCTCGCGAGTGTGGAGTACGCCAACCTCGTAACCACATCGTTGATAGCCAACATTGCCAACTCGTACTACTCCCTGCTGGCGCTCGACCGCCAGTTGGAGATAACCCGCAACACGGCCGGGGTGCTCGACCAGACAGTTCGCACCATGGAGGCGCTGATGAAGGCGGGCGAGCAGACCGGTGCGGCCGTCCAGCAGAGCCTTGCAGCCTATTACAGCGCCGTGGTAACGATACCGGACCTGGAAGCCAGCATCCGGCAGACCGAAAATTCGTTGTCTGTGCTGCTGGGCCGCATGCCGGGAGCCATTGAACGTACTTCCATAGACCTCCAGCAAGCCGATACCACCTTCGCCCACGGCCTGCCGATGCTGTCGCTGGCCCGCCGCCCGGACGTGGCGCAGGCCGAACAGCAGTTCCGGCAGGAATGGGAATTGGCCGGGGCGGCCCGGGCCGCGATGTACCCCTCGCTGACCCTGGGAAGCGGCACTTCGAGCGGCTCCTCCATCGGATTGAGCGCTACAACGCTGTCGGGATTTTTTAAACCGGAGAACCTTATAGTAAACCTTATCGGCGGACTCGCCCAGCCCGTTTTCGCGGGGCGGCAGCTTCGTTCGGCCTATGAAGCGGCCAGGGAGTCGCAGACGCAGGCCCTGCTCAATTTCGAGAGTACCGTACTCCAGGCGGCAGAAGAAGTGTCGAACATACTCTATTCATACCGCTCTTCACTCAGCAAAAATCCCACACGCGAGAAACAGATAGAAGCCCTCCAAACGGCCGTTTATTACACCGAACAACTGCTAAAGGCGGGCGAGGCTACCTACACCGAGGTACTGACCGCCAAGCAGGACCTGCTGTCTGCCCAGCTCAACCAGGTCAGCGACCGGCTCGAACAGCTCCAGTACAGCGTCACCCTCTACCGCGCCCTGGGCGGAGGGATGGAGTAAATATATATGACCTGTCATTCTGAACGCAGGAAAGACCTTATTATATACAAGTTCCTAATAATTGCGTTTGTGCTCCATATGTCATTCTGAACGGAGTGATAATTAACAGGTCATTGCAGGTAGATCCTTCACTTCAGGATGACAAATTATTGGCGATAAAATATTACAAGGAATTCGTCAACTCCGGCTACTCCGGATAACATTATATTTTAATGTCATTCTGAACGGAGTGAAGAATCTATACCGATAATAACCCGTTGAGTAATATAATAGTGCAGATGTCTTTAACTTTTCCCACCGGTCCTTATTTATAACAATTAACAGGTCGTTGCAGGTAGATCCTTCACTTCGTTCAGGATGACAAATTAT
>JAJQCA010000068.1 GCA_021202985.1 Alistipes sp.
GTATAGCGTCTCCCCCCCCCCGCAGGGGTATCCTCGTCCCTCCGGTCCCCGGGATTTATGTTTGCCTCCTTATTCATCCTAAATTCCGGCTATTTCCCGGATTTTGGCAATAACCTCGCCGGCCAGCCGGTCGGCCGACTCAGCATCGCGGCTTTCGCTGTAAATACGGATAATAGGCTCGGTATTCGACTTGCGAAGGTGTACCCATTCAGTGGGAAAATCGATCTTAACCCCGTCGATATCGTTGATTTCGTTCCCCGCGTAAGCCTCTTTTACTTTCGCGAGCACCCGGTCGACGTCTATGGACGGTGTCAGCTCGATTTTATTCTTCGATATGTGGTAATCCGGGTAGGTGGCCCGAAGTTCCGAAACCTTTAGCCCCCGCTCTGCAAGCTGGGTAAGAAAAAGTGCCACGCCTACCAGAGCGTCACGGCCGTAGTGCAGGGCCGGGTAGATTATTCCGCCGTTACCCTCGCCCCCAATCACCGCGTCGGTCTCCTTCATCCTGCCCACCACGTTCACTTCCCCCACGGCCGACGCCGCGTAGCTTCCGCCCCGCGCCCGGGTCACCTCGCGCAGCGCGCGGGTGGAACTGAGGTTCGACACGGTGTTGCCCGGGGTCTTGGAGAGCACGTAGTCCGCCACGGCCACAAGGGTGTACTCCTCGCCGAACATCGTCCCGTCCTCGCACACCAGCGCGAGCCGGTCCACGTCCGGGTCTACGGCTATCCCGAAATCCGCCCCTTCACGCACCACCGTCTCCGACAGCTCGCGCAGGTTTTCGGGCAGGGGCTCGGGATTGTGCGGGAAATCCCCGTCCGGGGTGGTGTATATCCCGACGGTCTCCACGCCCATCGCTTCGAGCAGTTTCGGTATGGCAATACCGCCCACCGAGTTCACCGCGTCCACAACCACTTTGAAACCCCGCGCGCGGACCGCCTCCACGTCCACCAGCGGCAGGGCCAGCACCGCCCGTACGTGTTCGTCGTCGTAGGGCGTGCGGTCCAGCACGCGGCCCACCCGGTCGATATCCGGGTATTCCGTGTCGGTCTGGCCGGCCAGTTCGAGTATCCTGCGGCCGTCCTCCGCGTCGAGGAACTCCCCGTCGCCGTTGAGCAGTTTCAGCGCGTTCCACTGGCGCGGGTTATGGCTGGCTGTGATGATAATCCCGCCGTGGGCGCCCTTGCTTATAACGGCCATCTCCACCCCCGGGGTGGTTGCCAGTCCGAGGTTGATAACGTCGATGCCGCAGCCCAGCACCGTGCCCTCCACGATATCGCTCACCATCTGCCCGCTTATCCTCGCGTCGCGGCCGATTACCACCTTCAGCCGCCCGGCAGGATTCTGCGCCCGGAGCCACTGGCAGTAGGCCGTGGTGAACTTCACTATATCCTGCGGGGTCAGGTTTTCACCCGGCTTCCCTCCAATCGTCCCCCTGATTCCCGAAATAGATTTAATAAGTGTCATATCATTAAGTTTTGTGGATTTTGGTTGTGAAATTCGATGCAAAATAGCTACTTTTATTGCGATTGACAATTATTGTAAAGTCTAAAATAAACAGTTGAACCGAAAAAGATTTGTGGTTCCGGTTGGGCGCCAGCCCGCAGGGGGGCCGCGTTTAATTATTCGTAAAACCGGGGGTGCGGAATGTTCCGATTTCCGAAACCTCAGCAAACCCATATCGCTATGAGAAAAATAGAATCCTCCGAACTGATTATAAACGGCGACGGTACGATATTCCATCTTCACCTGCTTCCGGAGCAGCTTGCGGACACGGTAATTCTGGTGGGCGACCCGGGCAGGGTAGACCTGGTGGCGTCCTATTTCGATACGAGGGAGTTCCGGGTGGCAAGCCGCGAGTTCGTAACCGTGACCGGTACTTACCGGGGGAAACGGATGACGGTTATCTCCACCGGAATCGGTACGGACAATATAGATATAGTGGTAACCGAGCTGGACGCGCTTGTGAATATCGACTTTGCCAGCCGCACCGAAAAGCAGTGCAAAAAGCAGCTTACCCTGCTTCGGCTCGGTACGTCGGGCGCCCTTCAGCCGGACATCGAACTGGGTGCGTTCCTCTTCTCGCGCACCTCGGTCGGCTTCGACGGGCTGTTGAATTACTACGCCGGCCGGAACGAGGTGTGCGACCTGCCGATCGAGCAGGCTTTCATCCGGCACACCGGCTGGAGCGACCTGCTCCCCAAACCCTATTTCATTGATGCCGACCCTGGGCTTCTGGAGTTGTTCCGCGACTGCACGGTGGAGGGTATCACTGTCTCCGCGCCGGGGTTCTACGCACCGCAGGGGCGTTGGGTGCGGCTGGCACCTGCCGACCCGGAGCTGAATTCCAAAATCGAGTCGTTCCGCTACGAGGGGCGCCGGATAACCAATTTCGAAATGGAAGGTTCGGCTCTCGCCGGCCTTGCCGCCCTGATGGGCCACCGGGCCGCCACAATCTGTACCATTATCGCCCAGCGCGCCGCCGGGGAGAGCAATACCGACTACAAGCCGTTTGTCGATAAAATGATAACAATGGCCCTCGATAAACTGGCCACGGTTTAAAATATATTGCCTATCTTTGACAAATTCCACCCGGCCTCAAGTCGGGTCGGAATTGTAGCGGGGCGTGCATGCGGGGATAAGTCCGGGTGCGCCCGCGGTAAATATGAGAAAACGTTTAAAATAAAGATAATATGAAATTCATAGTTTCAAGCTCTGCACTGCTTTCTGTATTACAGACGACGGGTAAGGTGGTCAGCAGTAAGAATACTTTGCCTATACTCGACTACTTCCTGCTCGAACTTAAGGACGGGGCGCTGAAAGTTACCGCCTCCGACCTGGAAACCACCCTGGTGGGTAACCTCACGGTGGAGAGTGTGGAAAAGGAGGGAATTATCGCGGCGCCGGTTAAGCTGATGCTCGACCTTTTGAAGGAGTTCTCCGAGCAGCCGCTCACCATCGAGGCCAACGAGGAGACATGGGAGATAACGGTAAGCTGGAAGAGCGGTTCGCTCAACATACCCGGCACTTCGGGTCTGAGCTACCCCTCGCTCCCGGAGCTGGGCGAGGAGAAGAAAGGCATCACACTCGAGGTCGACACCCTTTTGGGCGGCATCAACCGCACCATTTTCGCCACGGCGGACGACGAGCTGCGCCCCGTGATGAACGGCGTATTTATAAATATAGAACCTAAGGAGACTATATTCGTAGCTACTGATGCCCACAAGCTGGTGAAGTTCGTCGCCGAAGGCGTGGAGGGCGCCGAAGCGGCATCGTTCATACTGCCAAAGAAACCGGTCAACCTGCTCAAGAACGTACTGGTAAGGGAGGACGAGCCGATAAAGCTGGAGTTCGACGCCAAGAACGTGGTGTTCCATCTTAAAAATAACACGCTTATTTGCCGCCAGATAGAAGGTAACTATCCTAACTATAACGCGGTCATCCCTACGGCGAACCCCAATAAGGTAATCGTGGACCGGGTGGAGCTGCTCAACGCGATAAAGCGTGTAGCGGTGTGTTCTAACCAGTCGACCAACCTGATAAAGTTCGAAATCGGCGGCAACGTGGTGAATCTTACCGCTCAGGACCTCGACTTCTCGGTGTCGGCCAACGAGAGCCTGCCGTGCAGCTATGAGGGCGACCAGATTACCATCGGGTTCAAATCCACGTTCCTTGTCGAGATACTTTCGAACCTCGAAACCCCGAGCGTGGTAATAGAGCTGGCCGACTCCACGAGGGCCGGGGTATTCAAACCGATATACGACGACGAGCAGGGCAGTTCGACACTTATGCTGCTTATGCCCATGATGATTAACGCTTAGGGGAAAAACCGCCTGCCGGCGGGCCGCCCTTGTACCGAATAAAAGAACCGGATGAAGCTGAACCTTAAAAACCCGTTGATATTCCTCGACCTCGAAACCACGGGTGTCGATCCCGCCAAGGACCGTATAGTCGAGATATCGCTGGTCAAGGTGATGCCGGACGGAAGCCGCGAAGTGAAGACCCGCAGGCTGAACCCCGAAATGCCGATACCGCCGCAGGCTACGGCCGTGCACCATATTACGGACGAGGACGTAAAAGATTGCCCCACGTTCAGGGAGATTGCCAAATCGCTGGCCGCCTATCTGGAGGGGTGCGATTTCGCCGGGTACAATTCCAACAAGTTCGATATTCCGGTGCTGGCCGAGGAGTTCCTCCGGGCCGGGGTGGATATAGACTTCAAGAAACGTAAGTGCATCGACGTGCAGAACATCTTCCACAAGATGGAGCAGCGCACGCTGGTGGCCGCCTATAAATTCTACTGCGGCAAGGAACTCGAGGGCGCACACTCGGCCGAGGCCGATACCCTGGCTACGCTCGAAGTCCTGGAGGCCCAGCTCGAAATGTACGAGGACCATCTGGAAAACGATGTGGAATTCCTGTCGGAGTTTTCCAGCCGCACCAAACATGTGGATTATGCCGGCCGGGTTTGTTACGATGAGAACGGGGTGGAGGTATTCAGTTTCGGCAAACACAAGGGAAGGTGCGTGGCGGACGTGTTCCGCGACGAACCGAGTTACTACTCCTGGATGATGAACGGCGACTTCCCGGAATATACTAAAAAAGTTATTACCGAAATAAGGCTGCGGGAAGCCGCGTCGAAGATAAAATAAAAGATATATAACCCGTATACCCTGCATGCAGATGAAACACTTTATAGTAATCGCGTTTTTATCGGCAACCCTATCCGTTTTACCTACCCGCGCACAACAATTTTACGAACGCTCCACGAGCCTTGTCACCATCGACGGCGAAGGCTTCTACGTACATACGGTGCAGAGGGGCGAGACGCTCTACTCGCTGTCGCGTCTCTATTCGGTTACGGAGGACGAAATACGGGCGAGTAACCCGCATGTTGCGGACGGGCTTCAGGAGGGGCAGGTAATAAAAATCCCGGCCCACCTCGACGAGAGGACCGAGCGGCTCTCCCCGCGCAAGCAGTCGCGGACCTTCGAGGTCCATGTGGTGAACCAGGGCGAGACGCTCTATTCCATTTCACGGCGCTACGAAATACCTATCAATACCCTGCTGGAAGATAATCCCGGGCTGGACCCGAGCACGCTGTCGATAGGGCAGGAGATAAATATCCGCAAAAAGAGCCGTGGAGACGCAACCCCGGAGGAGATAGAGGAGCAGATAGCCGATTACAGGGACGCGATTAACAGCCTGCCGACCGGTTTCACTTACCATATCGTCGAGAGGGGCGAGACTATTTTCGGGCTCAGCAAGATGTACGACGTAACGGAGGAGGACATTATCCGGAACAACGACCTGGCGGACGGATTGAAAGCGGGCGATATGATAAGGATACCGCTCCGGGAGGACCAGAATCCCATTGCAGGCATCGAACTTCCTGCGGACAGCGTTACCGTGGAACCGCCACACGACGGCCCCGACAGCCTGTTCCACGACGGGATGTACGGCGATGCGGTGGTGGGTTCGTTTACGGGCGGGTCGACGCCTAAAGTGGCCGTTATGCTTCCGCTCAAAAACCCCGACGGGGAGGCCAACCGGAATTTCATAGACTTTTACCACGGGTTCCTGCTCGGGCTGGAGGACCTTAAGAGCGAGGGTTACTCGGCCGACGTGGTCCTGTATAACACTTCACGCAACTCGTCCGTAATATACGATATAACCGAATCCGAGGGATTCCGCGGTACCGACGTCATAATAGGTCCGGTTTATGAGGACAATATCCAGCCGGCCCTGCAATACGCGCAGGCGCATTCGGTGCCGGTAGTGTCGCCCCTGGCTACGATTGACCGCATAGGAAGCGGCCTTCTCTACCAGATGGCGCCCGACCGGGCTACCAAATACGATAAGCTCCGTGAAATGATGGCCCGGGACTATAACATAATTTTCATTTCGAGCACCTATAAGGACGAAGAGATGGAAAATGAAATACGCCCCTTGATGCCGCAGGACGCACGCTTTATTAACCTCTCGGGCAACCTTACCGCCCGGCAGGTAACGGACGTGCTCGACCGGACTAGGGACAACCTTATCTTCGTATCGTGTACGAACGAGCTTGTCGCCGACCAGATAATGGCTACCGTAAGCTCGGTGCAGAATAACCTCGTTGCCCGGAGCATTTCCGGTGGGGGTATAAAAGTGGTGGTGACCCCGCGCTGGGCGCGTTTCGGGCGAACGCTCGACCGAAACCTCTACTTCAAACTGAATGTTTGTTACGTTACCAATTACCATGCGGACAGGGGGCACACGGTTATCCGCGGCTTCGACAACCGGTTTATATCGGCGTTCGGGTCGGTACCCACGCAGTACGCTTACCGCGGTTACGATACTGCCAAACTTTTCGTGGGAGCTGCCGCCCGCGGCGGCGACTATAACGCTAACCTTAATTCGGGCAGTGTACCGTTGCTTCAGATGCAATACCGCTTCGAAAGGACCGGCCCGTCGGGCACGATGGTGAACGGACAGTGGGCGTTGGTCTGCTATAAGAGCAACTACACGATAGAGGTTTTATAGTCTGGTTGGCCGCAGACCCGGTGGAGAAAGAACGCCGGTGGCCGTTTATTAGGAAGGGTCTATGCCGGAAAGGTCTACGCGCAAAAAGGTTTACACATAAGAAGAAGGTTTACGCCCAAAAAGGCCTATGCCGGAAAGGTTTACGCCCGGAAGGTGTAGGCTGGGAACGAATCCCTTCTTAAACCAGCCCAAAGCGGGGCTGTATACAAAAAGTCCGGAGGTTACCCCTCCGGACTTCGAATTATATACGGTGGAAATATTTTACTATTGTTATAAATGGGAACCGGTTTCCCGCTTGCGTAACTCAATCGATTCAATGTAAACCTTAATCGGATTGGTACGCGGGTGTGAAACAAATGAAAACACCGGTTCCGACCGTAACGGCGGATTATTCCCAGAGTGCGGCCACTTTTCCGTAATCCAGTTCGCGGAAGCTATGGATTAGCATATCCGTTTTACCCTCGCGCAGCTTCTCGATAGGATATGTGGTGGCAATACCGATAAGTTTGGTGCCGGCCTTATTGGCCGCTTCGAACCCGGCGAACGAATCCTCGATAACCACACAGTCGCCAGCCGGAAGTCCGAGCAGCCGGGCAGCGAGGCGGAAAATGGCCGGGTCGGGCTTGGCATGATCCACCATATCGCCGTTGGCGATTGCGTCGAACTGGTCGGCTATACCGCACTTCTCCAGTACGAAATTAACGTTTACCGACGGCCCCGACGAACCTACTGCCGTGAGGATGCCGTGCGAACGTATCTCTTTAAGGAATTCCACCAGCCCGTCGGCCGGGGCGATTGTACGGGCAATCAGCTCGCGGTATATTTCTTCCTTCTCTTCGGAGAGCCTCTCCATGCCCTTCTCCTCGATAAATTCGCGCGGCAGGATACCGGGCAGGATCTCGTCGTTGCCCTTACCGAAAAGCGGCAGCAGGGCCTCGTCGCTGCACTCGAAGCCATAACGGCTGCAAAAGACCTTGAAAGCGTTAAAGTGCGCGTCCCGGTTGTCTACCAGCACGCCGTCCATATCGAAAATTACTCCCCTGAACATCTCTTTCCTGTTTAATTAAGTACGCGGCAAAGGTAGCCCTTTTATGGACGAATGATTATCTTTGCCTGTAATAAAAGTTACGGTGATGAGCAATATACCAAACAATATACCGGAAAAGACAATCGAGAGGCTTAGCGAGTATCGCAGGACCCTACTGAGCTGCCATGAACAGGGTATAACGCATGTCTTCTCTCATGTGCTGGCCGGAATACACGGCATAACCGCCGTGCAGGTTCGGCGGGACCTTATGTTGATTGGCTTCTCGAGCGACACCAAGAAAGGGTACGACGTGGAGGTGCTCATTAAATTCATAAGTTCCATTCTCGACAGCCGCAATCCGGTGAATATCGCCGTTATCGGGATGGGTCACCTGGGGCAGGCCATAACTAAATACTTCAACGGTAAGGGGCTGAACATAAAGATTGTCGCTTCGTTCGACGTGGACCCTGCCAAGGTCGGGACCCGGATCGACGATATTCCGTGCTTCCATATGGACAAGTTCGAAGAGCTGGTGGAGGATATGGATATTAACATCGTGATTCTATCCTGCCCGGCCGAGACCGCTACGGAGGTTGTCCTGCCCATAATTAACGCCGGTATAAAAGGGGTGCTCAACTTTACTTCCAAACCGCTCAACTTCCCCAAAGGTATAGTGGTTGAAAATTACGATATTACCACCCTGCTCGAAAAGGTGGCCTATTTCGTAAAGGAAAACGAGGAAAATAACCTTTAAGCGCGATGAAGGTAATCCGCGGCACCGGTTCGTTGCCGGTATTCCGGCATCCGGTGGTTACGGTAGGCTCCTTCGACGGGGTGCACAGGGGTCACAAACTATTGCTCGACACTACCGTGAGAAAGGCTGCGGAAACCGCTTCCGAAAGTGTTGCCGTAACCTTCGACCCCCATCCGCGCGCCGTACTAAAACCGGGAGGGAAGACCTGGCTGCTCTCGACTACGGAAGAAAAACTGCTGCTGCTGGCTTCGGCCGGTATCGATTATACCGTTGTAATAGATTTCGACGAGGAGTTCTCACGAATGGCGCCCTCCGATTTTATCGGGCGTGTTATTACCGGGCGGCTGAATGCATCGGCGATGGTGGTCGGGTACGACCATAGGTTCGGCCGTAATAAGGAGGGGGATCACCGTTTCCTGAAAGGGGTGAACGAAGAGGTGGAAATAATCCGGGTTCCCGAATTTAAATCCGACGGGCTTAAAATAAGCTCCACCGCCGCAAGGGACGCTGTGGCTAAAGGGGACATGGTGGAGGGATGCGCCATACTGGGCCACCGCTATTTTGCCGTCGCCGCGGTCACGGGCTGCGTTGTAACACTTCCGGACCCTGATAAGCTGATGCCGCCTGCGGGCGCATACGAGGTGTCAATTGCCGAATTGCCGCAAACAAGCGGCAGCGTCCGATACATGCTGGGGGAAGGTGAATCGAACCTGCTCCGGATATCTCCGGAAGGCCGGCTGGAATTGGATAGTCCGGTTGATTGGGCGGCAGGCCGGAGGGTGGTTATTTCTTTTTTTTATAAAAGGACTTGGTAATTTCTTACCGTTGCCGATATTATGATTATCTTTGTAGGCAAAAGAAATCCAACCTTATGTCTTTTGCCAAACAAAAAATTCAGAGCGAGGGCCTTACATTCGATGACGTCCTGCTAATCCCTGCCTATTCCGAAGTCCTGCCGCGAACGGTCGATATCTCGTCCCGGTTTTCACGGAATATAGTGCTAAATACCCCGATCGTCTCCGCGGCCATGGATACGGTTACCGAGGCGGAGCTTGCCATAGCTCTTGCCCGGGAGGGAGGTATCGGTGTGATACACAAGAATATGGACATTCCCTCGCAAGCCTCGCAGGTGCGCAAGGTAAAGAGGGCTGAGAACGGGATGATTTACGACCCTGTGACCATATCGAAGGATAACACCGTGGGCGACGCACTGCTCCTTATGAAGGAGAATCGTATAGGCGGTATTCCGGTCGTTACCGCTGACAAAACGCTTATCGGTATCGTTACCAACCGCGACCTCCGTTTCCAGAAGGATATGGAAAAGAGGATAGAGGACGTAATGACAAAGGACCGGCTGGTCACGACCTATAACCCGGACCTCCAGACAGCTTCCGAACTACTGTTAATCAACAAGATAGAGAAACTTCCCGTAATCGACGAGAACGGTAAGCTTGTGGGCCTTCTGACCTATAAGGATATCACGAAGGTGCAGGCTAACCCCAACGCATGCAAGGACGAGAAGGGCCGTCTCCGGGTAGCCGCCGCCGTAGGGGTGACTTCCGATACGGTGGAGAGGGTTCAGGCCCTCTACGATTCGGGGGTGGATGCCGTGGTGATAGACACCGCCCACGGACACCATGCCAACATGGTAAGGGTTCTGGCCGAGATAAAAGGGGCGTTCCCGACCATCGACGTGGTGGCGGGCAATATAGCTACTCCCGAGGCGGCGAAGTTCCTGGCCCGTGCGGGTGCGGATGGAATTAAGGTGGGGATAGGCCCCGGGTCCATATGCACCACGAGGGTTATCGCCGGGGTAGGCGTGCCGCAGTTATCGGCCGTGTACGACGTGGCCCAGGCGGTGAAGGATCACGACGTGACGGTAATTGCCGACGGCGGTATCCGCTATACGGGAGATATCGTGAAGGCGCTGGCGGCCGGGGCGGATGCCGTGATGGCCGGCTCCATGTTCGCCGGGGTAGAGGAATCGCCGGGCGAGACTATCCTTTTCAACGGCCGTAAATTCAAATCGTACCGTGGAATGGGTTCTCTGGAGGCTATGCAGAAGGGCTCTAAGGACCGCTACTTCCAGGATATGGAGGAAGATATAAAGAAACTCGTTCCGGAAGGAATCGCCGCGAGGGTGCCGTTCAAAGGTTCGCTCAAGGAGGTGGTTTACCAGATTGTGGGCGGCCTGCGTTCGGGTATGGGTTATTGCGGGGCGAAAGACATCGCCGCTCTGAAGGAGGCTAAGTTTGTCAGGATAACCAATTCCGGTATCCTTGAAAGCCACCCGCACGATGTTGCAATTACCCGCGAAGCGCCCAATTACAGCCGGGGTGAGTAGGGGGTTTGCCCTATAAGAATCGGACCGCTCCCATGATGGGGCGGTTTTTTATTGAGGGCAAATTAGGGGTTGGGTGTAAAGTGCAAAGTGTGTGATGTGCATGGTGTGTGTTAAATGTGCGTGGTTTTAGTTTTACTTGTGAAGTGAATTTTAAACATGATATTGGTGTGTGATGTGTGTGATGATGTGTTGAATGTGTGCGGTGTGTGTTATGGCTATATTTTGAATGTTAAGAATTATATAGGTATGTTGTATGTGTGATGTGTGTATGCTGTGTGCGGTGTCTAAAGTTTGCAGTGTGTGGCGTGTAATGTGTGTAATGTGTGTGTAATGTATGTGATGTGTAGGGTGTGTGGGGTGTGTGTGATATATGTGATGTTTAGGGTGTGTGCGGTGTGTGTATTAGTAAGAGGCCGTAATGTAACATGGACCGCGGCGGCGGAAAGACCGGGCGGTATTTGGAGGAATATTTAAAAATGGATAAATTTAAGAAAGATTAAACCGATCGAAGGATGATAACCCGCGATATACAAATAAGGGTCCGCTACAAGGAGACCGACGCGATGGGCGTGGTACACCATTCCAATTATGTGACCTACTATGAAACGGCCCGGACAGAAATGCTCCGGGAGTTCGGCACAACCTACCGCGCACTGGAAGAATCGGGCATAATGCTGCCCGTAAGGGATGTAACGATGCGTTTCTTTACACCAGCCCGGTATGACGACCTGCTCACCGTACGCATCAGCCTCTGCGAAATGCCCGGAGTAAGGATGACTTTCTACCATGACGTGCTGAATGAGCAGGGCGAACTTGTCAATACCGGCACTGTTGTGCTGGTGTTCATGAACGCGGCTACCCGCAAGGCCTGCCGTGCACCGGGGTGGTTCGCCGAAATTTTCCGGCCCTGGTTTGAATAACAAATCAAGAGATTATGAAACAGAAATTACACATCTTAACTCTCGGGGTGGCAAACCTTGACCGGGCGGTGGAGTTTTACGAGAACGGGCTTGGGTGGAAACGGTCCGATAAAAGTACCGGCGACATGGTAATCTATCCGCTCGGTGGGATTGCGCTGGCCATCTACCCGGTAGGGGAGCTGGCCGAGGACGTTACCCTTTCATACGAACGCCCGGGGTTCGCCGGGGTAACGCTATCCTACAATGCGGCCGACCGCCACGAGGTGGACCGGGTTCTGGCGCTGGCCGCAAGGGCAGGCGGGAAAATTGTCAAGCCCGCACAGGATGTGTTCTGGGGTGGGTACAGCGGTTACTTTCAGGACCCCGACGGCCACGTTTTCGAAGTGGCCTACAATCCTTTCTGGGGCTTCGACGAAAACGGCGACCTGGTACTGTGAATTGAGTAGATATACGGTAATATGGAGGGCTGACAAATAACAATTTTGTCAGCCGTTTTTTTACTTGCGACTGTCGATTTGTCAGTTAATTTGCGATGGCATATTGTTTGAGAACGGTTGGCAGAACCGGAACGTATAGACAAAATAATCAAAAATATAGCTGATATGAGTACACAGAGCGGAAAGATCGGGGTTACAACCGAAAATATATTCCCGATCATAAAGAAATTCCTTTATTCGGACCATGAAATATTCCTGCGCGAGCTTGTCTCCAATGCCGTGGACGCGACGCAGAAGATTAAAACCCTTTCGGCCCGCGGGGAGTTCCAGGGCGAACTGGGCGACCTTACCATCCGCATTTCACTGGATAAAGACGCCCGGAAACTTACCATTTCCGACCACGGGGTCGGGATGACCGCCGAAGAGATAGACAAGTATATCAACCAGATTGCCTTTTCCGGCGCCGAGGAATTCATGGCCAAATATAAAGACCAGGCCATTATAGGCCATTTCGGGCTCGGGTTCTACTCGTCGTTCATGGTTGCGGACAAGGTGGAGATCGTAACACAGTCGTACGACGAGAGCGCGCCGACGATGGTCTGGACGTGCGAAGGAACGCCGGAGTTCGTGCTGACCGAGAGTCCCGTAAAGCGTGAGCGCGGAACCGACATAATACTTTATATCTCGGAAGACAGCGCAGAATTCGCCGACGAAAACCGGATATCGGAGCTGCTGAAAAAATATTGCCGGTTCCTTCCGGTGCCCATAGCGTTCGGCAAAGAAAAGGAGTGGAAGGACGGCAAATACGTCGACACCGACAAGGATGACATTATCAACGACACCGACCCCCTCTGGACCCGTAAACCGGCCGACATCAAAGAGGAGGACTACCTGGAATTCTACCACAAACTTTACCCCATGGCGGACGACCCGCTGTTCCATATCCACCTCAATATAGATTATCCGTTCAACCTTACGGGGATACTCTACTTCCCCAAGATTCGGAATAATTTCGAGATTCAGAAAAATAAGATACAGTTGTACAGCAACCAGGTCTATGTTACGGATTCGGTGGAAGGCATCGTACCCGAGTTCCTGACGCTGCTGCACGGGGTTATCGACTCTCCGGATATCCCGCTGAACGTCTCACGGAGCTATCTGCAGAGCGACAGCAATGTTAAGAAGATTTCGTCCTACATAACCCGGAAGGTGGCCGACCGCCTTCAGGAAATCTTTAACGACAACCGCGAAGATTACGAAAGTAAGTGGGACGACCTGAAAGTGTTTATCCAGTACGGGGTGATAACCGAAGAAAAGTTTGCCGACAAGGCCGCCGGTTTCATCCTGCTGAAAGATACAGAAGGTAAATACTATACCCTCGAAGAGTATAAAGATAAGGTGAAGGAAAACCAGACCGATAAACACGGTACGCTGATATACCTCTACACGAACGACGTTACGGATAAGTTCACCTTCGTGGAGGCAGCCAGGGCCAAGGGGTACGACGTGCTTGTAATGGACGGACAACTGGACAGCCATTTTATCAACTGGTTCGAAAGCAAGAACCAGGAGACACGTTTCGTGAGGGTAGACGCCGATGTGGTGGACAAACTTATACAGAAGGACTCCGAGCAGGCAATGTCGCTCAGCACCGGACAGCAGGAGTTACTTAGGCCCGTGTTCGAATCGCAGTTGCCCGCGCAGGACGACAAGATACACTACAACGTAACCTTCGAGGCCCTCGATTCGGCCGACGCACCGGTAGTAATCACCCAGAACGAGTATATGCGCCGTATGAAAGATATGGCGGCCGCCGGGGGTGGTGGAATGGCCCAGTTCTACGGGCAGATGCCGGATAATTACACTATCGCCGTGAACGGCAACCACCCGCTGGTGATAGATATACTCGGGGAGGCCGAGAGCGCATACGGCTCAAAACTGGATAAGGTTAATAAAAAAATAGAGGCCGCCCGTTCTGAGCAGAAGGCCCTCGATGAACTGCTGAAGGACAAGAAAGAGGATGAAATTTCGACCGAGGAGAAGGACAAGCGCGAGGAAATAGGGCGGCGTATCAGCCAGCTCGAAGGCGAGCGTACCGAACGCCTGCGGGAAATCGGCGCCGGGAACCCGCTCGTAAAGCAGGTTATCGACCTCGCACTCCTTTCCAACGGGATGCTCAAGGGTGAAAGCCTCAACACGTTTATCCGCCGGAGCGTGGAGCTAATAGGTAAATAATACCGGAGGATAACGGAAAAAGGATTCGATTCTTTACCGGAATGGATGGGCGGCAGGCCTTCGCAGGGCCTGCCGCTTTCATATGTACGGCAGGCAATGTAGGCGGGTCGGACCTTTCGTTTTTTCGGACACGAGTTTCTCCATATGTATGAAGGGGTATGGGGAGAACTTGTACCGGGAACAATTGTTCCGGCCGGTTAGTGCTTCACATTTTTCGTCCGGGTCAAGGGTAGTGCCCGGTATTATGGTATCTAATGGTTAAACATTAGGCTGCCGTGTCAGTAATGAAGGCCCGGCGGGAGGGCGGAGGCGGATTAATGCCGGTTTTGGATTTTGGCGCTTAGTTGTTAAATTAGGGTACTATTTATCCAATAAATAGGGGCTATATTTGTATATAATAGACTTTATTACCGGCCGGGGGATTTATAAACACCTATGCCCCCGGCTTTTATAAAGTCATCGGCACTACCTACCGTTACCGTACGGGGAAGGAGAGCCAAGGGCGCCCGAAGGTGCCCGTATTCCAAAAAACAGTACAGAACCGCTGCCGGAAGCCGTCAGGCCGCCGGAGCCGTTTTGACATAATTTGTTTTTCTCTTTACACATTTGGTTTTTTAGCTCTGCCGGTTTTGCGGGAGTAGTACGGTGCGGCCGTATGTCGTACTCATTATTTCCCTTCCTGCAACTTAATTTTATACTTACAGGTTTATCCTCATTCCGGCCGCGGCTCATGTGACAGCAGTCGTGAAACAGGTATTCACGAAACCAAGGTAACAAAGCAGGCCCCGTATCCCTCCTTTTTGCCATCCGCCACGAAAACAATAAAGGCTGTCCCGCTAATCGGACAGCCTTTATACGTATTGTAACGGATAATTACCCTATCAGTTTCTGTACTTTCTCCTCGATTACCGGACGAGGCGATGCGCCTACCTGTTTATCCACAATCTCGCCGTCCTTAATGAACAGTATGGTGGGGATGTTGCGGATAGAATACTTAACAGCGACGGTGTCGTTCTCTTCGATATTACATTTACCGATGTTTACCCTGTCGCCGTATTCGTCCGCCAACTGCTCGATGATCGGGCCGATCATACGGCAGGGGCCGCACCATTCGGCCCAGAAATCTATTACCAACGGTTTTCCTGAGTCTATCAGTTCCTGGAGGTTGTCTTTGGTTACTTCAAGTGCCATAGTAGTATTTATTAAGTGTAATGTCGATGTAAATTTAGTCACTTTCCGCCGTCCGGCCGCCGGTGCTGCCCGGGATTATGCCGATACCGGTATAAGCACCGGTTATAACGGCAGGCTACATGAGGGTGTATTTGTACTGTCCCTCGTTGCAGAACCGTATCAGCTCGGCCGACAGGTTTATCTTAAAGGTCTTGGAAAACATCCCCACGGAAACCTCCGTTTCAGGATCGACAACCTTCACACGGAATATTATGTTCCCCTTCGAATCCCTCACGATGGTAGAGAGGTCCTCCACCACTTCCGCCGTAATGTCGTTCACCGGCAGGGTGAGGGTCATTTCCTTTATAAGCGTTTCCTGTGCTTCGGCAAGCTGCATGATGGAGTTAATCTTCGGTTCCAGTTCGTTCTCGTTGTACATCCTCGGTACCACTTTGCCGCGCACGAGCAGGAAGTAATCCTGGTACATGAATTTACGGAAATTTTCGTAGTCCTTCCCGAACAGCGTGAACTGGTACGACCCGTTGTAATCCTCCAGCGTGAACCGGCCGAAAGGCTTGCCCGTTTTGGTCATAAGGTTCTGCACCCCGGTCACCATCCCGGCTATCACAAAATCCTTGCCCTTCATGCCTGAGAGTTCCTCGAGATCGGCGCACGAGTAGTTACAGAAATTACGTATCAGTATCTGGTAGTCGTCCAGCGGGTGCGACGAGAGGTACATACCTATGACCTCCCTCTCGCGGCCCAGCATCTCCAGCTTGGTCCAGTCCGGAGCTTGCGGGGGAAGGGGTTTCTGGATGTCGGCGCTGTCCGACACGCCGCCGAAGAGGCTCTGCTGCGAGTTGTTCTTTTCGCTTTGCATCCGCGTACCGTAGCGGATCAACTGCTCGAGGAACGTGGTCCCTCCGCTCTCCTTCGAGTCCACGGGGACAAAAAACCTGCTCCGCGGGAAGCCACTTATATTATCGAGCGCCCCTGCCATTGCCAGGTTCTCCATATTCTTTTTGTTGAGTACCTGCAGATTCACCCTTTCGACAAAGTCGTATATGGATTCGAACTTTCCGTTTGTGCGTCTCTCTTCCACGAGAGTTTTTACGGCCGCTTCGCCGACCCCTTTTATGCCCGCCAGTCCGAAACGCACGTTCCCTGCCGCGTCGGCCGAGAACCGGTTCATGCTTTCGTTCACATCAGGCCCCAAAACCTGTATCCCCATCCTTTTGGCCTCGTCCATAAAGAAGGTCAGCTTCTTTATGTCCGAGAAGTTGCGGCTCAGGAGGGCCGCCATAAATTCGGAAGGGTAGTGGGCTTTGAGATATGCGGTCTGGTATGAAACGTAGGCGTAGCACGTCGAGTGCGATTTGTTGAACGCGTAGGATGCGAACGCCTCCCAGTCGCTCCATATCTTTTCGCACACCTTCGGGTCGTGCCCTTTCTTCTGAACCCCCTCGAGGAACTTGGGCTTGAGCTTGTCCAGTACCGCCTTCTGCTTCTTGCCCATCGCTTTTCGCAGTGTGTCGGCTTCGCCGCCGGTGAAACCGGCCAGCTTCTGCGACAGGAGCATGACCTGCTCCTGGTATACCGTGATACCGTAGGTGTCACTCAGGTACTCCTCCATGTCGGGTATCTCGTACACCACTTTTTCGACACCGTTCTTACGGGCGATAAAGTTGGGGATATACTCCATAGGCCCCGGGCGGTAGAGGGCGTTCATGGCGATAAGGTCCTCGAAACGGTTCGGCTTCAGGTTGCGCAGGTGCTTTTTCATACCCGGCGACTCGAACTGGAACAGCCCCGTGGTATCGCCACGGGCGTATAGCTCGTAGGTCTCCTTGTCGTCCAGCGGGATGGCGTCGATGTCTATAACCTCGCCCCGGATGTCTTTTATATTGTCGAGGGCGTCCTTGATTATTGAGAGGGTTTTAAGGCCCAGGAAGTCCATCTTTATCAGCCCGACGCTCTCCACCAGCTTACCTTCGAATTGCACCACGTTGATATAGCCGTCGCTCTCCTTGTCCTTTGCCACGGCCATGGGGGCGAAGTTTTCCAGATCGTCCGGGCCTATAATCACCCCGCAGGCGTGCACCCCCGTCTGGCGTACCGAACCTTCGAGTTTTTCGGCATAGATGAGCGTGTCCCGGATAACGGGGTTCTGCGAATTCCGCTCGGCGGCCAATTCCGGAGAATCCTTGTAGACTCTCTCAAAGGGGGTTTCGCCTTTCTCGGTGAGGATACGGTCCGGCACCAGTTTGGCGAGGCGGTCGCTGTCGGGAAGGGGAAGGCCCTGTACGCGGGCGACGTCCCGGATGGCCATTTTCGGGGCCATCGTACCGAACGTTATAATCTGCGCGACGCGTTTCTGCCCGTATTTCTGCGTGACGTACCTGAGCACGTCCGCGCGGCCGTCCTCGTCGAAGTCGATATCGATATCGGGCATGGAGATACGGTCGGGGTTGAGGAACCGCTCGAACAGCAGGTCGTAGGCTATCGGGTCTATATTGGTAATGCCCAGGGCGTAGGCGACCACCGAACCGGCCGCAGAACCGCGGCCCGGCCCAACGGCCACGCCCATCTCCCTCGCCGCGCGGATAAAGTCCCACACGATAAGGAAGTAACCCGGAAAACCCATCCACTCCATAGTTGCCAGCTCGTACTGTATCCTCTCGATAATCTGCGGCGAAAGTTCCTGCCCGGCTTCTTTGCAATATTTGCGGCGGGCGCCCTCGTATGTAAGGTGTTCGAGATACCGGAACTGGCGGGCTATGTTCAGTTTCTCGCCGTATTCCGGATGGTCGGCCACGAAAGCCTCCGCGGTGGGGGCGGCCATTATCGCGGCATGTATCTTCTCTTTGAGCTGTTTCTGCTCTTCGTTGTCTTTTTCAGTGGGGAGGAAGTTTTTGGCGAGGGTCTCCTTTAGCTTATCGGGTTCTATTACGAAATCATCCGGTATCGGGAAGTCGGGCATAAGAGGCCCGGATTCGAGGGAGTATTCTTCGATTTTGCCGGCGATTTCGAGTGTCGTCTCCAGCGCTTCGGGGTTTCGCGGGAATAGTGCCGCCATCTCGTCGGCCGATTTCAGATACTCCTGAAATGTGTAACGCATCCTCTTGGGGTCGTCCAAATCGCGCCCGGTGTTGAGGCATATAAGCCTGTCGTGCGCCTGGGCGTCCTCCTCGTATACGAAGTGCACGTCGTTGGATGCTATATACTTAACCCCGTGCTTGGCGGCAAGCTCCAAGAGCGTTTCGTTTACCTTCAACTGGTTTCTGTAAACGTTCTCGTCGATATGCGGCACGCCGGACTGGTGCAGCTGAAGTTCGAGGTAATAATCCTCCCCGAATATCCCTACGAACTCCTCTATAACCCTGCCCGCATCGCTGGCGTTGCCGTGCATTATGGCCTGCGGCAATTCGCCCCCGAGGCACGCCGAGCAGCAAATCAGCCCCTCGTGGAAATCCCGAAGCAACTGCTTGTCGATACGGGGTTTGTAATAAAACCCTTCGGTCCACGAATAGGAGACGATTTTTATGAGGTTGCGGTAACCCGTCTTGTTTTTGGCCAGCAGGATAAGGTGGTCGCCCGCCTTTTCGTCCTTGTCCTTCTCGAACCGGTTTTTTACCACATAAACCTCGCAGCCCAGAATCGGTTTAACGCCCTCACGGGTGGCCGCGTCGTGGAACTCCTTAACCCCGAACATGTTGCCGTGGTCCGTAATGGCCAGGGCGGGCATGCCGAGTTCTTTGGCCCGTTTTATGACTGTTTTGATGGGGGAGGCCCCGTCGAGTATGGAGTATTGGGTATGTACGTGAAGGTGAACGAATTGTGGCATTGCGAATCAGGCCCTTTCTGTTGGTTAGATAACATACAAAGATATACACCGTGCAGGAGGATTTAACGGGCCGCACCTACAAGTTATCAACATATTTTTTACTATATTACAGTGAATATAGGATGTGCCCCGGAATGGTTCGGGCGGGCCTGGCCCGGCTTCCGGCTGTCACTATATACAGAATATATAAAATGAATACGGATATGGACGGACAAAACGAAGCGGTAGTGGTCGCCACTTACCTGTCGGTGAACGAAGCGCAGATTTTCAAAGCCCTTTTGGAATCGGCCGGGGTGCCGGCGCGAATGCAGAATGATATCGCCGCGCAGATAATACCCGCCTACGGGGATATGATGCAGGTAAACCTGTTGGTGTCACCCGACGACCTGGAGAAAGCCAGGGAGATTCTCTCGGCGGGGTTCGACCAGAAGGAGTTCGATGCCGAATCCCAGAGCGATACGGCCGGGTCGGACCTTTAGAGAGTCTGTGCGTGCATAAACCAATCCGGCAATCCGGAATCCTGATTCCGGCTCAGGCGGGTGCAGATACTCCTACTGTGGTCGTTAGTCGGTTAAAGACGGTGAGCCGCCATCGCAGGGTGGAGGCCGAAGCCAGAATCGGGAAGAACGACAGGCTTTGGTATGGGCCGGCTGGTTGGCGGTCCCATTCCGGTCCAGTCGCGGCGAGGGCCGGTGTTACCGGTTCCAGATTTCCCAAGCCTTTTCTGCCTGCCCGATAAGCATGCGGAAACCGTTTACCGTACGGGCGCCGCGGGCTGCTCCCTCCCGCATAAAGGCGGTCTCTGCCGGGTTGTAAACAAGGTCGAAAAGACGGTGGGCCGGGGTCAGGAGGTCGTAAGGAATGGCGGGCGATGAATTTACATCGGGAAAGGTGCCGACAGGGCTGGTGTTCACAATCAGCATGTGGGCTGCCATGACGGACCCGTCCAGTTCCCCGTAAGTCAGGGTACCGGGGGCCTTACTCCTCGAAACGCTTATGTGCCCGATACCGAGCGTGTCCAGTACGTAATTCACCGCTTTGGCCGCACCGCCCGTACCGAGGACGAGTGCGTCAGGCCGTTCGTCGCCAAGGAATTCGAGGAGAGAAGCCCGGAATCCGTCGGCATCGGTGTTGTGCCCGGTCAGTTTTCCGTCCCGCAGCGAGATGCAGTTCACCGCACCGATTTCCCGTGCCCCGTCGTCCAGCGAGTCGAGGTAAGGTATTACCTGCTGTTTATAAGGTATGGTGACGTTAAGCCCCTTCAGACCCGGGTTAGTAGCGATCAAGCCGGGCAATTGAGAAATATCATCCAATGGGAATTTCTCATATACGGCGCCTTGGACGCCTTCCCTTTCGAATTTCTCTGTGAAGTATTGTTTCGAGAAAGAGTGCCCCAACGGGTTACCAATTATTCCGTAAATATCCATATCGCGTCGGTTACCGGGTTATTTCCCTTTTCTTTGCGGCCGTCCTTCCTATACGTTCCATGACCATAATAAGCAGAAAGCCCGCGGCGGCGGCCACTATTGCCCCCGTCAGGTGGGACCCGTCGGCCGAGAGACCGGCGTAAGCTCCCGGGAGGATGTTCCTTTCGATGAGCGGGTGGGGCACCCCGTGGCTGTCCATATACCACCCGAGCACTTCCTTCCAGGGCCATATCTTATAAAGCGAGCCGAACAGGATTCCGGACAAGGCCGCTATGGTTACATTGCGGTAATTTCTCAACAGCCACGACAGGAAGTGCGAGAAGCTGATTATCCCGGCCACGGCACCCACAATGAATATCGATATGGTCAGTACGTCGAGGTTTGCCACGGCGTCCATCATGTATTGGTATTTGCCCATGAGCAGAAGTATAAACGCTCCCGAGATTCCCGGCAGTATCATGGCGCATACGGCCACCGCTCCGCATACCAGGACGAACCACCATGCGTCGGGGGTTGTGGCCGGAGTGGCGAGCGACAGGAATATGATTGCCGCCACACCCGTAATAAGGGCCGCCACGGTGCGCAGGTTCCAATTGTCGACGTCCCGGACCACCATAATCACAGAGGCCGAAATAAGGCCGAAGAAGAAAGCCCAGGTCACTACCGGATGGTATTCCAGCAGGTAAAGCATAACTTTTGCCAGCGAGAATATCGACAGCGCGATGCCGGCAACGAGCGAAGCGAGGAAATTACCGTTTATCTTTTTCCAGAACGGCCCGAATTTAAGCCTCAGCAACAGGCGGAGAGCCTCCCCGTCGAGGCTTTTTATCGAGTTCAGAAGCTCTTCGTATATACCCGATATAAATGCGATAGTTCCGCCCGAGACGCCCGGTATAACGTCGGCCGCTCCCATGGCAGCACCTTTAAGGGCTATTATGATGTAATCGGTTACCTTTCTCATTTCTTTGGTGTACGGTAAGGTCAATATTTCCGGAGGACAAATTTAACCAAATGTACGGATTAATCTATATGTGGTTGTGGCCGGTAACGGAATGGGCAAATTTAACAGGTATCCGGTCTTGGGCGGAATTATACGCTATTATGGCTGGTGGGCATTTGTACGGTGAAAAACGGCCGTTTGCCGGTCTTTCGAATTGGCCCGGATGACACGGTTAGGAGTAACCTGCCAGCCACCCGCCGCCGATAACAAGGTCGCCGTCGTAAAAGACCACGGGCTGGCCCGGCGCCGGCGCCCATGCGGGTTCGGCAAGGTGGAGGATTAACCGACTCCCCTCCGTGCCGCCGCCGTCCAATCTATTGTCTCCCTTCCCGGAATCGCTTGCGCCCCCGTTACGCTTGCTCTTGTCGGGATTTTCCGTCCCGCAGGACCCGATGCAACCGCCGGTATGGCCGGAGCCTTCCACGGTGTAGCTGGCTCCGCCGCAGGGGTTACGGCCCACGCCCCGGATTTTGATTTCCGGTATGAAATTCCCGTGGAGACGATTGCCGGTTATTATAAAGTTCTCCAGTACAAGGCGGCTTGCGAACAATTCCCCGCCGGGTCCGGCTATCACCCGGTTCCGGGCCGCGTCTATTCCCGTTACGGCCCACCCGGCCGGCAGGGACAGGCCTTTCTTTTGCCCCGGCGTATAGAAAGCGCATCCGTCGTGCCGCCCCACCGGATTACCGGCGCGGTCGGTTACCTCTCCCGGACGGCAGGATAAGTGGCCGGGCGCCTGCGCGCGTAGAAAACCGCGGTAATCGCCGCCTTTAAGGAAACAGACTCCCATGCTCTCCCTCTGCACCGGTGCCGCACCGCGACTGACAACCTCGGCTTTTATTTCGTCGCCCATAGGCGTGAGGGCCATAGCCAAAACTTCCTGCGGTAACATCCACAGGTAGTACGACTGGTCTTTGACACTGTCCGCCGCCCGGGTGACGTGCAGGTATCCGCCCGACTCGGTAATCCGGAAATAATGGCCGGTAGCGATACGGTCGAAACCGTTTGAGGCGGCGTAACGGTGGAGGTATTTCCATTTAATAAGCGGGTTGCAGACGGTACACGGGGCGGGGGTGCGGCCACGGAGGTATTCGCCGGTAAAGTAATCCACCACGCCGTTCCGGAACTCTTCCCGTACGTCGATTGCATGGCAAGGAATACCGAGGTGTGCGGCTTTATCCCGTGTGGCGTGGATGAACTCCCTGTCGCCCGTCATATCCAACACGAGGGCTTCGACCCGGTGGCCGGCACGGGAAAGCTTGACGGCCGCGTAGCAACTGTCTGTGCCGCCGCTGAATGCCAGGAGCACTTTCTTTCCGTTTGGATTTTCATCAACCTCCGTGAGTCGAATCATGGTCAGGTGCAATAAAAAACCCGCTCCAAGTGCGGGTATATGATTATTGTTTACGGATCTTATCTTACCGGGTTTTCATCCACCGATCTTTGCCTGTCGGAGGTGGAATGCCGCCCATCCGCTTAACGGCTAAAACCGGCTAACCCGGCTTTTCGACTGGTGGGTGTTTGCCGACCTCTCCCTTACGGAACTATCCTCCGGCCGCCTCACGGTTTAAAGCCTGTCGAATTCGTCGTCCACTCCGGCCGGGGCAGCCTGTGCATCGGCTTCCTGCTGGCGGAAAAACTCGGGTTTGTGTTCTTTGATATAGTTTATCACTTCTTCCAGCCCGTCGCTGAATTTGGCAAAGTCTTCCTTGTAGAGATAAAGTTTGTGCTTGTCGTAAACGAACGAACCGTCCTTCATCTGCTTTTTACGGCTCTCGGTTATCGTAAGGAAATAGTCGTCGTTGCGCGTAGCCTTCACATCGAAAAAGTAAGTCCTCCGGCCGGCCCTTACCGCTTTAGAATATACTTCTTCTCCACCTTCGACGTCCGTTTCCCTCCTAAAATCCATATTTTCTGCCATACTACGGGTGTTTGATAGTTCCCGACAAATATATGGAAAAAATACCCGGACTGCAAACAATCGTGTCGAAAAGTAATTTACATGCAGGTAGTTGGCCTGCCCGGTCAGATGCCGTCCGTGGCTATTCCGGAAGCCTCGGTGTCCCAGTTTACGATTATCTCGAGGGCCTTTTCGACCACGGGGTCGGTGGTGTTGGAAATCACATAGGCGCCCGTTTCCCCGTACAGCGTACGGGCGAGGTAGACCTTGAGCCTTTCGGCTATGTCGTCGCGGGAAACGGCCCAGTCGTCGGCCACGAATTCCACCTCGCGCTCCCCGCCCAGTTCACGAAGTTCCGTAAGCATCGTTTCGGGGGCGGTATAACCGTCGCGGAACGACTCCACGGTCGGGTACTGCGCCAGCAGTTGCCTGCGGCTGCGGTCGAGCGTGCGGTTGCTAAGCTCGAATATCACGCCTTTGCGGATAAGGGCCGCATAATAGTCGGAATAGGCCGAGGTGTCGGCCGGAACGTAGTAGTCCGGATAGATGCCGCCCCCTTCGTAGACGCTCTTGCCCAGCCGCAGGGTGGTGAACCGCAGGGAGTCGGCCGTGTTGAGTGTATCGGCGTAGCCGGTGGAGAAGCGGTTGGCAAAGTCGTCGTAGTAGTCCGAACCGTGGCCCTTTTCGAACGGTCGCTGTATGGCACGGCCCGTAGGGGTAAGGTATTTGGATACGGTAATATTCATCGCAGAACCGTCAGGCAGCGGAAACTGCCTCTGCACCAACCCTTTTCCGAAACTTCGCCGGCCGACTATTACAGCCCTGTCCCAATCCTGCAGCGCGCCGGCCACGATTTCGCTGGCCGAAGCGGAAAATTCGTCGATAAGCACGACCACCTTTCCCCGCAGGAACGTGCCCGGCGAGGTTGCCTTATACTGTTCCGAGGCGACCATCCGGCCCTCGGTGGAAACCACGAGCGAGCCGCGAGGCAGGAAGAAGTTCGACAGGTCGATTGCCTGGTTCAAAAGGCCTCCGCTGTTACCTCTCAGGTCCAGAATCAGGGCCTGAGGCGAGTCGAGGCCGGTGAAGGCTTCGCGGAATTCGCTTATGGTGGTGTGCGCGAAGCGGTTGACCCGTATGTATCCCACGCCGGGGCGTATCATATAAGCGGCATCGATGGATTCGATGGGAATGTCGTCGCGGATAATCCGGAAATTCAGTTTCTCTTTCTCGCCGGGCCTTACCACTTCAATATTTACCGCGGTGCCTTTCGGGCCGCGGAGCAGCTTCACGGCCTCGGTCTGGCTGAGGCCCACTATGTTCTGACCGTCGACGGTGACGATTCGGTCGTTAGGGTAGAGACCGACCGTCTCCGACGGACCGCCGTTTACCACGTTTGCCACGTGAAGGCTGTCGTTGAGGGTGTTAATCTGTACGCCGATGCCGGAAAATTTGCCGTCGAACGATTCGGTTACCTCCACCATATCCTCCGGCGAGATGTAGCTCGAATGGGGGTCGAGTTCGGCCAAGATGTCTTTTATGGCGGTTTCGATAAGGTCGGCGTTGTCGACCGTCTCTATATAGGAACTGTTGAGGTAGCGGTAAAAATATTGGAATTTCTCCAGTTGAAGGTTGGCGTCGTTGGTGGCCGCCGACTGGCTCCTGCGCAGGATGGATTGAGAATGTCCAGCCAGCGGAATCACGGCGAGCAAAAGGTATAGGATGTATTTTTTCATTTCGTCTGTTTTTGCCGGCTTCACGTGCTGTTTCGGGCCGGCCCGAATATTAAATAATATTTTAAAGTACGAGGCCGGGTCCGACCGCCCTACCGGGTTTAACACGTTTTGTCCGGCTTAACCGAACTCCGGCATTGTGGGGGAGAAAACGGTATCCGTTTTATTTCGAAACGGCACCGGCGACGGTACCGAGCGGGACGGTCTGCTGCTCTCCGCTACGCATATCTTTCACCACAGCTGTTCCCGACGCCAGCTCGTCGCTACCTATTATCACAACGTATGGGACGGACCGTTTATTGGCGTAGTCCATCTGTTTCTTTATCTTGGCGCTGTCGGGATAGATTTCCGAGGGAATGCCTGCCTGCCGGACGGATGCCAGTTCCTTCATTGCCGCCGCCTCTTCGGCCGGCCCGAAATTGAGGAACAGTACACGGGTGGTTACCGTCGCCTCCTCGGGGAAAAGCCCAAGCCCGTTCATCACGTCGTAGATACGGTCCGCTCCGAAAGAAATCCCCACACCCGGGGTGTCGGGCATCCCGAATATACCCGTGAGATCGTCGTACCGGCCCCCTCCGCAGATACTCCCTATCTGGTAGTCGTTAGCTTTTACTTCGAAAATAGTACCTGTATAGTAGTTCAAACCGCGTGCCAGCGACAGGTCTACTTCAAGGTTCCCGTCAAGCCCCAGGGCGCTGCAGTATCCGAGCAGTTTTTCCATTTCGGCAATGCCTTCAAGCCCGGTTTCGGATTTCCCGATGGATTCACGCAGCCGGTTGAGTTTGGCGTGGTTGTCGCCCTCGAGCTGAAGTATGGGTTTAAGAAGGTCGATGGCCTCTCCGGAGATTCCGCGACCTGACAGCTCTTCGCATACGGCTTCCATGCCTATTTTGTCGATCTTGTCGATAGCGACGGTTATGTCCGTCATCCTGTCGGCATGGCCGATGGATTCGGCGATTCCGGCAAGGATTTTACGGTTGTTCAGCTTTACCGTCACCGAAATGCCCAGGCGGGCGAACACCTTGTCGGTTATCTGTACCAGCTCCACCTCGTTCAGAAGGCTCCTGCTCCCGACAATATCCACGTCGCACTGGTAAAACTCACGGTACCGCCCTTTCTGCGGGCGGTCGGCCCGCCAGACGGGTTGTATCTGGTAGCGCCGGAACGGGAAGATGTTGTCGTTACGGTGCTGTACGACGTAGCGGGCAAATGGCACCGTAAGGTCGTAACGCAGGCCTTTCTCCGATATCTTAGGTGCCATGGCGGCCGGGTCGCCGAGGTCGGCTGTGTCCAGCCCCCTTGTGAAGTCGCCCGAGTTGAGGATGCGGAAAAGGAGCTTGTCGCCCTCATCGCCGTATTTGCCCAGCAGGGTGGATAGGTTCTCCATTGCAGGCGTCTCCAGCGGCAGGAACCCGTGGGTGCGGAATACGTCCTTTATAATATCGAACATGTAATTACGGCGCGACATTTCGGCCGGGGAGAAATCCCTCGTGCCTTTAGGTATTGATGGTTTGGTGATTGACATGTTTATCTCGATAATTGCTTTAAGTGTTGAGACCTGCCCTTTCCGGTTGCGGCCGGAATGCCGGCATCCCGTAACCGGGTAAGGCTCGGTTTCTTCGTTTTACCCAAACAATGCGGGAAACCTAAAAAGATACAAATTTAATCATTTTTTATTTATCGCTTAACGTACCGTTAGTCGGTTGAAATTGCAATAACCGCCTATGATTGCTATATTTACGGGATAATGCAAGTATATTTGTGTATAAATAACAGTGCGGCAGGTATTGTTTTTTGATGAAAATGTTCCGGAAAATCTAAAATATGCCAAACTATCTCCTGATAATGATTTTCACGGCTGTAATAAATACAGCCGTACCCACACAGGCGCCCGACGAGGATATTTCGGGCCGCATTGTGGACCCCGCGTTCCGGGAGTATTGCATTGCGTGCTTCGGAAGCGGGGGAAAACTTACCGCCGCGCAAGCCGCCGAAGTAACGGAACTGCATCCGGTTTACAAAAAAAATCCGGACGCTGAAGGGGATAGAAAATTTCCCGTCTCTGGAGGTCCTGGATTGCCGCGGAAACAATCTGACCTCTCTGGATGTAAGCTCCCTTACCGCCCTTCGCGAGCTGGATGTGTCGGAAAACAGGCTCCGGAGCATCGATGTGGTCAGCCTCCCGGAATTATGTTTATTGGATGTAAGCGGGAACAAGCTGGACTGCCTCGACCTGTCCGGCAATCCCCGGCTGCAAATCCTCAGGTGCGGTAATAACACATTTACGAACCTGGATTTATCCCATCTTCCAGAATTGGTGTTACTTTACGCCTCCAGGAACCGGCTGGAAAGCCTTGACTTGAGCCGGATTCCCCGCCTCAGATATCTGTTCTGCTCTGGAAACTCTTTGGATTCCCTCGATTTAAGCCCCGTGCCCGAACTCCGTAATCTTGACGTAACTGGAAACCGGCTTCGGAGCCTCGATGTAGGTTGTAACCCGAAGCTGGAAGTGCTCGAGTGCAGTAATGCTTTCTCCGACGGGTATTTAGAAAGCGGCAGGCAGTTGGATTTAACCCATAATCCGGAACTACGGACATTGTACATTACCGGTAATTATTATACGGTGGACGTGAGCGGGAACCCGAAACTGGAAGTGCTTTACCTGACCACGAACCAGACGTCCCTCGACCTGAGTAATAATCCCTTACTCGAGTCGCTCTCAGTGCAGGGAAGTGTTAAGTCATTAGATTTAAGTGGTAAGGTATATCTTAAGCACCTGTCTTGTTACGGCGACGAGGTTCGGGGTGGATTGGAAGAAATCAATGCGGCGGGTTGCGATTCGTTAATATCGCTAAGTTGTTATGGCAATAAAATCACGAAACTCGACCTTCAAAATTGTCCCAGCCTTACTTCGCTTGATTGTAAGGATAACCGGCTTACGCGACTGGACCTTAGCGGCTGCCCGCTTCTGCGGGAATTCGATTGCAGCGACAACCTGTTGGACGAAATGGATATGTCGGCCTGCCATGAGATAAGGGTTATAATAGCGGACAGGAACCCGATAAAATCCGTAACACTCGGCCAAATGCCGATACTTGAGGTGCTCTCTTGCAGTGAAACGGAAATATCCTCGCTCGACCTTTCCGCATGTCCCGCCCTGGCGTCGCTCGATATTTCCGATACACCGGTGGCGGAACTCGACCTTAGTGGAGTTCCGCAACTGCTCGAACTGTTTTGCCGTAACACACGGCTGTGGAAACTCGACGTGAGCTGCTGCGAGGGATTATTATCGCTCGATTGCAGTAATAATCCGTATCTGGAAACTGTTGCCGTCCCATCTGAAGCCAACCCGGTCGAGGGGGATTGGCAATTCCCGCCTGGAGTGAATATCACCGTACTGTAACATATCGACCGGATTGCAACACATTTTTTGTTACGGTTATTGCCTGACCATGCCTGTCGGCCGGGGTGTCGCATTCCCGTGGAACGGATACCTCATAAATTCCAAACCTTCCGCACTCTGTAGGGTAGTATATATGATAAGTGTGTCGGTACGGTAAAGGCAAAATAAAACCCGGTTAAACCCGGGTTTTATTGGTTACCGCTTTATCAGTTTTTACAACATTATTTTCTATACGGCGGGAGGATATAAGTCCGGAAGGTCGCTAACGGCGAGGGTTTACTCCACCAGTTTCCGGTACTTAACCTTCTGCGGAGGGTTGATACCGAGCTGGGCTTTGTGTTCCTCGTACTCGCTGTAACCGCCCTCGAAGAATACCACCTTCGAGTCGCCCTCGAACGAGAGGATGTGCGTGGCGATACGGTCAAGGAACCAGCGGTCGTGGGAAATGACCACGGCGCAACCGGCGAAATTCTCCAGGCCTTCCTCCAGGGCACGGAGGGTGTTCACGTCTATGTCGTTGGTCGGTTCGTCGAGCAGCAGCACGTTGCCGCCCTCTTTAAGGGCCAGGGCAAGGTGCAAGCGGTTGCGCTCGCCGCCCGACAACACGCCGCATTTCTTCTCCTGGTCTCCGCCGGTGAAGTTGAAACGTGCCACGTAACCACGGGCGTTCACCTGACGGTTTCCCAGAGTGATAATATCGCTGTTTTCGGAGATTACTTCATATACGGTCTTGTCCGGGTCGATGGATTGGTGCTGCTGGTCCACATAGGCCAGCTTCACGGTTTCACCCACACGGAAATCGCCTTTGTCCGGCGTCTCCAGCCCCATTATCATCCGGAACAGGGTGGTTTTACCCGTCCCGTTAGGCCCGATAGCTCCCACGATACCGGCAGGCGGGAGCGAGAAACTGAGGTCCTCGTACAGCGTCCGGCCGTCGTAACCCTTGCTTACCCCGTTGGCCTCGATGACAACGTTTCCGAGCCGCGGACCGTCGGGGATATATATTTCCAGTTTTTCCTCCTTCTGTTTCGAATCTTCATTTAGCATCTTATCGTACGCGGCTAGACGGGCCTTGCTTTTGGCGTGGCGGGCTTTGGGGCTCATGCGTACCCATTCCAGCTCCCGTTCGAGGGTTTTGCGCCGCTTGCTCTCCTGCTTCTCCTCCTGCTCGAGGCGTTTGGATTTCTGTTCGAGCCAACTCGTGTAATTGCCCTTCCACGGAATGCCTTCTCCGCGGTCGAGCTCCAGAATCCAGCCGGCTACGTTGTCGAGGAAGTAGCGGTCGTGGGTAACGGCGATAACGGTTCCCTTGTACTGTTGGAGGTGCTGTTCGAGCCAGTCGATGCTTTCGGCGTCGAGGTGGTTGGTAGGTTCGTCGAGCAGCAGTACGTCCGGCTCCCGGAGCAGCAGGCGGCACAGGGCCACTCGGCGGCGTTCGCCGCCCGAAAGATGGGCGACGTTGGAGTCGGCCGGCGGGCACCTGAGGGCGTCCATCGCGCGCTCCAGTTTGCTGTCGAGCTCCCAGCCGTTCTGCTGGTCGATAAGCTCGGTAAGCTCGCCCTGCCTTTCAATCATCCGGGCCATTTTGTCGTCGTCCATCGGCTCCATGAAGGCCATATTGATTTCCTCGTATTCTTTCAGAAGCGCCACAAGGTCCGCGCAGCCTTCCTCCACGATTTCACGCACGGTCTTGGTCTCATCCAGTTGCGGCTCCTGTTCGAGGTAACCCACCGAGTAGCCCGGCGAGAAAACCACCTCGCCCTGGATGTTCTTATCGAGCCCCGCGATTATCTTCATCAGGGTCGACTTACCCGACCCGTTCAGCCCGATTATACCTATTTTGGCGCCGTAGAAGAAGGACAGGTAGATATTGTTGAGCACTTTTTTCTGGTTGTTGAACACTTTGCTCACCCCAACCATCGAGAAAATTATCTTTTCGTCAGACATGTTTATATAGTTTTATTTGTTATCGTCCTGTAATCCCCAGTAAATTATCGACCTGTAAGTAGCGTTCCGGGGCCGACTGTCGGGCTGGTTGTAATCGTTGTAATCGTATTTCACGAACCAGTTACCCAGGGAGTCGTAACGGTAAATGGTGTGCGAAATGCTGCCGGAATAGGTGTCCTCCGTTTCCATCAGGTCCCCGTGGTGGTTGTACCTGAAAGAGTACGAATTCCGGATAATCCTGCCGTAACCCCTTCGCCGGTTTACCCGAGACTTAACCGGCATGGCTATTTCGTTCATGGTGTGCATTACCCGGTGGCCGGCCATCGAATCTACCGTGGCATAATACCACGGGTGCCGCCCCCTGCCCATAACCGAGGACATGGTATAGACTTCGTTCCCGCCGCTGTATCTGTACTTGTAGGAGTACCTGTGCGGATGGCTTTCCGAGGGCATCACCACCCTGCTGCGCGGGCGCATATCCCGGTCGTAACGGATAATCTCGGTAACACTGCCGTCGGTATCGTAGCTTCGAACCTCTTTCAGGTTCGACCCGTCATAGTCATATTCCGTATGCCACCCCGTACCTCCCGGGCTTATGTTTTCCCGGCGGACCATAAGCTCTCCATCGTAACTGATTATATCGGTATATGCCTCGAAAGTATTTAGCCTGAAATGATAAATGCCTTCGACCGGATCACCGACCGTCCCGAAGCTGACCAGGGCGAACGGTGTACCTGCCGTGTCGGCGGCAATCGTGATAAACGGTTTTTTATCCGCCCCGGAATTATAGAAATAATGGAATTCGGTATCCTCCCCGTAAGTGCCTGAGAGCAACTCCGACAGGACTAGGGGTTCCGGGGCAGTTCCGGCTTGGCCGGTGGATTTGAGTGGCAGCGGGTTCCGGGTTAACGGCTGGAGCACTCCCTTTTCCGTGAAGTCGTGCGGGGCTATGGAGTCGATATGGAATAATTCCAAAGAGTTAATCATAAACCATTTACGGCAGGTTGTGTTCCCGTCGCTGTTCATCCGGCTGTATCCGAAATTGTAAGGGGGAACCAGTTTGTAAAAACCGTCCCCGAAAGAGAAATTCCCCGATATCTCGGCCATACGGGCCACATGCCCGCGGTAGTCGACCTTACCTAACTGCGGCCCTTCTCCGCCCTCGCGGGCAACCGCCGGCAGTGTCAGCAGTAAAAGCAGGACGGTAAGGTATAACGATTTGGCGGGCATCGGGAAACTTTTTAAAGCCCACAAATATAAGCAATAATTCCCTGCCGCGCGGCGGTAGGGTATCAATTATGGTTCACGCTGTCGAGGTGGATATCCAGCGCGCGTACCGAAATTTGTATCTCGGCTATGGAAACGGCCAGTGACACTGCCAGCGAAATAAGCGCTATGCCGAACATCCACACCGCGGCGGTTTGAAGGCCCACATAGATAAGGAATGTGCACACCACACACAGCAGCAGGCTCAGGATGCCGAGTATCTGCATGGCCCGTGTCATATAGAGACGCCGGCGGAGGTTGCTTATCTGCGCCCGTATCTTCTCGGAAGGTTTTACCGCATACTCCGCCGAGATGCTCCTTATAAGCGTGGCGTAGGAGAGAAAGCGGTTGGTATAGGCCAGCATTATCAGCGAGATTGCCGAGAACAGGATGGAGGGCGTTGCAAGCGACAGTTCGTCCAAAGGATTGAAATGAAATGTTTATTACCGGTCCCGCGGTTTCAAATTTCCTGCAAAACGGGATGCGGCGGAGTGAAAAATCCCGCTAAAGTTACTATCTTTAAACGAATATCCGTGCCGTCTATAAGCAGGGCCTTATAGGTGCATAAAAACTATTGGTAAGATTTATGGCGCTAATCCCCGGCCGGGTTATTATATTTGCGGAACGACAAACGGGCAAAGGCTTACGAACCAAACTATAACATAACAAACTATTTCAACTATGGGAAAATCAGTAAAAGGAACCGAAACCGAAAAGAACCTCCTTAGGGCGTTCGCGGGTGAATCGCAGGCGCGTACACGTTATACTTTCTTTGCCAGCAAGGCCAAAAAGGAGGGTTACGAACAGATAGCCGGCGTATTCCTCGAAACGGCCGAGCAGGAAAAGGAGCACGCGGAGCGTTTCTTCAAATTCCTGGAAGGCGGCATGCTCAATATAGACGGTACGTTCCCGGCAGGTAAAATAGGCACCACGGCAGAAAACCTTCTTGCCGCCGCCGACGGCGAACACGAAGAGTGGGGCGAACTCTACCCGGCATGGGCGGACGTGGCCGAAGCGGAAGGATTCACGGCCATCGCCACGGTGTTCCGCAACATCGCAAAAGTCGAGAGCGAACACGAGAGCCGTTACCGCACCCTGCTTAAAAGGGTGGAGGAAGAAGGCGTTTTCTCACGTGAGGAACCCATCGAGTGGCAATGCCGTAACTGCGGATATGTGCATACAGGTACGGAGGCTCCCGAAATGTGCCCCGCCTGCGCCCACGCACAGGCTTACTTCGAACCGAAGAAAAACAACTATTAATCGCCGGGGCCCCAGGGCACCGGATGGTTACGCGTCCCCGTGGAGGGGGCGCTTTTTTATTTGGGTGCGGGTGGTACGGGAATATGGTTGGATGCCGGAAAAACTGTTCAGGGGAGGGCTTTTAGTCAGGTAACACGGCGGTGGACCGTGAATTTCGGGGAAGTATAGCCGGGGTGTGTGGTTACGAACGGATGGGTATTGCCGGTAGGGTGGCTGTGGAGGTTGTTTTCCTGTACGGAGCCAGTCCGAAATGACGGTCGGGGGACTGGCTCCTTATGGATGGATTAGCTGAAAAGAGTGGCTGGTGGTTGGTTTACTGGACGAAGCCTTACCGAAATTATAGCCGGGGCGACTGGCTCCTAACGGATTGGCTTTGCCGGGAAGGACAATATTCCCGGCCGGATTTGGATATTTTTCATGGCCGCATCCCAAGGCGAAGGTGCCCCGGTTATCTACCGGAAATGCGGGCAAGTTGCTTTTCTGCATAAGGTTTGTATTTTTGTAGCTCGCTAAAACTAATTCCATACGGATGAATTTCGATACGGCATATAATTTCTCGGGCCTTATTATCGGTGTTGTAACTTTCCTGATAATCGGGCTGTTTCACCCGATCGTTATAAAGGCGGAATATTATTTCGGAACGCGGTGCTGGTGGGTGTTCCTCGTGGCGGGCCTGGTAGCATTGGCCGGGTCGCTGCTGGCGGGCCATGTACTTGTGTCGACCGCCCTCGGGGTATTCGGCTTCTCCGCCCTGTGGGGTATCGGTGAGCTGTTCGACCAGAAGAAACGGGTGGAAAAAGGCTGGTTCCCGGCAAACCCGAAAAGGACCAAAAACAATAAATAGACGGCCCTTATTTCTTTGCGTAAACTGGCAGGGTCGGGCGAAACGAATGAAAATAGTACTCCTCATACTTTTCAGTTCCCTGGTGGCTATCTGGGCGGACGTCTATATGTTCCGCAGGATTGTCCGCAGCCGGCATCCCGGCCGGGCATGGCGGGTGGGATACGTGGTCTACGCCGCGGTGGTGGATACCATGGTGGTGGCCGCGCTGGCGGCTTACAACACGGTGCTCGACTGGCAGAGTACCGCCTCGATGCGTGCGATACTCTGGATAATCGGCCTGTTCTTCCTCAATGCCGTTCCGAAGGCCGTTTATGCCGTAATCTCTCTGGGAGACATAGTGCGCCGAAGGCGGACCGGGCGCCCGTCGTTTGTTTATAACAATATCGGCATTGTGTTGGCCCTCCTCTGTTTCACATGGCTGGCCTACGGCATGACTTACGGGCGGAGCGTTATCAGGGTCGAGCGGGTTGAACTCACGTTCGATAACCTGCCTGCTTCATTCGACGGTATGCGGGTGGTGGAGTTCAGCGACACACACTACGGCAACGTTGTGAATGGCGAGCGGTTCCTGGCCCGGATGCGCGATACGATAAACGGCCTGAGGCCGGACATAGTTATCAACGGCGGGGATATAGTGAACGTGCATGAAAGGGAGCTTACACCGCAGGCGCTGGAAATATTGGGCGGCATCCGGGCGCGTTACGGGGTCTACTCGGTGCTCGGGAACCATGACCTGGGTATCTATATAAAAGACACCGCGGCCAACTCCCCGCAGGAGAATATCGCCCGGCTGACCGCCAAACAGGAGGGCCTCGGGTGGACCGTGCTGAGGGACGCAAGTGTCCCGTTGTCGAACGGTCAGGATACGATTTACATAACGGGGCTGGATTACCCGGAAGAGTTTTACGGCCACAGCCATACTTCGGGTATGCACGGTGCGGATATTGCGGCCGCCTACAGGGATGTTCCCCGCGGGGCGTTCAACCTTGCTGTGACCCACGCGCCGCAGCTCTGGACCGAAATGGTGAACGCCGGGGTGGGAGACCTTACCCTCGCGGGTCATGTGCACTCGATGCAGATTAAAGTGGGGTGGGGCCGGTGGCGCTGGTCGCCCGCACGGCTTTTCTACGACCGCTGGAGCGGTCTCTACGAGCAGGCCGGCCGGTACCTCTATATCAACGACGGCACGGGGTACGTAATGTTCCCTATGCGGCTGGGCACCAAGCCTGAAATCACGCTGTTTACCCTGCGGTCCGGGATGGCCCGGGGCGGCCCCGGCAATCGGGATACGGAGGGTGTCAGCGGAGCGATAGAGGAGTTCCTGCCTGCCGCAAGCGGGTCGCCCCGCGATAATGAAGGGGAGAGGGGCTTTCCGGGCAGCCGGCCCGGCGAAAGCGGTAATGACAGGGACGGTCTTTGCCTCGACCATCTAAACGACAATACCGCCGGGACGGCGGACGATACGCCTACCCACCGTCCGGGCGATGCAATATTCGAATCACCCGACCCGGCGGAAGATTCCGGGTTACCTGAATTACTGCCATGAGAACCATAGTTTCCGCCGCCGTCTCGCTGGACGGCTATATCGACGACTGCGCACCCGGGCGGTTGAAACTTTCGACCCCGGAGGATTGGACCCGTGTAGGGGCCATGCGCTCGCGGTGTGATGCGATTCTTGTCGGTGCCGGTACCGTACGGGCGGACGACCCGTCGCTGGTGATCAAGGACCCCGCACTCAGGGAGGCCCGCAAGAGGGCCGGCATGGAGCCGGATATTTGTAAGGTTACGATTACCCGTGGCGGCGAAATAGACCCCGGGTGCGGTTTCTTCACACGCGGCGGGGGCCGCAAGGTGGTATTTACCACGCCGCAAGCCCCGGCCGGGCGTGTGGAACGGTTGACGCGGGTGGCGGAAGTGTTCGTGGAGGAGATGATAACGCCTGCGGTGATTGCACGGCGGTTGGAGGGCCTCGGTTACCGTACCCTTTTCGTGGAAGGCGGGACTTCGATATTGGGGATGTACCTCGGTACCGGGCATGCTGACCTGTTCAGGCTCGCGGTCGCACCGTTCATGGTGGGCGACCCCTCCGCCCCGCGTCTTATGCCTCCGGGCGCTTACCCGTGGGGCGGGGAGAGCCGCATGCGTTTACGCACCAGCGAAGACCTGGGCGGTATGGCCGTTATGGAGATGGTGCCGCCGCAGACCGACCTTCTCGACCGTCGGTTCCTTGCGGACGCGGTAGCCCAGGGGTGCCTGGGCGCCCCGTGCGACACGGCTTATCGCGTCGGTGCGGTGGTGGTCACGGCCACCGGGCAGGTATTTACCGGTTACACACACGAGACCGGCCCGCTCAACCATGCCGAGGAGGAAGCCGTTGCCAAGGCGGACGCAGCCGGGGCGGACCTTCGCGGTGCGGCGATATACAGTTCTATGGAGCCGTGCACCCACCGTAAATCCAAACCCCTGTCGTGCACGGCTCTGATAATAGAACGCGGTTTCGCCAAAGCGGTATACGCCCTTGCGGAGCCGTCGGCACTCGCCCGGTGCGAAGGGCACCAGCGCCTTGCCGCGGCCGGGTTGGAAGTTTGCCGGATAGGGGATTACGATGCGGATGTTATCACCGCCAATTCACATATACTCGGTAAAGCGGGATAGCGGTTCCGCCCCATTGCGGACCCGGGCCGGGTAACCGGCCGGTTCCTTCCTGATAATCGAATGCGGTTTCGCCAAAGCGGTGTATGCCCTTCCGGAGCCGTCGGCGCTTGCCCGGTGCGAAGGGTACCAGCGCCTTCACACACTCGCACACACTTCGCACACATTTCGCACACACTTCACACACTCGCACACACCTCGCACACACTCGCACACACTTCGCACACACTTCACACACCTCGCACACACTCGCAC
>JAJQCA010000075.1 GCA_021202985.1 Alistipes sp.
TTTGTCAGAAGAACACCCCTTCGCTTATTTCATTCCAGAGGAAGAGAATCGGTAAACAGCAGATGTAATAGATATACTTTTTCATGGCTCTGTGTTTTAGCGGTTACTTTTTACCTTTATAGATGCCAAGCCTGTGCCGTAAGGCATATTTCCCTGTATGACAGAATATTAAGGTGCTAATATGGCCGCGCGGGTGTAAATTTTTTTTACAGATTTGTAAACGGAATTTACACTTCACCCACTTCCGGTAGCGGACCGTGGTAAAAACAAGGGCAGCCCCACGTGGGGCTGCCCTTTTATAAACCGACCGGTTTCGATAATTTATCGCGGTCGTGGTTTAGTCGTCATGGTCGTCTTCGCCGTCGATGCTGAGGACGATGTTCCGAACCGCGTGCGATTCGTTCCCCGACCGGTCGGCACAGTAGACTATAAAATGATATGCACCGGGGGTGGCGTCCGGGGGAACCACTATTTCGTGATGGTGGACATTCTTGTTTTTCATTCCCGCGATGTCGGTCCAGGTTTTTTTAAAGAAGAAATCGTCGGTGCCGGCGTCTGCCCGGGTATGGGAATGGCCGTCGTCGATATGTATTTCTATCGTATACGAGCCGAGCGCCTCGTTGTCCGACAGGTCCATATCGAGGTGGATGCCGCCGGAGTTCCCGATACGCAGGTTCGCCCCCTCGGCCGGGGCGTGGAGCTGGATTACGGGCGGGGTGGTGTCGCCCTTGTCGTCTCCGCATGAGGTTAAAAGCAGTGCGGATGCCGCGAGTGCTGCCGATAAAATTATGGTCGTTCTCATTTTGTTCTGGTTTTAAAAGGTACTTTTATCATCAACTGTATGTTGCGTCCCGGCTCGGGTATCTCGACGTGCCGGTAGAAACTGAGGTGGTTGTAATATTTCCTGTCGAAAATATTCCGGAGACGGAGTGTTACCTCCACAACGGTGTTGCCGAGCGGAATATCCGCCGAGAAGCCCGCATGGAACAGGTTTGTGCCCGGTGTGGGCGATTCGTTCCGGGCCACCCGGTCCTGGCGCGCGAGGCTCTCCGTTTCGACGTGCACGCCGTACCGGCCGCCGGTCCACGACACCGTATTGCGCATCGTGGCGGGAGGGGAGAAGGCCAGCGGGATATCTTCATCGAGATTGTAGGTGTAGACATACTCCCCGGCGAAGGAATAGCCGAAACCGAAAGGCAGGTTTATGGCCAGCGAAACTTCCGTCCCCGCAAGGACGGCCCTTGCCCCTGTATAGCGGTATACCTGCCCGGCATGCGGCAGGAGCGACCACTCGCCGGTAGGCCGCAGGTAGATATAATTGGCGTACCGGCTGGCGAACGGCGATACGGAGGCCGAAAACCGGCCCCTCTCGTAACCGTATTCCATATCGAACTGCCATCCCCGTTCGGAATCGAGCGCCGCATCGCCCTGCTCGTGGCGGAAGGTGCCGTGGTGGACTCCGTTCGAGGCCAGTTCGTTGGCGCCCGGCAGACGGAAACTCCGGCCGATGTTGGCTTTCACGAGGTGTCCGCGGCCCGGGTTCCACACCAGGCCCGCTCCGCCGGAGAGGTCCCCGAACCGCTTGTCGACCGCGTTGCTCCGCCACTCGTACCGGGCGACGGTTTCCGCGTCGTAGCCGTTCGTTTGGAGGTAGTCCGCGAGGTAGGAGTCCCTGTATGCCGATATGTCTACGCGGCCATGGTCGTAGCGCAGGCCTCCCGTGAGGGTCAGCGCCTCCGTAACGGTCCACGAGGCGATCCAATATACGCCGGATGTCGCCCGGTCGTAGCGAGGCAGCAGGAAGGAATAGCCGCCGATACCGTTGTGCTGGTACTGCACGTCCACCCCCGCGGTGTGCTCCCATCCCCCGGCGCTGAAATACCTGAGTCTGGCAGACGCGCTGAAGGTGTTAAGCGAGAAGAACAGCTCCCTGTCCGGGTTTTTCGCGGGCCGGGACTGGTTGCCGTAGTGGGTGTGGAACTCGCTCATCTCGGTGCGGCGGTTGTTCTGGTAGCCCAGGTCGAGCGATGCCGACAACGACCGCCACGAATATTGCTGCCGGGTAGTGGCCTTAAGGTGGTTGACCGTGCTGTACGGCAGGCCTATATCCCTGCGGCTGCCGTCGTTTTCGAGCCGTGAAGCGTCCGGGATGCCGTGGGCGCCGGGGAAGAAACCGACTTTCTGGTAAGCGTTGCTCACCGAAAAGTTGGTGTAGTAGCCGTTGCGGCGGTATTCCGTCCAGAGGGAGACGTCGCGCTCGCGGCCGGCGGTATTTTTGAGCCGGTTGCCGTGCACGGGAAGTTTCTGCGTAAGGTATACGATTGTGTCCGTGGGGACGCGGTAGTCGCCGAAATTCTGCCCGGTATAGCGCACCCGGGTGTACCAACGGTTCTGTTTAAGGGCCAGCATCACCGATGCCGCGAGGGTGCCGTTCACCGAACGGCCCATCACCACCGCCTCGCCGAAGAACATATCTTCGGCCGGCGGAGGCTGGGGCGTTATTTCGATAGTACCGCCCATGGCGTCGCTGCCGTACATGAGCGACGCCGGACCTTTGCGCACCACCACCCTCTCGGCGTTGAAGGCGTCGATTTCGAGGCCGTGGTCCGCGCCCCATTGCTGTCCTTCCTGTTTTATCCCGTTCTCGAGCACCGCTATACGGTTGAAACCCATCCCCCGGATTACGGGTTTTGAGAATCCCGAACCGATATCCATGGAGCGTACTCCGGGAATATTCCCGAGGGTCTGCACGAGGTTGCCCGTGAAATACTCGCGGATAAATGCCTTGTCGGCTATATCCACGCTGAGGGCCGAACCCATTTTTTCCTGCCGGGAAAAAGTCGAACTCACCGTTACGGCCTGGATGTCTACCGACCGGACGGTATCCGGTTCCTGCGCACGGGTGAGCAGCGGGGACGACAGTAAGGACAGCGCAAGCATTGCCGGAAGTACCCGGTATGGCATTGTCTGTCGTTTATGTTAATACTGGAAAAATGCGCGGGAAAAAGTTCCGCGCCATCGGTGGGGGAGGGTCAGGCGGGAGGTCCCCGCGGATTGACGTGGATTAAGGGAGAACCGTATTCGGCAAGCCGTGGCCGTGGCGTACGGTGACGGTACTCCACCTCGTAACAGGCGATAAGTATGGTATCCGTCCGGATGTATGGCGCAAGGTGGAACCGGCAGACCGGGCAGGTGGCCGGGTCGTGCTGCTCGTCGTCGTGGTCGCCGTCGTGGTGTGAGCACTGGCCGAACGCCGCGCTCCCCGCGCAGTGCAGCTCCACATGGACAGTCTGCGCCGCATAGGGAAACAGTACCAGCGCGGCCAGCAGCCATGCCCGTACGGTTACCTTATTTATGGATTTGCCCATCGGCGCAAAGATAGCGTAATTTACTGAAGTATTAAAAGTCACCCGATTCACCGCCGCGTTCGCGGGTCGATACGGCATCCTTTGCCGGGGAGCCAAAACCGCGCCTTGCGGTATCCGGGGGTACCAACGCGGGTAAGGCGGAATTATTACGGCCCGCCGCCGCCCCGGCCGCCCGCGCAGTTACTTACCGGGGGAGAAGCCGTACTGCTTTTTGAATGCCACCGAGAAGTGCGAGAGGTTTTTGAAACCCACCTCGCCGTAGACGTCCGAGACCCTTTTGCCGTCCTCTTTTATCATGTCGTATGCCGCCTTCAGCCGCCGCTGTATAAGCCATTTCTGGGGCGGCAGGTCGCTGATTTTTTTGAAATCCCGCTTGAAGGTCGAAAGGCTTCGGCCCGTAAACGAAGCTATCTCCTCCATAGTCAGGTCGTACATGTAGTTCTGTTCGAGGAAGCCGAGGATGTCTATCTTCCACGGTTCGGTGAAATCGAACAGTGTCGCGTAGAACCGCTTATCGATATTCAAAAGGGCGTAAACCCCCTCGATTTGCTTCAGTTCCATCATCTCGTCCGCGGGTACGACCGAAGAGTCGAAATAGGGCGTAAGCGACAGGAAAAGGCTTTTGATTTCGGTCGTCGCCGGAAGCGGCACCGTACTCTGCCGGAACCTGCCCGCGTCGGCGGGAACCTCCCTCTTCTCCATTTTCTGGAACATGGCGCGCAGGAACGGCCGTCTGAGCATCATGAAAATGCCCCGGAAAGGTTCGTCGCCGACCGAGAGCTTCTCCATGTTCACCCGGTTATCCCGCCGGATGAAGACGCATTCCCCCTGCCGGATCACTGTCTTTTTTTTTCCTTCGAGGATACGGTATTCGCCCGAGTAGACATAGACCATATAATGGTCGTGTGCCATACTGGAGCACCGTTTGTCCTCGCTCATGTGGTAACTGAAAAATATGTCGCGGTAATTGAATACCGTGTGCTCGTCCTTTTTGAATTGCATAATGGCCGTTTTTTCGGTTTGGCGGTCCCGGGCGGGACCTAATCTATAACGACAAGGGTGTAGTCCTGCGAACCCAGCCCGATTTTCTCGGCATGGACAAGGGTATGTATCCCGTTGCGCGATTCCATCCTCTCCACCAGGTGTATTTTGCCGTGGTCCTCCGATGCGTAAACCAGGTCGACGCACGCCTTGTCGAGCGCCACCGGGTCGAGCGACGCCAGCACGCCGATATCACCCATCTCGGGGTCGGCAGGGTTGGAGTCGCAGTCGCAGTCGACCGAAAGGTTGTTCATCACGCTGATGTAGATTATATCCTCCCCGCAATGGTCCGCTATCGCTTTGGCCGCCTCGGCCATCGTTTCGAGAAACTGTTCCTGCGTGGGGTTGCCCCAATTCTCGGTGCTCGCCCCGCCGGAATGGATAAGTCGTTTGCCGTTGGCCGACGCTATGCCTATGGACATATTTTTTACCGCGCCTCCGAAGCCGCCCATGGCGTGGCCTTTAAAGTGGGAGAGGATTACGGTGAAATCGTAATCGAGGAAATTCCGGCCCACGATATCCCGCGTGATATGCGTACCGCCGGTCACGGGCAGGTCCGTTTCCCCTTCCGAGTCGAGGATATCCACCGGCGCCAGGTTGAGGAACCCGTGCTCACGGGCCGCCTGCAGGTGGTCCTCGGTGGTGGCTCGCCGGCCGCCGTAGGCGGTGTTGGCGTCGATGAAAGTGCCGTCGACAAGCCGTACGAAATCGCCCACCAGTTCCGGTTTCAGGTAATTGTCACCTCCCGGCTCGCCCATGCTGAGCTTTATGGCTACTTTGCCGTGGGCTTCGCGGCCCAGTAATTCATACATTCTGACGATGCTCTCGGGGGTTATTTCTTCGGTCATGTAGACCACGGGTGTGTCGGCGACGGGTTGAGAGCCGCCGGTTTTGGCTTTCGACGCCCTGCATCCGGCGCCCGCGGCAAGCAGTGTGGCTACGGCCACGGTGAACAATATCTTTTTCATCTTCCTGTGAGTTTAAACTGTCGGGTGTAAAATTAGGTAACTATTTGGTAATTGCACATTCTTCCGGTCGATATCCGGTTAAGGGTGGCGCCTAGCCCGGGGCCGTCATTCATTCGTGAATCGTTTCATTGAGGCAGGCGATTGCGTTCAGCGCCCTCGGATAGCCCACGTAGGGAATGAGCTGCGTCACCACGGCCAGCAGGTAATCCTTGCCGTTGCCCACATTCACGTTTCCCTCGATATGGCCTTTGAGTTGCGGTTCACAGCCGCCGAGCGACAGCAGCATCGAGAATGTAAGCATTTCGCGGGTTTTCAGATCCAGATCCCCTCGTGCCACGAAATCGCCGAAGCAGTTGGCCGACAGGTAACGCTGGATATGAAGCTGGCCGGCCGGGGAGTTCCTGTAGTTGTTTTCGATTCTCTCGCCGAATATCTCCTTCTGCACGGCGAGGCCCCGTTCGAACCGGGTCTCCGGTGAAGTGGTCGACCGGCCTTCGAGCGGCAGGGGGATTCCCCGCCCGGAAAATATCTCGTTTGTAGCCCGGACGAAATCCGCCGCCTTCGATATACCGACGTAGGGTACCGACTGGTAGACGATTTCTTTTGCCTCCACGGGCGTGATCCCCGCATCGAGCGCTTCGTAGAGCGTTATACGATATTGGCTTATCGACTGGCAGGCTATGGCGGATGCCAGTATGGCCATCAGTCGGTCGCGGTCTTCGAGGCCGCCGTGCGGCACTACTTCCCCGGTAATGAAATTCTCGAGAACAGATGCCAGCTCCGGATCGGTGGAGGAGAAATCCGGGACGGTTCCGGCTATCGACTCCCCGTAACCGTGGTTGTCGGGGCCTTTCCGTTCATGTGACGTACTTTGGGCGGTGGAGGTATTCATTGTGGTAGCTGTAAAGGCCAGGGTTATCAATAGAGTGTGTGTTTTCATTTGTTTGAATTATTCGGTTTCTATCCAGCCGGTTATCTCCTCCGCGTCGGGGAGGACGGTGGGGGCTGCCGAGCCGACCCAGTTCCCCTCGGGGTCTATCAGGAATTTTTGGAAATTCCATGTCACTTCCGCGTCCGATACCCCGTTAAGTTCGGCGGAAGTCAGCCACCGGTAGAGGGGATGCATGTCGTCGCCCGTGACCGATATTTTGGACATAACGGGAAAGCTCACCCCGTAATTCTCTTCGCAGAAGGCAATTATTTCCTCATCGCTTCCCGGCTCCTGCCCTAAAAAATCGTTGGCCGGGAATGCTATTATCACGAAACCGTCGCCCCCGTATTTTTGATAGAGCGCCTGCAACCCGGCGTATTGCGGTGTGAGTCCGCACCGCGAGGCCACGTTGACCACCATAACCTTGCTGCCCTTTAACCGCGACAGCTCGAAATCACTGCCGCGTATGTCCTTTACCGTGAAATCATGGAAACCCTGCGCGGAGGCCGCACCTAAAGACATGGCGGCGGCGATAGTAAGAAAAAGCGTTTTTTTCATCTCTGTCAATGTTTAATTTCGGGCAAGTTACCACTAAAATCCGGTTCATTTTTTATACACTTTCCGACAAGGAGTGTTTTTATACCCGCCGGCCTTTAAGCGGCCTCATGCGGAAAACCCGGGATTAACTACCGGTCCGCCGGGCGGATTGCCCGGGGCGACCGCACGGGCCGTGCCCTGGGACCGGGCAGGCGTCCCGTTCCGGCGGTTTAACCGATAAGGCCCGTCTCTTTCAGCCACCTTTCCACTTCGGCCTTACAGCCGTTTGCCCTGTTGCCCGGCACGACGAACCCCCTTAGGAATTCGGCATCGGGTGCGGCCCGCTCCATATCGCTGAAGCACCGGGCCTCGCGGCCACCGCCGTGGGTTACGAACGGCACCACCGTCTTACCCGCCAGGTCATGCCCGTTCAGGAAAGAGAGCACCGGCGGGGCCATGGTGCTCCACCAGTTGGGCGTGCCGACCACCACCACGTCGTATTGCCCGATATCGGGAACGTTCCCTTTAATCGCCCTCGCCCGGCCGGCGTTTATTTCGGCTTTCGCCTCTTCGGTACAGGTCCGGTAATCGGAGGAGTAGGGTTCGACCGGTTCGATTACGAACACGTCCGCCCCGGTGAGCTGTTGTATGAATTTGCCTACCGCTTCGGTATTGCCTCCCCACGAATACCATGCTACGAGTATCTTCCTGCCGCCCGTTTGTGCCTGTGCGGCCCCTATTGTAAGTGCCATTGCCAACAAAGTCGTTAAAACTTTTGCTGTTTTCATTATTTTTTGCCTTCTGTCGGGCCAGCCGGCCGCGATTATTTTTCGAGGTTGTAATATTCTTCGTCGCCGACCGGCTCCAGCCATTCGGCAGGCCCCGCGTCCGGATTGGTCCCGAGTGCCATATGGGCGAACCACGTATTGGGAGTGGCGCCGTGCCAGTGCTCCACTCCGGGATAAATAGCCACAACGTCGCCCTTGCGGAGCACCCGCACCGGTTTGCCCCGCTCCCGGTAATAACCTACGCCCCCGGTCACTATAAGCAGCTGTCCGCCCGGGTGCTTGTGCCAGTGGTTACGGCAGCCCGGTTCGAAAACCACATTGGCTACCGAGACCCCGAAGGTGTCCGTATCGGTTACCGTCATCTCCAGCCATCCCGTACCGGTAAACCAGTCGGGGTTTACCGGCTCCATACGGTCGGTTACTTCTATCCTTTCCCCCTTCCCCGGCTCCTGCGCCGACACACCGTTTACCGCCATGGCCGATACCAGGGCCACGGCAAGCGAAAATTCTTTTCTCATGTTTCAATCATTAATCGAGTTTCGACATATCTATTACGTAACGGAAGTGCCCCTTCCCGTCGATAAGTTCCTGTAATGATGTACTATCTGCGACGGTTCGATTATCTCCACCATCGTGTAAATGCCGTTGGCAATCGAGTGGTTCCGGCATCTGCCGGGTTTCGCGGATACCTCCTATTTGCGACCCGAAAAGTTTCCGCCGGGCCGAAACGGTTCCGGCAGTGGTCAAAAGGACCGTTATAATGGTCAGGAAACTTTTGGTTTTACCGTTCGGGTTCATTCCGTACGAGTTATCCGGAACAAAAGTAGTGCAACCGAACCTACCGGGCTTTGCCCTGCGGGCCAAAGAATTTTGCTGTCGGGTCCAAAGGCGGAATAACAGGCGGGCTGCAGTTGTCTCCGGAGCCGGTACCGGTGGTGTGAATAGGGGCTGGGCGGCCCTCCCGGACGGAGTCGGGCCGGGTGACAAAAAAAGCCCGTTTACCGCGTCGGCCGGAGGGACGGTCCACGGGAAAACGGGCTTTGTGAAATATGCCGGTATTATTCCTTCCGCTGCTCGTCGGGCTTTTCCTCGTGGGTTTTCAGCCATTCGCGGAACATGGTGCGGTGGTGCTCCTCGTCGGCGATAAGTTTAGCCAGCAGTTGGAGGGTGACTTTCGTGGTGTCGTTCTGCGGCAGGTCCTCGACCCGTTCCGTCAATTTCTCGTACTCGGCAATGGTGGCAGTCTCCGATTTTATTCCGAGTTCCACCGCTTCGCGTGCGGAACTGCCGTACTCGACGAACCGGGTATCGTATTCCTGGGTCACCTGGCCCTTGAGTTTTAGGATAAAGTCGCCCAGTTTGTCCATGTGTTTCATCTCGACCAGCGCGACCCCCATCATAAGTTCGCCCACGTCGTCGAACAGCGCCTCCTGCGAAACGTACTGATTGATGGCCGTCAGTTCGGAGAAGCCGTTGGTGCCGCGGTAGACGTCATAGAACCATTCGGGCTGCACCCCCTTACCGGGTTCGACTCCGGTGAATTCGGGATATTCCACGTCCGAATCGCTGTACTTCATCGCATTCACCAGACCCATCGTAAGGTCGTCCAACTGGTTGGTCCCCCTTTTTTTCATCAGGCGGAACATTTCGCTTTTCGAGGTCATATTTTTCCGGTTATGTGTTCGGCTAACCCTTAACAATTTGCATACCGGAAACGGTGGCACGACCGATTCCTCTTAATTGTATCGTGGTGTTAATATACGGTTTTAAATTGATACGAAAGTTGAGTGCCAGAGAAATACTACATGTTTTAACCGGCAAAGCCATACAGAATAATCGGGGACTCATTATGACCGCCAACTCCCTTTGTTGCCTTTTCCTTGGGTGCCGGTTGTTCAGGAGAGGCTCTTCCGGAATCGGTCTACCCGGCCGTATTGTTTCTCAAAGAAATTAATCCGCTCGAGGTCTGCGACTCCGCAAATAGGATTGGAAGAGCGTTTACACGAAATAACACAATCCCTGATTACGTTCAGGGTCCGGGTCTCTTTGGGTATAATCGGTATGCAGCCCTGCGTAAACAAAACGGCCTGATTTACCGTAGTGCTCTCCACAAGGTAAATGTCATTGTAAAGCGGAATGTCGGAATAGAAAATTTCTATCTCCTGCCCCGGGTTATCCGTGTGGCCAATCCGGCATATCTTCTGAATCCGGTCCAAAAGAGTGTCCATGTCGTCCATGATAAACTTTGCCTGTTCCACGGTGATAAGTCCGATTTTCAAAAAAAACTGCACCTCCTTAATCTGATTCCGGGTAATATCACCGTCGATAATAAAGAGCAGGGTACGGAACGAATTGAAAACCTTGCCTGCGATTCTGCTCAAGGTGTCGAATTCTCCGGGAACCTTCATCCCGGTTAGCGGGGCAATACCGTCCACGGAATTATTCAGGTAGATCCATTTGAGCTGCGAGAATTTCATTAGCCACTCCAAATTACAATAACCGAAGGGAGGCAGGTTCTTCAACACACCCGTAAATTTGGAATACCCGGCCCGGGAGGCCTGCTCGAGAATGGATTGGGCCGTTTCTTCCCCGTAAACGGCAATCTCCTCTGCCGACATATTTCCGGGGTGGATCAACTCCATCGGGTGGCTGAACCGATGGGGTTGCCTATTCAGTAACCGGTCGACCGAGACGGAAAACAAGCGCGCTATACTGGCAACTTCTTCCAGTGAGAACCGCCGGGAGCCGCTCAATTTCTGATATACCGCGGTTTCGCTTATGCCCAGCTTATCAGACAAAAGCCGGGCCTTGCTGGATTCGTTCGGGAACTTTTCCCTGATATTATATTCTATCGCTTCTGCCAATGAAGTATAATCCATGACTTTCGTATCGATATGTTAAACCCCGGCACCTATAAAATCCCTGAAAACTTTGAGCGACTTATACTGTTTATCCATAAACTGCCGCCGTATGTGGGCGCCGCTTTGGCTTATCAGCGTCGCGGGACGCTTCCACAGTTTAAACCATTTGCCCATGGCAAGGCGGACGTTATCGCTTTTACTTATAGCTGCGTTTAAGGGTGTGGGAAAAAGGACCGTAAAATTCACGTTGGTACTCTCCACTATATAAATGTCGCTGGGAATATGGGAATCCGTACAATAAATCGCCACTTCCGGGCCGTTTCGCAGGCGGCCGTCGATACACATCTTTTCAAAAACCCCCAGTAACTTCTCGACTTCCGCTGCCAGTACTTCTGCTTCCTCGCGGCCGAGATACTCCAGGATGTAAAACTGCCGGATATCCGTGAGATAGTCCCCGATGATATTGTTGTTAAGCAGGCAAACTATATTTTTGAAAGAATAGATATTAGAAAGATATTCTTCCAGGAGCTTCTCCGTATCGGGTAACAGCGGAATATCTGAAAGTGGAACCAGTGAATCCGGGCCGAACTTTAAATAAAGCCATTTCAAGGCTGTGAACCGGGTGAAGCCCATATGGTTGGGTTTCAGCACATCGGGGAGTTTATTGCAGGATATGCACAGTTGGGAGTTTACGGATTGTCCCGCATAACGGAACATTTCGTTGGTATTATAAAATACCTCGTTGTGATTCCGCCCGGACTGGGTCAGGTTATATTCCAGAAATTCCAGTGGATAGCTGTTGCGGCTGCTGCAATTATCGAATATCTCGTCTATCGGGATATCCAGTCTTTCGCTGATAAGGGATATCTCTTTCAACGTAAACAAATTCTTACCTGAAAATCTTCTTCTAACGGATGGAATGTTAGTATTCAGGGCTTCCGCGACTTTCCTCTGATAGATGATTTTGTCGTTGTACCTCAACGAAAGAGCCGACTTCAGGCTGTTCAATATTTCCCCGTGTTCCATAAGAAACCGCGTTTGCAGTAAATGGGGCAAAAATGAGCATTCCTGAGAAACGGCTGTAAAAATAGAGTCGCTTCCTACAATAAATATAATGTTTTTAAACCGAAATGTAACTTATTGTTATCGAAAAAAACCAACCGCCTATGGTTGATAGAGACCCCGGCGGTACTCGCGCATAGCCGGGGTTCTTGCTCAACTTCCAGTACACTATGAGAGTAACTATACTATAAATAAAACCACGGGTGGATAAATCATATTATTGTTTCCGGCGAACTGTCAATCATATCTGCTCAAATCGTAGCGCATACAACGCACGTTCAGGCCGCTGGCCGCGTAAATACTCGGGTATTGCGGGGGTGCATCCTCGATAAGGTTAAAATCCAGGGGCATATTGGAAAAAACTATATATCGAGGTGTTTCATTTTCTACAATGAAGGTCCCATCTGCTACACCGCACCACATTGCGAACCATTTCCCCACCCCTTTATAATTTGATGCGTTAACGGTTTCAAAATCCATAATACCGGAAGCGGGTACATAACCCATGTTCTGGAAGTTATATCCATAATTTTGCGTATACGGCCCCCATTCGGCACTATTACCATAAAGGAAAACATTCGAATTCAAGGCAGGATCGTCGGGCATCCTCCATCCTTCCGGACAGGGATCGAACTCAGATTTATAATAATCATGTCCTATAGGTCCCCACCACAAATAGGGCCACTCCCCGATATCAGTACTGAACCAACTGTATGCCGGAGCTGTGGAAGTCAGAAATAGCGTCGGATTCCTTATACTCAAGGTAACGTTGACCCTGGGATCGGCACTTGTTATCTGTCTTCTGTTCCACACCTGCGTAGAATTCCCGCTGCGGGGATGTGGATTCCCGTGGATATCGTACGTATTCATTCTCCGGTTAAGGTAATCGTAATTCTCCTGCCCCGGATTGTCGACATAATCCTCCATCGGCGGGAACGGGTCTTTACGACAGTATTGATAGAACAGTCCCTGGGAGTATTTAATATCCTCATGGGATGCGTTGCTTGCCCGTATCGCCCCGAGGTTGCGGTCCATAAAGACATTCCGGTATGCGGGGGTATTCACGATGTAGGTTCCGCCCCCGTTATCCGGATCATAAAGCGAACTCCAGACGTGCCAGCTCCAGAGGATTTCGCCACTCTGTTTTAGAGCCACCAAAGCGTTACCTTCGTCGGAACCGAGCCTTACGAAAATTTCGCTGTCCCATCCGTCCTGCGCATATTGCGGGGTGAGCGCAATTTCCGTTACTACCGAGGGGGCATCCTGCCACAACAATTCGACGGAAAGGTCGGTGGGTTCCAGTGTCGTGTACATAGGCTCTAACTGCCATGCGCGGTACGCCTTTCGTATCGGTATATGCAGTGACCCGCCCGGCCTGACCATATAACTGTTCGGGTGAAGGTGGTAGGCTTCCAACTCGATTACTTTATCGGGCATATCGTAATACGGGAAAGAGATGGTTACCGTAACCTTCTTACCGTCTTTCGCCGGGGTGGACTCGGCAAATTCGAGCGGGAAGGAGATCGTCATACCCTGGAAAATCCCGGTTCCGTGGTGGGCGTGGCCTTCAAGGTCGGCAAGGTTTTGCGGGGTCAATATGCCGTACGGGTCGTCCACCTCCTTTACATCGAACGGAACGTTCGTGTAAAGGTCGAGTGTCTGGCGGGGGAGATCCAGCCTGTAAACGGCAGGCTTATAGACTAAATGCGGCATTTGATTGACAAAGAAGCGGGTGCGGACCAAATCCCCGACCTGGAAATGGATATCGTCCGAAAGGAAGGGGTGCCCTCCTCCCGCTTTATCGACCACCACGTCCGAATCCGAATAATTCTTGAATTTAAGATGGTAATGCTTCCGGCCCCCGTAAAGGGTTTCCGTTTTCAGTTCGTAACCCGGTTCGTATTCCAGGGCGCCATAAGAGGGGTCCGGCACGACCGTGACCTGGCAGGGCCACTCCTCGGGATACCACTCCACGATAAACTCGAATTCGGTGCTTTGTCCGGCGAGCGAGATAAAATTCTCGCCGGTTCGATCCCACTCGGTCCCGTCCATATGGTAGAACATTATCCTTGTCATAGGGTCCGGGGATTGGGTAACGGTCACCGGGAAACGAATGGTTCCCGCCTCGACGGTAAATGTGGCTTTGCGCTCCTGCCCGGTTGTGTTCTCGGTTACCACAATTTCCATATCGGCGAGGGTATTCGCCGTACCGCTCCAGTCGGTGGCGACCCCGCGGTTATTAAGGTTAAACCACCCGTTCTGGTCGGCGGGGTCGTAAACGATGCCGCTTCGGTTTATTTTCCACTCGGTATTGGATTCGATTTCGAAGAAATAATCGTTTAAGCTGAAACGTTCCGCTCGGGTTCCCGGTGTCGCGTCGTGCGCTTCGCGGGCGAGTTCGAACTCGGCCGGGTCGACCCGAAGCCAGTACTCCCCGTCGATAATGATATTTTTAAGCTGGCCCTCCTCCCATACCTGTATATCTGTTTCGATTTCAATGGCGGTGGATTCGTAGGCTTCTTCTTCGGTGTCCGAGCCGTTGGTTAGCAGGTCTCTCAGGGTTAGGCTGTAATGGTGGTTTCGCAAGAGGTCCCGGTATTTTCGCGTACCGTCCGCCTCCACAGTCGAGAGGTCTATGCGGTAGTAGCGCAATCCTGTTTCGCCGGTCAGCTGGCCGCCTATGACTATGCAGGGTATTACCGGGAAGTCCCCCGAACCCGGATTGGGAGTCTCGTTCAGGTATATTTTAGAGCTAATCCCCCCGGCCGAGATATCGCTACCGGAATAGGTAATCTTGCCGGATGCGGGATATAAATCCAGTGTGGTTCCAGTCCGGGTTGCATTGGTTACCTCATTACCCGTCAGGTTACCGTCGTCGGGAATTAGCGCCATGTATTCCTGCCAGTGGTAAACCGAGACGGTTTGAAGTGTAAAATCGTTCTTTACGGCATCCGGTGAAACTATATCGATTTTGGCGACCGCGCGGTTAAGAGGGATTACCCCCAGAGTTCCGCTCTTTTGTAAAACCACGTTTTTCAGCTCGCCCCAGAACGGGAACAGGTCGCTTCCGGCCACGTTCCATTTGCCGGTTTGCTGCCTGGTAGGGGCCGCGCTTACCTGTTCGCGTGTCATACCGGCTGTTAGGCCGGCTACGGTGATGTGGCTAAGTGAATTGGCCATAACCATAACATCGAAATTCCCTTCCGGAAGCGTTACTGTAAATGTGCGCCTGCCGGGAATGGAAGGATGGTTTTGCGGCGCTGACCCGGGGTAGGCGCCCTCCAGTGTCCCGCCCGGATGGAAAAGAAGCACGTACACCTCGTCGATGCGCGCCTCGTCCGCGGGCATGGCACGGGTGCCGGGTTGCCCTTTGCCGTCACTGTCGGAGTCTGCTCCTGCCTCTTCGGCCGGTTTACTACCGCCGGGAACCTGAACGCTAAGGGTAACCCGGGTACCTTCCGGTGGGACGGGAATCTCCACATCGTCGCGTATGCATGAAGTAAGTATTATAGCCAATCCCACGGGTATTACCGGAAAGGCCCACTTGCCCATAAAACTCAGTTTTTTATATATGTTTTTCATGACTAATCGTTTTCCGGTCTGTAATAATCTATTCTGGCACACCGTATATTCATCCCCTGGGCGTGGGTAGAATTAGTATAACCGGCAAAAGAAGGATTCGGTACCTGATACATGAATGTTCCCAGCCCAACAAATTCCGGTGCAATTGGAGTATAGGTGCTTGTAACAGGAACTCTCATGGAGAGGCCGATCTCCGTATAATTTCCGTCGACGTGGCTTATAAAACCCGCTGCCGGGTAGAAATCACCCTGGGTAGTAATTATCCCGAAGTTACCCGGGATTTGAGGCATGTTTCCGATTGGGTAAAAATCGCCCAACTTAGTCGGAGCGGACCAAGGGTAACCCCGAAACGGGACTTTACTAAGAGGTTGCGGAACAACCCAACCCTCCGGACACGGGTCGTATACACTTTTATAGGATGTTGTTTCTGTTCCATTCGGCCGTTGATACGGTTCCCATCTGCGTTGTAAATTTCCGGCAAGCCAATCATAAGGGGCTTGCGGTGCGATAATGAATGTGGTGGGGTTCTCGATAGTACGGCGCAATGTTTCCTCCGGGGTGCCGGGCTCGTAAATTGCGGCTTTGATTATCGCGTTATCGGGGTAGACTTCCAAATGGTCGCTTAGCGGAACCGTCGCTCCCTGAGCCGGGATGTAATTCGCCGGGGGAAACGGGTCTTTACGTCCACCCTGGTAATACATGCCTATCGAATTGAAGCGATTCGCTGCCCCGTTATTATTATTCGCTATTGCACCGAGATTGCGGTCCATAAAATACATCGGGTACTGATCGTCTAAATGGTATGTGTAAACCGGCGAGTTATCGGGATCGTACGAAGTTACCCATATGTGCCAGCTCCAGATTATGGTGCCGTCCCGGCGAAGGGCGATCACGGCATTACCCCCTTCACTCGAATTCGTTTCAACGGTTATTTCCGTACGGTACGGGTCGAAAGTGTGGGCCGGTGTAAATTTGACATCACGAATCAATCCGTCGTCATCTTCCCAAAGCAGTTCGCAGGTAAAATCACCCGTGGTCGGTAAGGGCCGCAGAATAGGCATTGTATTACTCGGATGCCTGCTGTTCCACCGGGCGTCCCAAGGATTGCGCACCGGCACCTGTACCGAACTACCGGGGGTGACAATATAACAGTTGGGAAGGAAGGCCAGAGGTTTCAGTACGATCGTGGTGTCGGGCAACTCGCTGTCCCGGAACCTTATCTTTACCGACTCATATTGATTTCTTCTTTCGGGTGTCGGGTTCTTGAAGCGGACGAACCACTGGAAATTTTGATTGTGGTACTCTCCCGGGCCCAGATTGCCGTCGGGATTGAATCCCGGACCTGGTTGCGTGAAATCACCGTTAAGGGTGAGCATATCGTGCTCATTGGTAAGTTCCGCCTCGAACGGAGCGCTTGCCCCGAACCATAGCCGTTTATCCCTGTGACCCAACCCCATCAGGTAACCGTCCGAATCATACTCGATAAGGTGGAATAAATGGAGATGGTGGGCTATTATCAGATCCTTTTGTACTTGTTTTCCGTGATAATCGAGAGTGAATGTGTACCGGGTGCGGAAAGGTTGTTCCACAAAATAATTATTAAGATTTGCAAGTGCTTCATCGTTATTCAACCGGGAAAATTTAAGGTGGTATTCGTGCAGACCCTCCCCGTCGACGGGGCCGGCGGGGATATCGCCGCCGCTCTCGTAAAAAACAGGGTAGTCGTTTGCCGTGCCCGGATGGACCGTAACCGACATTTTAGCCTCGGCCGGGGTCCATTTAACCCGCAGCATCCTCTCCTGTATTTTCTTTTCGACGGTATTTACCCAGTATATATCCCCGATCGGATTATCGTCCGCGTCGAAGAAGAGTATTTCCATATCGTTCTCATCGCTCTGGATAACTTCCACCGACATATCCATCCGGCCGGCGGAGAAATGCACGATGGCCTTGCGCGGATTACCGTTATTTACTGAAGCTACGAAATGCACCTGCCCCCGTGTATTTTTCGCTCCCGACTGCTCTGTGGCGGGAATCGACAGCCAGCCGGTCTGCCCGCCGGAGGGATATTCTATCCGCTGGAATTTCCACCCGTCCTCGCAATTGGTTTCAATCTGTAAAAGGTTGTGGCCGTCATCGGTCGGACCGTGGGCCTCCTTATCCATTTCGAATTTATCCGGGTCCCATGCCAGCCAGTACTGCCCGTCGTACATCACGTTGGTAAGCGATGCGTCGCTATGGGTATGTATCCGCACGGTAAGGTTTTCGGCTTTAGATTTGTAAGCCTCCTCCGTGGACGCATACCCCCGGCCCCCTACTTTGACTATCTCGAAGGTGTAGCGGTAATTTCGCAGGAGGGGGAGACAGTTGTCCTGATCGTCCAGGAATTCCACCTTGTACCATCCGGCCGTTCCCTGAAACGTAGCGTTTATGAGCAGGCACGGGTTACCGGTTAATGCCCCGGCGGTTCCGGCCGGAGTTTCGGGAAGGTATATCAAGTTGGTAAAAAATCCGTCCTCGTCCCGCTCCGACGGGCCGTAGGTCTGGCGTTGAGCAGCCGGGGTGGTACCGGTATTGCCACTTATGGCGGTGACTTTGGTTTTATCGCTGCTCAGCACAGCCTCGTCTGGTACGAGTTGCCCCCGGTTAGACCAGTGGTAAAACCGCATCCCCTCCATCGTGAAATCGGCGGCCGGGACCGTTGTACGGTCTATGGTAACTTCCACCTTCGCTACCGCGCGGATTAGCGGGATACGGTTTCCCGTCCCGGTCAGGGACAAGTCGGGAGTTACGTTCAGCCCCGTTCGCTCGCCCCACATGGGGAGCGGGACGAATCCCGCGTAAGTGGTATTCCATTTGGCGTTCAATTCGAGCAGCAGGTTCTGCCGGAGGGTCGCTTTGGTGGCGTTGCCCGGTATGGTATAGGCCTCGATTATATCTTTACAATTTGCCAGTATCCAGATGTCGCACTGCCCGGTTTTCAGATTAACGGTGAACCTCTTCACATTATCCTCGACTGTGGATTCCACCGTCTGCGCGTCCGCGCGGTACCGGAACGCGCCGCCGGCGTCGAATACCAGAACGGTTATCTCTTCCACATGGTTCTCGCCGGCCCCGGTGAGCGCGCGTGTCTTGTCGCCGTAGCCGTTTCCCGGCACAAGGACGTCCATGGCGATACGGGTATAATCGTCGTTTTCGGACCGGATTTCATTATCGTCCCTGACGCACGACCAATGCAGAAGTGCGATAACGGCTGCAAGGGTAATATATTTGCATTTCGTTTTCATAACACCTATTTTTAAAGGCTCGCCGGTTTCGGCGGCGGGATGCTGACCATTCAGGGGCGATTGAAATAACACCGCCAATGTCATAATGGCCGGTTATTTAATCTCTATTACGTTCTCATACTAAAGTTAACTCCCCGTAGACGGCAAAACGAGGCGTAAAGAGAGTGTAAATAAAAAAAACGTGTTAAATAACGGATTGCCGAATCTCTGGGAGGCAAATCGGTAACCATGTTAGCGCGGCGGGTTAACGTTCTGTTTTTATGCTTTGGCAGAAACGTAAAATATGTTCACACCTCTTAACAAAACGAATAGTTTTTGACGGGTACGCAGATAAAAGTACCGGATGAAACAGCCCCAGAAGGTACGGTATGGATTACCTGTGATTGAAAACTGCTCGGAATTAATAAGACACGGCGATATAAGATTTAATATCGCAGCCGCGGTGCCCCGGAAAACAAAAAGGCTTTCAGATCTCTGAAAGCCTTTTTACTGTGCCCGGGAAGAGGGATGAAAATAATCGAAAACACGCACGGGCAAGCCTCAATGCCGATGAAACGGAAAAGTTAAGTGGAAACGGTAAAGGAATACAGGTATGAACTTTACCGATTACCTTAACCACCTGCGTCTGGAGTACTCTTTAACGTTATTGTCGGGCACCGGGGATATAATTTCGCAAGTAGCGGCCTCAAGCGGTTTCGGGAGTGTCAGCTCCTATCATCGTCTCTTTACCGAAAAATTCGGGCTATCTCCCAACGTTTACCGCAAACTGAGTAAGCAGAATGATAAACTATTGTAATAACATTATTGCCTGTTGTTTATGGAAATAATATCCCGGGTACGCATAATTTTCCTTTTTTGGGGACAGAAGCCCTTTTCCAACAAGAGATGATAATTGTCGAGTATAAAAAAATCGGGATAGAAAGCGATAAAACAAAATGCGGTAACCATTGAGGCACCATGAGCCGTGCGCGGACACGATAACATTAAAAAATGGCTTACAGATATCTGTAAGCCATTTTTACTGTGCCCAGGACGAGACTCGCAGAGTCAAAACTTATACAAAACTATAAATTCAAAATAATTTTATAATAATTTGTTTATTAGTTATTTACATTTGTTTTTGATTGATTAAGTATTGACGAGATTTTTGCTGTTTTGGAAAAATGCGGACACAGTGCGGACACGAAATTTGCTTTCGTGAGAAATAGATTTACCTTTGTGAGGAGAAAACCTATTTCCACATGGCTCAGACAAACTTCGTTCTCACAAAGGTGACCAACAGCGCCGGAGAATCACAGATACACTTACGTCTATATGTTTCCCGCGATGTGAGATTGCGCGTAGCATCCGGAATATGGATAGACCGTAAACGGTGGGGTAAGAAGAACGATATTAATATTCCCAAAACTCCCGGAGAAGAGCGCGACGCCCTACTTCAAAAAAGAGCCAAACTAAAATCGCTCACAGATCATATTGAGTCGGAGATAAATTCCGCTACCGATAAAAGTACTGTAACTAAGGAATGGGTCGAAAGACTTATAAAGAAGTACCATAAACCTACAAAAGCAACCAAGGAACGCTCTAAAGATTTTTTCTCTATCGCTGAGGATTATTTGGCTAAGCATAAACTGTCGGAATCCCGTATAAAGCACTTTAATGTTCTTATCCGTTGCTTGAAACGGTATGAGCTATATAAACGGGCTACAGGAAGCAGGACATTTAAATTGAACATAGCTACACTTTCCTACGACCAGCTTGCCGATATTGAAAACTTCCTTACTAACGAGCGGGAGGTGTTCAAGTCCCACCCGGAAATATACGAGGCCATACCGTATTCGACAAAACAGTCAAAAAAGACTTACAAGCCCAGAAAAGAGAGCGATAAACCTAAAGGTATGCCGAAAGAGCGTGGGCAGAATTATATCTCGGATATGATGACACGGTTCCGGTCGTTCATAATTTGGGCGAACGACAACGAATACACCACTAATAATCCTTTCAAAAACTACCCGGTCGGTGAAAGCGTGTACGGTACGCCTATCTATATAAGCAACGATGAAAGAAAAAAGCTCTATGAAACCGCTATGTCTGATATACCGTCGGTTGCCGTTCAACGTGATATTTTTGTTTTTCAATGTCTTATCGGTTGCCGCGTAAGCGACCTATATAAATTTACATGGAAGAATGTTATAAACGGTGCGATTGAGTATATACCCAAGAAAACTCGCGAGGATAGGGTGCAGACCGTCCGGGTTCCGTTGAGCGATACGGCCAAAGAAATTATGGAACGTTACCGTGATCCGCACCGGGAAAGCCTTTTGCCTTTTATCTCATCGCAGAAATATAATGACAATATCAAAGAGGCTTTCAAAAAAGCCGGACTTGACCGTATGGTAACGATCATCGACCAGCGCACCCGGCAGGAAGTTCATAAACCTATTTACGAAGTTGCATCTTCCCATATGGCGCGGCGCACTTTTATCGGAAACATCTACAAGAAAGTCAAAGATCCAAACCTCGTAGGCTCGTTAAGCGGACACAAAGAAGGCAGCAAAGCCTTTGCCCGCTACCGGGATATCGACGAGGATATGAAGAAGGAGCTAATCGGTTTTCTGGAGTAACATCACATTGTCAGTTATTTATATTTATTTTGCGAAAACGGCACATTATGAATAAAGGAGAAATAATAATATATCAGACACAGGACGGCCAGACTCAACTCGATGTTAAAATCGAAGATGAAACCGTTTGGCTGAACCGCCAACAGATGGCGGATTTGTTTGACAGGGATATAAAGACCATCGGCAAGCACGTCAATAATGCGCTGCGTGAGGAATTACATGATATTCCAGTTGTCGCAAAATTTGCGACAACTGCGGCTGACGGTAAAACATATAAGGTCGATCATTATAATCTGGATGTGGTTATATCTGTCGGCTACCGGGTAAAATCCAATCGTGGCATCCAGTTCCGTATATGGGCCAACCGTGTACTGAAAGAGTATCTGGTTAAAGGCTACGCAATCAATAATAAGATGCAGGCGGAACAACTGGAGAGCATGAAAAATGCCGTTCGGTTGATGTCGAATGTTCTGGAATCTCAGTCTCTATCTGGTGATGAAGCCACCGGTTTGCTGAAAGTTATCCGGGACTACACCTACGCGCTCGATACTTTGGATCGGTACGACTACCAGGAACTCACTATTGAAAATACCACCACAGATGAGCCGTTCCGGGCCACATACGAATCGGCCATGAAAGCTATCGAGGAATTGCGCGACAAATTTGGTAGCGGAGGTTTATTCGGCAATGAAAAGGACGGTTCGTTTAAAAGCTCCATAAATACGATTTATCAGACTTTCGACGGACAGGATTTATATCCAAGCATTGAAGAAAAGGCGGCCATGCTTCTTTACCTGGTCGTCAAAAATCATTCTTTCTCGGACGGCAATAAGCGTATAGCCGCGTTCCTGTTTTTATGGTTCCTCGAAAAGAACGACATTCTGTATAAAAACGATGGCAAGCAACTTATCGCAAATAATACCCTTGTTGCGTTAACTCTGATGATAGCTGAAAGCAATCCCGACGAAATGGATGCTATGGTAAAGGTTGTTGTTAATCTTATTAACAAAAGCAATTAAAGTATGCTGAACAAAGATAAATACTTACCGTGGATAGGAGCTGGCATAGCCGCTTTGATTCTCGCTACCATAGGGCGATATTTTGCCTTACGAAGTGATGCCGATGCCGGAACAGCCAATCTTGTTTTCGTAATAGTCATGGTAAGTATTGGTCTTTTATATTTTCTCATAGTGGAATTATTAGAACCACTACTCCAAACAGTTCTGAAACGCATGAAGGTAAAACCTAAATACAGGCCATCATTATCCGAAGATGCAGAATTGAGAAAAAAGATCGACTCTTTTTGCCGGTATTCCGATGATGTTTTAGCCGGTTACGTGCCGGAGGAACAGCTACCACTCTTGCACCGCTATATTGAACAATATGCAAAGGGCAACACCGGCGACGTGTCGCAGAAGATACAGACAATAGGATTAGATAATTTTGAATTATACCACTACGGGTGGAATATTTGGAATCATTTTGACAATATGATTCAAGAGAAAACTGAGGTCTGGATGAAAAATGTTTTTTCTGATCTTTCAGGTGTCGAAGGTAAATTACATTCTAAATTCAAACATAATTTGAAGGATACATATAAAATACCGATTGAGCCTAACATAAAATAACAATCGGAATAAAGTGTTTTTAAAGGGATTGGCATTTATGCCAATCCCTTTTACTTTTTATGTCTTTCAAAATCAGTCGATTGCAAAGGGGTTTTCCAACGCTCAACAAAAACTTTTTCCCCGCAATTACTCCTCGTACTCTTGTCCCGGATTCAAACGAATCTGTCTGTAAAGGCTTTGTAAAACTTTAAAACTTTTGTTATGAATTACAAAGAATTGCTGGAGTCCGGGGCGAACGTAAGTGTTACCGTTGGACTGGATGACTTGCGAGAAATTTTTAAAGAGACCGTCAGCGGTCTAAAACCCGAATCGGCTGATCCGCAACCGGAAGAATTTCTGAGCCGAAAAGAGGTATTGGCTCTTCTCAAAATCGATTCTTCAACTTTATGGAATTGGGAGAAGACCGGTTATATAAAGTCTTTCCCATTCGGTGGCCGGAAACGCTACAAACTGGAAGATGTGGAGGCGATCCGTACAGGGAAGAAAGGAGGTCGGCATGGCAAATAATATTAGTCTTGCTGAACTTAAGCGGATAAGCATCCGTCATTTCTTATCCAGGCGAGGGATAAAACCTCAAACAGTTAAGCCCGGCTACGGAATGTATATGTCCCCGCTACGGAAAGAAACCAATGCCAGTTTCAAAGTTGATTATAACCGCAACCTTTGGCACGACTTCGGAACCGGCGAGGGCGGCAGCATTATCGACTTGGTTGCCCGGATGGAGAATTGCTCCGTTGCGGATGCGATCCGCCGACTGGAGAAAGAGATTCCCGATTCCGAAAGATTATCGACCAACCGCCAACTCTCCGTACCAGACCAATCACGAATCGAAATATTGTCTGTCGGCAAGCTCCGGCATCCGGCCCTGCTCCAGTATCTAAGCGACCGGCGGATAGACCTGACCGCTGCACAAAAATATTGCAACGAGGTCAGGTATTCTACCGGTGGCCGCTCATATTTCGCCATCGGATTTAAGAACGATGCGGGAGGTTGGGAACTCCGCAACCGGGCGTTCAAAGGGAGCAGTACCCCGAAGAATATTACCACATTCGACAACGGCTCCGATACGGTAATGGTGTTCGAGGGGTTTATGGATTTTCTCTCTTATCTCTCATTTAAAGATAACCCGACACCGGCCATCGACACGACCGTTCTCAACTCGGTAACGAACCTACAAAAAGCCGTACCGTTTCTCGAATCCCACAGCACCGTCCATGCCTTCCTCGACAACGATGAATCAGGACGTAAAGCTGTGGCCCGGATGGAGAAACTACTGCCCAAATCGGAGGTGGTCGATCAGTCCAAATTCTATCGTGACTACAAAGACCTGAACGATTATCTGAGGGAGAATCGGTCGCTCAAACAACATCAAAATCCAGTGAGAAAAAAAGGTTGCGGTCGCAAATTATAAGCCTATCGGCTTATCGAAAACCTCTACGGTTTTCGGGGGTAGCAAGTTTATGTTTTGTGTACCACAAAACCCGCCTGCGGCGGAAACTTGCCCTGCGGGGCAAGCGACTTTTCAAGTCGCTGTCCGGCTATCCCGGTCGCTACGGCGACACCGAACTATCCCGCTGGTCTCCGTTCGGTGGATAGCCTAAAAAATGGTATCCGGTTATCATTCCGGGTGCTGGTAAGCACTCTCTGCCGGACTTTGTTCAACAGTAAAAGTTAAGAGATGAGCAAAAATAAAAAAAAGGTGGCCGCCCTAAGAAGGGCGATACCGAAAAACTACAATACAGGGTGGCATACATGCTCCCGACCATTGAATATTTTGCTCTTAAAACGAGGGCAAAAAACGCCGGACTTTCACTTGCTGAAATTTCCCGGCAAGCCGTGACTGGTGCGCGTATCGTGCCGCGCCTTTCGCAAGTAGAATCCGGTCTTATAACCGACCTGAACAGGATCGGTAATAACCTGAATCAACTCGCCAGGGTAACCCATACTGAAGGCTTTGCACAGGCATCCACAAGATACGGCGACCTGGCCGATGAGATAGACGAATTTACAAAGCGAATTAGGGATGATGGCAAAAATCACAAAAGGTAGTTCGTTCGGTGGATGCGTAAAATATGTCGCAAGTAAAAAGGATGCGGAATTTCTTGGAGCCGTCGGTGTCCGCCTGAAGGATTACAAGTCAATCGCAGATAGTATGGAGTTGCAGTCCCAAATGAACCCGAAACTCGGAAAAAAAGTCGGTCATATCTCGCTTAATTTTTCGGCACAGGACAAGAATTCTATAACCAATGACTTCATGCTGAAAATCGCTAACCAATATATGTATGCTATGGGAATCCGGGATACGCAAGCCGTTGTGTTTCGTCATAACGATACGGACCATCCGCACTGCCACATAGTTTACAATCGAGTGAGCAATTCGGGTAAAACTATTTCCGACCAGAACGACCGTGTGCGGAGTACAAAGATTTGCCGCAAGCTGACCGAGGCCCACAAGCTATACTTGAAGCCAATCGAGGGCAAGCAGAATGTTAAACAGGATAGGCTTCGGGAACCGGACAAAACGAGATATGAAATCTATAACTCTATAAAAGACGGACTGCGAACCGCTAAAAGCTGGCCCGAGCTAACCGAACATCTGCACAGGCAAGGTATAGACACGACATTTAAATACAAAGCTAATACGAACGAGACACAGGGTGTAGTGTTCAGGCAAAACGGAAAATCTTTCAACGGCTCGAAGATCGACCGGCAGTATAGTTTTTCAAAAATAACAGCCAGGCTCAATGAAAATGCTCTTAGACAGGAGCAATCGGAAACCGTCAGTGTTGAAATCGAGCAAAGGCAGGCAATCCGGCAAAAAGCAAATATGGGCAAAGAGAGACAGACTTACCAGAAGTCGCAACCGATACACGAGCATTCTCACGGTTCCGGGTTAGGCGGTCTGTTTAGTATGGGGCCGACCGGCGGCAATGGTAACGATGAAGGTGCGGCAGAACTTGAAAGAGCATTGAAAAAACGTAAGAAAAAGAAACGAGGTCGTTCGATATAATAGAACGGGCGGCTTCACCGAGCGTAGCCCGTTGTCAGCCGGAGGCTGGTGCGGATTAAGCGTAGCGAAGTAACACTAAAAGGAATAACACGATAATTATGAATAAAGAACTCGAAGCTATTTCCGGGATGTTCGAGGAACTGAAGGAAATAATGAAACAAATTTTGAAAAACCAACAAACCGCACCGACGGAAATAAGAATAAACGAAGAGCAACATGACGCTGTACGAGAACTGTCAAATTCACTAAAAGCAGCGGCCCATACCCCGCCACCAGCTCAGACGGTTATTAACCGACATATAATCGACCTTATGTCTAACAAAATGCTGATATTTATCGTGGCGTTAATGACGGTGATTATTATAATGGCTTTTTCCATAAAATCCCAGCGGGGAAAGATACAGGAGTTAAAAGATAACGATCTGAAATACCGTTATATCGAGATGCAGAACGGAGCCACGCCGGAAGATATATTGATGCTTCGGGAGATATTCGATTACAACCGGGATAAAGACCAAATCCGAGTAATCCGTCAACAGGTAAACCAATATGAAAAGCTAATTCAGGAGCAGGCTGAGACGGAAGCACGGGCAAGGCTCAATGCCGCTGAAGCGGAAAGGTTAAGAAATGAAGCGGAAAGACTTAAAGGGATATATTAGAACCGCCCAACAGTACTCAATACTAATAAAATCATGTCCTGCGAGACGTCTGCTCTTTAACGTCACGCAGGATATAACTGAGGTAATTTAAAGCCCGTTCATCGATTTAAAGTCAATGAACGGGCTTATTTGTAATACGGGGTTAAGGGTTACTCCGCCGTCTGGCCCGGGTGGGTTTTGGGTGTCCACGGCTTGATGGTGCCCGTGGCCGTTACGCCGGTGCCGGTGAGGGTCGCGGTCCAGGTGTGCTCCTCGCCGCCATCGAAGACGGTGCCCGCCGGGATCGTCCAGACGTACGGTTCGGTCCCGATCATGAACAACACGGTAACGTCGCCTGCGGTCGCTACCGTTCGCGGTAGGATTATAGCCTCGTATCGCTGGCCGTCGAGTGTAGTTGCCGGTATGATATTCAACGGGGTCGAGGTTGCGCCGAGCGACCCGGCCATAAGGTCGAAGGAGGCTTCCGTATCCATACCTCGGATCGTAACGTCCATCCCCGACATGCTTCCCACGCCGGCGCCGGCTACGGTCTCGATTATGAGTTTAGTGAGTTTATGCTCGAACTCGAGCGCGACGGTCGGGCTGGTTTTGGAGTATCCCGCACCGCCTGTACCGGTGGCTTTCGCCCAGAGAAGGTCTATGGATGAGAGGGTGCTCTGGTCGCTCACGTCTACCGAATAGATGTCGGTGATACCGCTTTGCCACGGGTAATAGGCTATAAAGTCCACCGCCGAGCCGTCCTGCGGGTAAAAGATCTCGTTGCCGGTCGCGGCCGTTAGGGCGCCCGTAGAGGTGTTCGAGACTTCGTAGTTTTTATTCGCGGCCAAGACGGTCGCGTTGGTGTTGTTGAGCATATAGATGCCTACGGGATCGTCGGCGTCCCACGAGGTATCGGACGCGCGGCTTACGGGCGCCGATGCCGGGATTGCCGCCTGGCCTATGCCGGCCGAGAAATTTACCGCTACCGGGCCGTCGGTTCCCTCCGCCGGATCCTTCGAGCATCCGGCCATAACTGCTGCCGCGAATACAAAGGCGGCGATGGTTCTAATGTTGTTCTTTTTCATGCTTTAATTATTTGTATTTCTGATATTTTGTTCTAATTTTTACTTTTTTTACGGACGCCGCGGGGCTCTTAAATGCCCTGCGGCAAAGGATCGGATACGGGAAACAAGTTCCCTCGTTAAATATGCCTTCGGCTTTAATTTCTTGTTTCAGCAGTGCTTTGCAAGCAATCACTGCCTTCGACTTACGAAATTATTCTGCGACACAACGGACAGAGAAGCCGTAGGTGCGATAGTTGCTGCTAGCTGGGCCGACGCTACTACTGCTGAAGTACAGGGCGTAACCGCCGGTAGCCGATGAGGCAGTAGTAGACCAGTAGCACCCGTTCGTACCGTGGTAGTACAACTGACCATTGGAGAGGTTACGGTAGCCACCGGCAGGGTAAAAATGAGAGAATCCTGCTGTTCCGCTTACACCGTTAAACAAGCGACCTTTATCGGTCCATGAACCCCAATCCCCGTTGCTCCCCCAACTATTGGTCCCGCTAATCGAAATAGGAGGCACCCTCCATCCGGGAGGGCATGGATCGTAAACGGTCTTGATTCCTGTCGCGCTTCCCCAGGAATCGTTCTGGTTACCCGGTTGGTTTATAGAACCGTAATAAGTATTCCAGTTGGTAGCGAAATTCAGCGGGTTTTCAACCATACCGGGCAGTTCGGTATAAGAGTCGGTAGGTATGTCAGCGGTCGTCCCGGCCGGAGCCGCAGGTGTAAAGTAGGTTTGGTTACCGCCGCTTGCGTCCGAGCCGGGGAATGCGTCCTTACGGCCCCACTGGTAATAAAGCCCAAAGGTTTTTGCCCATTGATCGTTATTGAAAATGTCGTTTATGTATGGCGAGTTTGCCATTGCTCCCAGATTACGGTCCATCCATGAAAGTCCGGTTTCGGTGTCGGTGGCCGAGGTTACCGGCTCGGTTACCCAGATATGCCAACTCCAGCGGTACTCCGTTTCGCCGTTCAGTTTAATACCTATTACGGCGTTGCCCGCCCGGCCCGGAGTAATCCGGATACAATCGTCGTCCGCGACCGCCTCTTCGATCACTTCCCCGGTTTCTATGGGGGAGTCGGCCCAAACCAGTTCCACGGTAAAATTACCCGCTTTGACCCGGTTCAGTCCGTCGGTAGTCGCGCCCAGACCGTCGGCTCCATAGATACGGTTGGCCTGTGAAACGGGGATCAGAAACGGGTCGCTGAACGGCGCTACCATATAGCTGTTGGCCTCGGGCATGATTTGCCGTGCCTCCCCGTCCCCGGCGGGGTTGGGATTCGGGGTCCACGGCTGGATGGTCGGAGTGCCGACCTCGACCCCGGTAAGTTTAACGGTTATAGGGACGCTGTAATGCTCGCCCGCAAGGAACGCCATATTGTCGGGGATCTTCCATGTTAGGGGTTTGCCCGCAATGTCGAAAGTCACCGTGCGGCCCGAAAGGTCGGGAAGCCCGGCGGAGGTCGCGCCGCCGTCCTGCGGCTGGGGAACGACGAGGGCCGTAAATGCGGCGTCGGCCCCGCCCGTAGCCGTCCCTTTAAGCGGATTGAAATCCCCGGCCGCTCCGGCCGTAACCGCTCCGTGCTGCAAAACGAGTGCGGCGGTCAGCGGCATATCTTTGAATACCACATCCGCGGTGGTCATAGCCTGCACGTCCGACGGCTTTATTCCCTCACCCGCCGTTATGTTCAGGGTAACCTTGCTCAACACGTGGCCGAACCCGAGGTTTACCGGAACGGTTTTGCTTTTGGTAACCCCGGCGGTTTTGGCGTAGAGTACGTCGAGATTGTTTTGCGCCTGCGCGGAGGACTGCCCGGCAACGGTCAGGTGGTAAGTAGCGGCGTTTATTTCACCGGGGCCGGTACCCGTGGCGGATGTGTAGGGATAGTAGGCGATAAAATCCACCTGATCGGCCTGCGGATAGTATAGCGGTCCGTTATCCTCGGGTGTCAACGCACCCGTGGCCGGGTCTACGTTATATTCCCGGTTAAAGGCGCTCGTGCTGCCCACGGTAACAGGGTTCAATGTTCCCGGGGCGACCATAAACATCCCCACCTTATCGCCGGTGGCCCACTTGTCCCCGCCGTCGGTGGTGCGGGTGGACGGGGAGCCGCCGGTTATTCCAGTATCAAGGTAATGATCCGGGTGCCGGGAGTCAACCCCGGACCGTGCCCCGGAGTAAGCCGCATCGCCCACCGTAGCCCTGAACTCGACGGCAACCGGATCGCCGCCGTCGCCGCCCGTTTCGTCCTTCGTGCAACCCGGCAGCAGTACCGCCGCCATCAGGCCGAATCCGGCCATTGCCGGCCACACTCCCGGCGGGAATCCGCCCCGGCGCCAGCGGGCGTTCGGTTCCTTTAACGTTCTTATTTTTTTCATATCGTATGTTTTTCTTTTTTGTTCATTCATTCTTTTTCCCGGTCCGGGCCGCGTGGCTTTTAAATGCCCCGCGGCAAAGAATCGGATACGGGCGACGAGCGCCCTCGTTAAAATTGCCTCCGGCTTTAATTTCTCGTCTCAGCAGTGCTTTGCAGGCAATCACTGCATTCGACTTACGAAATTATTCTGCGACACAACGGACAGAGAAGCCGGCGGTGCGAGTGGTGCTGTAAGCTGGGGTGACGCTACTACTGTTGAAGGTCAGGTTGTAACCGTTGGTAGCCGATGAGGCAGTAGTAGACCAGTAGTACCCGCCCGTACCCTGGTGGTACAACTGGCCACTGGTGAGACGGTAGCCACTGGCAGGATAAAAATTTGAAACACCGGCCGTTCCGTTAACACCGTGGAATACCCGACCATTATCGGTCCATGAATCCCAATCCCCACTGCTGCCCCAACTGTTTTTGCCGTTAACGGTTATCGGCGGAATCCTCCATCCGGAAGGGCACGGGTCGTAAACGGTCTTAATTCCAGTGTTACCGCCCCATGAATCGTTCTGTTCGCCCGGTTGGTTTACAGAGCCGGAATAATTTTGCCAATTCGTGGCGTAATTCAGCGGGTTCTGCACCATGCCGGGAAGTTCGGTATAGGAGCCGGTGGGTGGATTAGCGGTCGTTCCGGTCGTGGCCGTAGGTGTATAATAAGTCTGGTTGTTATTTGTCCCGTCGCCGCCCGGAAATGCATCCTTACGGCCCCACTGGTAGTAAAGACCGAGGGTCTTAACCCATTGGTCATTATTGAACGAGCCGTTTATATATGGATTGTTGGCCGTGGCACCGAGGTTACGGTCCATCCATGTAAGGCCCGTTTCGGTGTCGGTGGCCGGGGTTACCGGATCGGTCACCCATATATGCCAGCTCCAGCGGTAATCCGTATCTCCGGTGAGTTTAATACCGATCACAGCGTTACCCGCCCGGCCCGGTACCACGCGGATATATCCTTCGCCATCAATCTCCACCGGTTCGGCCGCTTCGACCACACCGCCCGGCTCTACGGGTGAGTCGGCCCACACCAGTTCCACGGTGAAATTATCTTTTTCGACCCGGTTCAGGCCGGTGGTCAAGGCTCCCAGGCTCTCTCCGTCCAATATCCGGTTGGCCTGCGAAACAGGGATCAGGATGGCCGCTGAATTAGGTTCCACCATATAACTGTTGGCTTCTTTCATCGCTCGCGTAGCTGACAAAGGCAAAGTCTGGATGAACTGCTCGGCCTGTCCGGCGGCAAGGCTAATGTCTGCCGACAACGCCGAGCTTTGCAGGACTATATCCCCGTTGTCGATCACAAACTTCCTCTCTCCGGCTTCCAACGTCTGCCTCGGGATAAACGCACGGAAAGTATAGTCGGTATTGTATTCGTCTGTTCCCGGTTTCTCGAGGCGGTGCATCAGGACATCCTCCGGCTCGGCGGTCTGGTCCGTTGTGAAATTGCCGTTGTAACCAAAGGTTCCTTTGGAATAAACGCTTTTAAGGGTCACATTCAGGTCCTGTGCCGGATCTATGACCCTGTTGCCGTTATCGAGTGTTAACTCGACCATAGAGAGGGAGTGCCTTAAAGTAAGGGATACCGTTTCGCCTTTTGAATGACTCATGGTCGGGGCCATCAATAGATCAGAGCAGTTGTGGTCCGCCTGCTCCCGCTGGTCGGAGGCCACGCTAAAATCGATCGCTTGTAGGTTAACCGTTCCGGGAATACCGCCGTTATCGTCGTAAGGATAATAGGCGAAGAAATACAAGGGGCCAGCCGTCTCGCTGTCGGCGGGCCAGTAAATATCTCCCGTCCACTGCCCACCGATGTAGGTCAGTTTAGCGTTATGGATAGGGTTGGCGCCGGGACTCGGGGGTGTGCTATAAAATGCGAAAATCCCGATCTCGTCGCCCTCTTCCCATGTGCTTTTGAATTCAGCGTCGGTCGCCACCCGTGTCATCGGATCGAACCCTATATCGAACGTTATCGGCTCGCCGGCGCCCGTGCCGGTTCCGCCACCCGGTATTTCGTCCGGCCCGTCCTTGGAGCAGGATGCCAGGAGCGATAGGGGCAGGGCCAGCAGTAGTAATCGTCTTATCGTTTTCATATATTTGATATTTTACTTATCATATTTTAGTTTGCTATACCTGTTCCGCCGGTTATCCTCTCCCAGTCCTTTATGGTCGCGCTAAATCCGGGTTCGACCGGATCGTCCTCGATCTCCACGCCCGCCTTGAGCGTCATAGGTGTTTTTTTATCGGCGTTGAAGGCGGTGAGCGCCGACGTAAGGTCGCTATCCAATGGGGCCGGGGCCGGCTGTCCCGCCACGCTCACCTCGCCCGTAAGCCGTTGGGCCGCACCGGTAACGCCCACAAGGCGCACCGTGGCCGTCCATTTGCCGGCATATTCGCCGGAGGTCTGTTTGCTGAATATCAGCGCGACGTTCGCCGGGTCGCCCTGCGGGGTGTCTGTGTCCATATCCCAAGCGGCGGCCACTCCCGTAAGGGTTGCCGTTATCGCCGAAATATCGTCGGCCGCGCCCCCTTCCGGCTCGATCACGAGCGTAAGCTGACGCACTATCTGCGTCGCCCGAATGGTCAGGTCATATTTCATGTCTTTGTCGATCGTTTCGGTCGTCTTGCCGGACAATAGCCATCCCGGCAGCGGGTCGATATAGTTTCCGGTCTGACCGGCCGGAGCCGATGCCGTATTTACCGAAGCCACCGCCCCCGAGACGGTGATGCCCGCGGGAGTATTATACGCCCGGAATGTGTAATTGCCCGGGTCGAACAGTTTACCCAGTGTCCATGTGTCGGAAGTAGCCGTCGCGTTGAGCCCTTCGGCAATTATTTGGTAGGATGCGGGTTTTTCGACCCCGGCTCCCCGGTCGCTCCAGTCGGCCGTAACGGTCACGACCTTGCCCTGGAACGGGTGGTCGGTATTGTAGATGGTATCCTTCACGCAGCCCGCAAGCATTACCGCCGCCGCAACCGCTGTTATTATATAGTTTGTCGTCCTCATATCCTACTTGTTTTTATTGCCTGCTATCCTCCATACAAGGCTTACACCGGCCTGCGTCGGTCCCCAGAAGTTCTTGGAGAGGTCCCGCCCCTGATAGACCCGGTATCCGCCCCTGACGGTGAAGGTATCGTAACTGAAATGCGTTACGCCAAGCCCGAGGTTGAAGTCCATCGAGAGGCATTTTCTCAGGGCAAGGTTATAACCCACCGTAACGCCGCCCCCGTAGATATTTCCCTGGTAGCCCGTGTCGGACGAGAATACGCTTGCGATGCCCTTGTAAATGTTCGCCTCGCCGAAATTAGCGCCCAGACCCACGTAGAAGCGTTTGGTGTCGAGCAGGTACCACCGCACCTCGGGGCTGACGAGCCATATCTTCTGCACCCGGCCGTGGGTCGATCCCCAGTGCGACCATGAGCCGTCCACCTTGATCCCCACATGGTCGTTGACGCGCCATTCCAGTCCGATTGTCGGGGTCAGCAGGGCATCGTAGAGCAGGTTGGTGCGCAGGTAAACACCTGCATGTTCGCTAACCGGGGCGGGTGCCGGCATCGGTTCGGGTTCCGCTATTGCAAACGGGGATTCCACCTCCTGCGGGGCTTCTTCCTCCAGCACGACTGGTTTCGGCTCCTGCACGGAAGGTTGTGGAGCGGGTTTAGGTTCCGGTTCGGCGGGAATGCGCATGGTCACCACAACGATATCTTTATGTACCGTTCCGGCCGGGTCGGAATAGGGCGCGGCATAATTCTTTGTTATAAAGTTGTCCTCGGAGAGCCCCTTTTGCAGAATAAGTTCCGACTTGACGCGGTTGGCTCTGACGAAAGAGAGCTGTTTGGTGGGGCTGTACCCGTCCACATATACCGGCATCTTCCCGGAGGCGATCTCTGTGCGGTACTGTTCAACCAGAGTGTAAAGCCTCTCGAGTTCGCCGTCATTGCCTTCCCACGGAGTATAGAACATATCGTCGCCCGGCACGAACCGGAACATTACGATATTTTCTTCCGGTTCGGCCTTTGGGTATGCCGCCTCCCCCGAAGCCGGGAAAGTTAAGAGCAGCGCCGGGATCAACAGCAAAAATTGTAGGATTTTTTCCATAATATTGTGAGTTAGATAGCCACAAAAAGTATATTTATTGAAATAAATAAGGAGAGGATTATAGGTTTAAACAAAGTTAATGCGCCCTTGGCAGCATTCTGATAAAACTTGTCCCACCTTGTCACAACTTTATCTTAAATCGTCAAAAAACACCACGATGAGCAGGTGGATGTGTCTTTTATCGTGTTCGATCCTTGTCTTACCCGTAGTATTTACCGGGTACGCACTTAAATCCGGGCAGGAGAATATCCGTAACAGCGGATATCCCTATTTTGTCGAACTTCCCGACAGCCTTCCCCCGTTGCATGATGTTATAGTATATATCAGCAGTGACCCGGAACTCTCCGGTAAAATCCTGGAATCCTATCTGGAAATGGACCCGGAATCCCGGGGCACTCTTTATCCCGACGGGCTGGTTAAAATGGTCCTTGGAAGTTACCTTTATAACCGGGCGGAATACTCCCGGTCTATCGAAGTCCACCGGGAACTGCTTGACGACCCGTACGTCACCGAATCCGATTCACTGCACATGAATGTGCTGGACAAACTCATGGAAAGTTCGCGGATGATAAACGACTTCGACAATACCATGCAGTACGCCATTCAAATGCTCGAAATTGCTAAAAGAGCGGACGATAAATCACAGATCGGCAGGGCCTATCTGTTCATGGGTAAAACCCAATTCAGGATCGGCGACAAACAGGATGCTTTAAGGTATTTCTCCCTCGCTCAGGAGAACATGGAGGCGGGGAATAACGCCCATTGGCTCAGTCATCTTTACCTTACCCTGGCCAATCTGTTCATGGAATATGAAGAATATCAAAAATCCTACAATTACGCCATACTTTATGAGAAGTCCCTCGACCAACTGGAAGAATCCTACGATCCACAAAACCAAATATTTATAGAAATACACAGGGGACGGGCCTATGTTATGCTTGCAGAGGTGTCCTTCAAACTGGGACGGGAGAAAGAAGCTGACCGTTATTATGAAAAATTCAAAAACACATGGAACGCTTCCGATCCGGCCGAAGGATATTTCATTTTACGATACCTTATGGCTGCCGGGAGATATCGGGAAGCCGAACCGTATGTTATCCGAAAGCAGGAAAACTTGCGGCAGGGCGGAGATACCCTCTCAAATAACATGCTGAACGTAAAACATTTTCTCCAGCATATATACAATAATCTGGGTAATAAGGAGAAAGCATACGATTATGCCGTCCAAAGGATCGCTATCCTGAGCGAACTCAGGAAAAAAGAGAACGAGAGTTCCGCACTGGAAATAACGGCCGCATACGAAACCGCCGAACGCGAAGCCATTATTTCCGCCCAGAAAGAGCAGATCAGGCTTAGGAATACCTATATTGGAGTTGCCGTTATAGTAGCGGTATTCCTGATGGTACTGTTAGTATCCATCATAATTTACAACAGGAAACTCGACAGGAAGAATAGATTGCTTGTCGAGGGTATTAACCGGCAATTGAAAGGAAAGTCGGCAAGAAGGCCATTCAACGACAATTTACAAGGTGAAGGGAAGCAAATAGAGAAGAACGGTTTATTCGCCGATATCGAGCGCTTGATGCAGTCCGAAAAACTATATCTTAATAAAGGGCTGCTGCGTGACGAAGTGGTCAATCGTCTGGGAACGAATAAGAATTATCTGATCGAGGCAATCAAGGAAAATACAGGTATGAACTTTACGGATTACCTTAATCACCTGCGTCTCGAGCATTCTTTAACGTTATTGTCGGGCACCGGTGATATAATTTCGGAAGTAGCGGCCTCAAGCGGTTTCGGGAGTGTGAGTTCCTATCATCGTCTCTTTACCGAAAAATACGGGATATCCCCCAACGTTTACCGCAAACTGAGTAAACAGAATGAAACAGAATATTAATCCCATTATTGTCTGCCATTTATAAAAATAGTATACTCAGTACATGTGTTATTTTCCTTTGAGGACTAAGCCATTTGCAACAATTGATGATATTTGTTGAGTATAAAATAATCGGGAGATAAAAACGGTAAAAATAAAATGCGGACACCGTGCGGACGCAGCAGAAATCAAAAATGGCTTACAGATATCTGTAAGCCATTTTTACTGTGCCCAGGACGAGACTC
>JAJQCA010000030.1:0-14138 GCA_021202985.1 Alistipes sp.
GACTCCCCTGACAGCCCGTCTGATGGCCGTACCTGCCGCATTACGGCACCCGGCCACCCTCCCCCGAGGCTGTACCCACAACCCCTGTTTCCCCGTCCTGCCGGCCCCACCTGCCGCACCGCATTTACCCCGCTTCCCCGTCCCGCCGGCCGCACCCGCCGCACCCGCATCCGGTCGGGCTTCTCACCCCGGTGCGGGCATGACGTTCGGGGCAGGAATTTATCCCCGGGAGCGGGGCGTACGTCTTTTTTTACTACCTTGGACGCGCCTGAACTAACCATCCTGATGAAGATAACCCTGCGAAACTGCGTCATCGCGCTGTCATTACTGGCTTTCGTTCCTGCCCTCACGGCGCAGGAACGGTTCACGTTCTCGAATCTTTCGCTCGGGGAGGGGCTTTCGCAGATTACGGTTATCTGTATCCGGCAGGATTCGGAAGGTTACATGTGGTTCGGCACCCGCAACGGGCTGAACCGTTACGACGGCTACGGTTTCGACGTCTACATGACCGACCCGGACAATCCGGCTTCCATTTCCGACAACCATATCCTTTCGATGGAGGAGTCGCCCGGCGGCGAGCTCTGGATAGGTACCAACCACGGCCTTAACCGATACGATCCCCGCACCGACCGCTTCACCCGATATTACCACTCCCCGGGCGACGGAGGCACCCTTTCGGGCGATATCGTGCAGTCGCTCGGATACGACGCTTCGGGCAGGCTCTGGATTGGCACCCATAACGGGCTTGACCTGTACGATGCGGAACAGGACCGCTTCGTGCGCAACGACCTGGACGGGCTGCTGGCCGACAATCCCATATACGATATCCTTCCGCACGGGCAGAAGCTCTACCTGGGTACCATGTCGAGCGGCCTCGTGATATACGACATCCCGACGGGCGGGTACGAAGTCCTGCGGCACGACCCGGCGGACCCGTCGAGCATAGGGCACGATTTTGTGCGGGCCGTGATGATAGACAAGGACGATAACCTCTGGGCCGGCACCCACCACAGCGGGGTGAGCGTACGGCCCGCCGGGAGCGACCGGTTCCGGACCATCGGTACGGCCTCGGGCCTTACAAACGGGTATGTCCGTGCGCTGGCCCAGTCGCCGCAGGGAGATGTACTGGTGGGTACGTTCGACGGGCTGAACGTCATCGACCCTGAGACCTTCGGAATAGAGCATTACCGGACGTTCAGTTCCCGTCCGGGCGAGCTGAGCCACTACTCGATTTACAGCATCTACTACGACCGTGCCCAGACCCTCTGGATAGGCAGCTATGCCGGCGGGGTGGACTACTATAACCCCTACGGGCAAAAATTCCGCTTCTACGACCCGCGGCATACCGACCAGTCGTTGCTGGGGCTGCTCGGGCCGGTTGTGGAAACCGACGATTACCTTTATATAGCTTCCGAAGGGTCGGGGATACTGGAGTTCGATAAGGCTACGGGGCAGTTCCGCAGTTACCGCATATTTCCCGACGCGCAGTACTCCTATGCGCGCAATATCGTAAAGACGCTCTGCCGCGACGGCGACCGCCTGTTGTGCAGTACCAATCTGGGAGTGATTTACAGCTTCGACCTGCGGACCAGACGGTATACCCTGGTCCACGACACCCGGATGGAGGACCCCATCTACTACCTCGGCCGCAACTCCGCGGGCGAACTGATGGCCGGCGGGGTGAACGACCCGGTGGGCCTTATAACCATATCGCCCGGGGGCAGGGTGACGGACCGCTTCCCGGTCAGCGGGCGTGAGGACGTGCGGTTCCCCAACGTTCGCTGTATACTCGAGTTGGAACCCGACCGCTTCCTGATAGGGACGCGCAACGACGGGCTGTTCGACTACAACCGCCGGCAGGCAAGCCTCGTGCAGTACAAACATACGGCCGGGAAAGAGTCCGGCATACCGGACAATTACGTAACCTTTATCGAGCGCGACAACGCGGGCCTTATCTGGGTGGGCACTTTCGGTGGTGGTTTCGCCCTGTTCGACCCGGCCACCGGCGCCTTTCGCAACTATACCACGCACGACGGGCTGATGAGTAACCATGTCTGCGCGTTGGTGGAGGACCTTTACGGTACCCTTTGGATAAGTACCGTTTCCGGGATTACGCAGTTCGACCCCGCGGGGGACCGACTGGTGAACTACCGGCACGAGGACGGGGTTCAGGTAAACGAGTTCACACCCCACGCCGGCCGGCTGCTTCAAAACGGCAACATCATCTTTTGCGGCAACAACGGGGCGGTGGTCTTCGACCCCGGGTTTATGTACAATAACCCGTTCGTGCCGCCCGTGGTGCTCCGTTCTCTCAGCGTGGGTAACACCCCTGTATCACCAGACGACGGCACGGGAATCCTGCAGCGGGACCTTAACGGCCAGGGACAGGTGGTCCTCCGGCACGACCAGACCAATTTCTCCATAGAATTCAGCGCCCTCAACTATGTATTTCCCGAACGGAACCAGTATGCCTATATGCTCGAGGGGTTCGACGCGGAGTGGAATGAGGTGGGATCGCGCCGCATCGCCTACTATACCAATATACCTCCGGGCCGCTACCGCTTCGTGGTGCGCGGCTCCAATAACGACCGTATCTGGAACAACGACGGCCGCGGGCTGGATATCGTTATCCTACCCCCTTTCTGGCGTACGTGGTGGGCTTACACGCTCTACACGCTCGCCGTGGCGGGAGTACTCTGGCTGGTGGTGCGCTATTTCACAACCCGCCGCCGCCTGGAGAACGATATTAAGCTGCGGCAGGCCGAGGCACGGGCGCAAGCCGAGTTCCACGAGGCGCGTGACAAGCTGTTCACCAACTTTTCGCACGAGCTGCGCACACCGCTTACCCTAATAATGTCGCCGCTGGAGGATATTATCGAGAAAGAATCGGCAGGAGTTCCCGAAAAGGTCCGCACGAGCCTGGGGTTGATGCGCGACAACGCCCGCCGCCTGCTGCGCCTTGTAAACAACCTGATGGACTTCCAGAAAAAGGAGCACGGCCGTCTCGAACTCCGCCCCTCGGCCGGCGACTTCGCCGCGTTCGCCCGCCGGATGGCCGGGGCGTTTTCCGAGGTCGCATCTTCGCGCGGTATTACGCTGGATATCAGTACCCCGCAGGATGGGATACCCTGCGTGTTCGATAAAGGCCTGATGGAAAAAGTGTTCTTCAACTACCTTTCGAACGCCTTCAAGAACGTTCCTGACGGCGGACGGGTGGAGGTACGCGTGGCCCTCGTGGACCGCGAGGCGCTCGACATCGCCGCGCCGGGCAGGGCGGCCGGGTTCCCCGCCGCGGATACGCGGTTCATATTGATGGAGATAGGCGATTCGGGTGCCGGTATCCCGCAGGACGAGCTGGAGAAGATTTTCACGCCGTTCTATCAGGTGGCCCAGAACGAGCACTCCGCTTCGGGTACGGGGCTGGGCCTCAGCCTGAGCAAGTCCATCATAGAGATGCACCGCGGGGTGATATGGGCCGAAAGCCCGGAAGGGTCCGGAGCGCTGTTCCGGACCGTACTGCCGGTGGACGGCGGGGCCGCAGGTGTACAGTCCGGCGGAGAGGACGAGTTGGCTGTGTCGGTGAAAGTAGACAGCGAGGCGGTGCAGCGGGGGCGGGCGCAGGAATCGCCGGAGGAAGAGCCGGGCTCGGTAAAAAAGTACACGGTGCTGGTGGTGGAGGATAACCTCGATATCCGCCGGTACATTGTATCCCACCTGGCAGGACTGTACCGGACCATAGAGGCGGCCAACGGCGCGGACGCTCTCGACAAGGCGCTGAACCACCTTCCCGACCTGATTATTTCGGACGTTATGATGCCCCGGATGGACGGTATGGAGATGGTGGCGCGGCTTAAGGAGGATATACGCACCAGCCATATCCCCGTCATAGTCATCACGGCCAAGACAATGACCGAAGATATCCGCGAGGGCTACCGCCGCGGTGCGGACGACTATATAACCAAACCTTTCAACGCCGCTATTCTGACCGACCGCGTGGCCAACCTTATCGAATCGCGGGAAAGGCTCAAAGCGCTTTACGGCAAGCGGTTCTCGCTGGAGTCTATGGGAGTGGAAGCCACCTCGCTCGACGAACGGTTTATGAACAAGCTCTACGCCATATTGGAAGAGAATATATCCAACCCGGAGTTTAGCCTCAACGACGTTTGCCGTGAGGTGGGGATGAGCCGGGCCAACCTTTACCGGAAAATAAAAGCCATCACCGACGTCTCGCCCAACAGCTTTATCCGGAACTTCAGGCTCGAAATGGGCGCCAAGCTCCTGAAGGAAGCCCGGATGAGCGTGTCGGAAGTTTACGTGGCCGTGGGTTTCAACAGCCATGCCTATTTCACCAATTGTTTCAAATCCCTCTACGGGGTTTCCCCCACCGAATACGCTGCCGGTAAGGAGGCTGTAAATGGTCCCGGAACCCCACCGGAGGCCTCCCGGGGCGGTTTGGAATAGAATTTATAAATTCCTGATTCAAATTTGCAAAGCCGCGCGGAGAGCATTTCTGATTTTTGTACCGGTAAGAAAACACAAATCAGGAAATCGCTATGAATAACCCTCTCTTATTATTACTGGCCGGCGGCTGCATACTTTCGTCCTGCGGGAGCGAGGCCGGGTCCGGAATCGTCGAAGAAAATTTCAGGTTCGCCGAGCGGCAGATAACTTACGCTTTTACCGAAATAGACCGGGCCGTCGCCGCGGAACCGGAAAGCAGCCGCACAGCGCGCGAGGAGCGCGGGCAGGGTCCTCTGGTCTCACCTCGTAGCATCTATACCGACGGCAGCCTGCACATGGTACCTTCGCGCGACTGGACCAGCGGTTTCTTTCCCGGCGAGCTGTGGTATCTCTATGAGTATACCGGCTCGGCGGAGTGGGAGGACGCGGCCAGGCGCTTCACATCGCCCATCGAGAGGGAGAAGACCAACGGCGGCACCCACGATATGGGATTCAAAATTTATTGCAGCTTCGGCAACGGCTACCGCCTTACGGGCGACCGTGGTTACAGGGAGATAATGTTAGAGGCGGCCCGGACCCTCATTACCCGGTACAACGCCGATCTGGGTGTTATCCGCTCGTGGGACCATAATCGCGACAAGTGGCAGTACCCGGTTATTATAGACAATATGATGAACCTCGAGTTGCTCTTCTGAGCCGCGCGCGAAAGCGGAGACAGACAATTTTACGACATTGCGGTCACGCACGCCCGAACCACTATGCGGAACCACTTCCGCGACGACTTCAGCACCTACCACGTAATAGACTACGACCCGGCCACCGGGGAAGTCCTGAACCGCCATACCCATCAGGGGTACGGCCACGAGACCACATGGTCGCGCGGCGAGGCGTGGGCAATCTACGGCTACACGATGTGTTACCGCGAAACGGGGCTGGAGGAGTTCCTGCAGCAGGCGGAGAACGTGGCCGGATACATTTTCAACCACCCCAACCTGCCGGACGACCTTATCCCGTACTGGGATTACGACGCCCCCGGCATCCCCGACGAGCCGCGCGACGCTTCGGCCGCCGCAATCACGGCCTCGGCGCTCTACGAAATGAGCCGGTACGCCCCGGCGGACCGTGCGGGGCAGTACAGGGAGTGGGCCGACCGCATCGTGGCCAGCCTCTCCAGCCCGGACTACCGGGCGGAGGTCGGTACCAACCGGGGGTTCCTGCTGAAGCACAGCACCGGCGCGGGGAACTTCGAAGTGGACGAACCGCTGGTCTACGCCGACTACTATTTCCTCGAGGCATTGCTCCGTAAATCGAAGATAGAGCAGGGGAAAACGCTGTTTTAGTAGCGTCTTCCCCCGCCGTATTATCGTCGAACCCCCGGTTGCCGGACACGAAGGAACCGGCCCCGTAATGACAACTGCCGAGAAACCCCGGAATCACACGGTTCGCCCGGTGCGGGTAACTGTCCCGGCAGCCCCGGATGCCGGACGGACGGCAGCAGCCACAAACAGAACCCGAAAGAACAACATCAACCGAGCCTGATCTCTAACCGAAACCCGAACGAACAGTATCGAAAACGAGCCTGATCTCTAACCCGAACTAACAGTATCGAGCCCGAACCCGAACAGGAATGATTTGTAATATGCACCGCGCTAATCCCAAATACCTTTACATGATTCTGCTGCCCCTCGTGGCCGCACTGGCGGCGGTCGGATGCGGCGAAGCGGACGACGGTGCTGTCCGGGTACGCTCGGTGCTGGCCGACCGCGCGCTCACGGAAGCGGAATGGGCGTTGGGGCAGGAACCGGAGACCATCGTCTCCTTCCCATGCGACCGGAGTGCGGGCGGCCTGAACGACTTCTACTCCGAGAGCGACTACTGGTGGCCGGCCGAAGAAGACCCTGACGGTCCCTACATACACCGCGACGGTTATAACAACCCCGGCATATACTACCAACACCGGCAGGCCGTCACCCGGCTCAGCCGGATAATAGGTTCGCTCGCGTCGGCCTACGTGGTTACGGGCGACGACCGGTATGCACTGCATGCAATGCGGCATGCCCGGGCCTGGTTCATAATGCCCGAAACCCGCATGAATCCCCACATGCTTTTCGCCCAGTCGATACAGGGCGTATCGCACGGCCGCCGCACCGGCGTGGTGGACGCCATACAGCTTGTGGAATCTGCGCAGGGCCTCTACCGGATTAAGGACTCGCCTGTGGTTTGCGGCCACGAATACGAGCAGGTGGTGAAATGGTTTTCGGAATACCTCCGCTGGGTAACCACCCACCCGTACGGCATCGAGGCCATGAACGCGGGCAACAGCCACGCATTCTGCTGGATTATGCAGGTGGCTGCGTTCTCGCGGCTGACCGGCGACGGGGAAAAGCTCGACTTCTGCCGCCAGAGGATGAAGAACGTATTGCTTTCCCAGCAGATGGAGACGGACGGTACTTTCCCGGCCGAACTGGCTCGCAACAAGGCTTATGGCTGTACGCTGTTCGTAACGGACGTGGTGGCCACCGTGTGCCAAATCCTCTCCACCCCGGAAGACAACCTGTGGGAATACACCACCCGCGACGGCAAGGGCGTCCACTCGGCCATTAAATTCATCGCCCCCTATATCCGCGACAAGTCGAAATGGCCCCTCCCGCCGGACGTGACCTTTTTCGACGAGTGGCCTGCGGCACATCCCTGCCTGTTATTCGGCGCCGGTGCATACGGCAACCGGGAATGGCTGGAACTCTGGAGCCGCCTCCCGCAGGAGATTTCTCCGGGCAGCGAGCTTGAGCGGAACTTCCCGGTCCGCAACCCGCTTATATGGATGTGAAACCGTGAACAACCATGCACCGGCAAGCCCGGTGACAGAAGATATAACCTGAAAAGAACCAAGCCATGAAAAGAACCGCCTTTATTCTCCCCTTACTGTTATTCACCCTTTCCGCCTCTTACGGGCAGAGTGTTTTCGACACCGCCCGGCTGGCGGATATAAAAACGTCATACGCCTCGCTGCCCAACGGGCCGGAGGCTTTGGAAGCCCTTCTCCGCCAGGCCGACCGGGCGCTGACGCTCGATATAGTGCCGGTGACCGACAAGACAATTCTCGCCGCCAGCGGCGACCCGCACGACTACGTGAGCATGGGTCCCTACTGGTGGCCCGACCCTGAGAAGCCCGACGGCCTGCCCTATATCCGCCGCGACGGGGAGCGCAATCCCGAGAGCGAACGGCTGGACCGTACGAAAATGAATACCCTTGTGGGGACGGTGCGCCCGCTTACACTCGCCTGGTATTTCACCGGTGATGAGCGGTACGCGGCCCGGGCGGTGCATAACCTGCGGGTGTGGTTCCTTGACGAAGAAACGCGGATGAACCCCCATTTCGAGTACGCCCAGATGATACCGGGCCATAACGGTGGCCGCGGCCGCGCCGCCGGGCTGATTGACGGCTACTCGTTCGTGCCTGTAACCGACTGTATCCGCCTTCTGGAAGGTTCCGAATCGATGACCGCCGCCGACGCGGCTGGACTTCGCGAATGGTTCTCCCGGCTCGTGGACTGGATGACCGGCAGCGAAATCGGCATAGCCGAATACGAGGCGACCAATAACCACGGCCTGGCTTACGACGTACAGCTCGCCGCTTACGCCATGCTGGCCGGCCGGGACGACGTGGCCCGCCGCGTGGTGGACGAATTTCCCCGGGTGAGGCTCTTCACCCAGATTGAACCGGACGGCAGCCAGCCCCATGAGTTGGGCCGCACCATGGCCATGCACTACTCGCTTTACAATATAGACCACATGCTGGATATGTGCCTGCTGGCCGGCCGTATGGGGACGGATATGTACCGGGTAAGCTCCGAAGACGGGCGTTCCATAAAAGGTGCCGTGGATTTTATCCGCCGGTGGCTCGGCAGGCCGCAGGACGAATTCCCCTGGTCCGAAATAGGCTCCTGGGAATCGAACCAGCAGAAACTTGCATGGACCCTCCGTTACGCGGCCCTTTTCGACAACGACCCGGAATACCTGCGGCTTTTCGAAGAGTATTCCACGGCGCAGCCTGCCGACATCCGGTGGCTGTTGCTGGCGATACCGTAGTTCGTGTTTAGCTTTCCGTGTGGGGAGCCGTAGAAAGTCCTGAGGGTCCCGGAAGCAACCACATTGTTCCCGGAGAAAACGGGGTGGTTATTTCAGGGTTGCAGGGAAGGCGTAAAAGTGAGGTAAACAGCGTGCCGGCAAAAAAGCAACGCCGCCTGGTCCTCTAAACCGGGCCGGCCTTCCGACCCCGTTACACCTAACGAGGGTAATCTTGTAAGAAATTACGGACAGCAAACTTTTTTGAAGAATGAGAAGACATATTATATCTACCCTGTTCGCCCTTATCTGCATCATACCCTGCCGGGCGCAGTTCGAACAACCGGCCGTACGCCTGGCCGAGGGATGGGAGTTCCTTCGGGGCGACCTGGGTGGGGTGTGGGAAGCCGTGCGCCCGTGGCGGCCGACACGGCCCGAGGCCGTACCGCTGTGGACGCCGGTCCGCCTTCCGCACTGTTTCAACGCGCTGGACGCGGTCGACCCCGAAGCCAACTATTACGAAGGCCCCGGCTGGTACCGCAATGCAATAGAAGTGGATAATCCGTATGCCGGGGCCGGACGCTACTCCATTTCGAAGGGGCGGGCCAGCGGACTCAGGTATATGTTCATACAATGTTTGTGTGCGCACACACGGGAGGTTACGACGAGTTTACAGTGGATATAACGGACGCGGTGCGGGAGTTTTTAGCGGGCGGGGATGCCGAAAGGTTCGAAGGCCGTGTGCCGGTCTCCATACGGGTCGACAATACGCGCGATCTTGAGACCATACCGTCGGATATGTCCGATTTCAATCTTTACGGGGGTATTTACCGCCCCCTTAACCTGGTCTACGTTCCGGCATACCATATCGACGGGGTACGCATTGACGCCGCGGTGGATGCCGCCGGGGCCGCCGGACAGCTTACCCTATATGTCTCCACCGCCGGGACCCCGCCGGCAGCCGACCCGGTAGGTGAAATAACTCCCGTCGGGAACCCTTCCGCTGCAACGGCTCGGCCCGCAACTCAGTCATATGATACTCAGCCGGCCGGTAATGTGGTCTCCGCGGCTTCTCCTGCTTCGGGTCCGGCCAATGGGTCCGGGACTGTAACGGTCTCGGACGAGCCTGCCCGACAGGGCCATGCCTCGGCACCCACACCTGAGGTGCCATACACCGCCGCGGACCTGTCCGCCGCCGCCTTGCATATACGTATCACGGCACCGGACGGCACCGTTGTTTATGACGCGGAAAAGGCCGCCGGCGGTACCGGGTTCGGGGAGGTATTAACCATACCGGTGGCCTCGCCTTCGCTCTGGTCGCCGGACGCGCCTTCGCTGTACGGATTAACGCTTACGCTAAAATCGGGAGCCGGGGAGCATACCGTTACGGACCGCTTCGGTTTCCGCAGTTTCGAATTTACCGAGCGGGGTCCATTCCTGTTGAACGGCGAGCGGCTTCTGCTGAAAGGTGTCCACCGGCATGAGGACCACGCGGGCGTGGGCGCCGCAATGACTGACGAGATGGTAAGCCTCGAGATGCGGCAGATAAAGGAGATGGGCGCCAATTTTATCCGGCTGGGCCATTACCAGCAATCGCGGCTCGTGCTCGGGCTGTGCGACGAGCTGGGGATACTGGTCTGGGAGGAGATACCGTGGTGCCGCGGCGGGCTGGGCGGCGAGCAGTACCGCGAACAGGGCCGTCGTATGCTCCGCAACATGATATCCCAGCACCGCAACCATCCATCGGTTATACTTTGGGGTCTGGGCAACGAGAACGACTGGCCGGGCGATTTTCCTGAGTTCGACCGGGAAGCCATACGTGCTTACATGAAGGAATTGCACGACCTGTCGCACGAATTGGACCCCTCGCGCCTTACAGCTATAAGGCGGTGCGGCTTCTGCGAGGATATTGTGGATGTCTATTCGCCCTCTATATGGGCCGGGTGGTATAAAGGGGCCTATGTCGATTACCAGAACGCCGCCCATGCCGAGATGCTCGGCACCGACCGTTTCCTGCACGTGGAGTGGGGAGCCGACAGCCACCCGGGACGCTACTCCGAAGACCCACACCGGGATATAACCTACAGTCCGGAGCCTCCCCGTGCTGAAACCGTACCGGGCCAACCGGTCTATACCGAAGGGCCTAACAACTCCACCGTGGGCGACTGGAGCGAAACCTACGCCGCCGAACTTATCGACTGGACCCTCGGCCGTCAGCACGATATGCCATGGCTTACGGGCAGCGCCTATTGGAGCTTCAAAGACTTCTCCACCCCCCTTCGCCCCGAGAATCCTGTGCCTTACGTCAACCAGAAGGGGCTTGTGGAGCGGGACGGGACGCCTAAGGAGGCTTATTATATTTTCCAGTCTTACTGGGCCGTGGAGCCGATGGTAAGAATATTCGGGCACGGCTGGCGTGTGAGGTGGGGCGAACCGGGTGAGGTGAAACGCCTGCTTGTATACTCCAACTGTGATGAGGCCGAGCTGTTCCTGAACGGGGAGAGCCTCGGGGTTAAGCAACGCGTCGAAGGGGACTTCCCCGCCAACGGGCTGCGGTGGGATACCCCGCTGCGCGAGGGTGAAAACTACCTGCGCGCGGTAGCCCGCCGCGGCGGTACGGTGATCGGGGATGAGGTGCGGTTCGAGTATACCACAGCCCGCTGGGGTGAACCCGCCCGGCTCGCTGTTACCGCTTACCCGGCGGACGGGGATGCGGTATGGATAGAAGCGCGCCTGCTGGACCGCGACGGGGTGCAGTGCCACGACGCACGCGATTATATTAACTTTGAACTTGCCGGCGACGGCCGTCTGGTGCGCTACCAGGGCACCGCGTCCGGAAGCCATATTATGCAGGCCCACAACGGATGGGCGCGCATCAAAGTGGAAACGGACGGAGGAGTAAGCGTAATAGCCGTTCGCTCGGAGGGTCTGCCCACCGCCTTTGTGACCATAGGCGAGTAGGAGCGATTGCGGAACGATGGCATGCGGCATATAAGTACAAGTGGTACCAGTAAGGACACCGAAGGCTAAGTTTGTAGAGGAGGAGGTTTTCAAAGTTTATATGGCAGGGGCGGCGCCAGAGGCGGGAAATAAATGTTCCCGCCGTACGCTGAACCTCCGGGAATCGGCGGGCAGGAGATATGATTGCTGTCGGATGGTTGAACCTTCGGGCTGTCGGGTTGTAGTGTTTCCGCCGGGCGGCTGACCTTGGGGTAACGGGGGGCCAGGAACAATGTTACCTGCCTGACGGTACAACCTTCGGGCACCGGGAATTGGGACGTGTTGAGTAGTGTTTTCCGCCGTACGGCTGACCTCGGGGTAACGGGAAAGTATCGGGGTGCTGCAAGATAGTTACGGGCAGTCGGCTTGAACCCGGGGAACGCCTCAGAAGCCCTGCCGTTAAAACAGTGGTTACGGACCTTATCGAGGACTTTCCGACCGCCTTAGAAGTCCTGACAGAATAGAGCTTAAACCGCTTACGGCTCCAATCTCCCCGCACGCCTTCGGTCGGGCGAACGTCCCGCGGGGAGCGGAGCGGCGACGGCAGAATATATTGATTTAACTATAAAACTAAAAGATACGTTATGAAAAGGATTATTATTTGGGCGTTTTGGCTCTCCGTAAGTATGGCCGCCGCGGCCGCACCGCCGCAGAGCCGGCTGGTATCGATGGACGGGGAGGGGCGACTTACTTACCATCCCTATACGGAACGGGGCGACGTAATTCCCGATTTTTCGCACTGCGGTTACAGGGGCGGAGGCGTGGCCCTGCCACACGTACCGGCGGCCGTTACACTCCGTCCGTCGGGCGGGGACGACCATCCGGCCATACAGGCCGAAATCGACCGTCTGGCCGCCCGGGAGCCGGGTCCCGACGGATTCCGGGGCGCGGTGCAATTGGAAAGCGGTGTGTTTAATATCTCACAAACGCTGGTGATTCCGGCGGACGGCATAGTCCTCCGCGGCCGCGGAAACGACAAGGAGAACGGGACCGTGTTGCTGGCAACATCGCCGCACCAATATAACGTAATAGAAATAGGCATACAGGGAAGGCCAACCAAGGTAGGGGGCACGGAGCGTCCGATTACGGACGAGTACGTACCCTCGGGCAGCCGTACGGTCCATATCGCGGACGCCGGGCGGCATTTCGCTCCCGGCGACCGGGTGATAGTACACCGACCGAGCACCTACGAGTGGATTCAGGCTATCGGGATGGACTCCATACCTCCGCGTCCCCTGCCGGGCGAGACGAGCTACGACTCTTTCGAAAGGCTGCGTCGTGAAGGAGAGAACGCAAACACAAACGGCACGGTGCAGTGGAAGCCCGGGACAAAAGACCTGCTGTTCGAACGTACCGTCACGGCAGTGGACGGCGACCGTCTTACGCTCGATATCCCCATAGTCAACGCCCTCCAGCGGGAGTACGGCGGGGCCACGGTCTACAAATACGAATTCCCCGAGCGCATCTCCGACTGCGGGGTGGAGAACCTCTACGGTATGGTCCTGTACGACGAGACGGTGACGGCCGAAAACCGGTATATCGGCACCCACTGCGTCGACGAGGACCACGCCAACAATTTCGTCTACTGCCGCTCGGTCGAGAACGCCTGGATACGCGACGTCAACGTGGAGCATTTCGATTGCTGCGTCTGGACCGAACCTTCCTCGAAATTCATAACCGGGCAGGATCTCTGGGCCACCAACCCGGTATCCGTTATAACCGGCGGAAGGCGCTATTCTTACTCGGTGTGGGGACAGATGTGCCTGTTCCAGCGCTGTTACGCCAGCCACCACCGGCACCAGTTCGTGCTGGGGGCGAGCGTCCCCGGTCCCAATGCCTTCGTGGACGGCTACGGGGATATGATGTTCGCCTCCAGTGAGCCTCACCAGCGCTGGGCCGCCGGATGCCTGTACGATAATATCGTCATAAAAGGCCCGGACGGGTCTCTGCTTGCCGTCAATCGCGGCTGGTACGGCTCGGGCCACGGCTGGTCGGGTGCGCAGATAGTGTTCTGGAACTGCACCGCACCCGTTATAATGCCCATGCAGCCGCCCACGGCGCAGAATTTCGCCATCGGCTACAACGGCAAGGCCTACGACCTGTGGGAGGAGAAGGCCCGTACGGGCACCATACGGGCAATCAACGGTGTGTCGCGCAGTAACTTCGTTTACGAAGGAGTGGCAGCCGTTGGCGACGGCTGGATAGAGCACGCCGACACCCAGGTCTGGCCCCGCAGTCTCTATTACCAGCAGCTGCGCGACAGATTGGGTGAAGAGGCAGTGAGGGATGTGATAACGCGCTACCAGCAGCATCTTGTTTATTGACAGACAGCCAATAAGGAGGATGTGGGTTAAGAGATCCCGGCTGCATTAGCCTGCGTTGCAGCCAACGGTCGGGTATACGGATATAACCCAGAGCCGGTAAGCGGGTGAACGGCTTGGCTATATATAGCGGTTTCGGAAATTTCCGGAACCATAAAAGATTTAACGGTGCGGTGACTCCATAAGCCATGCCGTATGGTACCGATGGAGTAGAACCCGACCGGCGGCGGGGAGTGTCCCGATAAAGTTTCAGGGGGATCTGAATCCGGGACACCCGCTCCGCAGGTAGAA
>JAJQCA010000030.1:14148-35641 GCA_021202985.1 Alistipes sp.
TCCCGATAAAGTTTCAGGGGGATCTGAATCCGGGACACCCGCTCCGCAGGTAGAAAGCCTTGGATGAATGATTAAACGTTTTCGATGTGTGAAACGGGTGAACGGCTTGGCTATATATAGCGGTTTTGGAAAATTCCGGAACCATAAAGGATTTAACGGTGCGGTAACCCCATAAGCCATGCCGTATGGAACCGGTGGAGTAGAACCCGACCGGCGGCGGGGAGTGTCCCGATAAAGTTTCAGGGGGATCTGAATCCGGGACACCCGCTCCGCAGGTAGAACGCCTAAGATGAATGGTTAAACAATTCCTCTATTTTCTGAGCGGTGTGATAATCGCCGTTATAATGTGTGCGTGTGCGCACACACCGTTAGTGCTTTACGTATCGCCCGGTGGCTCGGACGATGCGGACGGCACGGAGGCCGCACCGCTCGCCACACTCCGGAGGGCGCACGAGCTGGCCGCCCCGGCCTACGGCAATCGCCCGGTAACGGTCTACCTGCTTGCCGGCGAGCACTACGTCGACAGGGAGGTGGTATTCGGGCCCGGGCAGTCCGGAACAGCGGCAAACCCTGTCCGGATAGCCTCGTACGGCGACGGCGGGGCGGTGCTCACCACATCCGTGAAGCTGGACGGTCTGGAATGGGTGCCGTACCGTGACGGTATAATGGCGGCCCGGGTCGGGGACCTCCCCGGTTCACCGTTGCTGTTCGACCGCCTTTTTATCGACGGACGGGAGATGCCGATGGCCCGCTACCCGGATTACGACCCGGCCGCGCACTACTTCAACGGCACGGCTGGCGATGCCCTGTCGCCTGCCCGGACCGCCCGGTGGAACGACCCTGCCGGAGGCTATGTCCATGCCCTGCACCGTCACGAGTGGGGCGGGTTCCATTACCGTATAGACGGCCGCGACACGGAAGGGGATCTCCTGCTCACGGGCGGTTGGCAGAATAACCGCCGTATGGGCATGCACCCGCAACATTTGATGGTGGAGAACGTCTTCGAGGAACTCGACTCCCCCGGCGAGTGGTATCACAACGCCGCGGAGGGTATCCTCTACCTCTACCCGCCGCCCGGAACGGACCTTTCCCGCGCGGACATCCGTACCCCGCAGGGTGAAGGATTCTTCGTCGTGGCGGGGAGTGCGGAGGAACCGGTCGGCCATATAACTTTCGAGGGTATCTCGTTCCGCCATACGGTCCGTTCGTTTATGAAAACGGACGAACCCCTGTTGCGGAGCGACTGGACCGTTTACCGCGGGGGCGCCCTGCTTTTCGAAGGAGCGGAGGATTGTATCGTCCGGGGGTGCGATTTCGAAGAGCTTGGCGGCAACGGGGTGTTTTTGTCGGGTTATAACCGCCGCAACAGGGTGGAAGAGTGCCGGTTCAGACGGCTGGGAGCGAGCGCAGTCTGCTTTGTGGGACGACCCGGTGCCGTCCGCAGCCCCCTGTTCGAATACGGCGAGCGGAACGACCCGGACCTGATGGATACCCTCCCCGGTCCCGCTTCGCCCGACTACCCCTCGCTGTGCGTGGTGGATAACAACCTTATCCACGATATCGGCCTTGTTGAGAAACAGGTAGCCGGTGTGCAGATATCCATGGCGGCCGGTATCACTGTCAGCCGCAACAGTATATACCGTGTGCCACGGGCCGGAATCAACATCGGAGACGGTACATGGGGCGGCCATATAATCGAGTGGAACGACGTGTTCGACACAGTGCTGGAGACGGGCGACCACGGTGCGTTCAACTCCTGGGGCCGCGACAGGTTCTGGTACGCGGACCGGACCGAGATGGACTCGGTAAACCGCGCCCGGCCCGGGCTGGCCCTGCTCGATGCGGTGGAGACGACCGTTCTGCGTAACAACCGCTGGCGGTGCGACCACGGCTGGGATATCGATCTGGACGACGGTTCCTCCAACTACCTTATCGAGAATAACCTCTGCCTTAACGGCGGTCTCAAACTCCGCGAGGGAATCCTCCGCAGGGCCGAGAACAACGTTATGGTCAACAACTCTTTCCATCCCCACGTCTGGTTCGAGGGGTCGGGCGACGTCTTCCGCCGCAACATCATCACGCGAGGCTACTATCCGGTGCGTATCCGGGAGTGGGGTGCCGACGTGGACCGGAACCTGTTCCCGGACAGCGCCTCGCTCGCGCGGGCGCAGGCGGCCGGAACTGACGCCCGTTCGCTGGCGGGCGACGCGCTTTTCGTCGACCCCGTGTCAGGAGATTTCCGGGTGGCTCCGGGTTCGCCGGCGCTGGAGGTCGGCTTCGTCAACTTCCCGATGGACCGGTTCGGCGTGCAGGCGCCCCGGCTGAGGGCTTTGGCCGAAACTCCTGAGATTCCCCGGCTCACGTACCCCGGCGCCGAGGGAGACGTAGCGACCGCGGAGTGGTTCGGGGCGCAGGTAAAAGACCTCTCGACAGAGGGCGAACGCTCGGCCACGGGCATGGACGGGGTTTACGGTGTGCTGGTGCTCGATATTGCGCACGATTCGCCGCTCAGGCAGGCAGGCCTGCGGGAAAACGACGTTATCCTGAAGTTCAATTCCCGCAATACGGACAATGTGGCCGACCTTCTGGCCCAGAGTGCCCGGACCCGTCCGGGCGACCGGGTCCGCCTTACCATGATGCGCGACCAGCGGCAGCAGGTGATCAACTACTTGTCGCGATGACGGCACGTTGAAAAGTACATCCGCCCCCGATTTTCCGGTTACAACAGGTTTGGGTGGATAGAGAGATAGCCGGAGGACGGGACGGGTATAATTCCCGGATTGCTTTTATGGCGGGCGGATTCCGGCGATATGGAGGCTATCCGGTGTCGCAGGTTCGCGTCACGCATAGGACCGGGTGCCTGCTTTCATACGGTCCGCTCCGGCCGGGACGAAGGAGAGCCGCTGCCCGTCGGCCGTGGAAACAGGCGGAAGGGTAGTTGCCTCGGGAGAAACACCCCTGTATTCTCCCCTAACTGTTGATTGCCACGGGTGAAGCAGCCCTGCTGAACTGGCATTTCTGCAACCCGCCACCGCGGACAGCAAGCCGGTTCACTCCGCTCCCGGCGATGGCAGTACGGCAGTAAGGATGAGGCGAATACGATAAAAAGTACCCAACACAAAATACCTGAACAGATGAGGAAATTCATAACTTTTGCGGCCCTTTTTGCCGCCACCGCCGTTTTCACCACTGTCCGCTCCCAGGAGATGAGCGACCTTTGGGGGGAAGCCGCACCACGTCAGGAACCCGAGCGCCGCGGCCGCTATTTCGCGGACGGAAACTACGCTATGTTTATCCATTGGGGCCTTTACTCCGCGCTGGGCGGGGTTTGGGACGGTAAGACCTACTACGGAGCCTCGGAATGGATAATGGAAAAGGGTATGGCCGGAATCAACCCGGACGAGTACAAGGCCCTCGCGCGGGGCTTCGACCCGCAGGGATTCGATGCCCGAGCAATTGCCCGGCTGGCCCTGGACGCCGGCATGAAATACATAGTAATAACCAGTAAACACCACGACGGTTTCGCCATGTTCCGGTCGTCCGATCCCTTCAACATAGTGGACGCCACGCCGTTTGGCCGCGATCCGATGAGGGAGTTGGCCGATGCGTGCCGGGAGCTGGGGCTTGGGTTCGGTTTTTACTATTCCCACAGTCAGGACTGGACCCATCCCGGAGGCCGCAAAGCTCCGCGTGTGGACAAGGACGGCAATCCGAAAACCTTCGACGACTATTTCTACGAGAAGTGCCTTCCGCAGGTGGAAGAGATAACCACCAATTACGGCGACATCGAAATTATCTGGTTCGACACTCCCGGGAACCTCGAAAAGAAATATGCGGAAATATTGCACGACGTTGTCCGGCGTAACCAACCCGATGCGCTAATAGCCAGCCGCATAGGCCACGGACTGCACGACTACGTGACCCTCGGTGATATGGAAGTGCCTTTGGAAAACGTGGAGGGCCTCTGGGAGGGTATCGACGTAACCAACGACTCGTGGGGGTATAATTGGTACGATACCAACTGGAAGACGCCGGAGACGATTCTCCGCACCCTCATATCAACAGTAGCCCGCGGGGGTACCTTCATGCTCAACGTGGGTCCGGACGGGGACGGCCGCGTTCCCGAAGCGGCCCGCAGGAGCCTGCTCTCGGCCGGCCGGTGGATAGCCCGCTACCCGGAGGCGGTGTACGGCGCCGGTGCGTCGCCCTGGGGGCATGCGCTGCCGTGGGGAGATGCGGTAAGCGACGGTAACAAGCTATACCTTACGGTCTTCGAATGGCCCCGCACGGGCGAGCTGTGGATACCGGGTCTGAGAGTTCCCGTCCGGTCCGCCCGTATCTTGGGCGGGGACGGACAGCCCCTGACGTGGTCCGCCTCCGGTAACTGGACCGTTCTGGACGTGCCTTTCCGCCGCCCCGACGAGATGATATCGGTCGTGGAGCTGACATTCGACCAGACTCCGGAAGCCGACCGGACACTGGCCGCCGATCCCGAACTGGGATTGGAAGCCTCGGTGCTGTTCGGAACGGTGGCTTCAGGGGAGGTCGATAAACATACCTGGCGCGGAAAGTTCGGTGAGTGGAAGCATACCTACCGCGTCACGGGGTGGCAGCCGGGCACATCGGTCACCTGGACGCTGGACGTTCCCCGAAGCGGGACGTACGCCGTCTCGCTGAATTATCGGGGTACGGGCCGTCCCGTATGGGAAGCGACCACAGGAGAGGGGCAGACCGCCCATAATCAGCAAGGGGCCACAGAGGCCTATGCCGACTATCCGCTGGGTTGGCTGGAGTTCCACAGCCCGGGGCGCCATACCGTGACGGTCACACTGGTCGAAGGCGACGGCGAGGCGATGAGCCTTGCCGGGATAACACTGGAGCCGGTTCGTTTCTGACCGGGAATTAGAGGCGTGTATCCCGGGAAGTCTCCCACCACCGGGAGAGGTTCCCCGTATTACAACGGCTACCCGGATCTGACTGCCCGGGTAGCCGTCTTTTTGCCGATATCTATACGGCGGTGGTGCCAGCGGGATAGCGTTCGAATATCAACTCGCGGGTGGCTGCAAACCGATATGGTACCGTCCGCCTTAAGCCGATGTAATCAGTTAGTATTTACCCGCTTCGTTAATTGGGTGAAGGCCGGAATGGGCCGTATTACGCGAATGTCGGAAGACGGTCCCGGCAGATCTTCGATTGCCGACGGTACCGGAGGGATTACGGCCGACTAACCGTACTGCCGTTTCGACCGTCCGGAAAAAGTACGCCTGCCCGCCCGCGGGCCGCTTATCCTATCCACCCAAACCTATGCGGCCGGGGACTGAACCGGGCAGGCGCCCTTTATTCTCGAATCAATACCAACCCTCGAGCTGTGCCCATACAGGGCCGCCGTCGTTGGGCTGCGGTTCGCCCGGAGTGCTGCGCCCCTGGCGGATGTAACGGCGCATCAGGTCCGTCATCCGGGCCACCACGTCCGGGTACCGGTCGTAGAGGTTGTTCGTCTCGGCGGGGTCGGAAAGCACATTGTAGAGCTGCACTTCGGGGAAGCCCTCCGTGGAGTCGCGCCCCGGACGGGGATAGCTCCAGCCACCCGAACCGGGGGCCAGCAGCAGTTTCCAGCTCCCCTGCCGGATTGTGAAACTGCCGTCGATGGAGTGGTTTACGGTGGCCTCGCGTATCGGGCCGACGTAATCGGCCGATGTGATTAGGGGCAGTATATTATAGCTGTCCTCGCCTTCGTCGTCGGCGAGCGTCCCTCCGGCCAGAGCCACGAACGTGGCCATAAAGTCGGTCAGGCAGACGGTCTGGTCCGCCTGGTGGGGCGGGGCGCCCGCCGGCCAGGTAACGATGCACGGTACCCGGTGGCCGCCTTCGTACAGGTCGGCCTTATGGCCGCGGTAAATATAGCTCGGGTAGTGGCCCATCTGCTGAAGTTCCTCGATTCGGGCCGCGGGCGAACAGCCGTTGTCCGCCGTAAATACCAGTATGGTGTTTTCCGCCGCGCCGCTCCTTTCGAGGGCGTCCCGGATTTCCCCAACCACCCAGTCGACCATCATTACGAAATCGCCGTACGGGTTTAGCCCCGAACGGCCCTGAAACTCCCTGACCGGCAGTATCGGGGTGTGGGGAGCGGGCAGGGGGAAGTAAAGGAAGAACGGATTGTCGCCCCCGGCCTGCTCCTCTATATAGTTCACGGCCCGGGACGTAAGGTTAGGCAGGCACTCTTCATGGCTGAAGTCGCTTGCCGTGGGTCCGCTGCGCCACATCTGCATACCGGTGTTGGAGGTGACGCGGTCGGGCAGGGCGGTGGGCATATCGTTCTCCACATAGACGTATGGGGGCATGTCGAGCGAAGCGCTGATACCGTACCAGTAGTCGAACCCCCTGTCCACCGGCCCGTCCGTGATAGGTTTGGTAAAGTCCACTTCGTCGTTGCCCGCTTCAATATTGTTCCACCTCCAGCCCAGATGCCATTTACCTATCCCGGCGGTCGTGTAGCCCAGCTCTCGCAGTTTGGATGGGAGGGTGGCCCGGCCGGGGTCGATAAGTGGCGGGCTGTAACCGTTAAGGACGCCGTTTTTGAGGGTGGAACGCCAATTATACCGCCCCGTCAGCAATCCGTAGCGGGTAGGGGAGCTTACCGACGAGCTGGTGTGTGCGTCGCTGAACGAGACGCCCTCGCGCACCATCCGGTCCAGGTGGGGAGTGGGAATCTTGCATTCGGCGCTGAGCGCCGCCACGTCGCCGTAACCCATGTCGTCGGCAAGGATTAAAACAATATTGGGCTTGTCGCCGGGCTGACCAAAAAGCGGGGTAGCGCACAACACGCCCCCCGCAACAAAACCTAAACTTCTCATAATAAACACAGCCTGTTGTACACTCAATCGTCGACCGGCTGCGGATCGGGATTGGAGTTCTTTTCGTAATATTTAAAGTCGCCCAGCCAGAGGTTCTCGTCCTTGATGCCGTTGGTGGGCCGGTCGCTCGGGTCGGTAAGGGTCTTTCCGAAGGAGCGGTAGATACCGAACTTGTTGCGGATGTTCACCGCGCCGCCCACACGCCACATATCGATATCGGTCTCTTCATGGTCGGCCAGAACCGCGCCGTCGCTGAGGCGGGTTATCTTTATGCGGTAATAACCGTTGCGGTGGAAGTGGGCTTCCTGCTGTACCTGTACCCACTGGTCTTCCAGCTCGGAGAGCGGGATATTGTCGAGGAAGGTGCCGAGGGTGGTTTCGGTCGAGCGGCCGGTGTGGATTACCTGCAGGCGGCTGTTGCCAGAATTGCGCCGGAGGGTGAGCGTAATTACCGGCGAACCGATATTCGACCCCTCCTGTCCTTTAAGCTGGTGGATGTGGGTGAAACTGGTCGAGGGCATGAAACCGGCGGGAATCTTCATCTTCCATTCTATTATCTGCCACTCGTCGTAGTTGCCATTTACGTCCTTGTAGGCAATTTTGTTGCTGGAGTGTACACGGCTCTTCATCTCGTTGCGCTGGCGGTCGGCCAAAGTGGCCCCGTCGCCGCATATATCCTCCTCGACGTGGACCATGAAGTTATAGACATACTGCCCGAGGTCCGCGTCCCAGACCACTTCGATATGCTCCCCGTCGCTGTGGTGGTAATGGGCCTCGCGGCTTGGGTGTTCGGTATATTCGAGCATATGCTCTTTCATATAGGCGTCGACCGCATTCCAATCCTGCCCAACGAGCGAGGCGTCGGCCTGCATCTCCATCATAAGGGTGTAGCCGTAGGTGGTGGGGTCGTCCTGGTCGTAACCTTCCATACCGGTCTGCACCACGGGGACCACCGTACCCACGTTGCCGTCCGTGTCGGAGAAAACTATTTCGGCCGTACGGGTATCGGACTCGTTAGGGCTGAGGGTCAGGGTGAGGCTGCCCGTGTCGGAATCCTTTTCCGTTATCCAGTCGGGCTGGTCGGTAATTTCCCAGGTCCATTCGATGCCTTTAGGGTTGCCGATTTGGAGGGTATAGTCGCCGCCCTGGAATCCGGCCTCGAGTCGGTCGGGTTCTATGAGCAGGATTACTTCGGGCCGCAGCGGCTGTACCACCGTGAACGACGAGGATTTACCGTGGTCGCGGAGGCTGACCGTGACTTCGGTCGAGCGGTCCTGCCCGGAGCTGTTTATACCGGCCGAGAGGACGAGAACGTTGTCGCCGTAGGTGAGGGTAAGCCATTCGGCCGTGGAGGAGGCCTCCCAGTCGGAATGGGTGAGCACCGGCACCGTGCGCGAACCGCCGTTCTTGTCTATCTGTATGTCGCCGAATACGGCTACTTCGAGTTTCCCGGGGTCAGGGCGATCTTCCTCGTCCGGCCCGCAGGCCGATACGATGCACCCGAGCGAGAAAAATATTGCCGCTGATAAAAGTGTCTTTTTCATTTCGGTTAGTTTATGTTTTTGGTTTAAGTAGTTATTGGTTACAGGTGGTTTCCCTATGTCTGGCGGGTAGGTATTACTTTTATTATCCGGTGATGACGAACAACTTCCCGTACGGTATCGGAGGGTCGCCATTCGGCTTTTATTACTCAGCTTCGGCGGTCGACTCCGCCGGGCCGTAGGTAGTTATTCCGTCTCCGGTTGGCGGTGTGCTTAGCCGGAATGCCTTCCGTTACTGTCCGGTAACCTTGAGCAACCGTCGTGCAATCGGTTGGGCCGGACGTACCCGGCTGCGGGTTTTCCATTCGCCGGAAATTATCCCTGCAGGCGCCGGGTTCGGTAAGGAACTCCGGCGGGCCGATTTCTTCTTAACGGTTACGGCTCCGGATAAATCCGTCCAGGTTTTTAGCTTGCTTCCGGCGGGAATTCCAAAATATACGCTACCCTCCGGATCCGTCTTGCAGGTTACCGGTCAGCCGGCGGCGAAAGTCGGAGCGCTATGGGGCGCATATAGGCGCCGCCGTCGCAGTGCCTGCCTTTCAGCGTCACGACCGTTTCGCCCGCCGGAAAGTCGAGCCTGCCGACAGGGACGGTGAGGGTACCGCGGTTTTCGGTGTGCGGAGCATAATCCACCTCGAAAGAGTGGCCGCAGGCCTCCACCACGACCGTTCCGCTATGGTCCGGGCCGCCGGTGTTGTATTCGAGCGATACTTCGTACGATGCCGGACCGTTCAGGCGCACCGGCCATTCGAGCCACTGGTCGTTGCCGGTCCATCCGCTTACGTAGTTACGGGACGGCTTGCCGTCGCCGTAACCCAGCCCGCGGCCGTGGAGCGTCGCGTCGAACGCATAGAGGACGTTCCGCACTCCCGACTCCAACAGCCTTACCGGATAAGGCGGCCGCCGGTGCGACAGGGTGAGGGCGATAACCGTACTAACCGTATCGGGGGCGTCGGCGGGAAGGATTATTTCCACGTCATGCTCGTTCAGCCGGCGGTAACCGGGCGATACCCCGGGGGCCGGGACGATCCGGGCCGAGGCGATATCGGAGGTCAGGCCGCCAACCGTAAGCCGTCCGTCCCGGGGCCATTCGAACACGTGCAGGTAGAGTGTACCGTCACTTTGGGTGGTAACGCCCCATTGCTGCTCGGGCAGTCCCGAGCGTACGGTTCCGTAGATCGACTCTCCGTTAACCTCGAGCCAACGGCCCACGCCGCGGAAAATCTCCACGTCCACCGGGTCCCAGCTTCCGTCGCCCCGCGGGCCGACGTTCATCAGTATGTTGCCTCCCTTGGATGCCGCCGATGCCAGCAGGCGGATAAAGTGCGAAGACGGTTTATGCGACAGATCGTGCCTGCTGTACCCGTACGACTCGTTGGTCGTAGGAATGGACTCCCAGTACCCCTCGTTCGGGAAGAAATAGGCGGCACGGTCGCCCGTGTTGGCGTAGTCGCCCAGGTTCCCGCCCGGGTAACGGGCCAGCCGCCCGTTCACCACCACGTCGGGGTCCGCCTCACGGATTGCCCTCAGGATGCGGATATTCTGGTAGAGCGGCAGCTTGTGCGGGGTGTCGAACCAGAGGATGTCCGGCCGGTACTTTTCGATAAGTTCCACTATCTGCGGGATAGATTTATCGGTCACGTACTTTTCCGCCCGCGGCAGGAAATCCGTGCGCGTGAGCCACCAGTTCGCCCCTCCGATAAGGCTGTCGCCGCCCGGGTTGGAATACATCCAGTCGTTACCGGGGGCGTCGGGATGCTCCCAGTCGAAGGCGTGCGAGTAGTAGAATCCGAACCGGATTCCGTACCTGCCGGCCGCCTCGCGCAGTTCCATCATCGGGTCGCGGCCGGTGCGCGTAAGGCGCAAATCGTACGGGTAGGCGTCCGAATGGAACATGGCGAAGCCGTCGTGGTGCTTGGCCGTGACTATGAAATACCGCATCCCCGCGTCGCGTGCGTTGCGCATCCACTCGTCGGCGTCGAAGGCCGTCGGGTCGAACGGGTAGACCAGCCTTTCGCGGTACTCCCCGAGCGGGATACGCTCCTTGCGCATCAGGTGCTCCGAGTAGCCGTCCACCTTACGGCCGTTCCACTCACCGGCCGCGTCGGAATAGACGCCCCAGTGGATAAAACAGCCGAACTTGGCCTCGTTGTACCACTCCATCCTCCGGTCCAGCGTCCGCCGCGACTCCTTCCACCAGCCTTCGAGGGCTTCATGGAGGGCCGTGCTGTCCTGCGGCAGGTCGAGCCTGCCGTGTTCCATGCCCTGCTCGTCCCCGGCGTAATGCGCCGGCTGTGACGCCGCGTGGGCTGCCATGAGGCAGCAGATGGCCGCCGGTATCAGTCTGGTTATCTTCATCTCCGAGTGATTGGGACGGTCCGGGGCACGTTCAGGCGCCCCGGACCGCAAAGTGTCAATAAAGCAGCTCCGCCGAGTCGTTTACCACGAGGTTGTCGAGGTAAACCATCGTCAGGTTCGGGTAGATGTATTTGAACGACGCCACGTCGAGCGGGGCTTTGTTGTAAGCCGCCCGGATATCCTGGAGGACGGTGGTCGTGAACACGTCCGTCTTGTCGACGTTCACCGTCACCTTGTAGTCGGAATCCACCGACAGGGCTACGTTACGGGTCTGGTCCAGCCCGGCCTTGAAGGCGTCGCTTTTAAAGAAGACCATGAACGTTTCGGTGGATTGCTGTATACCGGCTGCCGGGTCCGACCTGCGGGTCACTTTTACGGTAATCCGGGCATCGAAGTCTGTAGCCGCAATGTTGCGCGGCGTGCCGGCGGTGTTATCTCCGGGTGCGAAATAGTCCACATCGTCGTAATAGTGTTCCATCGGCCACCAGTCCACCATCAGCTCGCTTATGTAGTGGGTCGGTGCGCTCTCCTCGCCGGGGTTGCGGCCTGTGAAGCCGACGCCCATAAAGTTGTCGGAATAGAGGGTTTCCGATTTGGTCGGGAACTTCGGGTTGAAGGGCGATACCGAACTGCTGCTGATACCCACGTCGGAGGTCACGGACAAGGGGGGGTATGAACGGATCTATACCCAGGTCCCTCGTTACCCAGCCGAGGGAGTCGGTGGGCTGGTTACCCAGTACGTGGGTTTCGAACCGGCCGTCGCGCTGGCGCGCCTGCTGGTTGGTGGCCGTCCATCCGGACGGGGTGGAGTTGCCCTCGTTGCTGGAAAACCGGTCGAAGAAGACCCCGTTTACCTTAACCAGAGCCTCGCGGGTCTCTTTCGTACCGCCGCATTTTACGGTGCATCTTATCAGGAACTCGCCGTTCTCTCTGGGGGCGGTCCACTTCATAACCGGATAGCCCTGCTGTGCCGCCGGGAAACTGCCCGCCTCGCACCACCACTCGTAGTAGGTATTGTCCGGGTCGCTCGTTTTGACCGACATTCCCATATCGACCTTCTGGCCCTGGTAGAACTCGTCGCCCAAAATCTGGAGCGAGTCGATCTTCACGGTCTCGTTATCGCATCCGGCCGCGAGGAGCACGGCGAACAATGAGAGTATTATCGTTATCTTTTTCATATCTGTTTTTCTTTTGTTCCGGGTTAGGTATCTCACGGGTTGTAGATGGGCACAATCCTCAGGTCTTCGTCGGTGGGGAAGTCGAGGAAGTGCTCCATGATGTGGATATAACTGCCGTTGCGTGCCTTGATGTTGCTGGTGCGGGGGCTTATATGCATCGCATGGCCGGCAGCGGCGGGATTATCCTTGGTATAGTGCGACGGGAAATCGTTCACCCAAAGTTTGATTATGTCGGAGCCCTGACTGCCGTCCGTTTCGTCGTAGGTCAGCATATGGAGGGAGATATAACCGTAACCGTTGGTGGCCTTGGTCGGGTAGAATGTCTTGGCACCCCCGGTCTGCGACAGGAATTCATCGTACGATACGGGGTACTTCATGATGTGGTTCATCACGAACTGGCGTACCTGTTCCTTCGGATAAGCGCTCCACGACTCGGGTTTGATGCCGTTCACCTGGTACATGTACCAGTAACCGCCCGGGAACCGGTTGGTGCCGGTGCCTGTACCGGGATTGTTGGCCACGGCCTGGTTGATTATCGGGAATATGGTAAGGCCCGGTTCGTCGAATTCCGAGGGGTCTATTCCCGCGTATTCCACCGCTTCGATAAACCGGTCGAAGACTCCACCCTCCGCGGTGGTTATAAACTCCCACGGGGTCATGTCTATTTCGTTGCTGATACCCGGGCTGTCGTCGTAGTCGTACGGCTTCTGGAAGTCCATACACCCTGTAATGATAACGGAAGCGGACGCCAGGGCGAGCAGGTATGATATATTTATTTTTTTCATGGCTCTTAATCTTTTGACATCCTCCTAATAGGTCGGATTTTGTTTAATGTTCGGGTTGGCCGTGGTTACTGTCTGCGAGATGGGCCAAAGCAGGTGGGCCGGATTGGTGAACCCCGTCACTTCGTCGCCCCGGATTATCTGGAGGTTGCGGATATGTTCGTCCAGTACCTGCATGTACCAGTCGGTCCTCAGCAGGTCGAACCACCGTTTGCCTTCCATAAAGAATTCCAACTGCCGCTCGTCCATAATGAGTTTCTCCCTCGACCCCGGTGTATTGCCCAACTGCTGCGGGTAATCGGCCAGCGAAGCGAAGGTTGTTGCGCCGCGCGCGGCACGGACCTCGTTCACCACGTCGATGGCCCCTTCGGCATCGCCCGTCCTGTTGAGTGCTTCGGCGTAGAGCAGCACGATATCGGCGTAACGGTATATCGGGGCTTCGAACAGGAATTCCGTGTCGCTTTTCTGGAATACACCCGGTTCTGAGCCTAACGGCCAAATTTTGTCTATCTGACGAATCTCGTTAAAACCACCGCCCGCCGAGCCGTCGTATACCGGTGCGTTCTCCGGTATAAGATCGCCGCTTATCGAACTGCGGGAAATTGCACCCAGTAATCTGATATCTACCGAGTCGCGTACCATATTGAGGTACATCTCCCTCGACAGGGCAAAACCGGGGTTGCTTCCGCTGTAACCGAGGGTCGAAGCGTAACCGGAATAGGTCGTGGTGGGTTTGTTCTCCTTGCTGAAAGCAATGGTGAATACCGATTCGGTGCTGTTCTCCGGATCGGAGAATGCCTTGTTCCAGTCCAGCGGATCGGTCACCAGCGAGTAGGTCCTGAGCATGTTGATATTATCGTATACGGCCGGGATTTCGTCGTAACGGCCCTGCCATGCGAGGAAGTCGGCCTGGAGGACGTATGCGGCCCCGATGTTGAAATAGTAGACTCCCGTGAGGTTCCCCGTACCGGGAAGCGGGAGCAACAGGCGTATGCACTCTTTAATATCCGCTTCGATGGCCTCGGCTATCTCGGCAACCGGCGTGCGGCCGTTGTACTTGGTCTCCTGGCTGCCGTCCCACGACTCGAGGATAAGCGGTGCGTCACCCCAGAGGCGGACGATGTAGAAGTAAGCCATCGCCCTGAGTCCGTAGCACTGGCCGAGATAGGAATTGCGCGCGTTCTCCTCTATGTTGTCCATGGTCGAGATGTTCTCGATCCCGATATTGCACGCGCTGATTACGGCGTAGAGTTTACTCCAGTTGGCATAGTCTTTTGAAGATACCAGCAGGTTGAGTTGGAAATCGACACCGTTGGCATACTGGGTGGGATGGAGATTATCGGTCCTCGCGTCACCCCACAGTACTATGCTGCCCGCCATCGCGTCCTCTACCTTATTGTAAATACCGTACATCCAGCTCTCGGCGTCGGCCTGCTTGGACCAGAAGCTGGTCTGGCTGCCCTGGTCTTCCGGAGTCTTGGTCAGGAAGCTGTCGCAGGAGTAAAGCTGGAGCAGCAGGATGCAAGCGATGCCGACCGCCAGGTTCCGGTGGAATATATTGAATTTTGTTTTCATCGTGGTCCGTTTAGAAGTTTATATTGAAACCGAAACCGAATTCCCTCTGGCGCGGGTAGGTCTGGTTGTCCAGCCCGGGGGTGAGCACGGCCGAACTGCCGATTTCGGGGTCGTACCCGCGGTAGTCGGTCCATGTCAGCAGGTTGTTACCGTACACATAAATCTGGATGCCTTTGGTGAACACCTTGTTGGCTATACCCTGTGGGAACCGGTAGCTCAGCCTCACGTTGGTAAGGCGCAGGAACGACCCGTCCTCGAGATAGAAACTGCTCACCTGCCGGCCGTTATCCGTGGCGTGTGCGTTCTGGCCGGGGATGAACCAGTCCGTTTGCTGCCCCTGGAACCTCCAGCCCTGTATCACCGCGCGCGGGTCGGCGTTCGAGGTGTTGTCGCCGTAGCGGCTGAGCTGCCACAGCAGGTGGTTGTAAACCAGTCCGCCCTTATTGTAGTAGAACGAGAAGTCGAGCGAGAAGTTCTTCCAGCTTACTGTATTGTTCCAGCCGCCGAACCAGTCGGGGTAGGCGCTGCCCAGCACCTGGCGGTCGTCGTCCGTTATGTCGCCGTCGAGATTGTAGTCGTCCCAGATTACGTCGCCTCCTTTGGCCTCGACGCCGTTGATGGTCAGCTTGGCCACCTGCCCGTCGTAGGATTTACCGTTCTTATACTGGTAACCGATAAGGATGGGTTCGCGGTTGGAATCGAACCTTACGTTGCCGTAGCTGTCGCGGTCGAACACCGGTACCAGCCGCTCCTTGAAGTCGGAGGTGTAGGCGTTCGAGGCGTCGTAGGCGTAAACACCCAGGTGTTTGAACCCGTAGAACAGGCCCGCAGACATTCCCGGCTCGACATACCATCCGGTAACGCCGCCGTGGGTAAGAATACGGCCGCCTTCGCCCGCTATTTTGAGAACCTTGTTCTTGTTCTTAGACCAGTTTACCGAGGTCTCCCAGTACCAGTCGCCTTTGTCTATGACGGTGGCGCCGAGACTAAGCTCGATACCCTTGTTTTCCACCGAACCGATATTGATTCGCATCGTGGAGAAACCCAGCTCCGACGGGATGAAGTCGTCGTCCAGCATGTCCTTGGTTTTCTTTATATAGTAGTCGGCGGTGAAGCGCATGCGTCCCTGGAGGAAGGTCATATCCAGACCGAAGTTGGTCGAAGTGGTAGTTTCCCATTTCAGGTACGGGTTGCCGTATTTCGATGTGGAAACCGTTCCGGGGAAGCCGGCGTAACCGTTACCGATGGTACCCGTCAGGAGCGACTGGGCGTCGTAGTTGCCGATACGGTCATTACCGACCTTACCCCAGCTTATGCGAAGCATCCCGTTGTTGATAATCGGTCCGGCAGGGGTGTCCTTGAAGTGGTCGCTGAAGCGCCAGCCGCCCTGAACGGCCGGGAAAAGCCCCCAACGGTTCTCGGAACCGAACCTCGACGAACCGTCGTAGCGCAGTGTGGCGCTGAACAGGTAGCGGCTCTTGTAGTTGTACTCCACGCGGCCGAACATCGACGCCATACTGTTGCCCACACCCGGAGTGACTGTGGTCGTTTTAGGCTCGGCCGATGCCTGCGGCACCCGGATGTCGCTGTCCATCAGGTAACGGCCGCCGGAAGTGGTGGTTTTCAGCGAGAGGTCCTCGATGGAGCCGCCGAACATTCCGCTCACGAAGTGGTCCTCGAACCGGCGCGAATAGTTGGCGAACGCCTCCACCTGGTACCGCTGGTAGAACCGGTCGGTGAGGGTCAGCTCGTCCAGCCCGCCGTCGGTCAGATCCTTGCTGGTCTGTATCCACGGAGAGTTGTACTGCTCGCGGTCCGAGAAATAGAAGCTCGCGGTGGCGCGGCCTACCACGCTCAAATCGGGTGTTATGAACAACTGCATCTCTTCGTTAAGCGTGACGTCGTACCTCTTGGTCTTGTCCTGCCGTTCGTTGATTTCGATAAGCGGGTTCCTGCGCCCGTTGTTGGGGTAGGAGTGGAAAGCGCCCACATACTGCCCGTCGGTGGGGAAGAACAGGAGCGTGTACGGTACACGCCTCAGCGCGTTATAGAAGGTGTTGGATTCGTTGACATTTTTATATTCCCGGTAGGAGGCCTGCACGTTGGTGCTGACGCGGAATATCCGCGAGGGGCGATAATCTGTCCTCGCCTGGAAGTTGAAACGTTTGTTATAACTGGTGACGATAACGCCCGTTTCGTCGAGGAAACCGAGGCTGGTATAATATTTCAGCTTGTCGGTCCCGCCGCTGGCGCTGAGACCCACGTCCGAACGCTTGGCCACCTGCGATATTATGTCCTGGTAATCGTAAGAGGTGAAATTGTTGTAACCCAGGGAATCGGTGGCGGTACTGAACCAGTCGAACTGGTCCTTGCTGTTGGCCGAAATTACCGTGTTGAGGAATATCTGCGACTCCTTGTTGTTGAGCTGCGGCACCTTGTTGGCAAGGTAGCCGAACGACTGGTTGAACCGAAGGTCGATTCGCACCTGCCCTTCCTGTCCGGCTTTGGTGGTGATCATAACCACGCCGTTGGCCGCGCGCGACCCGTAAATGGCCGCCGAGGCGGCGTCCTTCAGCACGTCGATGCTCTGGATATCGTTCGGACTGATATGGCTGATGTCGTCCATGATTATACCGTCCACGATATAGAGCGGGTCGGCCCCGTCGTCGGTGAGGGTAGACACCCCGCGGACGCGGATGTTGATACCGGCGCCCGGCGCACCCGAGCTGGAGGTTATCTGCACCCCGGCCATCTGTCCGCGCAGTGCGTCGAACACATTCACGGGCGCGCGTTTGGCGATGGCGTCCGAGCTGACGGACGATACCGAACCGATCACGTCAACCCGTTTCACGGCCGCGCCGTACCCCATCACCACCACCTGCTCTATCTCGGTGGAGCTTTCCTGCATCACAACATTCACGAGCGTCTGACCGGAAACTGTCACATACTCGGTATTATATCCCATAAAGTCGAACCGCAGGACGTCCCCCTGCGATACGGCGAGGGAGAATTCGCCCGCGACGTTGGTCGTCGTACCCCGGGTCTGGCCGTCTATGATAACGGTAACACCCGCCATCGGTTGTCCCGAGGCGTCCTTTACGGTCCCCGCCAGATTGGTCTGCGCGTTTGCCGCGGTAACCGCAAAGGAAACCAATAAAAACGCCAGCAGGCCCGGTAGCAGGCCCGGCTGTCTTTTATTTTCTTTCATCAGTTCATTTTTTGATTAGTAGGTCTTGAGTTAGGTTTGGTTTGTCGGTCGGGGAGCGGAACCCCCGTTCATGGTCGAGTTGTCATTTCATACGGTGAAGTTTTTTTTCATTATTATATGGTCTCTCAGAGTAGTTTTACAGGTCCATTATCCGGAATGTCTTTTCGGTGTTCGAGACTATTTGCTGCGCGGGTAGACGGTCTTTCAGCTCGAGCCGGATGACGGTGGCCACCGTGTCGGGCATATCCCGGGGAACCTCGATGGCGAGGGCCGTGCCGTCGCTTCTCAGCGGAAGGCGGCGGCCGGTTTGCAATAAAGTGGCCTTTGAGGCCGGGTAACCGCATTCGAAGTGCAGCAGCCCGTCCTCCGGCCAGTCGAATACCGCAAGGTAAAGGGTGGTGCGCTTCCTGCCGTCCTTGCGTATACACTCGCCCCAATCGGGATAGATGCCGCTGCGCCGTGTGCCGTGGATGGCTTCGCCGTTGACGTCCATCCACCGGCCAACCGCTTCGAGCCGCTCCACCGCCTCGGGCGGTATAATCCCGTCAGGGTCGGGACCCACGTTGAGCAGGTAATTTCCCCCGCGTGCGGCAATGGTGATAAGGTTGCGGATGATAACTTCAGCCGGCTTCCAGTTCTCTTCCCACGATTTATAGCCCCATGAGCTGCCGATGTTCATACAGGTCTCCCAATCCACACCTTCGATATCCTCCGGCTTGGGGACGAGTCCTTCAGGGGTCTTGTAATCGCCCGGATAATTGGGCCTTTTCAGGCGGTCGTTCTGTATGACCTGCGGGTATCGCTCCAGTTCGGCGGCGAACCGGGCCGCATATTCGTCGGTCATACCTACGGGCGTGTCCCACCAGATTACGGCTATGTCGCCGTAATTCGTCAGCAACTCCCGAACCTGTGGCAGGGAGACCTTCTCTATATATTCGTCCATGGTGGCGGTTTGCTGGGCGGAGTCCCACGAACCGCGGTGGACGGCCGTGTAGGCGTCTATTCGAACCGAGTCGGGATTTGCCCAACCTTCGTGCATCTCCTTGCGGGCGGTGGAACCGCCGGGATTGGTCCAGTCCTGTGCCTGTGAATAGTAGAAGCCGAGCTTCATATCGTGCCTGCGGCACGCGTCGGCAAGCATCGCCACCACGTCGCGGTTATAAGCCGAGTGGTCTACGACGTTGAAGGCGCTCGCCTCACTTTTGAACATGGCAAAACCGTCGTGATGCTTCGAGGTCATCACTATATATTTCATTCCGGCCGCTTTGGCCATGAGCACCCACCGCTCCGGGTCGTAATTCGAGGGGTTGAAGCCGGCAGCCATCCGGGAGTATTCTTCGACGGGTATCTTACACCGGTTCATTATCCATTCGGCACCCCCGCGACGCTGGCGGTGACCGTGGTATTCGCCGCCCCAGAGCGCGTATGGCCCCCAGTGGATAAACATGCCGAACTTGGCGTCGCGCCACCACTCCATTTTAAGGTCGTGCGGCGTGGGTTCCGGTTCCTGCGCCGTACGGAGGCAGGAAAAAAAGATTACGGGTAGAAGGACGGTTAGTAGAAGTTTTTTCATTTTCGGGTCTTGGGTTTCTCGGTAAGCAAAACTATGGAAGCCCGCCGGAACAGGTTTGTAAAATTGGTTCATCTATTTGTAATTTACGCTCAAAGGCCCGAAAACCCCGTTTAAAGGCAATAGGGGTGTGTTTTTGTTCCTATCTTTGAGTGTGAGAAAACGATACTGACATGAAAATTACAAACTGTTTTGCAGCCTTTCTCATATACGGGGCGGTGTCGTTTACAGCCGCCGTCGGGAGCCGGGCCGCCGCGCCTTTCGCGGACGAGACCCGGACCGTATTGTTCCTGGGCAACAGCATTACCTACGCGGGGATGTACATCGCCGATTTGGAAACCTGGTTCGTAATCAATCGCCCCGATTGCCGTTACAGGTGGATAAACGCGGGGCTGCCGAGCGAGACCGCTTCGGGGCTCAGTGAGGAAGGCCACGCCGGCGGGGAGTTCCCGCGCCCGGACGTGCACAAACGGGTGGACAGGGTGATGGAGGCCGTGCGACCGGATGTGGTATTTGTCTGCTACGGGATGAACGACGGCATTTACCTGCCGCTCGACGAGGGGCGGTTCGCCGCTTACCGCGACGGTATGGTGCGGCTCGATTCGGTGCTTCGCGCTTACGGCCCTTCGGAGGTGATATACCTCACTCCGCCCGTACACGACGATGCGCTGCTCGGTCTCGATGGGTATAATGCAGTACTGGATGTCTATTCGGACTGGCTGTTGTCGCAGGCCGTCGTCGCCGGGTGGAGGGTTATAGACCTCCATTATCCGATGAAGGAGTACCTTATCGCCCGCAGGCGGCAGGACCCGGATTTCCGGTTGGCCCGCGACGGAGTGCACCCGCAGGAGGAAGGTCACTGGCTGATGGCCCGCGAAATCCTGGGCGGGCTGGGGCAGGAGGCTGCTTTCGGGAAGGCGGACCTGATGTCGGCACTCCAGGCGTGCGGATATAAAGAGGAGGTATACAGGCTCGTCACGGAGCGTCAGGCCGTAATGAAAGACGCGTGGCTCACCCACACCGGCCACGACCGTCCCCGGATGAAAACCGGCGTTCCGCTCGACGAGGCCGAGCGGTTTTATGCGGAAACCGAAGCAATTCTGGATGAGCTTTTAAATTCGGACGGCGCAGGTCTCCCGGCGATGGACAGGTGAAATCAGTTTGCGGACCGCGCTTATTCGACTACCTTAGCGCCTTTAAACCCACTGCGATGAAGATACTGATATGGGGACTTCTGCTGTTACCGCTCGTAGTGGTGAGCGGGCAACCGACGATTTATAAGGCCGCGAAGCCTCAATATCCCGCCAAGCCGGTTTGGGCGGATTGGCTTCCTGCCGGATATGCGGTCCTGGAGTTACTGGAGGCCGATTTCAGTAACAACGGGGCGAAGGACATAGTGATGGTAGCCGAGAAAACCGATAGAATGTCCTGTTACCGCACGCCGGCCGAATCCCATAAAATATTAATTATAGCCTTGTACGAGAAAGAGTCCGGGAGGTACGACGTCGTGGAATCCGAAACTTTCCTGAACTTTTCCAATTCACAGATGAACCGCAACAGATTCGAGTCGGTTAAGGTGGTGGAAGGTGATTTGGTTTTCGCATTCACCTTTGAATGGAGTAGCGGTATTCATCGCCGCACCGACTGTGTATTTACGTTCCGCTACATCGACGGGGTTTTCGGGCTGGTAAAGGATAGGAGAGAATTCTCAGGCTACGGAGTTTTCAGCGGCTCCACCGAAACCGACTATATGACCGGCAGTATCACCCGGTACACCGTAACTTACCGCTTCGGCCGGGAAGAGATTACTAAAGAGACTGAATCCTTTACGGCAGGGGAACTGAAAACTTTCGCGGATTTCCACTGGTATGGAATAGGTTTGGCATTTCCGGTTTTCCGCTGAATTGTATCTATTTTCTAAAAACATAAAAGGCAACCCATTCGGGTTGCCTTTTATGTTTTCCGGATTAAAATGGCATTTCCGGCGTAATCCTCTGAATATCAGTATTCGTCCTCATTGAAAAAAAAGTCGTCTTTGCTGGGGTAGTCGGGCCAGATATCTTCGATGCTCTCGTATACTTCGCCTTCGTCTTCCATTTCGTTGAGGTTCTCTATAACTTCGAGGGGTGCGCCCGAGCGTATCGCATAGTCGATAAGTTCCTCTTTGGTTGCGGGCCAGGGAGCGTCCTCTAATTTCGATGCCAACTCTAAAGTCCAGTACATAATTGTTTAAATTTAAACGTTTATTAATATTGTACGGCTATGTTTAAGGAGCACAAAAATATTAATTTTTTAGAAATACCTAAACTTTAACGTAAATATTTTGTGAACTATCTTTCCGGGTACGATAACTCCCAATGTGTAAGGTTATTGCCCGGTGTATTCAGGCTCCCAGTATTCCTCCCGGACGTCGTATTCGTCGCTCAG
>JAJQCA010000033.1 GCA_021202985.1 Alistipes sp.
GCTGTAAAGGGCGGGAACTTTAGCCTCGAAAAATTACACCGGAAAGTCCACCCATGGTTAAAATGGAGGCAATACCGCCGTCCGTATCCGTGTCCTAACCCCGGCGGGCATATCGTCTTTTAACTCCGCCCATACCGGCCGGCAAAAATAGTATAAACATCGGCAAACAAGATATTGGCGCTCCACGGAAAGGAGTTTTATATTTGTAGAAACCGTAATGCCCGCATTCATCGTATATTTGTGGCCTCCCGTGTCTAATTTACCCTGGCACTGGAATATAGGAGACGCCCCGCGGTTTTTTTATATTTGCAGTAACGACGTAAATACCTAAAACTATTATATCATGGCAAATCAAACTTACAAGATTTGGTTCGTAACCGGCAGTCAGCACCTCTACGGTGAGGAGACCCTCCGCCAGGTTGCGGAACATTCCCGCACGATGGTCGACACACTCAACTCCTCCGGCCGATTCACCGCCGGGCTGGTGTGCACGCCCACGGTCAAAACATCCGACGAAATTTACGACATTATGCTCAAAGCCAACGCGGACCCGTCCTGCGTGGGTGTTATAACCTGGATGCACACCTTCTCCCCGGCCAAGATGTGGATACGGGGCCTGAAAGCGTTCGCCAAACCGCTCTGCCACCTCCACACCCAGTTCAACCGGGAGATTCCGTGGGACAGTATAGACATGGATTTTATGAACCTCAACCAGAGCGCCCACGGCGACCGGGAGTTCGGCCATATCGTAAGCCGTATGCGCCGCGGGGTAAAAGTAGTCGTGGGTCACTGGCAGGACGAGTGCGTCCTGGCGAAAATCGACAAATGGATAAGGGTCTGCATCGCGTGGGCCGACTCGGCCGGGATGAAAATCGCCCGTTTCGGCGACAATATGAATAACGTCGCCGTGACGGACGGGGACAAGGTGGACGCCGAGATCCGCCTCGGCTACCATGTGGATTATTATCCGATCGGGGACCTTGCGGCATACGTGGACGCCGTGTCGCAGGACGAGATAAACGCCCTGCTCGAAGACTACGCCCGCTCCTACGACATCGCCCCCAACGCAGCCGAAGGCGGCAGGGACCGCGCATCGGTCGTGGAGGCGGCCCGTATCGAGGCCGGGCTTCGCCGGTTCCTTACCGAACGCGGCATCAAGGCCTTCACCACCAACTTCGACGCCTTGCACGGCCTGCACCAGCTCCCCGGGCTTGCATGCCAGCGCCTTATGGCGGAAGGGTACGGCTTCGGCGGCGAAGGCGACTGGAAAACCGCCGCGCTGGTGCGCACCATGAAGGTTATGGCCGAAGGGCTGCCGGGCGGCACTTCGTTCATGGAGGACTATACATACGATTTCGACGGCTCGGATTCAGCCATTCTACAGGCCCACATGCTGGAGGTATGCCCCTCCATCGCGGCAGGCAGGCCCCGGCTGGAGGTCCATCCTCTGGGCATAGGAGGTAAAGCCGACCCGGCAAGGCTCGTGTTCGGCACCGCTCCGGGAGCGGGCGTGGCCGCCACCGTGGTTGATATGGGCAACCGGTTCCGGATGATTGTCAACGAGGTGGAGGTGGTCGAAACAAAAGCCGCCCTGCCTAAACTTCCCGTGGCGCAGGCGTTCTGGAAGCCGATGCCGGACCTTGCCGTGAGCGCCGAAGCGTGGATAAGGGCCGGAGGCACGCACCATACCGGATTCTCCAAAGCCATCGATGCCGAGTTCCTGGCCGACTACGCCGAAATAGCCGGTATAGAAATGCTCAGGATTGACGCGCGGACCACGATTGAAGGGTTCATGAAAGACATAAGGCTAAACGAAGTATATTACAAACTATTCTCCCTGGGCTACTAACCGCCCGGGAATAAAACCTAAACTACCTTAAAAATGAATGCAGGATTTACCTGGATCGACTATCTGGTTTTCATCGTATATGCCGTGGTTATCGTCGGCATCGGTCTCTGGGTGTCGAGGACCAAGAAAGGAGAGGAGAAAACCTCGTCCGACTACTTCCTTGCCAGCCGGTCGCTCACCTGGTGGGCTATCGGGGCGTCGCTGATTGCGGCAAATATTTCGGCCGAACACTTTATCGGTATGTCGGGGTCCGGTTTCCGAATCGGGCTGGGTATCGCCGCCTATGAATGGATTGCGGCCATAACGCTGATTCTGGTGGCGAAGTACCTCTTGCCGCTGATGCTCCAGAAGAAAATTTACACCATGCCCCAACTGCTCAACGAGCGGTACGGCAAGGGTGTGAGCCTCGCCTTCTCCATTTTCTGGCTGCTGCTCTATCTATTCGTCAACCTCACTTCGGTAGCCTGGCTCGGGGCGCTGGCAATGGACCAGATTATGAACGTACCCGTCATGTGGGGCGTGGTGCTCCTGTTGGTGTTCGCCGGGGTTTACTCCATTTACGGCGGCCTGAAAGCCGTGGCATGGACCGACGTGATACAGGTGGTTTTCCTTGTCGGGGGCGGGTTGGTTACCGCCTATTTCGCCCTGAGGGCCGTAGCCGGCGACAGTTTCGTGGAGGGCCTTAAGACCGTATTCAACTTCGTGAAGGATAACCCGGGTGACATGCACTTCAAGATGGTAATCCCGGAAGGGTCGGAGGTAGCCGACGCCGCCACAGGCGAGCGTTTCGACATCTTCAAGGACCTGCCCGGCCTCGCGCTTATTTTCGGCGCAATCTGGCTTACCAACATCGGCTACTGGGGCTTCAACCAATATATCATCCAGAAAGGGCTGGCGGCCAAGAATATCCACGAGGCCAAGAAAGGGCTTATCTTCGCCGGCTACCTCAAGATACTTATCCCGGTAATAGTCGTTATTCCCGGAATCACGGCCTACGTCCTGTTCAACCATCCGGAGCTTACCGATACCGTCACGGCCAACCTGTCGGGTAATATCGACAAGGCCGACGACGCCTACCCGTGGCTGCTTCGCAATTTCGCCCCCGTGGGAATAAAGGGACTGGCGTTCGCCGCGCTGGTAGCGGCCGTGGTGTCGTCGCTGGCCTCGATGCTCAACAGTACCTCCACCATCTTCACGATGGACATTTATAAATCCGTAATCCGGAAGGACGCGAGCGAGAAGCAACTGGTACGCGTGGGTCGTATCGTGGCGCTGGTATCGCTCGTAATTGCCATGTTCGCGGCCAAGCCCCTGCTGGGCGGGTTGGACCAGGCGTTCCAGTATATACAGGAGTATTCGGGATATATCTATCCCGGTGTAGTCGTGGTGTTCGGTATGGCCCTGCTCTGGAAGCGGGCCACCAACCAGGCCGCCCTCTGGACCTCCATCGTCACCATACCTGCCGGTATACTTATCAAGCTGGCGTTCCCCGATATGGGCTTCCAGCTCAGGATGGGTTACGTGTTCATAATACTGGTCGTACTGGCCGTGACCATCTCGCTGCTCGACCGTAAGCACCTTGTGAAAGACGAGTCGGATTTCCACCGGTACAGCAAAAGCCTGAAAAGGGGCGGATATCTGCTGTTCGCCGGTGCGGCCCTCTGTATTATACTGGGCCTCGTATTCTCAGCACCTTACTCCCACCTCGCCTTCGAGGCTATTTTCACCATGGCGGCGCTGCTCATATTCCCCGGTATAATACTCTACACCAACGGGTGCTCGCAGTATAAGGACAGTAAGGCGTACGATTACGAACCCGAACTGTTCAAAATGGGTCCGGGCCTAACGCTGGGCGCCATAGGCATCGTGGCTATACTTATCGTGCTTTACGCAGTATTCTGGTAAAATATGTTGAAAGAGCTAAAAAAACAGGTTTTCGAAGCGAACCTCGACCTTGTGAGATACAATCTCGTGCTGTTCACATGGGGTAACGCCAGCGGCATCGACCGAGGGAAGGGATTTGTCGTTATCAAGCCCAGCGGAGTGTCGTACGACGATATGAAGCCGTCGGACATGGTGGTCGTAGATCTGGAGGGTAAAGTGGTGGAGGGGGATCTCAACTCCTCCTCCGACACGCCCACGCATATAGAGTTGTATAAAGCGTTCACCGGCATCGGCGGGGTGGTCCACACCCACTCCACCCACGCCACTTCGTGGGCGCAGGCATGCACCGACATCCCTGTGGTGGGCACCACCCATGCCGATTATTTCGGCGGTGCGGTGCCCTGCACCCGCAGCATGACCGAAAGCGAGGTGAAAGGGGAGTACGAGCGGCTCACCGGAAGTGTTATCGTCGAGCGGTTCGCCGGAATCGACCCATTGCATATACCGGGCGTCCTGGTCGCCAACCACGGGCCGTTTACCTGGGGCCGCACTCCGGCCGAAGCCGTGCATAACGGCGTCGTACTGGAAGAGGTGGCCCGGATGGCCCTCTACACCCGGGCCATAAACCCGGCCATGCCGATGAACCCGCTGCTGACCGAAAAACATTTCAGCCGCAAACACGGCCCCGGGGCCTATTACGGGCAGAATAAGGAAGAATAAAGGCCGGGAAGACCGGGATGCGCAAAGTGCACTCCTTCGCTCCCCGGGGTCGCCAAAGCAAGCGGCACGGCTTGCGAACTGCAGAAAGCAGCCATATGGTACTGTACTTTACATATCACTGCGGACCGCCACTCCGCCACCCGCGGAGGACCGCATGCCTGTAACAGACAGGCGTAATAAATCGAATGGTGTTAAGTAATGTGCAGTACCCTTACAAAAATTGAGAGAATGAGAAAATACGTTATAGGAATTGATTACGGGACGGATTCGGCGAGGGCCGTACTGGTCGACGCCACGGACGGGAAGGAAGTCGCCACTTCGGTGATGAACTATCCCCGCTGGGCGCAGGGCCTTTACTGCGACCCGCACAACAACCGTTACCGCCAGCATCCGCTCGATTATGTGGAGACGCTGGAATATATCGTGAACGACGTGGTGGCCAAAGCCGGGCCGCAGGTGGCCGGGCAGGTGGCCGGTATATCGTTCGACACCACCGGGTGCACGCCCGTTTTCACCGACGCCACGGGAACGCCGCTGGCCCTCACACCCGGGTTCGAAGAGAACCCGAACGCCATGTTCATACTGTGGAAAGACCATACGGCCGTGGAAGAGGCGGCCGAAATCAACCGCAAGGCCCGGGCCTGGCACACGGATTATACCAAATACGAGGGGGGTATCTACTCCTCCGAATGGGTGTGGGCCAAGGCGATGCATATAC
>JAJQCA010000044.1:0-5215 GCA_021202985.1 Alistipes sp.
TGTGTGTGCGCACACAACCGGGGTTGTAAACAAATGCTGAAGACATACCTTCCGTTTTTGCTCATCGTTTGCCCTATCAGCTAAGTATCTTCTCCGAAGCTCTCCGCCAATCCTCTACGACCACTATTTAGCCAAGTCTCCCGGCTACCTCGGACATTTAAAACTGAGGGTCAACTCCGCCCCTCCCTTACACTACCAACTTGTGTGTGCGCACACACGGGGTTTTAACCATCACCGGCGACATACCTTCCGGTTTTACCGTCAATTGCCCATCCGCCAATCCGACAGCACCGGTATATTCTTTCAACGGCCCAACGGCCCAACGGCCCAACGGCCCAACGGCCCAACGGCCCAACGGCCCAACCTGAACTTATAAAATTAAACCATCCGGCCGACATTTCAAAACTGCATCTTTCGTGCCGCCCATTGCCGTCAGCCGGGCATAACAGACGTACCGTTTTAACGTGGCCGGCACAAGGATATTACAAAAAATGAAAGAATTATCGGTCCATATAGCAAAAATTGAACGGTTTTTGCATATGGCTACGGTCTGGAGGGCAATAATTTATTTTTTTAACTTAATTGTTTACAAATTCCCTCCCTTCCTTTGGGTAATTTTTTTATATTTATATATTGTATCGGGAGTTCGGCAGATATCGTATATAATTATACAATAAGGCGGTTATGGGAAAAACAAACGTATTTTACCGCGTATGGGCGTTTTACCGGGACGGGTTCCGGAGTATGACCATCGGGCGTACCCTGTGGGCGCTTATACTTATCAAATTGTTCATCATGTTCGCCATTCTGAAAGTGTTCTTTTTCCCTAACCAGTTCCGGGGCCTTTCGGCCGAGGAGCGGAGTATGACCGTTATAGAAAACCTGTCGCGGACGGGGGAATGAAATATGGTATTAAAAAACTTCTAACCGGTTAAAACTGTTCATTTATGGTTCTATTGTCTACTGCGGATTTTATGGAGGTGGTCGACTGGTCGCGGGCGCAGTTCGCCATGACGGCTATTTACCATTTCCTGTTCGTTCCGCTCACGCTCGGGCTTAGCATCGTGGTCGCTTTTATGCACACGCAGTACTACCGCACGGGCGAGGAGTATTGGAAACGGACCACCAAATTCTGGATGAAAATATTCGGTATCAACTTCGCAATCGGTATCGCCACCGGGCTGATACTGGAGTTCGAGTTCGGTACTAACTGGTCCAACTATTCCCATTTCGTGGGCGATATTTTCGGGGCGCCGCTTGCAATAGAGGGAATAATGGCGTTCTTCCTCGAGGCGACGTTCGTGGCCGTGATGTTCTTCGGCTGGGACCGGGTGTCAAAAGGGTTCCACCTCACCTCCACCTGGATGACAGCCGTGGGAGCCAACCTCTCCGCGCTCTGGATTCTCGTCGCCAACGCCTGGATGCAATATCCGGTGGGTATGACCTTCAACGTGGAAACGGCACGTAACGAGATGACCTCGTTCCGGGAGGTCCTGCTTTCGCCGATGGCTATAAACAAGTTCACCCACACCACGCTCTCGGGCTTCGTACTCGGGGCGGTGTTCGTAATAGGAGTAAGTTCATGGTACCTGCTGAAGCACCGTGAGAAGCGTTTCGCGCGTTCGAGCATCAAGATTGCGGCCATATTCGGGGCGGTCAGTGCCGTGCTGCTGGTGGTCACGGGCGACAATTCGAGCCGCGTGGTGGCTGAGGTGCAGCCGATGAAACTCGCCGCGGTGGAAGCCCTTTACGACGGCGGCGAAGGTGCGGAGATGGTCGTTATCGGGCTGCTGAAACCGGCCGACAAGATAGAGCCGGGCGAAGACCCGTTCTATTTCGGGGTGCGGGTTCCCAAACTGCTCTCCATACTCAGTTTCCACGACAAGGACGCCTATGTGGCCGGTATTAACGACCTGATATACGGCGACGACGACCACGGCCTGATGCCCGCTTCCGAGAAGATCGAGCGGGGCAGGGTAGCGATTGCCGAACTGGGGCGCTACCGCCGGGCCATAAAGGACGGCGACAGCGATACGGCCGGGGAGGTGGTGCGGAAATTTTCGCCCGAGACCCCGGAGGGCCGGGAGTTCCTGGCCGAATACTTCAAATATTTCGGCTACGGTTACCTCGATTCGCCCGACGACCTGCGGCTGAATATCCCGCTTCTGTTCTATTCCTACCGTTTTATGGTCGGTGCCGGGTTCTGGTTCGTGCTGCTGTTCGCCCTTACGCTGTTCTTCCTCTACCGGAAGAAGGGTCAGGGAGAATTCCCGCGCTGGATGATGTACGTCATGCTCTGGTCCATTCCCGTCGCCTACCTGGCCGGTCAGGCCGGTTGGGTGGTCGCCGAGGTGGGCCGCCAGCCATGGACCATACAGGACCTTCTTCCTACCGTGGCCGCCGTGTCGCGTATCGACGCCGGCTCGGTGAAGGTAACCTTCTTCCTGTTCGTGATACTTTTCACGGCGCTGCTTGTTGCCGAGGTCATGATAATGACGCGGCAGATTAAGATCGGACCTAAAAACGACGAATAGCCATGTTCACATACGTATTTTTACAACATTACTGGTGGTTCATAATTTCGGTGCTCGGCTCCACGCTCGTATTCCTGCTGTTCGTCCAGGGCGGCCAGGGCCTTCTCTATACCATCGGACGGACCCCCACCGAACGCAATATGATTGCCGACACCCTGGGCCGCAAATGGGAACTGACTTTTACGACCCTCGTCACTTTCGGGGGCGCCTTCTTCGCATCCTTCCCGTTGTTCTACTCCACGAGTTTCGGCGGGGCGTTCTATGTCTGGATGCTTATACTTTTCGTCTTTGTCATTCAGGCCGTATCTTACGAATACAGGCGCAAACCGAACAACTTCCTGGGCGAGAGGACCTTCAACGCCTTCCTGGTTATCAACGGCATTCTGGGCGCCCTTCTGCTCGGGGTTGCGGTCGGTACATTCTTTTTCGGGGCTAACTTCGTGGTGGACAGGGGTAACCTTGCCAACCTGGGAGGAAGCATGGCCATTTCCCAATGGACCACGCCGTGGCGCGGGCTGGAGGCGGTGCTCGACTACCGCAACCTCTCTCTGGGGCTTGCCGTGCTGTTCCTTTCCCGGGTGCTGGGCCTGCAATATTTCATGAACAGCATCGACGACGAGATTATTTACGACCGGTCGCGTCGGCACCTTGTCTACAACGCCGTGCCTTTCCTCGTGTTCTTCCTGGTTTTCCTGGTGAGCCTCCTGTTCGCCGACGGCCGGGCGGTGGACCCGCAAACCGGGGTCATCACTATTGAGAAACACAAATACCTGCACAATCTTTTGGCTATGCCCTACATCCTTACGGCCATGCTGTTCGGAATTGTAAGCGTTCTGTGGAGCCTGCTGTCGGGTATCTCGGGTACGGGTGCCCGCAAGGCTATCTGGTTCGGCGGCGCGGGAACGGTTGTCACCGTGCTCTGCCTGCTGCTTATCGCCGGCTGGAACAACACCTCATATTACCCGTCGCTGGCCGACACGCAGAGTTCGCTCACCATCTATAACAGTTCGAGCAGCGAATTCACACTCAAAACCATGAGCGTCGTATCGCTGCTTATACCGTTCGTTTTCGCCTATATCTGGTACGCGTGGAAGGCCCTTACCAAAAACAGGGTTACCCGTGCCGAGAACGAAGGCGGCGAGGACACGCATTGATGCGGCGGGAGCACGGAAATAATAAACCGGACCTTCGCGGCGTTAAACAGAGGCAGGCCCGCCGGGCCTGCCTCGTGCGTGGTGCCACGCCGGGGCGGGCAATTGCAGGCGCGGGAAAAAATCAGTAACTTTGGCCGCGCGGGTTTACGCCTGCGGATAAAGAGGCTCGGGATGGATAAGACAACATTATACAGGATTGCGGCGGGGATTACCATCCTCTTGCCGTTTCTCACCCTGGGGTCGTGCAATACCGACGATGTCAACATCGACGGTACGGGTATTGTTTCCGACTCCATGGTTATCCAACTCGACTATAACGGGCGGAGCAACTCTTTTATAATCACCAGCCTCTACCCGTGGGAAGCCTTTTACGAATATCCGAAAGACGCGTCATGGCTTACGGTCGACCCGATGGAGGCCGGGCGCTGGAGCACCGTCACGCTCACCGCCGAGCCGAACCCTTACAGGCGCCGGAGCACTTACGTTACTTTCGACAACGGACACCGCGAGGTCTCGGTCAACGTTATCCAGCGGGCCGAAAGCGATTACGAGCCGGGTACGATTATCTATTCGGAAAATTTCGGGCAAACCGAGGTGGGTGCGCGCACACCGGTGGCGGATTACACGTCGTGGGGTAAGACCGGTACGGGGCAGAGCACGGTCCAGTACTCCGGAACCGACGCCACCGTCCAGGCCGACGTAACGTCCCACCATCCGGGCAAATTCAGCGACGGGGCCTACGCGGACGCTTCGATGGGTAACAATGTGGAGGTTGCACCGGGCGGGGATTTTACTGTTTCCCGTATCGGTATCGGTGCCTACGATCGCGTTATACTGACCCTGTACGTCGCTTCGCCCGAGGGTGGAGGATGGGCCGGCGACCCCTCCGCCGGGCTTACGGTCGAAGGCGGAACGCTGGAGAATATTTTTATGGATATCGAGTTCGAGATTATCGAACTTCCCGAATATAACGGCTGGCAGATGGTGGTGGCCGAGTTCCGCAAGATAGCGGACGCGAACATATTTTTCCTGCGGTTCACCAACAACGGCTCCCGGAATCTCTATATAGACGATATACTGCTCGAGTCGGCAGGACGCGGTACGCAGGTTATCGGTACTGCCGTACCCAACGTTACCACCCTTGCCGCTGCCGGGGTTACATCGACCACGGCGACGCTTCGCGGCCGCTACACCCTGCCCGAATCGATTGAGGCGGTGGACGAGGTCGGGATCGAATACAAACTCAACACCGATGCCGACTATACGGCCAATCCCGTTACCGACCCGGGTGCCGGGAACGAATTCGAAATAACGCTCACCGGGCTGGCCGAAGGCGAAATCTATTTCTACCGCGCTTACGCGAGGGTGGAGGAGAACACATCGAGGGGAGAGGACCTGGTGGTTACCATAGGGGACCGGGAGGACCCAGACCCCGACGAGGGGGACGAAGAGGAATAACCCCGCCGTTCACGGCTTGGGCCGGGTCCCGGTTCAGGACACCTTCAGAAGAGGAATAACTCCGCCATT
>JAJQCA010000044.1:5315-11154 GCA_021202985.1 Alistipes sp.
ACACCTTCAGAAGAGGAATAACTCCGCCATTATTTCCAGCGTGGGCCGGCCCCGGTTCAGAACACCTTCAGCCCGATAATCCCGGCCACTATAAGGAAAGCCGAAAAGAGGCGGGCGAACCCTGCCGGGTCGCTGAAAAACGCGATGCCTATGGCCAGGGTGCCAACGGCTCCTATACCGGTCCAGACCGCGTATGCCGTCCCGATGGGTATGGAGCGCTGGGCCATATAAAGGAACAACCCGCTGAGGGCCATCGACACGACCGACACGGCGATAAACAGCACCTTGTTACCGGTCGTCGCCGCAAGTTTGAAACCCAGCGGCCACCCTATTTCGAAGACGCCGCCCAGGATAAGGTAGAACCAAGCCATAGAAAAACCTCTTTAATTTACCCGGCAAAGATAACCATTTTGCGGTGCGGGGCAAGTTCCCTGCAATGCCGCCGGGCCGGGGTCGCGGATACGGGTAAAATTATTAAATTTGCCAATCTGAAAAACTATCGCTTATGGCCGGTAAAGGAGTATACCGATACGACATCATCCAGCGCGACGCCGATTTCACGAACGCGTGTACCCATATCTCCCTGATGAACCACATCCTCCAGGCGGCGGGAGACGACGCGGACCTGAACGGGTTCGGCATCGGCGACCTTAACGTGGGCAACTGCTCGTGGGTCATAAGCCGCATGTGTACCGAGTTCGGTCGCAGGCCTTCGCAGGGCGAGAGCATCGCCGTGCGGACGTGGGTCAGCGAGGTGGGGCGCTTTATGACCACCCGTAATATGGAGGTAACCGACGGGGCGGGCGAGGTCATAGCCCGTACCGTGACCCAATGGGCCGTCATAGATATAGACACGCGCCGTGCGGTCGATATCAGGGCCAATATAGACTATAAGGGTGCCGTGAGCGACGAGCCGTCGCCCGTGGACACCCCGCAGCGCATACCGCGGCTCGACTGCGTACCGGTCGCCGAAAAGACCGTCGCATACAGCGATACCGATTTCAACCGCCATATGAATGCCATGAAGTACATCGAGTGGGTTATTGACCACCTTCCGGTCGAGGAGCTGACTTCCGGGCGTCTGCGGCGCATCGATATCAACTTCCTTAAAGAGGCTGTGCTGGGCCAGCGTCTGACGCTCCATACCCTTCCGGACGACCCGGGCCGCCGCTACGAAATCCGCGAGGCCGCCTCCGGCGAACCTCTCTGCCGCTGTTCGTTTACTTTCGAATAAGGCTGGGTTTATACCGTCCGGAACCATATGCCCTCCGCCCGGCATGTCCACCGTACCGGTACTATGCCTGTCCCGGCCCACTATACCGGTACAATGCCAGGCCCGGCCGTCTAACCGTAACTGAACCACCCGAATAGCAAAAGGCGGCCCTGACACGGCCGCCTTTTCGCTCCTCATTAACCTGACTTCTTACAACGGATACTCCTCGAAAGCGTACAGTACCGTAGAGAGGTACCGTTCGCCGGTATCGGGCAGGAGCACCACTATGTTCTTTCCCGCATTCTCCGGACGGTTCGCCAACCGGGTGGCCGCATAAGCCGCCGCTCCGGACGATATCCCCACCAGCAGACCCTCATGTTTGGCCAGCAGCCGGCTGGTGCGGATGGCGTCGTCGTTCGAGACGGTTATGATTTCGTCCACCACCGCAGGGTCGTAGTTACCGGGCACGAATCCCGCCCCGATACCCTGTATCTTGTGCGGCGCGGGCGACCCGCCGCTCAGTACCGGCGAGTCGGCCGGTTCCACGGCCACAATCTTCACCGACGGTTTGTATTCCTTAAGCCTTTTGCCGACGCCGCTTACCGTACCGCCCGTTCCTACACCGGCCACGAATATGTCCACCTGCCCGTCCGTGTCGCGCCATATCTCTTCACCGGTGGTGCGGTAATGCACCTCGGGGTTGGCCGGGTTGTCGAACTGCTGGAGAATGATGGCCCCGGGAGTCTGCTCGACCAGTTCGCGGGCCTTCGCGATGGCGCCCTTCATCCCGTCCGGACCGGGCGTGAGTACCAGTTCCGCCCCGAGGGCTTTGAGCAGGTTACGGCGCTCGATACTCATGGTTTCGGGCATGGTCAGTATCAGCCTGTATCCTTTGGTGGCCGCCACGAAAGCCAGCCCGATACCGGTATTTCCGCTGGTAGGTTCTATAATGGTGGCCCCATCGGTGAGCCGGCCGGAATTTTCCGCATCTTCAACCATGGCGAGCGATATGCGGTCTTTTACGCTTCCGGCCGGGTTGAAATATTCGAGTTTGGCAACAACGGGATTCTTCGTCCCGGTGTTCTTTACATAACCGTTAAGTTCGAGCAGGGGTGTATTCCCTACGAGGTCCGTGAGTTTACGTGCTATTTTTGCCATGGTATATTGATTTTGATTTGCTTTCCTGATGCAAATTTAGGGCTAACCTTGCCTGCGGCAAATAACATCATCGTGGTATTTTCTCCGCCGGTAAATTAAAATTACCTTTGCAGGGGAGAATTTGGGGGCGAAACTATGAGGGATTTTATTCTTGCGGACAACCAGGATATAACCCGTACCGGGTTGGAAACGGTGCTGGAGAGGTGCGGTGTCGCTGCATCGGTAAGTGTGTGCGCACACACACGGTCGCTTACCGGCCTGCTTGGCGACGTGCCCTGCGCGGCGGTCATACTGGATTACACTCTGTTCGATTTCTACGGAGTGGAGCAGATGCTCAACCTCGCGTCGAGGTACGACCGCACCTCGTGGCTTCTCTTTTCGGAAGAGCTGGGCCGTTCGTTTATCCGTAACGTAGGGGTCCGCGACAGGTTCGGCATCGTAATGAGGGGGGGGGTCCCTACGCGAAATCGAAGCCGCGATAGTCGCCACCGCGGAATACCGCACTTACATTTGCGATTACGCCGGGAAAATCATCGGGGAACAGGACCCTCTCTCTGGCGAAGCGGAACGCCTTACCGCATCGGAATCGTCGATACTCCGCGAGATAGCCCTCGGGAGGACCACTAAGGAGATTGCCGCCGGCCGGTGCCTCAGTTTCCATACAATCAACAGCCACCGTAAGAATATATTCCGCAAACTCGGGGTCAACAACGTCCAGGAAGCTATCCGCTACGCCCTTCGCGCGGGGATTATAGATATGGCCGATTATAATATTTAATCCGCCTCCGCCCACACCGGACAGGGCGACTCAACTCTTAAGGCTCTATATGAACACGGCCCTTGCCGGCGCTTAGTGATACTATAACGGGACCATAAAGACCGGCCGCGTTTCCCGGGAAGAAATTTAACTCCTGAATGGGTTGCCGGCGTCATAAGTTCGAAAACAAAACGGACCGTCTGAAGCGGTCCGTAACTTTTTTCACCCATCGGGGAAATCTGAGACTCCCGACCTCTCGCTCACTACGCTTCCCTTTACGCCTTATAACTGCCCGCGGCGGGTATTGCGCCCTTCTGGGCTTTGGCGCGGAGCTTACCGGGCGAGATTCCGAACTTCTTTTTGCAGTAATCGCAGAAATGCTGTACGGAGCAAAAATTGTACTCCGAGGCGAGGTCGCGCAGGGGTTTGTCGGTGGACCGCAGGTCGGCATAGATGCGTTCCGCTTTCTTGTCCATTATCCATTTGTAGGGGGCGACCCCGAATACCTTCTTGAATTTCTTGGTGAACCCCGACAGGGAGAGGTTCGACATATCGGCAAGGTCGTTCAGCGTCTTTGCCGACGCCCAGTTGTCGTAGATGAAATTTGCGAACCGCGCGTCTTTGGTAAGCAGCGGCAGGAAAAATTGCAGAAGGGCCTCGCGCTGGTAGTAGGCCCGGAAGATATGGAACATCTCCACAACCTTCATCCGCAGGAAATTCTCGCAATAGAGTCCGTCCTTCATATAGTTGAGCGTGCCGGTCACGAACTGCCACAGCTTATCGTTCATTTGCAACGGGCGGTAATGGACGTGCTTCTCGTCGGTCCCTTCGAACATCGCCTCGAACGTGAAATGGTCCGACATCCTCACGTTCTCGTCCAGGGCGCATATAACGGCATGCATATCGTCCAGCACCTGAAGTTCGTAGTAGCTCCCTATGGGGAGCAGTATAGCCATTCCTTTTGCTATATAGACGTTCCGGAGATTGCGCGTGTCGAGGTAACCGGCGCCTTCGGTGATGAAAACTATCTCGCTTAAGTTTATCCGGCCGTCGTAGCTGTGTCCCGCGTCGAGTTGCCGGGTACGGATAACGGCGTTGTCGGTCTGGAAAATGCCGTCCTGCTCACGGCTGTTCCCGGTTAGGTCCCGGGGAGTTACCTGCTTCCTGTCCATTTTATAGGGGGATAAAATGTTTATATATATAATATTCCGGTAGTGCCAATAATCGTTGCGGGGCCTTTCCATGGCCTTTTTATGGCCGTTCGCCGACCCGTAAAAGTAAACCGTAAGATGGTCCGTACCGCCTGTCCCGGCGGGGTTACGACGTTCTGAATAGCGGGGAGCAGAAACAGGACCTCGATGGCCGCCGCCTTATATATTCCGGGGGCGCAGGCAACGACCGCATACTTCTAAAAAATAACACGCATATCTCCTTAAATCGAAAATCCGCTACCCGGGTTTATTGCCATAAGTGGCGGATTATACGTCGCTTTCAAAATTCGGGATAATTTCCGTAATAAAAAAATTTTTTATGGTATCAATTAGTGTAATTTGCGTTCCTGTCTTATCCTTTTTGCATACTAAACCTGCCGATACGGGGTGGATTGGCATGGTGATGGTTTTATTTTCCCGGGAAATTGACTAACTTATAGTGACCGTCAGCGGACGGTCGTTAAAAAAAGGTAATATGGATTTGTTCAATCTCAGGGGAAAGTCGGTTATCGTGACCGGGGCGTCGAGCGGCCTCGGTGCGGACGCGGCCCGCGCATACGCCGCCTACGGGGCGGACGTTGCCCTTTTGGCGCGGCGCAGGGAAAAACTGGAGACACTCGCGCGGGAAATCACCCACGCCGGAGGCAGGGCGCTCGCCGTGACCTGCGACGTATCGGACGAGGCGAGCGTCCGGCAGGCCGTGGAGCGGGTAATCGCCGGGTTCGGTAAGGTGGACGTACTGCTGAACGACGCCGGGGTGGCTATCCCCGGAAGCGTGGAGGAGTTGACGACCGACCAGTGGGACCGCGCGATGGCCATAAACGTGCGGGGTATCTACCTTATGTGCCGGTTCGTGGTGCCCCATATGCGTGAGCGGCGGTATGGCAAGATAATAAACATAGCTTCCGTGAACGCCGTGCTCGGGGATAAGAACCCTACGCTGGCCCGCCATTCGTACAACGCATCGAAGGCAGCCGTGCGCGGGATTACTATCGGTATGGCGGCCTCCTACGCGGCGGACAACATCACGGTAAATTCCATCGGTCCGGGACTTTTCGAGAGCGAAATGACGGAAGACACCCTCTTTGCCCACGACGAGTTCATGCGAATGTACAACTACATTTCGCCCGCCTCCCGGCCCGCACGCCGGGGTGAGCTGAACGGGACGATTATCTACCTCTCGACCGATGCGTCGAGCTACGTCACCGGCCAGCATATACTGGTCGACGGGGGATTGAGTATCGTATAGCGCCGGGACCGACCGTCGGCACATCGGGAGAACGGTACAGTCTGGACCACTGGCCCCGTCGGGACCGACCGCCGGGACCACCGGGACCGACCGCCGGGACCACCGGGACCACCGAGATCATTGGTATCACTGGCTCCGCCGGCTCCGAACCCTACCGCAATATAGGTTCTTTCGCCTGATGTCAAGCCCTTGTGTGCGCACACACAGTTCACAGCCGCGTTGGTGTGAACCACCCGGACCGGGATGCGGTT
>JAJQCA010000044.1:11254-15809 GCA_021202985.1 Alistipes sp.
CACAGCCGCGTTGGTGTGAACCACCCGGACCGGGATGCGGTTAATTTTACCGCCGTTCACCCGGGATTTTGGTTCGTGTGTTGTGTGTGCGCACACACAACACAGTTGTTATGTTTCCTCACCCGGCAAACCTATGCCCGGTATTTTCTCCCGCTGCCTTTTGCAGCCCGTACGCCCCTGTTGACCTGCCTCATCCGCCGTTCACCCTCGCAGGTTGCCCATGCCGGCCGGTTATCCCGGCCCCTGCTGCTCTCCGCCGGTCGCCCCAGCCGTTTGTTGACTCTCCGGCCCACCGTGGTCGGCCATGCCGCCAGGCCATGGTCCGCCGGTGCCCCCGGTTGCCTTGCGTCCCGCCGGCAAGCCTCCGCCGGTCGGCCAACCCGGCCGGTCCTGCTCCGCCGGTCATCCCGGCACCTGTGGTCCGGCCACCTCCCGCCTCCGGCCTTGCGCCCCGCCGGGAAACCTCTGCCACCGCCCCGAAATGACGTATTATAGCCGCCCCTTTCCCGAAGTGTGCGGCTTTTTGATATGCCGTAAACGACCCCGGGCACTATTTCCGGACACGGGGAGTAGCGTGAAAGGTCTTTTTTTGGCGGGCTAAAAGGCTGCCTGTGCGGGCGGGGTCCTTATCGGCACACAAATTGATTATTGGAGGGAAACGAACAGCCCCGAAACAGGATAAAACAAAATACCGGTATGGACAGGAAACAGATTTTAGGCAAACTTGCCGACAACAGCCGCACATACGATTTCGCCGTTATAGGCGGCGGTGCGACGGGCCTCGGGGTAGCCGTGGACGCGGCCTCGAGGGGATACTCCGTCGTGATGCTCGAACAGCACGACTTTACAAAGGCCACGTCGAGCCGCAGCACCAAGCTGGTGCACGGAGGTGTGCGTTACCTTGCGCAGGGTAACGTGGGGCTGGTGGTGGAGGCCCTGCGCGAGCGAGGCATCCTCAAGGACAACGCTCCCCACCTGGTGAAAGACCAGAGGTTTGTGATAGGCGCCTACCGCTGGTGGGAGAAATGGTTCTATACCATCGGCCTCACCATGTACGATATACTCGCCGGTAAGAGGGGTTTCGGTCGCTCGCTCCCGATGAGCGTAAAAAAAGTCGAAAAGGAAATACCCCGTATACAGCGCAAAGGCCTGCGGGGCGGTATCGTTTACCACGACGGCCAGTTCGACGATTCGCGGCTGGCTATCAACCTGATGCAGACCGCCGTGGACAAAGGGGCGATAGTCCTGAATTACGTAAAGGTGACCGGGCTGCTGAAGGATTCGGCCGGGAAAGTCTCGGGCGTGACGGCCGTCGACCAGTTGGAGGGCGGTAAATTCACCGTTAAGGCCCGGAGCGTCATTAACGCCACGGGTATCTTCGTGGACGAGATACTGCGGATGGACGACCCGACGGCGGCCGACATAGTGCGTCCCAGCCAGGGTGTTCACCTTATCGTGGACAAATCGTTCCTGGGCGGCGACAGCGCCATTATGATTCCCAAGACCAGCGACGGCCGGGTGCTCTTCGTGGTGCCGTGGCACGACAAGGTGATACTCGGCACCACCGACACCCCGCTCGAAGAGTTCGTGCTCGAACCGCGCGCCCTACCCGAAGAGATAGAATTTATCCTGAAGACCGCCGGACAGTACCTCGACCGCCAGCCAACACGCGAGGACGTGCTGTGCGTCTACGCCGGGCTGAGGCCCCTTGCGGCGCCCAAGCCGGGCACCGACCCAACCAAAACAAAGGAACTCTCGCGCAGCCACAAGGTAATCGTATCGGACAGCAACCTGGTGACCATCACGGGCGGAAAATGGACCACCTACCGCGACATGGCCGAAGATACGATAGACAAAGCCATCGAGGCCACCGGAATAGAGAAGAAGAAATGCGTCACCCGCAAACTCCATATCCACGGGTACAAAAAGAACGTGGACCGCTCGAACTTCCGTTACGTGTACGGTTCGGACGAGGATAAGATTCTCGCGATGGAAAAACAGGACCCGCAGCTTGCCCGCAGGCTCCATCCGCGCCTCCAGAATACGGTGTCGGAGGTGGTCTGGGCCGTCCGGAACGAGCAGGCCCACACCGTCGAGGACGTGCTGGCCCGCAGGTTCCGCGCGCTGTTCCTCGATGCCCGGGCGGCGATGGATATGGCTCCGGACGTGGCCCGCATTATGGCCGGGGAACTCGGGAAGGACCAAAAGTGGATAGACGACCAGGTGAAGGCCTTCAACGAGGATGCCCTGGGTTACCTGCTGGTGCCGTACACTCCTCAAAGCCCCCCGGCGGAGAAGGGTACACGTTAGACGAGATAAATCAGAACCTATTCATACATCTAATTTCAAACCTCAAACAGTATGGAAAAATACATTCTTGCGCTCGATGCCGGCACAACCAGCAACCGTGCGATAGTTTTCGACCATGACGGCAATATCCGGTCGGTGGCCCAGAGGGAGTTCCCGCAGATATTCCCCGAGAGCGGCTGGGTGGAGCACGACCCCAATGAAATCTGGTCCACGATGGCCTCGGTCATCGCGGAGGCCATCTCCAAAATCGGTATCAACGGTACCAATATCGACTCCATAGGTATCACCAACCAGCGTGAAACTGCCATAGTGTGGGACCGCAAGACGGGCGAACCCGTCTATAACGCCATAGTGTGGCAGGACCGCCGTACCTCCGACTATTGCAATCAGCTAAAAGAGAGCGACGCCTACACCAAAATCAAGGACAAGACCGGCCTTATAATCGACGCCTATTTCAGCGCTACCAAGGTTAAATGGATTCTGGACAACGTGGAGGGCGCAAGGCAGAAGGCTGAGAACGGCGACCTCGTGTTCGGCACGGTGGATACGTGGCTGATCTGGAAGCTCACGGCCGGGGAGGTGCACGTCACCGACGTTACCAATGCCTCACGCACCATGATGTACAATATCCACGAACTGAAATGGGACGATGAACTGCTCCAACTCTTCACCATTCCGAAGGCCATGCTGCCCGAGGTGAAGTCGTCGAGCGAAGTGTACGGCACGACCAAGACAACCATCTTCGCCTCCAAACTGCCCATAGCCGGTATCGGCGGCGACCAGCAGGCGGCCCTTTTCGGCCAGATGTGCATCGAGCCGGGGATGATAAAGAACACCTACGGCACCGGATGCTTTATCCTGCTCAACACGGGCGAGACCCCGGTGGTTTCGAAAAACAACATGCTCACCACCATAGCCCTGCAAATAGACGGTAAGACCACATACGCCCTCGAAGGGAGTATATTCGTGGGCGGCGCCATCGTGCAGTGGCTCCGTGACGGGCTGGGGATAATCAAGTCCTCGTCCGACATTGAAGCCCTCGCGCGTAAGGTGGAGGACAACGGGGACGTCTATCTCGTTCCCGCCCTCACGGGTCTCGGAGCTCCCTACTGGGACCAGTACGCCCGCGGCCTTATCATAGGAATATCGCGCGGTACCACCGCGGCCCATATCGCCCGCGCCGCCCTCGAGGGTATCGCATTCCAGAGCATGGACGTAATCAATTCGATGGTAATCGACGCCGGAATCGGCATGAAGGAACTTCGTGTGGACGGCGGAGCCAGCGCGAACGACCTGCTGATGCAGTTCCAGGCCGACCTGCTGGCTACGGACGTCCTGCGGCCGAAGGTTATAGAGACCACGGCCCTCGGCGCCGCGTATCTCGCGGGGCTGGCTACGGGCTACTGGAAAAATATAGATGAGATTAAAGGCCAATGGCAGGTGGACCACAAATTCTCGCCCGACCCCAAATCCGATATGCAGGCCGTGAAACGCAAATGGGCAATCGCGGTGAGCCGCGCCCAGGGCTGGATAAGATAGATGCCGGGAAGCCCGCACGGTCTTTACGCCGTGCGGGCGACCTGCAGGTTCCTTACGGTATTGAGTATAGTGTGGCTGTCCGGGTTACCCGGTCCGACGGGTTATTCATGACCATCCGGTCTGATTGGTCGACAGGGAGGGTTCGGGACCATCCGGTCTGACGGGTCGACGGGTGCGTGTGGCGGCCATCCGGTTCGCCCGACAGGGACATTTCCTTGATATCCGGTTTTACACGGGTTGTTTCGCAGGCCTCGGGTATAACCGGTCGACAGGGAAATGTACTTGCCGTCCGGGTTATCCGGGTCAATTGGACTTTCGGAGCTACTTCGGGTTTCAGGAAGCAACGGTTACCGCCGGGATACGGTCCGACGGTTCGCCATATTCGGCGAAGAGGTTGGATGGATAACGGCCCGAAGGTTGGCCGGGTTAAGGCCGGATGGTTCGCCGGGATAATTGCCTGACAGTTAAATGGGATAGCAGTCAGACGATTTATCGGGATAACTGTCCGCCGGTCCACTTGAAAACAGCCATTTGGAATGGAGGCCGTAAAAGGAAAACCGCAAGGCGCCCGGCAGGCGGCACAATCCCGTCAGCAAACCGGCGTGCGGCATCCCGAAGCGCGAAGCGGCAGAAGAACCGTAAGGCGCCGGAGGGGCGGCCATCGTCGGGCCGGAGAACTTGAAAACCGCCATTTGGAATGGAGGCC
>JAJQCA010000044.1:15909-33192 GCA_021202985.1 Alistipes sp.
CGGAGAACTTGAAAACCGCCATTTGGAATGGAGGCCGTAAAAGGAAAACCGCAAGACGCCGGCAGGCGGCTACCGCAGCAAAGCAAACCAAAGGGCGGTATCCCGCGGGAAGTCCGCCCGCAAACGCCCGCCCGTAAGGGCCAAACCGCTAACTATAACAAACCTTTAAACCTAATCGATATGTTTTCTACAAGTGTGTTATTCGAATTTATCGGCACCGCCATACTTATCCTTCTCGGGGACGGCGTGGTTGCCAATGTGGTGTTGAAGGGCACCAAGGGGCAGAATGCCGGGTGGGTTGTAATCTCCCTGGCCTGGGGTCTGGCGGTGTTCGTCGCCGCGTTTATTTCAGGACCCTATTCAGGCGCCCACCTCAATCCGGCCCTTACCCTTTCGCTCTGGGCCGCCGGGCAGTTTACCGGCAGCGTGGCGGGTTACATCATCGCCCAGATTTGCGGAGGTATCCTCGGCGGGATGCTGGTATACCTCTTCTACAAACCGCATTTCGACGTGGAGGAGAATGCCGATAACAAGCTCGGGGTATTCTGTACGATTCCCGCTATCCGCAACTATACGTTCAACTTTATAAGCGAACTTATAGGAACGTTCATGCTGGTGTTCGGTATACTTTACGTGGCCGGTGCAGAGATTACCGGTCCGCTGCCCGTCGGGCTGCTGATCGTGGCGATCGGTATGTCGCTGGGGGGTACTACGGGTTACGCCATCAACCCGGCCCGTGACCTCGGCCCGAGGATTGCCCACGCCATACTGCCTATCCGGGGCAAACGCGACAGCGACTGGGCTTACTCCTGGGTTCCCGTTTGCGGACCCATCGTGGGCGGGCTGCTTGCCGCGCTGCTGTTCCTCGCGCTCCCTGCCGCCGCATAGGCGTTACGTCACAATCCAACTACCGTAATATAAACGAAGCCGGGCGCGGGTGCCCGGCTCCGGCAGGGCTTAGCCTTGCAAAGACGAGGCAGGGTCCGAAGCCGGGAACCCAAAAACATGGTTTATGAAAAAATTGACACTTGGCATTCTGGCCGCCGTCGCTATGGTATCGACGTCGCAGGCCCAAACAAACGAACCCTATATCCAGACTCCGGGACGGGACGACATAAACGTTTACCACCCCCTCTCCATCGAGGTTACCCTGAAGAGTTCCCATCTCTGGCGGGGACTCGAGGTGACCGGCGACGCACTTGCCGCCATGCAGCTCGCGTTCACCGACCGCAGCGGCCAGTTCAGCATGGGTATCTGGACAGGCGCGGCTTTCAGCGGCGACTTCAAGGAGTTCGACTATTTCGCTTCCTACACCTACAAAGGTTTCCAGATTGCGGTGTGGGACATTTTCAACTTTTCGCCCGGGGCGGCGTACAATATCTCCGACGCGTTCAACTACCGCGCCCACCGTACGGGCCACTTCATCGACGTGCAGGTGAATTACACCCTTCAGGGTAACTTCCCGTTGCAGGTGGGGTGGGCTACCGTCGTGGCCGGCCGCGACCGCGGCGAGTTCAACCGAAAGAACCTCTACTCGACATACGTCTGGTCCGAGGTGCCGGTATGGAGGGACGGGTTCGTGGACCTCAACGTGGGTGTCGCAGGGGCGTTCGCGCTCGACAAGGAACCGGGCAATAAAGCCAATTTCTACGGCAAGCGCGGCGGAATCGTAAATGTCAATCTTACGGCCAGCAAGAAGGTACGTATCGGCAACTATACCCTCCCGGTTTCGCTTACCCCGATGTGGAACCCGACCAACAACAACGTCAACATGATGCTTGCGGTGCAGGTATTCTGACAGCTCATGCGTTTCCGGCCCACGCGGCCGGCATGATATAAAAAGTGTTTGTAGAAGGACCCCGGCCTTGTGGTGAGGCCGGGGTTCGTGTTTGCGCCGGGGTTCGTGTTTTGCGCACCTGTTTCACCGGCGGTAATCCGGGCCGCCGGGGTTTCTCTCAGTGGACAGACTCCGGCCGCGCGGAAACTGCACCTACCGCGGGAAATTAATCTATCTCCCGTACTTGTCCGTCCGGACGTGGAATGCAAATGCTTGGCCGGAGGTCGGTATTTTGACGTATAAACTCGGATGGCGGCCCGTTACCACCTTCCGGTAATCAAGGCCGCCCGGGTGTTTCGGCAAACCGGGACCGGGCCTTGTATACAGGATGTATGGCTGAACCGGGCGTTTGATTATGGGCCGGACGGTTCCTGTCCGAAAAAACCGCAAGTTTAAATGGAACGGTCGGCTGTCCGACCCTCCACCGCGGGAAATAATTGCCGACCGGGCTTGCCTGTCCGGCGGAAAGGAGTTAATTTTACCCGTAAAAACACGGTATGACGCTGGAAGTAAACGGTACGGAATTGTATTACGAAGTGCGGGGTACGGGGTCGCCCCTCCTGCTTCTCCACGGGAACGGTGAGGACCATAGCGTGTTCGACCCGCTGGCGGCCAGGCTCGCCGCGCATTTCACCGTTTACGGTGTCGACAGCCGTAACCACGGCCGAAGTGCCCGGACCGGCGATATCTCGTACGAGGCTATGGCCGGGGACGTGAGTGCGTTTGTGGCGGCGCTGGGGTTGGACCGGCCCGCCGTGGTAGGATTCAGCGACGGGGCCATAATAGCCCTTATGGCGCAGTTGGAGGAGCCGGGTCTATTCTCACGGATGGTGTTGATGGGGCTGAACCTATCGCCGGCCGATTTCGTTCCCGAGGTATTGGAGGAGCTTAAACGGATGTATGAAGATAACCCCGACCCCCTGTTCGGCCTGATGCTCACCCAGCCGGATATAGCGCCCGGGCGGTTGGCCGGGGTAGGGGTGCCGGTGCTCGTGGTGGGTGCGGCCAACGACATGTTCCGGCAGGAGGTATTTATCGACATCGCCGCCGCCCTTCCCGACTCGCGGCTGCTTATCGTGGACGGGCACGACCACGGGAGTTACATTCTGGGCAACGATATGATGTACGGTCCGGTTGTGGAATTCTTGAACGAATAGCTTCACCCTTTATCCCCGGAAAGGTCGGGAAAACTTATCTTGCCGTCCACTTCGAGTATGGCGAGTTTGACGTCGCGGATATGGGCGTACCCGCTCTCGCGGCACATCTGGGCGAGGTCGTCACGGGTGAGCATATAACGGCGCAACTGCCTGTCGTTTACCCTGCCGTTGCGTATCAGTATCACCGGCTCGCCCTCCATCAGCCGGCTCAACCGCGCGGACCGGTAGAGCAAGCGGTTGAACAGCCGGTTGAGCAGAATCAGTGTAAAGGCGGCGAGTATGCCGCTCAGGAAATCGTCGTCCGGGCCTATCATGGCGTTCTGGACGGCGTTGCCCAAAAGCATTACAAACACAAGGTCGGTAATGCTGAGCTGGGACAGCTCCTTCTTCCCGAGCAGCCTTATGCCTATGATGATAAGCACATAAATGGCCGCGGAACTGAGTATGGTCAGGATATAATTCATAGGGGGCGGTACCATGCCGGCTTATGCAAAAATTCTGCCTGCCCGTCCCTGTCGATATTATCGCGGTTACACATTGTGGGTCGTCCGCTCTTCACCCCGGCCGGTGTACCTGAGTGACTACAGTCCCCGGTAATTAATAGTCATTACCCGACCGATCGGTTCCGCCGTTTCCGTTTCGTGTACGGTACCACTCACCGGCCGCACGGATTTCTTTACGCCGCCTGTACGCAGGGGGTGGTAGAAATCGTTCGGTGCGGCGTTGTTTTTATCGGGGGATTTTAATAGTTTTACGCAAGCTTCTCACTTTTGTAACCTAACTTACAGGCAATGAATAAATACCTTATCGTTCTTCTAACGGCTGCGGCCGTCTGCGGGGCCACGGCCCAACCGCGGGAGTTTACCGTGGACGTATCTAAACCCGGGGCGGAAATCCGCCCTACAATGTACGGGCTTTTTTTCGAGGATATAAACTTCGCGGCCGACGGCGGACTGTACGGCGAACTGGTGAAAAACCGCTCGTTCGAATTTCCGCAGCGCCTTATGGGCTGGCGTACGTTCGGTAACGTGACCCTGAGGGAAGACGGTCCGTTCGAAAACAACCCCCATTATGTGAGGCTCGGCGACTCGGGCCACCGCCACCGCCATACGGGTATCGAGAACGAAGGGTTTTTCGGCATCGGCGTCAGGGCCGGCCAGCAGTACCGGTTTTCGGTCTGGGCGCGCCTGCCCGAAGGTGGCGGAACGGGCAAGGTACGCGTGCAATTGGTGGACAACTCCTCGCAGGGCGAAAGGCAGGACTTCGTGACGCAGGAAATCGAGATAGCGTCCGCCGACTGGCGGCAGTACGAGGTAATCCTCACCCCGGAGACTACGAACCCGAAAGCCGCTCTGCGCATCACCCTCGCGGGAGCCGCTACCGTGGATCTGGAGCATGTGTCGCTCTTCCCGGCGGACACGTGGAACGGCCACCGCAACGGTCTGCGAAAGGACCTCGCCCAGGCACTGGCCGACCTCTCACCGGGTGTGTTCCGGTTTCCCGGCGGATGTATCGTGGAGGGGACCGAGTTGGAGAACCGCTACGACTGGAAAAAGAGCGTCGGGCCTGTGGAGAACCGGCCGCTGAACGAAAACCGCTGGCACTTTACCTTCGCACACCGCCTGTACCCCGATTACTACCAGAGTTACGGGCTGGGCTTCTATGAATATTTCGTGCTGTCCGAAGAGCTGGGCGCCGAACCGCTTCCGGTGCTGAACTGCGGTATGGCCTGCCAATACCAGTGTAGCGGCATCCACGACCATGCCGACGAGTGCGACCTCGAAGAGTTCATACAGGACGCGCTCGATCTCGTCGAATTTGCCAACGGCCCGGCGACCAGCACATGGGGAAGCGTCCGTGCCGGGATGGGCCATCCGGAGCCGTTCGGGCTCAAGTTTATCGCCATCGGTAACGAGCAGTGGGGCGAGGAATACGTGGTAAGGCTGGAGCCGTTCATCGAAAGGATACGCGCCGTTTACCCGGACATAGCGATAATCGGCGGCTCGGGTCCCGGTTCGGAAGGGGCGGAATTCGAATACCTGTGGCCGGAAATGGCCCGGCTGAAGGTCGACCTCGTGGACGAGCATTTCTACCGTCCGGAGCAGTGGTTCCTCTCGCAGGGCGCCCGTTACGACGGCTACGACCGCAAAGGCCCCAAAGTTTTCGCCGGCGAGTACGCCTGCCACGGCCGCGGCAAGAAGTGGAACCATTTCAATGCCGCCCTGCTGGAAGCCGCGTTCCTCACGGGCGTTGAGCGCAACGCCGATATCGTCCATATGGCGACCTATGCGCCCCTGTTCGCCCACTACGAGGGATGGCAATGGAGGCCGGACCTTATCTGGTTCGACAACCTCGGGGTGGTGCGCACCGCGAGCTATTACGTACAGCAACTTTACGCGCTCAATAAAGGCACCCACGTTATACCCGTAACCCTCGACGGCCGTCCGGCCACGGGGGCCGAAGGGCAGGACGGCCTGTTCGCTTCGGCCGTGCTGGATGCCGACAGCGGCGAGTATGTTGTAAAGGTTGCCAACACCTCGGACCAGGTACGGGAAATTACCCTCGCTTTCAAAGGATTAAAGAAAAAGGCCCTCGCTCGTGAAGGAACGGTGACGACCCTTTCGAGCGAAGATCCCGACCTGGAAAATACCGTCGCCCGACCGGACGCCATAGTCCCCGTCCCCACCGCCGTAGCCACGGACGGCAGCTCGCTCACGGCCACCCTCGCCCCGAACAGCTTCGCTGTTTACCGGGTAGGGGTGGAGTAGCGTCCTGGAAACATAAAAAAGCAGGCCGGCTGTGGGAACAGCCGGCCTGCTTTTTCCCCGATTCGTTTTATGCCTTTGATTTGGTTGTCCGCCCTGCCGATGGCCCGCCCTGCCGGATTGTCAGCACTTTGTCCGGCAGCCATTCCCGTTTCCACTAAGACGTAGAAGATAGTGGTTTCCCCGCCCACGGTTCCGGGCCTGGTTTCCATGGATAGAGCGCTTTTTAAGACTCGCTTTCCGGCTTCGACCCGTTGGTTTCGAATGGGTTCGGTTTTTTTGCCTTTGTTATTCGGTGGTACGTCCTGCCGGATTGTCAGCACTTTTTCCGGCAGCCATTCCCGTTTTAAGACCCACTAAGATGTAGAAGGTGGTGGTTTCCCCGCCCACGGTTCCGGGGCTGGTTTCCATATCGGGAGCACTTTTGGATAATTTCACGTTTTACCCACCTTCGACCCCGTTAGTTACGCCGGGGTTTACTTTTCCGGATTAACTGAGTTTCGGTTTGAGCTTACAGCATTCCCGGGTAACATCGGTTGCCGCGCGTCGGTCCCGCTACTGTTTCCCGTTCCCGCCGTTCTTCCCGTTTCCGTTCCTGTTTTCTGATCCTTTCCCGTTCCTGTTTTCTGATCCTTTCCCGTTCCCGTTTTCGTACAGGTTGCGGATTATGCCGTCCACCAGGCCCACTTTGGGGACGATGATTTCGTCCACCCCGCACGTCGTGGCGGCCGTCAGGAACAGTTGCAGGGCCGGCACGATGACGTCGGCACGGTATGAGTTTAGACCCAGATCCTCGATACGCTCGGTGAAACTGAGGGCCGACAGTTGGTCGTACAGTTCACGGAGTTCCGGGGTCTGTACCGGCTCGCCCGTCTTTTTGCGCAGCAGCTTGGATATCTTGTTGATATTGCCCCCCGAACCGATAATTGCCGCGGGACGGTATTCTTCACGCACCCGCTCAAGATGCTCGGCGAACCGGGCAGGCTCTTTCCGGCCCACCGCGTTGCTCAGTATACGCACGGTACCCAGGCGGAACGAACACGAGGAGACGGCCTGATGGTCGCTGTAAACTATTATTTCGGTACTGCCGCCGCCCACGTCCATATAAACGTAGTTTTTGTCCCGGTCGATAAAGGTTTCGAACTCACCGGCCTTGAATATCAGGCCGGCCTCTTCGGTGCCGGTGATGATGTCGATTTTTATACCGCTGGTTTTGCGTATATACTGGATGATCTCCTTACCGTTACCGGCTTCCCGCATGGCGCTGGTGGCGCAGGCGCGGAAAGCGTCCACCTTGTAGGCGGCGATCAGGTGCGAGAAGCCCTGCATCGCTTCGGCCAGCAGTTTTTTCTTCGTTCCTCCCACAACGCCCTTAGAGAAGACGTCTTCCCCCAGACGGATGGGAACCCGTATGTAAGCGGCTTTTTTGTAATCGGGCAGTGTGTCCAGAAGGTCGGCGTATTTTATGAGCAGCCTGACGGCGTTTGTTCCTATGTCTATGGAAGCGAGGGTTTTGGGGTTCTGAATCATTTTCAGGGGTTCTTCTCGTTATAGTAAGTATATAGGGCCGTCTGGCTCCTTACGGGTTCCTGTCCGTCGGTGTCGCGGCGAACGTACATCCGCTTGTCGGACGGGGTCAGCATGCGGGCTTTGGTGTTGTCGCTCCACTCAATGTCGAACACTTCGCGCATGGTCTGCTTCGGCCCGGGTTGCAGAATTGGAGCCGCGACTTCTATACGGCGGTCGAGGTTACGCGTCATAATATCCGCGCTGCTTATGTATACCTTCTCGTCGCCGCCGTTGCAGAATATCATGAAGCGGGCGTGTTCGAGCAGTGCGTCCACGATACTTATAATCTCTATGTTCCCTCCCGCGGGAGGCCTCAGCGAGCACGCCCCGCGCACAATCAGGCGAACCTCCACCCCGGCATGCGCTGCACGGTGCAGCAAAAGTATCATTTTTTCGTCGGTAAGGCTGTTGAATTTGGCATGAATATATGCCGCCCGGCCTTTTTTTTGCGTTGTGAATCTCCCGTTCGATCATTGCCGTGATGCCGCCGCGCATGTGGAACGGGGATACCAGCAGCCGCTGGAAGTCGTGCTGGCGGTACGGGTTGTCGATTATGTCGAAAACCTTCACCGCATCCTCCACTATGCCCGCGTCGCAGGTCAGCAGGCCGAAGTCGCTGTACAGCCTGGCAGTTGTTTCATTGAAATTTCCCGTGCCAGCGTACACGTAACCCTTGCGGGGATTGCTCCCCTCGCGCCGCTCCACGAGAATCAACTTGGAGTGGACCTTCAGGTCCTCCGGGCTGTGCACCACGCGGATATTCTCAGCCTGGAGGGTTTCGGAATCCCGGATATTCTTCTCCTCGTCGAAACGTGCCTTAAGTTCCATAAGCACGGTTACCTTCTTGCCGTTCTTGGCGGCGTTCACCAGCGCGTTTATCACCTTCGAGTGCTCCGCGGTGCGGTACAGGGTTATGTAAATCGATTCCACGCGGGGGTCGATGGCCACCTCGCGCAGGAAGTCTATAACGTGCTCGAAGGTGTGGTATGGGAAATTGAGCAGGATATCCTGCCGCCGCATTATCTTCAGGATGCTGGTAAAGGGTACTATCGCGGGATGGCGCATGGGTTTGGGTTTCCGGCTTTCCAGATCGGGACGGATGCGCGGGAAATCCATCAGGTCCGACATCATATGGTACCTGCCGCCGGGATTGAGGGTCTGCTTGAGCCGCAGGCCCAGCTTGGAGGCGATGGTGTTTAGCAGGTCGGCCGGCATATCCTTGTCGTAAACGAGCCTTATCGGCAGTCCGTGGTGGCGCTTGGTGATGCCGGTCTCCATTTTTTCCACGAAGCTTTTGGACATGTCATCGTCGATGGATAGTTCGGCGTCGCGGATTATTTTGAAAGTATAGGCCGTTATCTGCTCGTAACCGAACATAAAGAATATGTCGTTCAGGCAGAGCCGGATAATGTCGTCGAGGAAAATGACGTCCGTGGTCCCTTCCCCGCCTTTGGGAAGGACCACGAAACGGGGGCATGCTTCGCTGACGGGTATCCTTATCACGGAATAGCGGTACGGCTGCGTACTCTTACCCGTCTCCATCCGCACGGCGAGATATATCTGGCCGTCGGGAAGGAACGGTATCTTCATGGATTTGCGGATAATGAGCGGCACTATGCGCTGCGATACCACCGATGCGAAATAGTCGCGGCAGAACTCTTCCTGCTCCCCGCTGAGCTGTCTTTCGGTCAGTATACGGACATTCTCATTGGCCAGCTCCCCGAGGACCTTGTCGTAGGTGTCCATGAAGAACTCCTGCAACTGCCAGACTTTTAGGTTGATGCGCGTAAGCAATTCGGACGGCGTGAATCCGCCGGTAAGTTTCCTGCCCTTCTTCCGCGACTTATCCATACGGATTATGTTGGCGACCCTCACCTTGATAAATTCGTCCTGGTTGTTGGAGAAGATACCGAGGAACCGGAGCCTTTGCATCAACGGGTTGGCGGTATCACGCGCCTCCTGCAAAACCCTCTCGTTGAACTGGAGCCAGCTCAGCTCCCGGTTGTAGAATTTGGAGGTATAATCGTCGTTCGTGGAGCTCATATATCCGGTAATTGTAATTTTAAATCCTTATAAGACAGGGCTGGGCTAATCACAAATTTAATCAGAAATCGTTCCAATTCCCTCTCCCGGAGCGTAATATCACAAAAACTTAACATTGCCCCGGGCCGCCCCGGGAGGGGTTACGGACACTAACGGATTAGATTACGGCCGTTTCGGCGGAGACGGAGGCCGGTTTTTGGAAATATTTAGGTACATTTACGTGGTAAAAAATTGAAACAGGGAAGTTTATGGCAAACCTTCACAAATACAGGTTAAGGCTGGACGCCGTGGGTGAGGACGGCAAGGCCGGGGAGTCGCTCGAAACGGATTTCGAAAACCACGACGATATTTTCCGCATCATCGCCTTGCAGCAGGAAAAGGGTCTGTTCGGTGACCCTGAGCAGGCGGCCCGGTTCATCGTGGGGCTGAAATTGTTTTCGGCGGTGATGATGGACAACCGGAACTCAGAGTTATTCGAGGGTTTCGAGCCGGCTTTCCGCGAAATGATGACAAGGCTGAAAGGCAGGCGCCCGCCGAAGGATAACGGATAGATTTACATTTCTATAACAACTATAAAAATAAGATTATGAAGAACATTACGTTTGCCGCACTTGTATGTGCCCTTATGATTTCATGCTGCCGCACGGCTCCCGAGGAGGCCGTGGTCGCCAAGGACGAGGTTGTGGTCGAGAATATCCTCGCCCGCCGCAGCGTTCGCGACTTCACCGACGAACCTATCACGCAGGAGCAGTTGGACGCCATAATGGAGTGCGCCGTCAACGCGCCGAGCGCGAGCAACCGCCAGCCGTGGGCCGTGCGTGTTATCCGTAACGCGGAGATGCTCGACCGGATCAGGGCTGTCAACGAACGGGCTATCTTCAATGCCCCTGTGGTTGTGATTGTAGCCGGGGATAAAAATTCCGGTTCCGCGAGGTTCGACTGCGGCCTGCTGACGCAGAATCTACTGCTCGCCGCCGAAGCGATGGATATTGGCACCTGTGCCGTGGGCGGTGCGCTCAACGTGCTCCGGTCGGACGACGGCAAGGAAATAATGGAGGCCCTCGACCTGCCCGAAGATTACGAACTGGTTATAGCCATCTGCATGGGTCACAAGAACGAGCGCCCCGAAGCCAAACCGCGCGACGCTTCTAAGGTACGCTACGTGGATTAATTTTTCACGGTTGCGGCCGTCTTTTTGGCGGGCGGTTTAAAAATCAAAGGGAACGGAAATTCATCCGTTCCCTTTGATTTTTAAACCTGTACCGAAACAGGCACCGTTCACGGCATCTCCGGGCCGTATGTAACCGTAAGGGGGAGGGAGCAATAAATTAGTGATTATTCCGGCCGGCCGCAAACCAATTTACGGATAAAATAATAACTTTAGCCCGATTAACTACCGCCCTAACAATATATCAATGAAATATTACAGCCCCGCTATCCTCTCGCTACTTTTCCTGCTCATGCTTCCGTACGCCGCCGCTTTCGCCCAACTGGGCGAATACATGGTCGAAAAAAGCGTGGTTTTCGAAATCGGCAACGCCGAAGCGGAAACCCTGCTGCGCGGCGGTCCGAAGGACGGTACCATACGCAGTATGCTCCACACCCCCGTGGGCACCATGAGCCGCGACGGAGCGTGGGACGGGGAACCTCCCCGGCAGGGCCATTTCCTTACCGCCACCATCGACGAGAACAGGGTAGGCTACCGCTACGTCCCGGTGATGCCCTTCAAAGTTTTTCTTTACAAGGAGTACGGCATACTGACCCTTCAGGTGGTGGACGCGGACGGGGAAGTGCGCAGCGACGCCAAGGTTAAGATAGAAGCGCGGCGAAGGCTCTTTTCCAAGAGGATAAGGTTCGATGCCGAGAGCCATACCTACCGTATCGACGACTGGTCGGATAAGCGGTACCGCATCCTCTCGGGGGAGCTGGACGTTTTCCGAACAGTGCTGGACCTCGAGAAACACCTGGTCAGTCCCTACCACGGATGGGGCGGCGACGGCTTTTCCCCGGATTTTTACAGCTACATGCTTACCGACAAGAACAAGTATAAACCGGGCGAAACGGTCCGGTTCAAATCGTACGCCCTTACCGGCAGCCGCCGCGCCATGCGGCAGGAATTGGAGGTGTGGCTCGACACACCGGGTAAGTACCAAAGGATAGGCACCCTCGCGCCCTACAACCCGGGCGGCTACGAAGGGGAAATACACCTGCACGACTCACTCGGGCTGCGCCTCGACAACGATTACTCTGTCATACTGCGCACCAAAAAGGGCAGGTCGGTGGCTTACAGCCGTATCCGGTACGAGGACTACGTGCTTTACGACAACACGCTGGACGTGCAGGTAGCCTCAAAAACCCACTATTACCCTGACGACAACGATATAACCATCAAGGTCACCGACGCCAACGGGATGCTTGCCCTCGACGTGCAGGCCCGGGTGGAGGTCCGGCTGAGAAGCGTCGACCGCTCCTTCTCGCCCATACTCCGGGTGCCGGAGGTGCTGATGTCGCAGACCATAAGTCTCGATAACGGCGCCCCGACGGTGGTAACCGTACCGGCCGGCATAATGGGCGACGCCAACGGTTCGTACGACGTTAAAGTGGAGGTTCAGACCTACGACGGGCAGGTGATGAACTGGTCCGGTATGGTTATCTACCGCCATTCGGTCCATGAACTGGACGTTACCACGCGGGACAGCCTCGTCCGTTTCGAACTTCTCGACACGGGCAGGCCCGTCGGGGCCCGCGCGGAGATAAGGTACACCGGTTCGGATGAGAGCAAAACCGTAACCCTCCCTTACGAGGAGCAATTCAGGCAGAATATAGACGGTTACGAAGTTCGTATCGAAGAGAAGGACTTCCGGCAGACCGTTCCCGTAAGTTGGATAGACCTCGGCCTGGGTCTCGACGGGGAAATAGAGCAGGATAGCTTCAAAGTGCGCATGGTGAACCCGATGAACCTCGAAGTGAGCTGGTACCTCTACCGCGGCAACATGCTGCTGGAAAAAGGGTCCGGCACCCGGATGGAATACAGCCACCGGGACATCGAGCACGACCAGACTTATTACGCCGAACTGTTCTACTTCGTGGGCGGGAACCAGTTCGCCCACCGCCGGACCTTCGCCCCGAAGAAGGAGTACCTTACCGTGGATACCGACCTGCCGGACCGTATCTATCCCGGGCAGCAGGTGAGCGCCACGGTGGAGGTGACGGACAACCTCGGCCGGCCCGTGAAGGGAGTGGACATCACGGCCATGGCCTACAATAACCTGCTCGGTTACGACATTCCCGACCTGGACTATTACGGCCCCGACCCGAAGGTGCGCGAGCAGCGGTCGAGCTATTCGATCGGCGAGCGCAGCTACCAGTACACCTCGGGTCTCGACTACAAGTTCTGGAATCCGCTGGTAAGGCTGGACACTATCCCGTATTACCGGTTCGCCTATCCCGGGAACAGGGTTTTCACCACCACCATCGAAACACCGGACGGCACCACGCAATTCTCGCCCTACGTTTTCTCGGGCGGGGTGTCGCGGCCTGTTTACGTGGTGGAGGTAAACGAGGAGCCGGTGTGGTTCTCGTGGGCCGAACAACCGCGGGAATACTCGTTCCCCATAGAGCATCCCGACTCGACCTACGACATAATGCTTCGCCTGGACGACAGGGCCATTATACTGAAGGAGATGAAGTTCGCAGCGGGGGTCAAAACCATCCTGAGCGTCGACCGCGACGACCTTCCGCGAAACGCCGCCTCCGTGAGCCTGCACGGTTACGGCTCCGGGGAGGCGGGGAAATACAGGCGCTTACTGTCGTACCTGCCCGTTCCGTACGACCGCAACCGGGCCGCGTGGCTATACACGCCCGACGATTCGGTACTGGTATACCATCCGCTTTTCAACAGGGGGGCGGACAGGAGAGTGCTCGTCGGTCCCCTCGATGTGGGAGGGGTCCAGGTCCGGTACCAGGACGGGGTGGAGTACCGACACAGCGGCGGTTACAGTCACTCTTTCGAGGACAATGTGGTCTATAAATATTCGGCCGACGTGCTGGAACCGATGCGGGACGAGGGCCGGACGGTCGTCACTACGCTGAACGATATGCACCTTTCAACGGAGCGTATAGAGGAAAAAATCGAAGCCATACAAGCCGGCGTATATACTTGGAGGCCCTCTTCGGTAAATATATCCGGCAACGGTTTCCGGATGAAATTCAATGTGCCGGCCGACAGGCACGACGCCGGGGTCGCCAACCTCCTGTTTATCGGCACCGAGAGCAACCACTTGATCTATCCCAGCCAATACGGTAACGAACGCACCTATTCGACCATAGCCTCCGGGTTATATGACGCGGTGCTCGTATACGGCGACGGCCGGTACCTGCGGCTGGACAGTCTTGAATTTATAAGGGGTACCTACCTCGAGGTGGACCTCGGTATCTCGGAGCTTCACGAACCCGATTCCTCTTCGCTACACTGGCGCAAATACTCGCTCGACGGTACAGGCATCGGGGATAACGTGCTCGGCCCGTACGATAACTACCGGTCGCTGAACCGTTACTCCGCGCCGTCGGCCAATTCGATCTACGGGTACGTCTTCGACGAGGACGGGGAGCCGCTCCCCGGGGCTACGGTCCTTTTGAGCGGCACCGACTACGGCACCGCAACGGATCATTCCGGTTATTTCCAACTCGATGTTCCTCCCGGTGCCAACGTGCTCGTGTTCAGTTATATCGGATTTATGACCCAGGCGGAGACGTTCACCCCGGGAAGCGTCGTGCACGTGGTTATGGAAAGCGATTCCCAGATGCTGGACGAAGTGTTGGTGGTGGGTTACGGTACCGCGTTAAAAAGGAGTATGACAGGAGCTATGGGGCGTTTGGCGGGTTACAGCGGTTCGGACCCATCGTCGATTCCCGCGGATGAGTTCGAAGAGGACGAGCCGCTTGTCGCGGACAGCGAAGCGGAGGACAGGCTTTACCAGGAACTTATCGCGCTGAGCAGCCTGCGTACCAATTTCTCGGACGTCGGGTTCTGGCAGCCGGCGCTTGTGACCGACCGCAAGGGCCGGGCCTCGTTCGATGTTACCTTCCCCGACAATATCACCAAATGGGACGCGGTGATTTACGCCATGAACCGGAGGCTCCAGACCGGCACCTACCGTAAATCCATCCGGTCCTACAAACCTATTATGGCAGAGCTGCGCATGCCCGGTTTCCTGGTGGAAGGCGACAGGAGTTACTTCGCCGGTAACCTGCGCAACTATACGTCCGAAACGGCGATAGCCGGAACGGCCTCGTATATCATGAACGGCGACACCCTGGCTTCCGGCCGGGTGGAGTTCGAAACCTCGCACCCAGACCGGATGCTCTTTACCGCCGCCGGTACCGATACGCTGGTGGCCGCATACGTGTTCAACCGCGAGGACGGCTATATGGACGGCGAGGAGCGCCGTATAGCCGTTATCCCGCAGGGTACGGAAGTGGCTATAGGCAGTTTCGGGTTCCTCGGCACGGGCGAGCCGCTGACCCTGACGGCCGGGCCGGACGAGACACTGGAGGTGGAGGTCACCGGCAGGTCGCTGGATATGTACCTATCCGTGGCAGACTACCTCGGCCGGTATAAACAGGTCAGCAACGACCAACTGGCCTCCAGGCTTATCGGCCTGCTTACCACCCGGATGTATTACCTCTACGAGGGCCGCAACTTCCGGCACGACCGGGAGGTGAACGACCTTATACGGCGGCTGGTGGCCAACCGTAACGACCAGTTGCTCTGGTCGTGGATAGGAAAGTCGGACAACACCTCCGTCTGGATGTCCACCCATATCATGAAGGCGCTGCGGATGGCCCGTGAAGCGGGTTACCGCGTCGATATGGATATCTCGAGGGTGGCTACGCGGTATATGGACGTCAAAAGGTTCTATGAGGCCCGGCGGTCCGAAATAGAGGTGCTGCACGAACTATCCCGGTGGGGTGTGGAGGAAGATTACGCACCGGCGGTCGATTTCTGGCTGGAGAAAATAGCCCGGGCCGAATATGTAGAGGATTCCACGGCCCGCGCCGAGCCTTACAACCCTGCCAAACAGGTGCGGACTTCCTACCTCCAGGAAAAACTGCTCCTGTGGGATATCTGCCGTATGCAGGGCCTCCCGTACAGTCCCGACAGCGTGGTAGCCTACCTGCAAACCGATATCTTCGGGGCCGTCTACTGCGACGACGGGATAGGGCGCGACTGGTACCGCGACGACCTGGTGACCACCCTGCTGGCCTACGAAATAGTCCGGGCCGATTCGGCGCTGATTCAATACAAGGAGCCGATGCAGGCCTACGTACTGGGTACCCGTTCGCGCGGATGGAACACCTTCTACGGAGCCTCGGCCGTGGCGACGATGGTGCCCGACCTGCTGGAATCCGGTTCCACGAGCCGGACACCGGGAACCCTCTCCGTCTCGGGGAGCGATAACCGGACCGTTACCGCCTTCCCGTACGAGACCCGGCTGGATCCGGGCCAAACCCTGACGCTTACCCGTGAGGGTGGCGGTCCGCTGCTCTACTCGGCCCATTCCTACCGTATGGTCACCGGGGAGCGCACCGGTGACGGTTTCGAAATACAGACCCGCATCGGCGGCGACAGCACCCTGCGGGTGGGTCAGGCCACCACGCTCGACGTGGAAATAACGGTAAAACAGAGGGGGCGGAATACGTTATGGTTGAGATTCCGATTCCCGCCGGATGCGACTATGCCCACAAGCCGACCGGCAGCGAAACCTACCGTGAGTATTACAAAGAGAAGACGGTGGTTTACTACCGTACAATGTCGCCGGGCGTCTATAATTTAAGCATTCCGCTGTTGCCGCGGTTCCCGGGAAGTTATACGGTGAACCCGGCTAAAGTGGAGCTTATGTACTTCCCGGTCGTCTCTTCGAACAACGATATGGAAAGGGTGGAGCTGGACTGAACCGTGTTGCTTGTCGATGGTACTAACGTTAATTGAAATATGATTGTATGAAAGGAAAAACTGTGTTGGTGCCGCTTATTGCGGTTGTGGTGGTAAGCGTCGTGATGTTTGCCGGCGTAAATATGATGGCTGGTAATATCCAAAAGGAGGCCGGAATTACCGGCACCATGGCCCCGGGCCCGATGGAAATTGTAAAAGGCAGGACGGTGGATCACGAAACATACGAAACGGCCCCCGAATTGTGGGACCCGGCCGGCTGGAATAAATACGTCTACCTGGAGCAAGGCTCGCCGGACCCGTCGCATAAGTACCGGTACGAAGGCCGGGTGAACAAACTTCTCGGTACGGAAGAGTATGTCACGGACGGCTCCCTGGACGGGATAATAGTGGGTAACTCCTCGCAGGAAGTGGTGGGTCAGTTCCCTAACGGCTCCTATGCCGTGAGGATGGACCGCGAACTGTTCTTTGTCAAACTTCCCGAGCAGGTTATCGTTCGCCATGTGGTGTTACGCGGCGGCGACCCCCCGATGAAGGTTAAGAAAACACAGTACGGCAGCAACGGTAAATGGCCATCGGCAAAGGAGATTGCGGCCGCCATACGGGCTGAGCTGAATTGATTTTTACCCACACGATAAAAACAATGAGCAGAAATACCCAAAGGTATAAGGAACTCTGGATTTTCCGTTGGTGTAATTTTTATAAAAGACAGATTCTTCGCTGCCGCTCAGAATGACGTATCATAGCTGGCAATAAAATGGATACTGTTCTACCGCTCATAATGACATAGATAGAAATTGTCATCCTGAACGAAGTGAAGGATCTATCATGGGTATATTATTGTAAAAAGCAGATTCTTCGCTGTCGCACAGAATGACGTATTATAGCTGGCAATAAAATGGATAGTGTTCTACCGCTCATAATGACATAAATAGAAATTGTCATCCTGAACGAAGTGAA
>JAJQCA010000044.1:33292-34545 GCA_021202985.1 Alistipes sp.
AATGACATAAATAGAAATTGTCATCCTGAACGAAGTGAAGGATCTATCGTTGGTATAGTTCTTCGCTGCCGCTCGGAATGAACGCATCCCTAAGACTCGGCGATTTACCGGGTTCCGCAATCCGCACACCTACATAAAAAGCCCCGCCGTCGGCGGGGCTTTTTATTGACAACGTGCGTACGGACCTTACAACGCTTCTTCCGTGAACTTACCCAAACGGAGGTATTCCCCGTAGAGCCTGTCGTAGATTTCCACGTTTGCCGGAACGGGCGTGTATGTCTTCTCGAAACCCTGACCCATAGCCTTCTGGGCGGTTTCGATATCGGGGTGTATACCCGCCGCCACCGATGCGCACATCGCCGCGCCCGTGGCGCACGTCTCCACGGTTTTGGCGACCCGTATCGGAAGGTTCATCACGTCGGCCATGGTCTGCATCACCAGCGGCGATTTCTTCGCCACTCCACCGAGCGCCGTAACGCCCGTAATGGCGACGCCCTCGCGGCGGAACCGCTCCGCGATGGCCCGTGACCCGTAAGCCGTAGCTTCCACAAGGGCCCGGAAAATCATCGGGGCCGACGAGGCCAGCGAAAGGCCGGTTATGGTGCCCGTAAGGTTCTGGTTGGCGTCCGGTGTGCGGCGCCCGTTCATCCAGTCGGTCGCCAGCACGGGCGATACCCCTACGGGAATAGCTTCGGCCTCGGCCGTGAGAAGCGGTATTATCTGCCCGACAAGCTCGTCGCAGTCGGGTACCAGTTTGCGAAGGGGCCATGCCACGACATTCCTCAGCCATGCGTAGATATCGCCGAAGCCGGATTGACCGGCCTCGAGGCCGATGTAACCCGGTATCACCGAACCGTCCACCTGCCCGCAGATGCCTGCTATGACCCTGTCGCCGATCTCCTCCGGCCGGGCTATCATTATGTCGCACGTCGAGGTGCCGATTGCACGCACCAGCACGCCCGGGGTTATCTCGCCCGCTATGGCGCCCATATGGCAGTCGAAAGCGCTGACGCCCACCGTCACTCCGGTGTCGAGCCCGAGCCTCGCCGCCCATTCGGGCGTGAGGTTACCCACGGCCCTGTCCGCTGTGTAGGTCTCGGCGGAGAGCCGTTCGCGCAGCTGCGGCAGCGCCGGGTCCAGCTCGGCAAGGAAATCTTCCGGGGGTATGCCGCCCCAGTCGGGATGCCACATCGCCTTGTGTCCCGCCGCGCAGCGGCTCCGCACGAGCCGGTCGAGGGCCGTCGTGCCCGTGA
>JAJQCA010000080.1 GCA_021202985.1 Alistipes sp.
CCTCCGGCCCAAGCTCCGGCCTCCCGGCCTCCCGGCCTCCGGCTCACGGCCCCGGCCCAAAACACTATCGCCACTCTCAATGTCATTCTGAGCGCAGCGAAGAATCTAATGAACGAACCTACGAACGCAACCCATGCGTCCGAAAAGTATAAAATTCGTGTAACCCAACGGGGCGCGGCAAAACGACCCCCTAACCGATACAACGATGCAGACTTTCAAACCAACCTCCTACCGCCTTATGACGGTAGCCACCGGAAAAATATTCGACGACCACGGATGGGTCCTCGACGATACCACCTGCGCCGAGCCGTCGCTCGTCAGGGCGGTCTATGAAAAACGGCAGCTCACGGTGGGCGACCCCGCCATGGGCCTGTTCCGCTTTGCCGACTGGCTTCCGGTCTCCCGCATGCTGGAAGGCTCCGCACCCCCGGTCACCTACCACAGCGAGGCGCTGGGCGGGTACCTCGGGCTTAAAAACCTTTATATAACCTTCAGCGGTTATTTTCCCCGCATTGGCGCGGCCATGACCACCTGCTCGTTCAAGGAGACCGAGGCGTACAGCGTCTGCGGCCGCATCCCGCAGGGGGAGGGCAAGGTGCTAGTGGTGGCATCGGCCGGCAACACGGCCCGGGCTTTCGCCAAAGTCTGCTCGCGTAACAATATACCGCTGCTGCTCAGCGTTCCGGAGGACAATATCGACGCGCTCTGGTTCGAGGAGCCGCTCGCCGACTGTGTAAAGCTGATATGCCCGCGTAAGGGGGGCGACTATTTCGACGCCATCCACCTGAGCAACCTCGCTCTCTCTTCGCCGACGTTCTTCGCCGAGGGCGGTTGCAAGAATGTCGCCCGCCGCGACGGGATGGGCACGACCGTCCTGTCGGCCGTCACCCATATCGGCATGATTCCCGACTATTATTTCCAGGCCATAGGGAGCGGTACGGGCGCCATCGCGGCATGGGAAGCGAACCTGCGGTTTATAGCCGACGGACGCTTCGGGCAGAACCGGATGAAGCTCATCGTGTCGCAGAACACACCCTTCCTGCCGATGTACGAAGCGTGGAAAGCCGGCTCGCGTGAGCTATTGCCCTACGACGGCGACCGTGCGCGCCGCGACGCCGAGGAGATAATCGCCAAAGTGCTGTCGAACCGCAAGCCGCCTTACAGCGTCGCCGGCGGGCTTTACGACTCGCTGACGGATACCGGCGGGGATGTCGATGCGGTTACCAACGCCGAGCTGTGCGAGGCCGCCGACCTTTTCGAGCGGCTTGAGGGGGTGGATATCCACCCGGCTGCTGCTGTGGCCGCCGCCTCGCTTGTCCGCAGGGCGAAAGCCGGCCTGATAGAGAACGACGCCACGGTCATGCTCAACATAGCGGGCGGCGGCGAGAAGCTGTTCCGTGCCGACCATAAGGACCGCACCGGCAGGGACGTATGGATGCTTCGTCCCTCGGCGGTGTTCCCGCTCGACGCGGACGCGTCTACCGTAACCGCCTCGGTAGAGACGCTCTTCGACGGTCTGTAACGGCCGCCGTTAGGGATTCCCCATTAATCGAACCCAATTTTTTAATCCCTAAAATAATACGAAATGAAAAAATTGCTATTCATGTCCGCTATGGCATGCCTGCTGCTGGCCGGCTGCTCGGACAACGACGACGACGGTGGAAACGGCGGCGGGAACGACGGCGGGGCCGGTATCGTTATCGACGACGGCCAGAAGCAGCAGGCCCTCTATGCCGACCAGACCGGGGGCAGCATTAAGTTTACCGCCGCCGACTCATGGACCGCCTCGGTGGAGGCCGCCACCCGTGCCGGGGCCGACTGGCTTACGCTCGACAAAACCTCGGGCAGTGCGGGCGAGGCGACCATCGGCTACACCCTCGGGCTGAACACCACCGCCGAAGACCGTACGGCCTCCATCGCCGTCGCCAGCGGCGGGGAGACCACCCGGATAAGCGTCACCCAGAAGGCCCTTACGGAGGACAACCGCGTGCCGTTCACCGGCCGCCTGCTGAAAAGGGTCACGACTGACGATTTTACCCGGGAGTATACGTACGATGCGGACGGCAACCTTACCTCCGTCACCATCATCGACTCCTACTACGGCGAGGACGTCACTTGGGAACTCACCCTGGGGAAGGATAAAATCACCGGCCTCTGCCACACCGCCGACGGCCGTGAGGTAGGCGATACCGAGATATCTCTGCGCGACGGACGCATCGTCGGCGGAAGCGAGCTCGACCCGGGATACGACTACCGTTTCGAATGGACGGCGGCTTACGACGGCCTCTACGTCAATAAGCTCACCTGCCCGTACGACGGGGAGAAGCTCAACGAAAGTAGTTACCGATGGTCCGGCGGCAACCTTTCGCACGCCACCGTGGCCTTCGGTTACGGAATTACGTGGGAAATGGACTTCGACTATTTCCCGGACGTGAAGTTAAATTCCAACATGGACCTCAACTTCCTCACCTACCGTGACGACGTGATGACCTTCGCCGACGAAATCAAACTGGCGGCCCTCGGCTATTACGGCAGGAATAAAAACCTGGTGAAAGCCTCCACCGTCAGCTACACCTCCACTCCGGGCCACGTTTTCGCGTCCCATACCTACACCTACGAATTCGACGGCGAGGGCTACGTACTCAGCTGCGATGTAGACACCGTCTACGAACTCACTCCGCCCTACGGCGAGACCATAGTGGATAACTTCCACTACCACGTCGCTTACGAGTATTACGAGTAACCGGCCGGGCCTCTCCGGCCAATCCGGGGAAGGTTAATGCACTAAACGAGGAAGGTCCGGCGCACAGCGCCGGACCTTCCTTCTATAAAATGGCCGTACCAGCCTTTTTAATTCCCGCCCGGCATGCGCCGGACCTTTGTTGTTATGAAATGGCCGTACCTGCCTTTTAATTCCCGCCCGGCACAGCACCGGACCTTCCTTTTTATAAAATGGCCGTACCTTTCTCCGGAAGCTATTTTAACATATTCCCGTTCCGGTACCGGAAGACGACATTGTCCCCACCGAAACCATTGCGGCGAAACCCGACATTTTCACTGCCGGTCGGCTTCCGCATAATACCTGAAAAACGCGATAATTGTTTCAATGCCGCGGTAAAAATTCTCCAGTCCGTAGCTCTCGTTGGGGGAGTGGATGGCGTCACGGTCGAGGCCGAAGCCCAGCAGTATCGATTTCAGCCCGAGAATGCTTTCGAAGCCGCTGATTATCGGGATGCTGCCGCCGGAGTAGTAGGGCAGGGGTTTCTTCCCGAAGGTCTCCTCTATCGCCCGTGCCGCTGCCGCGTATGCCGGCAGGTCGGTCGGGGTCACGTAAGGCTGCCCCCCGTGCATTGGGGTCACCTTCACCCGCACCGAAGGCGGAGCCAGCTCGGTGAAGTATTTCTCGAACAGCCCGGCTATCTCACGGTGGTCCTGGTCCGGCACCAGACGCATCGATATCTTGGCCGACGCCCGGGCGGGGATGATGGTTTTGGAGCCTTCGCCCTGGTACCCTCCCCAGATTCCGTTCACGTCCAGCGACGGCCTTACCCCGGTGCGCTCCATCGTGGTGTAGCCCGCCTCCCCGGCAATGTCGGGGATATCTATTCCCTTTTTGAACTCCTCCACATCGAACGGAGCCTTGTTGAAATCTTCCCTCTCCTGCGGGGTCAGCTCACGCACCTTGTCGTAAAATCCGGGAATGGTCACTCGCCCGTTTTCGTCGGTGAGCGAGGCTATCATTTTGGCCAGTACGTTGGCCGGGTTCGCCACCGCCCCGCCGAACAGCCCGGAATGCAGGTCCTTGTCCGGCCCGGACACCTCCACCTGCATATAACACAATCCCCGCAGGCCGCAGGTTATCGAGGGAACGTCCCACGCTATAAGGCTGGTGTCCGACACCAGTATGATATCGGCCCGCAGCAGTTCGCGGTTCTCCTCGCACCACCGGTAGAGGCTCCCCGAACCTATCTCCTCCTCGCCTTCGAGCATAAATTTTATATTGCACGGCAGGCAGCCCGTTGCCACCATCGTCTCGAACGCCTTGGCGTGCATGTAGAGCTGGCCCTTGTCGTCGTTGGCGCCGCGGCCCCATATGCGCCCCTCTTTTACGACCGGTTCGAACGGCTCGGTACGCCACTCGTCGAGCGGCTCGGGCGGCATAACGTCATAGTGGCCGTAAACCAGCACCGTCGGCTTTGCCGGGTCGCAGATTTTTTCGGCGTACACCACCGGGTTACCGGCCGTGGGCATAACCTCGGCGCGATCGGCCCCCGCTTTGGCGAGGGATTCGGCCAGCCAGGCGGCGCATTTTTCCATATCCGGTTTGTGCTCGCTCTTGGCGCTTACGGACGGAATCCTCAGTAGTTCGAAAAGCTCCCCGAGGAACCGGTCCCTGTTCAGTTCGATGTAATTCTTTGGCATGGCAGTTATTTTATCAACTTATAAATTTAATATAAATTTCATTCCGAACACAAACTTTCACCCCCATTCCGAACATAAGTACATAATATCATCTGAAATCAGTCTTTCATGTTATTCTGAGCGCAACCTATCATGTCATTCTGAGCTACCCGTAATGTCATTCTGAACGAAGTGAAGAATCTGTCTTTAACTCTTTCTCTCAGTGTTACAAAGTCACCTTAGCCCGCAAAGCTGTCATCCTAAGCCCAACCTACCATGTCATTCTGAGCGCAACCTATCATGTCATTCTGAACGAAGTGAAGAATCTGTCTTTAGTAACGATACTTTTTGTCTTGACACGTCCGACGCTCGCAGCAGGAGCAGAGGCTGCTTGCAGACTATGCCCTGCCAGGAGGAGGAAAACGAAGTTAAAAAGTATCACAAAAAAATCAAGGCGCTCGAAAAGGCGCCGGGAGCACTCCGTAGGAGTGCATAAAATTAGTAACCTCAATCCCTCCCTACAAACAATAATATGTCTCTGAACGCACTCTATTATGTCATTCTAAGCTCAACCTCTCATGTCATTCTGAGCGCAGCGAAGAATCTGTCTTTAGTAACGATACTTTTTGTCTTGATACATCCGACGCTCGCAGCAGGAGCAGAGGCTGCTTGCAGACTATGCCCTGCCAGG
>JAJQCA010000016.1 GCA_021202985.1 Alistipes sp.
CACCGGATATCTTGAAAATCAGTATTAATCTGTCAACCTATTTTAGGACGGGACACCCCCGGCACTCCGACCTGTGATTCCGCACATACTTATCCCGTTCGGAACGATACACAGAAGACGTTTACCGGCGCCTGCAAATTCTCCGTATACAATGAAATTTTATTTATCCTGTATGTCGATGGTTCCCGGGATATCCTCCCCTGTCAGGAATATCAATTCGTCCTGCTCTGAGGCCTCGTCGGAGATCTTCCCGGCCGGTTGTTTAAGGTATCTGCCTTTTGCCGTCACGGCGACCGTTCCGTCTGGGAGGATTATTTCCCCGCTGCCGGTAAACATTCGACCCAGGTCCTCGTCCACCCGGCCCACCACGGTTATTTCGCAACCGTAAGGAACGGGCTTACGGTACCGGAGCGTCAGTTCGAGCGTTACACCCCATATCGTATCGTCACGACCGACGGAAATGGCCCTTCCGATAGTTTCGTCCAACAGGGAGGAGGACACCCCACCGTGGAGCCGGCCGGGATAACTCTGGTGGTGCTCACACGGGGTGCAGCGGCAAATCACCTCTCCCCGCCCGGTCTCATAAAAACGTGAATTGAGTCCGTGACTGTTCTCCACCCCGCATACGAAGCACATTCGCGAGTTATACTGAAGTCCGGTTATTTCGTGTTTCATACCATGCTGGATTTTATACCGTGGTAAAATTAAGAACTATTACTGTAATATCCTTTCGGCCTGTTCCGTTTACCGAAACAGTCGTGACGTTAGGTCGGTACGGTATTTTGAAATGGCATTTTTTTTTGCTAAATTAGATATAGGGCGAAAAAAAGGGATTCCGACGCAAAACTTTTATATTCTTTCCATCTTTCATCTCCGCCTGTTTTGCACGCCGGAACCCCGCAACAGATAAAGCCATGACGACCGAACAGATCAATAACGGGCTGATAGAGATTATGAGGGAGAAGGTGCCCGCGGGAACGAACCTTGCCCGTGTTTTAATGGACCTCCTTTGCATAGGTAAGGAAGCGGTCTACCGCAGGTTGAGGGGAGAGGTGCCTTTCACCCTTGCCGAAGCGGCGATCGTATCGGGTAAACTGGGCATTTCACTCGATAAACTCGTGGGTTCCGGGCGTGAAGGCAATGCCGTATTCGACCTCAATATCGTACGGTACGAGAATCCGGTGGATACCTACTATGCCATGATTGACAATTACCTCAGGCTATTCGAGGGTATCGCAGACCCTTCTGCGGTCGAGACAGGTACGGCGGCCAATATCATACCGCAGATGTTCACTATGAAGTACGAAATGCTGTCGAGGTTCAGGTTCGCAAAATGGGTGTACCAGAACCAGACAAGGGAGCACGTGCGTACGCTCGACGAACTCGTACTGCCCGACAGGCTGTACCAAAAGCAGGCCGAGTATGTGGCGGCTTTGCAGGATTTCGGCTTCACGTATTATATATGGGATTCGATGCTGTTCAATTCGCTCGTGAACGATATAAAATATTTCGTGAGTATCAATATGCTCAACGACAGGAACGTCGCCCGGCTCCGGGAAGAATTGCAGGCGCTTCTCGAGGAGATGTACGTTATGTGCTCCACGGGGCATTTCCGGTCCGGCCGCGAGGTGCAGATATACATTTCCAACATAAATTTCGAAGCCACATACAGCTATATCGAGACCCGTGGGTATTTGCTAAGTATGCTCAAAGCGTTCTCTGTCAGTTCAATGACTTCCCGTGACGAAGGGGTGTTCAATAACCTGAAACAGTGGATACGTTCGCTCAAAAAATTCTCGATACTGATTTCCCAGAGCGGGGAGATGCACCGGATACAGTTTTTCGCAAGGCAAAAAGAGATTGTCAATACCCTCTGATTTCCCGGTAATCAGATGTTACATATCCGGCTAGTTACATTATCTGTAACAGCACCCCGGGTGGCTAATGCTTTTAGCACATTTTGTGCACATAAGTCGGTTTGAGTCAAAATTAGACAAAGCCGGATTGTCGTTTTGGTTTTAGCGAAACGTTCATGTGGCTTATTTCCACCATCTTTGTGGCTGGAAATTGAATGTGCTTGTCAGTAGATAGCCGGACTATCAGGCCCAATCCCCGTTAGGGAAGGGGATCTGGACGGGCCCGGGAGTTTTCATAATGCCGTGTGCTGTCGTGGTGTTATTCGTAACGGGTTCTCAGGGTCTTTACTGGTGAGGTGCAGGCAATGAATTTACAGGAAGAGATTAATATCGGGGACTTATGAAGTCATTGGCGGATCAGGATTTTGGAGAGGGATTGGTAGAGGCTATGAGGGAAAGGCTTCCAAAGGGGGTTAATCTTGCCCACCACCTTATGGATTTGCTTTGCCTCGGGAAAGAGTCCGTCTACAGGCGCCTGAGGGGCGAAGTGCCTTTTACATTCAACGAAGTGGTCTTCCTGGCTAAGCATTTCAATATATCGCTCGACGGTATAATGGGCGAAACCGTATCGAACGGGGCCATGTTCAACCTCCAGCTTATAGCGACCGATGACGAGTTCGAGAACTATTGCGAAATTCAGAACTATTATTCCAATATCTTCGGTTATATAGCCAAGGACCCGGCTTCGGAGCTGACTATGGCGTGCAATACAATCCCGTACTCGTTGTACCCCGCCTTCGAATACCTTACACGTTACCGACTGTGCCGCTGGATGTACCACAACGACAAACTGTCGCTGCCCACCACGCTGGCCGATGTGCCCGTGCCGAGAAAACTTATCGAAGTACAGGAAAAACTCGCTTCTTCCATCAGAGAGATAAATTCGGTCTCATTCATTTGGGACTGTAATGTGCTGAAATCATTTATCCGGGAGATTGAATACTTCCGGGCGTTGAGGATGCTGATGGACAGCGACCTTGCACGGCTTAAAACGGAACTTATGGCCCTGCTCGACGAACTGGAAAAAATGACCATCGAGGGCCATAACAGGGAGGGCCGGAAGGTATCGGTCTACCTGTCGAACATAGATTTCGAGTCGAGTTACGGATATGCCGAACGGGAAGGATTCCAAATCTGTTTCTTCCGTATACACCTTATTAATTCGTTCGATTCGCAGCAGAAACAGATATGTGAGGCTCAGAAGTCGTGGGTGCGCGCGTTAAAACGCCATTCGACCCTGATATCCCAGAGCGGCGAGGTGGATAGGATAAAATTCTTTGCCGAACACCGCGCCATTGTAAATGCTCTCGGTACTAATTGAGAGCCCACGTCACGATTTAAGGCTACATAAGCCTATTCAATATTTTATTTAATAATTAGCTGGGTTGATGTGGCAGTATACTGCTGCCGCTCGGGGCCTGAATCGATTTCAGGCCCTTTTTATTTACTACCCCGGCCGGGCCGTCGTTTTCAAAGGCTGGCAGACTGGACAGTAATAGACACTCCCGCCCATATAATTTTCTTTTATTATTGCGGCTCCGCAAACGGGGCACGGGCTTCCGGCCGTGTCTTTAGACAGTACGGCACGGTAACCGCCTTTTCTTCCGAAAATATCCGTTTCGCAATCCCGGCCGCCTTCGGCGACCATTTTCCCAAGCGTGCATTTTATTGATTCGTATAATTTGTCAAACTCACGGGAAGAAAGCCGGGAAGTCCCCGTTTTCGGGTGTATTCCCGCATGGAAGAGTATATCCTGAAGAACGCCGTTCCCGAGGCCGGGTATGCGTTGCCCGGTCGCGAGCAGCGCCTTAACACTCTTGTTCCGTACGGCAGGGTCTTCGACCAGCGACATAAAATATTCGCGGGTGAAACCGTCGGAGAGAACCTGCGGCCTGTTAAGGGCGGTTTCGTAGTAACCGGCAAGGTTACCCTCGGGTTTCCCGCCCGTAAAAGTGATAATACCGCCGTACATCCGCACCGAAGCGGTCAGGCAGCTCTGGTCGGTAAAACCGATGAGTAACTGATGGGACCGGGGAAGGTCGCCGGGCGGTTCGATATAACGGAAATTCACCCCGTCGGTAAAAACCAGCGACACCTCTCCGGCCAATATCTCCACCATACCCCCCACCGGCCGCGCCCCGGTGACGGTACGACCGACCAGTACCCCGGCAAAAGATTCCGGTTCCGGGTTATAAAATGTGAATTTATGCGGGGTGAACCCGGCGATGACGGTTTCTATGGTTTTTCCGGTGAGTACACCGGCCAACTGTGTCGCGAACAAGCGGGCTTCGGGAGCTTCGAGCATACGGTCGTGTTTTGGGTTACATACCGCAAGATATGAAAACGGCCGCCGGATGCAAAGTCCGGACAGGAAGGGCAGGAATTTTATCGGCGGGTAAAATATTTCCCGGACCGGTTCGTCTACAAATGTGAAGGCCTTTTCAATGGTTCACCATCGGTGTAAGGAGTTGATGCAGCCCGCCGGCAGGAACGCGTAAACGAATTATGGAAAACACTAAAAAAATGATTATTATGTTTTGGAATAATCGAAATACCGAATCGACACTTAAAATAATACCCGATCTATGCGCCGGATGCGGCCGGTGCATGGCACGATGCCGCAGGGACGCCCTGAGGATGCATTACCGCGACGACAGGGCCACCGTGTGGCTGGCTTATCCCGAGAGATGTACCGGCTGCGGGAAGTGTACGCGGGTATGCCAGATGCAGGCACTCTATCTCGAAAAAGAGAGCGGGCAGGTATACGGCGCATTCAAATAATTACGATATTTAAACCTTAAACGATATGAAAATGGGAAGATTCAGGCACGGGCTGGGATTTTTAATATTCCTCGCGGTTTTTGCCGCAGCCACTGTAGTAATAATGTTGTTGTGGAACAGCGTGGCGGTTTACCTGTTCGCCGTTCCGACGGTCAATTTCTGGTATGCTGCGGGGTTATTGCTGTTATCCAAACTGTTGCTGGGTGGTTTTAAAGGCGGATTCCACGGACACCGCTGCGGCGGCAGACACGGTCACCATGGTCACCGTGGTCACGGAAGGCACAGGGGATTCAAAGGGCGCGGCGGCTGCGACCGTCAAGGTCCCGACGGAGAAGGTGTGGGCGCGCACACCGGGTTCGACAGCCATATGGATATGATACGCGAAATGCACCACCGCTTCCATGCGATGGGCGAAGACGAGCGGCGCGAGAAGATACGCAGGCATATGGAACATTTTTTCGGGGACGACTGTGGTTGCGGGCCTGCCCGTAAAGTAAGCCCGGTAAGCGACCGGCCGGAAGATGAAAACCGGGTCGATGAATAGCGTTGCGCTGGTGGCGGACGAACCGAAAAAAACAGGCGCACGGGCGCGTGACGCTTTTATCCGGTATGGGGCGGCGATACGCGGGTTTATCCGTAAGAGGGTAGGCAATACCGAGGACACGGAGGATATCCTGCAAAACGTTTTCCATAACCTTGCCCGGCTGGACGAAGAGGAGGAGCCGATAGAGAGCATCAGCGCGTGGCTGTACCGGGTGGCCCGTAACCAGATTATAGACCATGGCCGAAAAAAACGGGAGGAGAGTCTTCCCGACTGGGCGGCCGAGGGGGAGGATACCGGATTTTTCTCCGGAATCGAATCACTCTTCGTCGGGGATGAGGACGACCCGGAGGTGCTCATGCTTCGTTCGGCGGTCTGGACCACGCTCGAGCAGGCCCTCTCGGAGCTTCCGCCTGAACAGCGGAGCGTCTTCGAACTTAACGAAATGCAGGATTTTTCTTTCCGCGAGATATCCGAAACGACGGGAATACCGGTAAATACACTGATATCCCGTAAACGGTACGCGGTGCTCCACCTGCGGGAACGACTATCCGAATTATACCGTAACCTCATAGAAAAAACCTGACCTGACGGCCGGGTTTTTTATGTGACGGGGTTTAAAACCCCGTTTAATGGAATGATACGTATGGACGGTATTTCCGTTAAGTTGTCGGATGTCGACGGGGAGGCTCGTTGAAACATTCTCAAAATATAAATCCGGCCGCCGAATTTTCTCCTCGAATAAACATATCATTCTTTCCGGTCACGAATTACCGTCGGTTTTTTTCGACTTTATCTCTTGAAATTGTTTACCATTTTCGGCCTGGTATATTTACGAACGTTGCCGCTTCCGAAGCGGTTTTCCGTCCGCAGGAAAATAGATTAAATTTGCACTTATGTTGACAAGGTCGGAAATATTGCGGGTGCGGTCACTGGCAGATAAAAAAGGACGTACGGCCGAAGGGTTGTTCGTTGTCGAGGGGCGTAAGATGGTTGCGGAGGCTATTTCGTCGGGCTTCGGGGTTGAGGCCGTTTATTCCACCGCTGATAATGCGGATGGCTTCGGACAGGCGCGAATCGTATCGCCGTCCGAGTTCGGACGCCTTAGCCGGTTAAAATCTCCGCAGGGTGTTCTGGCGCTTGTACGGATTCCGGACTATGGCCCGGTAGTCGCCCGGCCGGGTGAACTTATAATCGCCCTGGACCGTCTGCAGGACCCGGGTAACCTGGGTACGATAATCCGCACGGCGGACTGGTTCGGTATCCGGGATGTTGTATGCTCCCCTGATACGGCCGATTGTTTCAACCCAAAGACCGTGCAGGCCACCATGGGGTCTCTTTTCCGGGTCAAGGTACATTACACGGACATTAGCGGGTTCCTTACGGCCGCTGCACTAAACCAAATACCGGTATATGGCGCCGATATGGACGGGGTTTCTATCTACGAGCCCGGTATCCGGCCGGAAGGCGTACTGGTGATGGGTAACGAAGGAGGTGGTATAAGTGAGGCCTGCGCCCGACTTATCTCGCACCGTATCACTATTCCCCGCTATCCGGAGGGGGCCGGGGCAACCGAGTCACTGAACGTAGCCGTAGCGACGGCTATAATTGTATCCGAATTCCGCCGGATGGCCCCATAATAGTTGTGTAAAACGCTTTATGAGTCAATCCGACGAGCATTTATAGTATTCGGGTGAATTAATGCGGTCGGGCGGCTCCTTGTGAATAATTTTGTATCTTTGTCGGTCATTAACTGGATAAGCTATGGGCGATAATAGAATAAGGGTGGGCATTACCCTGGGGGATGTGAACGGTATCGGACCGGAGGTGGTTATCAAAGCGTTCTCCGATTTGAGGATGTGCGAGCTGTGTACACCGGTTATTTACGGCCCTTCCAAATCGCTGGCTTTCTACAAAAAAGGTATCGAAGGGGCTGACAGTTTCCAGTTCACGCAGGTAAAGAATGCTCAGGACGCTAAAGCAAAAAGGGTCAACGCAGTAAATTGCGGGGAGGAAAATATAACCATCGAACCGGGAAAGGCGACGCCGGGCGCGGGCACTGCGGCTGTGGCAGCATTGCAGGCCGCCGTAGCCGACCTTAAGGCGGGCCATATAGATGTTATCGTTACGGCGCCGATAAATAAGGAGAACGTACAGTGCAACGGATTCCGGTTTACGGGTCACACGGAGTTCTTCGCGTCGGAGTTCGGCGGAGAGCCGCTGATGATGATGTGTAGCACGCTTATGAAGGTCGGCCTTGCGACCATCCATATACCTGTTTCCGAGGTTAAACAAAATATAGATGCCGGTCGTATCGTTTCTTCCCTGAAGAGGATACGGCACTCGCTTATTTCCGATTTCGGATTTGTAGAGCCCCGGATTGCCGTTCTGGCTCTTAATCCCCACGCGGGCGACGGAGGCCTTGTAGGAGACGAAGAGCAGACCACGATTACTCCTGCCATACAGCAGGCCGTAGCCGAAGGGGTTCTGGCGTTCGGTCCTTTCCCGGCCGACGGCTTTTTCGCATCGGCTGGTTACGAAAAATATGACGGCGTACTTGCCATGTACCACGACCAGGGCCTCGCACCGTTTAAGGCCCTGACTCCCGACGGAGTGAACTTTACGGCGGGCCTGTCGGTGGTTCGTACAAGTCCCGACCACGGGGTGGCCTATGATATTGCCGGGCAGGACAAGGCCGACCCGGCTTCGTTCCGCGAAGCGGTGTATCTGGCTTTGGACGTGTACCGTAACCGGAAGGATTATGCCGAAATGACACGTAATCCCTTACGCCATTACGAGCGGGAGAAGGGCGCGGATATTTCCGTAAAGGACCTGATACCGGAGCAGGATTCGGCCGAAATATAAATCCGGCCGGGTGAAAGGCGATGGGAACCGCATGGCTTAAAACGGAATCCGGAGTGCTGGCAGAAGCCGGTAAAGCCCGGTTCCGGCCAAATATCTTCCTGCAGGTCCTTTTCTTCATTGCCACCGTAGCAGTGTTCCTGGTCGGCAACCAATTGTTGTGGGAAACGGTTTTCCCACGATGTGAGGGCCAACTTTTCCATCTTTACATACTTCTGCCGGTCATTGTGCTTTATATGCTATATGTCCGTTTGGTTGAAGGCAGGAGCCTATATTCGATGGGGTTTACATCCAGCGGGGTTGCCGGGCGGTATCTGATCGGTCTTGCCGCCGGAGCCGGCATGATGGTGGCCATCGTACTACTTTCTGCCGCCGCCGGAGGATTGAAGTTCGACGGTATTTCCATGACCGGTACCGGCCTGACGCTGCTCCTCTTCGCCGGTGGGTGGATAGTTCAGGGAATGTCGGAGGAGGTGATGTTCCGGGGCTATTTTATGGTGTCGGCCGCCGGCCGCGCACCGTTGGCCGTAGCTGTCGGGCTGAGTGCCGTGTTATTCTCCGCCCTACATTTTATCGGGCGATTTATTCCGCTGGCGTTCGTTAATCTTACCTTATATGGTATATTTGCAGGGCTGTACTTCCTGCGGACGGATAGTATATGGGGTATAGCAGCGCTCCATTCCGCATGGAATTTTACCCAGTGCAACATCTTCGGGCTTAAGACAAGCGGCATGCGGAGCGAGGCGGCGGTGATGTCGTTCAGCTATGGAGACAACCACCTTTTAAACGGTGGAGGGTTTGGCCCGGAAGGGGGCCTTGCAGCGACGGTAGTCCTCCTGGCTGGGATAGCGGTCTTGTTGTTTTGGCCGCGGAAAGAGAAAAATAAAAATACGATATAATGGTGAAAATTACATTTCCCGACGGTAACGTCCGGGAGTATCCGGCGGGAACCACACCGCTCGACATAGCGAATAGTATAAGTCCGAGGCTTGCGCAGGAAGTTCTGGCAGCCACGGTCAACGGTCAGGTGGAGGATATACAGAAACCTATCGGGACCGACAGTACATTGAAACTCCATAAATGGGACGACGAGGAGGGTCGCCGGACTTTCTGGCACACTTCGTCCCACCTTATGGCAGAGGCTTTACAGTCGCTGTACCCGGGTATTAAGTTCGGTATAGGTCCGAGTATAGAAAACGGTTTCTACTACGATGTGGATTCGCCGGAACCCATCACCGAGGCAGACCTGGAAAAGATAGAAGCCAAGATGAAGGAACTTGCGGCAAATAAGGACCCGCTGGTGCGTCGGGAGGTGCCCAAGGCTGAGGCCATGGCAACATTTACCGAAAAGGGGGACGAATATAAGTGCGAACTTATCGGCGACCTGGAGGACGGGACCATAACCTTCTATACCAACGGTACGTTCACCGACCTGTGCCGCGGTCCGCACCTGCCCAATACCAGCTACATAAAGGCAATAAAGCTCACATCGGTGGCCGGGGCCTACTGGCGCGGCAACGAGAATAATAAAATGCTCACGCGTATTTATGGCATTACCTTCCCCAAGAAGTCGATGCTGGACGAGTATCTGGTAATGCTCGAGGAGGCCAAAAAACGTGACCACCGCAAGCTGGGGCGCGAACTGGAGCTGTTCGCATTCTCGCCGCGGGTGGGTCAGGGGCTTGCCTTGTGGCTGCCCAAAGGTGCCGCACTCAGGGAGCGGCTGGAAAATTTCCTGCGCTCGGTGCAGAAGGAATACGGTTACGAGCAGGTCATTACCCCCCATATAGGTATGAAGGACCTTTATGTTACTTCGGGGCACTATGCCAAGTACGGTAAGGACTCGTTTCAGCCTATCCACACGCCTGACGAGGGGGAAGAGTTTCTGCTCAAACCGATGAACTGTCCCCACCACTGCGAGATTTACCGCACCAAACCGCGGTCTTATAAGGACCTGCCTATCAGGTTTGCCGAGTTCGGTACGGTGTATCGTTACGAGCAGAGCGGCGAGCTGCACGGCCTTACACGCGTACGCGGTTTCACGCAGGATGACGCTCACCTTTTCGTGCGCCCGGACCAGCTTCTGGACGAGTTCAAAAAGGTTATAGATATAGTTCTGTATATCTTCAAAACGCTGAAATTTGAGAATTTCACCGCACAGATATCACTTCGCGACCCTGATAACAAGGAAAAATATATAGGCTCCGACGAAAATTGGGATAAAGCCGAGCAGGCCATTATCCAGGCCGCTCGTGAGAAGGGCCTCGACGCGGTGGTGGAGTACGGCGAGGCGGCATTCTACGGGCCGAAGCTGGACTTTATGGTGAAGGACGCACTGGGTCGCAAATGGCAGCTCGGAACCATTCAGGTAGACTATAACCTGCCCGAGAGGTTCGATTTGACATACACGGGACCGGATGATAAACCGTATCGCCCGATTATGATACACCGCGCCCCGTTCGGCTCGATGGAGCGGTTTGTGGCTGTGCTGTTGGAGCATACCGCCGGGAAGTTCCCGCTGTGGCTGGCTCCGGAACAGGTGGTGGTTCTACCTATCAGCGAGAAGTTCAACGATTACGCCGTGGAGGTTGTAAAGTACCTCAAATCACAGGACGTGAGGGCTATTATAGACGAGCGTAACGAAAAGATAGGCCGTAAGATAAGGGATAATGAGCTTAAACGCATACCGTTCATGCTGATTGTCGGCGAAAAGGAAGAGGCGGAGGGACTGGTGTCGGTTCGCCAGCAGGGTGAGGGTGACAAAGGCCAGATGAGCCGCGAGGACTTTGCCGCGCTTGTCAACGGACTGGTTGCCGGCGAAGTGGAAAAAGCCCGTAGCGGGGAGTGACTTTAGCCCGGATTTTGTGTTTAAAGAGAGAAAAAACCCGGCGGTACCCGGAGGCCGGTATGTTGTTTAGAAAAAAATTGTATATTTATACGGTGCATCGTGTGCCGGTGTAGTGAGAAGTTTAATTAATTTACAGGAGGACAAAACCATAGCAACAAACAAACCTTTCCATAGCCGTCCGCGCGGGCCGCGCGGGCCGAGGATGGCAGAAAAGGAGATGCCCCACCGCATCAATGAGAAAATAACGGCTCCCGAGGTAAGGATAGTGGGTGACAATATCGAAGCGCCGCTGGTGCTGCCCATACGCGAGGCCCTGAAAATGGCCGACGATATGGAGTTAGACCTTATAGAGATTTCACCGAAGGCCGACCCGCCGGTGGTGAGGATAGCCGATTACCAGAAGTTCCTATACCAGCAAAAGAAAAAGGCCAAGGAAATGAAATCCAAGGCTGTAAAGGTGGTGGTTAAGGAGATCAGGTTCGGTCCGCAGACGGATGACCATGACTATAATTTTAAGTTGCGTCATGCCGAGAATTTCATAAAGGAGGGCGCAAAGGTCAAGGCTTATGTTTTCTTCCGTGGCCGTTCGATAGTGTTCAAGGAGCAGGGTGAAATACTGCTGCTTCGTTTTGCAACCGATCTCGAGGAAATTGCCAAGGTGGAAATGATGCCCAAACTCGAAGGCAAGCGCATGACCATGATGCTCGCCCCGAAACAGAAAAAATAATATACGGATAAAGAACGCAAACCCTTGCTTTCCGAAGGAAAGCGGGGTTTTTTGTGTTTGGGGTCGGATGGTGCCGTGCTATGTGGTTTGATCCCAGGACGGTCTACCATGGATATGCAGGAAGTGAAAATTCAGATAGCCGAAGAGGCCCATACGGGTCGTAAAGACAAATACGGGGAGGTCTGTATCGGACACCGGAGGGTTACTGGCGATAGGGCGCAGCCGGTATGATAGTAAACATCAGGCCCCGGTAAATCCGGGGCCTGATGTTTAAAAGTGCAAAAGTTGCACGAAGGGTCACTGTCGGCCAATTAAAGCCTTTTGCGAATTTCCTCCGATTCCTTTTCGAAACCCGGTTTGTTGAGCAGCGCGAACATGTTTTTCTTATATGCTTCCACACCCGGCTGGTCGAACGGATTGACCCCGAGCATATAACCGCTTATACCGCATCCCTTCTCGAAGAAGTAAAGCAGGGCCCCGATATAGTACTCGTTTATTTCGGGGAGTTCTATACGGATATTCGGTACTCCGCCGTCAACGTGAGCGATGGCCACGCCTATTTCGGCCATCCGATTGACCTCTGAAATCCGTTTACCGGCGATATAGTTAAGCCCGTCGAGGTCTGTCTCTTCTCTCTCTATCTTTACCGTATGCTTCGGTTTGCCGACGCTAATCACGGTTTCGAACAGGGTGCGTTCGCCTTCCTGGATATACTGACCCATTGAATGAAGGTCGGCCGTAAGGGTCACGCTCGCCGGGAAAATCCCCTTGCCGTCTTTTCCCTCGCTCTCCCCGTAAAGCTGCTTCCACCATTCGGCGATGTACAGTAGTTTCGGGTCGTAACTGGCCAGAATCTCTATTTTGAATCCTTTCCTGTAGAGCGCGTTGCGTACGGCGGCATATACAGCGGCCGGGTTCTGTTCGAACGGTACGCCCTCGGCCGTCGCCGTGGCCATATCCTGTGCCCCTTTTACAAAAGCGGCTATATCCAATCCGGCCGCTGCCATAGGCAGCAGGCCCACCGGAGTCAGCACCGAGTAACGGCCTCCCACGTCGTCCGGAATAACGAATGTCTCGTAACCTTCGTCTGTGGCTAATTTCTTGAGCGCGCCGCGCGAAGAGTCGGTGATGGCCACTATACGGGATGCTGCTTCCTCTTTACCGTACCGTTTCTCGATCTCGGATTTCAAGATACGGAAGGCTATAGCCGGCTCAGTCGTGGTCCCCGATTTGGAAATCGAAATCAATGCGAACGACCGGTCTTCGAGCGCCGTGACCAGTTCGTGGATATAGTCTTCGCTGATATTCTGCCCGGCAAAAACCACTACCGGGGTTACGGGTTTACTGCGAAGCAGTGTGAAACTGTCCGTCATTGCTTCCAAAACCGCTTTGGCTCCCAGATAAGAACCCCCGATACCGATAACCACTATAATCTCCGCCTTCTCCCGCAGGCCGGCGGCCACACGGTTTATTTCGGCGATAGTGCTCTCCGTAATCTCCCAGGGAAGGTTTACCCAGCCCAGGAAATCGTTCCCGGCTCCTTTGCGGCTGTGGAGCAGGGCGTTCGCTTCGAGGGCCTCGCCGGCGAGGCTCTCTATTTCGCCCGGCTTGAGTGTTCCGGACGTTTTGGATGTGTCGATTCTGATCAATTCCATAAGGATGTATTTTTGGTACGGATTTTCAAATACCTCACAAAGGTAAAATAACCGGGTGGTTCTTACAACGCACACCCGGCGAATGATTACCGCAGGCTGTGCGACATCTCGCGAAATTCCGCGGCAGGGTTGGCCTCCCCGTACAGGATTCGGTATACACAACGCGCGATAGGCATGTCGATACCGAACCGTTTGTTAACCTCGCGGATACATTTTGCCGCGTAATAACCCTCGGCAACCATCTTCATTCCGGCCTGCGCCATCTCCACACTGTACCCTTTACCGATTAGCGCGCCGAACGTCCGGTTGCGGCTGAATTGCGAATAGCAGGTTACCAGCAGGTCGCCCATATATGCCGAGGCGGTAATATCCCTCCCGGCCGGATAACTCCCGGAGAGGAAGCGTTCCATCTCGGTGGCCGCGTTGGCGATAAGGGCCGAAAGGAAATTGTCGCCGTACCCGAGCCCCACCGCAATTCCCGCGCCGATGGCGTATATGTTTTTGAGGACCGACGCGTATTCCACACCGTAGATATCTGTGGATGGGTTGGTGTGGATATAGGGCGTGGAGAATTTGCCGCAAAGGATTGATGCGGTTTCGGGGTCTTTACAGACGAGTGTAAGGTATGAGAGGCGTTCGAGGGCTACCTCCTCGGAGTGGCACGGACCGGCTACCAGCCCGATGTTCGCGAACGGCAGGCCATAAGTGTAGTTTAGGTACTCGGCGACGGTCGAATGGTTGTCCGGTATGATACCTTTAATCGCCGAAACGACGAATTTATTATGCAGCGGTTCCGAAAGGCCTGAAAGGAAAACCGAAAGGAAAGCCGACGGTACGGCCAGTATGACTATATCCGCTTCACGCACCGTCCGGTCGAGGTCTTCGGAAATGGCGAGTCTGCCGGTGTCGAGCCGTACATCCGTCAGGTACCGGGGGTTACGTCCCGTCTGCCGTACTTCCCGTGCCACTTCAGGGCGCCTGATATACCAACCTACGCGCTCCTCGTTACTATGCAGTATCTTTACTATCGCCGTTGCCCAACTACCGTGGCCGATAACCGCACAACGGGCCGATTCCATTATTTTATTACTTTTCGCAGGCATAACAGCTACAAACCTACATAAATTTTGTCTGTTTTTTGGGATGATGTTGCCTAATTTCTTACTTTTGTAAGTTATAAACATTAAATCACATAAAGGTACTAACCTGCCGTTAAAAATCATCTGTTTTGAAAAAGATAAAAGGCGCACTTATTTCGGTTTTTTATAAGGACGGTCTTGAAGATATAGTAAGGAAACTTGCCGCTGAAGGCGTTAAGATATATTCTACGGGGGGAACCCTCTCATTTATCGAGGGCCTCGGAGTGGAGGCGTTACCGGTGGAGGGCCTTACCGGTTACCCTTCCATTCTGGGAGGCAGGGTAAAGACTTTGCATCCGATGGTATTCGGTGGTATTCTCGCTCGGCGCGGTAACGAGACGGACCGTAGCCAGCAGGCCGAGTACTCGATTCCGGATATCGACCTGGTTGTCGTGGACCTCTACCCGTTCCGGGAGACCGTGGCCTCGGGGGCCCCGGAGGAGGATATAATTGAGAAGATAGATATAGGCGGTATTTCCCTTATAAGGGCGGCGGCCAAGAATTACAGGGACGTGGCCATCGTAAGTTCGGTCGGGCAGTACGGGAAATTGTACGAATGGTTGTGTTCGCAGGGTTGCTCCACTACGCTGGAGCAGAGGCGTGAGTTGGCCGCGGAGGCGTTCGCCGTGAGTTCGGGGTACGATTCTGCCATCTTCGACTACTTTAACTCCACGGAACAACGGCTTTCTTTCCGCCTGGCGGCGGACAACGGGACGGTGCTCCGTTACGGGGAGAATCCCCACCAGAAAGCCGTTTTCTACGGCGATCTCGAACGGATGTTCACCAAGCATAACGGGAAGGATATTTCATACAACAATATGCTGGATATCGACGCGGCGATTAACCTTATGGAAGAGTTTCGCGGCGAGCCGGCTTTCGCGATTTTGAAGCATAATAACGCTTGCGGACTCGCCGTGCGGCTAACACTGGCCGAAGCATGGGACGCCGCGTTGGCGTGCGACCCGGTGTCTGCCTTCGGCGGAGTGCTTATTTGCAACCGTCCGGTGGACGGGGAGACGGCAGCCAGGGTAGACGAGTTGTTCTTCGAAGTTATTATCGCCCCGGGGTATAGCCCGGAAGCGTTGGAGACCCTGAAAAACAAGAAGAACCGAATAATACTCGAACTAAAGGATGCCGGCCGCAGCGGTAACCAGTTCCGCAGCCTGCTGAACGGGGTTGCGGTAATGGACCGTGACACTAAGTTGGGCGGAGCTGATACCGAAATGACGGTGGTAACCGAAAAGGGAATTACCGAGCAGCAGAAGGCGGACCTCATTTTTGCCAATATATTGGTGAAACACAGTAAGAGCAACGCAATAGTTTTCGCAAAAGACAATACCCTTATCGCAAGCGGTCTGGGCCAGACATCACGGGTAGACGCTCTGAAGCAGGCAGTAGAGAAAGCCAAATCGTTCGGATTCGAACTGAAGGGTTCGGTCATGGCTTCGGACGCCTTCTTTCCGTTCCCCGACTGCGTGGAGCTGGCGAAAGCGGAAGGGGTGGAATGCGTTATCCAGCCCGGCGGGTCGGTGCGCGATCAGCTCAGTATAGACTACTGCAACAATAACGGAATGGCTATGGTCTTTACCGGCATGCGGCATTTCAGGCATTGATTTATATAACTATATTAGGCTAAAGAATAATATTTTATTTAACCCGAAACCGGATTTTTTAGATGGGATTGTTTTCATTGACACAGGAGTTGGCCATTGACCTTGGGACGGCCAATACTGTCATAATATGTGACGGGAAGATCATGGTCGACGAACCGTCGATCGTAGCGTTGGATTACCACACGGGTAAATTGGTGGCCATTGGGAATCAGGCCCGCCAGATGCACGGTAAAACCCACCAGAATATACGGACGATACGCCCCCTGAAGGACGGGGTTATCGCCGACTTCAACGCCACGGAGCTGATGCTCCGCGGGCTTATCAAAAAGGTGCGTTCCCGCAACCACCTGTTCAGCCCTTCACTAAAGATGGTAATCTGTATCCCGTCGGGTTCGACCAACGTGGAGATAAGGGCCGTACGAGACTCTGCAGAGCATGCAGGCGGACGTGAGGTATACATGATATTCGAGCCGATGGCGGCCGCCCTGGGGGCGGGTCTCGACGTGGAGGCTCCGGAGGGTCATATGGTTATCGACATAGGCGGCGGAACTACCGAGATTGCATGTATATCGCTGGGCGGTATAGTATGCAGCGAGAGCATCAACGTGGCGGGCGATGTATTTACGGAGGATATCCAGAGCTACGTGCGTCAGCAGCACAATATACGTATCGGGGAGCGGACTGCGGAAGATATCAAAATAGCCGTCAGTGCCGCGGTGTCTGAGCTTGAGGATGAACCGGAGGATTATGTGGTTACGGGTCCCAATGTTCTGACCTCGCTGCCCTCTACCCTTACCCTTTCGTACAGCGAGATAGCATACGCCCTTGAGAAATCGCTCGTGAAGATAGACGCGACCATAATGAAGGTCTTGGAGGCCGTGCCGCCCGAACTATACGCCGATATAGTGAAGAATGGTATTTACCTTGCCGGCGGCGGGGCCCTGCTGAAAGGGTTGGACCGCAGGCTCCAGGAGAAGACCAACATACCGTTCATTGTGGCCGAGGACCCGTTGAGGGCAGTAGCCCGCGGGACGGGTATCGCCCTCAAAAATATCCACCGATTCTCGTTCCTGATGAAATAAGCGCCGGCAGCGCCTCTCCCGCCTTTGCATGGTCAGGGGTAAGAAAACCATCGTGGTCGGGATAAGGGAATGTGAACCCTGCAATAGTTTATGAACAGGCTGATAGATTTTATCAGGAGTATATACGTGCCGCTGCTCTTTATCGTTATAGAGGTGGTGGCACTGAACTATTATGCCTCTTCCACAAGCTATACAAAAGCAAAACTTCTGACCGCATCCAATCACGTTATGGGCGGATTTCACAGGACCTTGTCGGATATCGGCGACTATTTCGGCCTGCGCCGGGAGAACGATATGTTGTTGGCCGAACTGGCTTCGCTGCACAACCGGCTGGAGGAACTTGCCCAACTCTTGCCGCAGGAGGATTCCGGTTTCGAATATGCCCAAGGGGGCGAGTATTCCTATACGGTGGCCTCCGTTATTAATAATTCGGTGACGAGGCAGGAAAATTTCATTATCATCGACAAAGGGGAGCGCGACGGGGTAAGGATAAATATGGCGCTCGTAACCCCCGATATGAAGATGGTGGGGTATGTTTTGGATTGCAGCGAGAACTTTTCCATAGCAATCTCGGTGCTCAACCGGGAGTTCCGTACGGGCGGAAAGATAAAGGGGAAGGATTATTTCGGTTCGCTGTTCTGGGACGGTACCAGTCCGGATTATATAACCCTGTCGGAGATACCCAAGTACGCCGATATAGAACCGGGAGATACAATCGTTTCGGGCTATTCGTCGATCTTCCCGCCGGATGTGCTGGTAGGTACGGTCGAGGATATCCGCATGACTCAGTCCAATTACTACGAGGCGCGTGTGAAACTCGAAACTCCGATGACGCGGCTTGGAAAACTGTTCGTGGTGAATTATGCCGACATTCAGGAGCGGATGTTACTGGAAGAGGGCTTGTTCGAAACTCCCGAGAATTAAAAAAACGTAATGGTGCCTGCAAAAGGTTTAATTATTAGCATGAGAGTGAATAAGCGTTTTTTTAAACAAAGGATTGGTTTGTTAAAATTTTAATATTGGATGTTCTGGAAAGCGGATATTTAATTTTTTGTAGTTATTGCTAAAAATATTTGATTAGCGGATGTTGAGGGTTATAGAATATACGTTGTTTTTCCTTGCGGTTACGGTATTGCAGGTGTTCCTGTTCAATAACCTTAACCTGGGTATTTATATCCATCCGCTGGTTTACATCGCTTTCATCATACTGCTTCCCATGGAGACCCTTCCGGTAGTGGTTCTGGGCCTGGGGCTGTTGAGCGGCGTTATAATGGATGTGTCTACCGGTTCAGGCGGGTTATATACGGTAGCTACCGTGTTCACATCTTTTATCAGGCCATATCTGTTACCTTTGATACTCGGCCGTGACGAAGTCAAGGAGGGAGGTGTCCCGATGCCGTCGAGAATAGGGTACAGTAAATTTTTCCGATATGCCGGAATAATCGTCTTCCTGCAATGTTTCGTTTTCTTCACGTTCGAATCGCTGGTTTTCCGGTATTATTACCTTACGCTTATTCGCATTCTGGCCAGTTCAGTAGTGACGGTCGTTTTGGTATTTTTCACACAGATGGTTTTGTCCGGGGCCCGGGATAAGTCGCCGTCGCAAACATACCAGTGATGGGCGGGCAGAGGGTGAAGATACTGCAACTGCTCACGGTGGCCGCTTTCGCGGTAATCATCCTGCGCCTGTTCTATATACAGGTTATCGACAGCGAATACAAGAACAAGGCTTCCAATAATGTACTTCGTTATGAAGTGCAATATCCTCCGCGAGGCGAGATATACGACCGTAACGGTGAGTTTCTCGTGCAGAGCAAGGAAGTTTACGACCTGATGGTCGTACCGCGTGATATGCAGCAGTTCGATACCCTGATGCTGTGCGCAATCGTCGGTATTACCCCCGAAAAGTTGCAGGCGGAGCTGGACAAGGCCGCCCGGTATTCGCGCAGGCTGCCGTCGGTTGTCATGAAGCAGCTTCCCAAGGAGGTTAAGGTTAAACTGGACGAACGGAATTTCCCCGGCTTCTATACCGTCTACCGCACTATCCGCTCCTATCCGCGCAAGATAGGAGGTAACCTGCTGGGATACGTGGGTGAGGTCGACCGCCGCGCTATCGAGCGGGACAGCTATTACCGGAGCGGCGACTATATCGGAAAGAGCGGTATGGAGCTCTCGTACGAGAAGATTCTGCGGGGCGAAAAAGGTGTAAGGGTTAATATGGTGGACGTCCACGGTATAGCCAAAGGCTCTTATGCCGACGGGATGTACGACACCCTGCCGGACCCCGGTCCGGCCATAACGAGCACAATAGACGCCCGTCTGCAAGCGCTGACCGAGGAGCTCCTCGAGGGAAAAGTGGGGAGTGTCGTCGCCATAGAACCTTCAACGGGAGAGATTCTGGTTATGGCCAGCAGCCCGTCATACGACCCGGACGAGTTGGTGGGTCGCGAGAGCGGCAATAATTATATGACCCTTCTAAACAACCCACGAAAGCCTCTGTTTAACCGTGCGGTAATGTCACGTTACCCGCCCGGGTCGACATTCAAAGTCATCAACGGTCTCATCGGGATGCAGGAGGGGGTACTTACTCCCGATGTGAGATATTCGTGCAGTATGGGCTACACAGTAGGTCGCGGTGTAAAATGCCACTCCCACTGGTCGCCGCTCAATCTTATCGACGCGGTGCAAACTTCCTGCAACGCATATTTCTGCTATGTCCTGCGCAATATCCTCGATAACCGAAAATATTCCGGAATCCGCGAGGCGATGGACGTTTGGCACGACTACGTGCAGAGCTTCGGGTTCGGGACCACCCTCGGGTCGGATTTCGTGGACGAGCTGAAGGGCTTCGTTCCCGACGCCGCTTATTATGAAAATAAATACAATGGCAGGTGGAACTCCCTTACGGTTATCTCTCTTGCTATCGGGCAGGGCGAATTGGGCTGTACACCGCTCCAGATGGCCAACCTCGCAGCTATTATCGCTAACCGGGGACATTACTATATACCACATGTAGTAAAAGAGATACACGACCGCGACTCGATCGATGCGAGGTTTTACGAAAAGCACTACACGAAGGTCGACCCGCACTATTTCGATCCCATCGTGGAGGGGATGTACCGTGCTGTACACATGCCCGGCGGCACGGCCCAGCGGGTGAGGCTGGACGGTCTGGATATTTGCGGGAAAACGGGTACGGCGCAGAATCCACACGGTTCCGACCACTCGACATTCATGTGTTTCGCACCGCGCGATAATCCCCGGATCGCCATTTCGGTCTATATCGAGAACGGTGGTTTCGGGGCTACCATCGCCGCCCCAATCGCTTCGCTTATTATCGAGCAATACCTTAATGGTGAAATAGAGCGCGACTACCTGGTGCAGCACATCAAGTCGATGAAAGTAAACTATCCCTATTATGACAGGCAGGCAAGATAAGGCGTTCGGCTCCGGCCATATAGATTGGTGGGTCGTGGCGATTTATGCCGCCCTCGTATTGATAGGGTGGGTAAATATATATGCGGCGGTATATAACGAGTCGCAGGCCGGGGTTTTCGACCTGAGTCAGCGTTACGGTATGCAGATGCTCTGGATAGGGATATCCCTTGCAGTAGCGGTTGTAATACTGCTGGTGGACGACAAGTACTGGCATATGCTGGCATATCCGTTTTACGGGGTAGCAATACTCGTCCTGTTGGCCGTACTTGTGGTGGGACGGGAGGTAAACGGTGCCAAAGCCTGGATTTTCATTGGCCCGGTAGCTCTCCAACCGGCCGAGTTCGTGAAATTTACCACCGCCCTGGCGCTGGCCCGCTACATGAGCCGCTATACGTTTAACATACACGATTTGAAGGACCTGCTCCGGGTAGGGCTTATAATAGCCGTACCGGCTGCGATAATTGTTCTCCAGAACGACGCCGGTTCCGCCGTGGTATACGGTGCGTTCCTGTTCGTGATGTACCGCGAAGGGATGAACGGATGGTTATATGTAGCCGGGATGCTGGCAATAGCTTTGTTCCTCGGTTCCTTCCTGTTTACGCCGGAAACCATACTGGTTCTGCTCGTGCTGGGCTGTACGGTGGCGGAAGGCCTTACCAACGGCTATTGGAAGCAGAAGATAATCTTCCTCAGCGGAATCGCCCTCAGCACGCTGATAATCTATTTTACCTCCGTGTTTTTCATTACGGAGAATACCGAGGTGTTCTGGGCGCTCCTGGCCAGTGTGCTGGTATCGCTCGTTTTCGTTGTCCTGTATGCTTACCGGCACCGACTGCGTAACGTATATGTATATTTGGTTCTGTTTCTCTCCTCCCTCGTGTTTGTCTCCACGGTCGATTATGTTTTCGACAATGTGATGCAAATCCACCAGCAGAAAAGGATACTGGACCTGCTGGGACTGGAGTCCGACACCCAGAACTGGGGATATAACGTCAACCAGTCCAAGATAGCCATCGGCTCTGGAGGACTATTGGGTAAAGGTTTTCTAGAGGGCACCCAGACGCGGTTCGATTTTGTGCCGGAGCAGAGTACCGACTTTATTTTCTGCACCGTCGGCGAAGAGTGGGGCTTTGTGGGTACTTCCATCGTTACGGTGTTGTTTTGCCTGTTAATCCTCCGGCTGATGAAGATGGGCGAGCGGCAGCGGGAGGCTTTCGGCCGGATTTACTGTTACTGTGTGGCCGCGATATTTTTCGTCCACGTGGTCATCAATATAGGCATGACAATTGGGATTATGCCGGTTATTGGTATACCGCTCCCGTTTTTCAGTTACGGAGGTTCTTCTTTCCTGGCGTTCACGGTGCTGTTTTTTGTAGCCGTAAGGCTCGATGCGGGAAAGCGCGAACTTCTTCGTAATTAAAGGTTGTTCCGACTAATGGTGGGAGGGTTTAAGCGGCCTGCGGTTACAGATAACTACATATAAGGGCTAAGCACAATAATCACGGTATGGCGGAAAAAAAATATACGGGCCTTTCCCCGGAAGAGGTAATCCTCAGCAGGGAGAGGTACGGACGTAACATCTTAACGCCGATAGAGAAGGAACCGGTCTGGAAGCTCTTCCTTTCAAAATTCAATGATCCCATAATCAAACTGCTGCTGGCTGCAGCCGTGCTATCGCTGGGAGTGGGTTTCTTCGACGGCCATTTTTCCGAGACTATTGGAATCATCGTAGCCGTACTTCTTGCCACCGGGGTATCATTCTGGTTTGAATACGATGCAAGGCGTAAATTCGATATTCTCAACGTCGTAAACGACGATACGCCCGTAAAGGTCGTCCGCGGCGGTGAAGTGATGCAGGTTCCCAAACGCGATGTGGTGGTGGGTGACATAGTCCTGCTCGAGAGCGGAGACGAGGTGCCCGCCGACGGCCGCCTCACCGAAGCAGTATCGCTTACTGTTGACGAGTCCTCCCTGACGGGCGAACCGTCCGCTACCAAGACCACAGACAGGTCCCGATTCGATTCCGAGGCAACCTATCCGCCCGATATGGTTATGCGGGGCTCTACCGTTACCGGCGGCCACGGGGTCGCTGTGGTAACCGCGGTGGGTGATGCGACGGAAGACGGTAAGGTTGCCGAACAGGCGACAGTGGATACGGGTGGGGATACCCCCCTCAATCTCCAGCTAAGGAAACTCTCTTCCCTGATCAGCCGAATCGGTACCGTACTGGCCGTAGCCATATTCATTATTCTCGTGCTTAAAGGGGTTATCGACGGCACCCTTTTGGAAGGCGATTGGTACGCCGTAGCCGGGAAATTCCTCCAGATATTTATGGTTTGTGTTGCGATTCTCGTAATGGCGGTCCCGGAGGGACTACCCATGAGTATAACACTCAGCCTTGCCATGAGTATGCGGCGAATGTTAAAAAGTAATAACCTTGTGCGACGGATGCATGCCTGCGAAACTATGGGGGCGGTCACCGTAATCTGTACCGACAAGACAGGCACCCTGACGATGAACCGTATGTCGGTCGCACAGGTGGTCTCGTACAACGGTACCACCGAAGCCCAGCTTGCCATGATGATGGCCGCCAACTCCACGGCTCACCTCGACGGTGAAGGGAAAACCATCGGTAATCCGACAGAGGGTGCCCTTCTTATGTGGTTGCGGGACAGCGGATACGATTATACCGCCCTGAGGAGGTCGGCCGGGATTGCGGACCAGATAACTTTCTCCACAGAGCGCAAGTATATGGCTACTCTTATAAGTGCGGAAGCTTACGGTGGCCTATCGGAAAACCCCGGTCAGGCTCCGGGTACAGCTATCCCTCTTAGTTCCGCATTTGACCCGGCTGAAAACCCGGACCTATCCACTCCCGGTTACAATGTCACCGCCCACTTGCCCACCCAAAAGGATCGCTCTGCCATTACCGGCGAGGAACGCGTCCCCGACAGCCCGTCCTTATCAGGCAGCCGCGGTAAATATATTCTTCTGGTCAAGGGGGCGCCCGAGGTGGTTTATGCCATGTGCGATATATCGGGGACGGAGGGGGCCCGTGAGAAACTTGCATTCTACCAGAGCCAGGCGATGCGAACTTTGGGATTTGCCTCGGCATTTACCGATTCTCCCGACTGTGAAGATGCTATCAGGCGCGGCGGCCTTACTTACAACGCTACGGCGGCGATTTCCGACCCGGTACGGCCTGACGTTCCCGGGGCTGTGCAGAGTTGCCTCGACGCGGGCATCCGTATTAAGGTCGTCACGGGCGATACCACTGTAACGGCCACGAAAATTGCGACCGAGATAGGGTTGTGGGACCCGGATTACGACGGCCCCGGCAATATAATTACGGGGCCCGAGTTCGAGGCCGGCGACGACCGTCAGATGTTCGAACGTGCCGGAGAACTCAAAATAATGACACGCGCCCGCCCGCTGGATAAACAGCGGCTGGTGAAACTTCTCCAGCAGTCGGGCGAGGTCGTTGCCGTAACGGGCGACGGTACCAACGACGCCCCGGCACTGAATTTCGCCGACGTGGGCCTCGCGATGGGAACCGGTACCTCGGTGGCCAAGCAGGCCGGGGATATAATCCTGCTCGATGACTCGTTTACCAGCATCGCAACGGCCGTGCTCTGGGGCAGGTCGCTTTACCGAAATATACAACGATTCGTGATGTTCCAGTTGACGGTGAATTTCTCCGCGCTGGCAATCGTTTTTATCGGTTCCATCTTCGGCGGCGGTATGCCATTGACGGTTACCCAGATACTTTGGGTCAACATCATTATGGACACCTTCGCCGCCATAGCCCTCGCCTCGCTGCCCCCGGATGCCGAGGTGATGAAAGATGCACCCCGTTCGTCGAAAGAGTTTATTATCGGCCGCGGAATGATGGCCCGGATTTTCGGAATCGGGACATTGATGGTGGCGACTTTGCTGGCGCTCCTGTTCCTGTGGCGCAATGACCTGACGGACTATCGCCTTTCGGTCTTCTTTACCGTATTCGTAATGCTGCAGTTCTGGAACCTGTTCAATGCCCGCGGATGGAAGGCAGGTCGCAGAATATTTGATATATCTAAAAGTAAAGGATTCCTGCTTATACTCGTGCTTATCCTGGCCGGGCAGGTTTTGATTGTGACCTACGGCGGGGAAGTCTTCCGTACGGTACCCATCACCCTGAGAGACTGGGCGATTATAACGGCGTCGACTTCCGTAGTGGCTTTTATAGGCCTTTGGGGCAGATGGATTACGAAAAGTGGAAATTAGCCTTTTCGGGTATGGGTGAAAGACAATCGTAGGGAGAGGGATAATCGCTAATGTATTCGTGCGATAAGGGATTGAGGTAATTCCGGCATACCTCCCTTACGGGTGCAAACGAATGCCGCTACTTCCACTGCAAGTGCGTGGGCCTCCGGAATAGATTTGCCGCTGAGGATTGCTGCGGTGAATGCTGCGGTAAAAGAATCCCCGGCGCCGACGGTGTCGGCAACCCTGACCTTAGGTGTGGACATATATGATTCGCTGCCGTCGGAGGAGAATATATAACTGCCGTCTATACCTTTAGTGAGAATCAGCATCTTCAACCCGTACATTTCCATCAGCCTCCGGCAGATATCATCTTCGGTTCCATCCAACGACATGAGTGATGCGATGGCCCCAACTTCTTCCTCGTTGATTTTAAGGATGTCGGCTATACCGAGTGAGGTATCTATAATTTCCCTGGAGTAGAAGTTGAGGCGCAGGTTAATATCGAATATTTTCAGACTCCCGGCGGGCATGGCCGCGATAAACCGTCTTATAGTGTCGCACGATACGCCGGAGCGCTGGGCAAGTGTTCCGAAACAAACCGTCCCTGTCTGCGCCGCCAGTTGTGATAGGGCAGGGGAGTAAGGTATATTGTCCCATGCGGTCCCGACGGCTATTTCGTATTGCGGGACCCCTTCTCTGTCGAGCCGGATATCTATTCTTCCGGTAGGATAATTAACGGTTTCGACGAGGGTATTCAGCGGGTATACGGTAAGTGCACCGGTCAGCTCCCGGCCCGCCTGATCGTCGCCGACGGCGCTTGCCATCCAGCCGTCCAGTCCGAATTGCGATATATGGAATGCGAAGTTCGCCGGTCCGCCGCCTATGGATCTGCCGTGCGGGAAAACGTCCCACAGCAATTCGCCGATACCGGTGACGGCCATCGACCGCAGCCGCTTTATATCCTCCATCGACCGTTACTTTGCCGCCTTAGCGTCTTTTTTGGCGATAATTAGCCGTGCCTGCTCAAGTGTAAGTGTGGCAGGGTCCTGGCTTTTGGGTATAGGGTAGTTTTTCTTTTTGTAGGAGATGTACGGTCCGTAGCGCCCTTTGAGTACCAGCATTTCCGGCTCCTCAGGGAAACTTACGAGCGGGGTTTTGGCCGCTTTAGTCTGTTCTTCCTTTTTCGAGATTAGCTCCTGTGCCCGCTGGAGGGTGACGGTATACGGGTCGTCGCTCTTGTCGAGCGAGGTGAATTTACCGTCGTAACGGACATACGGTCCGAACCGGCCGATGCTCACCACCACTTCCTTACCGTCTATCTCCCCGAGTGTGCGCGGCAGACCGAAAAGGTCGAGAGCCTCCTCCAGAGTGATGGATGCTATAAGCTGGTCTTTACGCAGGCTGGCATATTTCGGTTTACCGCTTTCCGGGTCGTCTATCTGCACGATGGGCCCGTATCGTCCGATACGGGCCGAAACCTGTCCACCCGTTTTAGGGTCGGTACCCAGCACACGCACTTTGTTTATCTTCTGCGGATCGGTATTTTCCAGCGCCTGCTGCACTTCAGGATGGAAGTGCCTGTAAAACTCGTCCAGCATTCCGGTCCACGGCTTACCGCCTTCGGCTATCTCGTCGAACTCTTTCTCGACCTTCGCTGTGAAATTGTAATCCATTATCCCGGCAAATTGCGAAGAGAGGTAGTCGTTCACCAGCATCCCGATATCGGTGGGGGAAAGGCGGTTCTTCTCCTTGCCGACCGTTTCGGTCGATTTTTTACTTTTGATGCCGCCAGCGTCCAGCCGGAGGGTTTCGTATTCCCGCTTCACCCCGTCCCGGTTCTGCTTAATTACGTATCCGCGGTTAATAATGGTGCTGATGGTAGGTGCGTATGTCGACGGACGGCCTATGCCCAACTCTTCGAGCCTGCGCACCAGCGAGGCTTCGCTGTAACGCGGCGGAGCCTTGGTGAAACTCTGCGTGGCCGCTATATGGTCGTAGGTAAGCGCGTCGCCGGGATTAACCTGCGGCAGTATCGCCTGCTCCTCATCGTTATGATCGTCGTCGGTCGACTCGGTGTACAGTTTAAGGAAACCGTCGAAAAGTATCACTTCGCCCGTTGCGGTAAAGTGTTCCGCAAGACCCGATATATTGATTTTTATAATCGTGCGTTCAACTTCTGCCGGCGCCATCTGCGAAGCCACGGCCCGTTTCCATATCAGTTCGTAGAGCCGTTTTTCGGCCGGTGTACCCTGTTCGAGAGTCGGGCGGTCGAAATAGGACGGCCGGATGGCTTCATGGGCCTCCTGAGCTCCTTTGGTGCCGGTTTTGTAATTACGGGTTTTCGAGTACTGCTCGCCGAAAGCCTTTATAATCTCGGCCCTCGACGCTGCAAGCGCCTGTTTCGACAGGTTCACCGAGTCGGTACGCATGTAAGTTATGAGACCGTGTTCGTAAAGCCTTTGTGCCGTCGACATGGTTTGGGAAACCGACATACCCAGTTTCCGGGAGGCTTCCTGCTGGAGTGTAGAAGTAGTGAACGGTGCCGCCGGATTTCTTTGTGCGGGCTTCTTTTCGACAGACTCCACCGTGAATGTGGCCCCGGCGCAGGCGTTCAGGAACGCTTCGGCCTCCGAACGGGTGTCGAACCGCTTGTTCAGCTCGGCTTTGAATGCCACTTTTTTGATATCGGCCGGATTGAAAAACAGTGCGTTTACACGGTAATATTCCACCGGTACGAAGTCCAGTATTTCCCGTTCACGTTCCACCACCAGGCGCACCGTCACGCTCTGTACCCGGCCGGCGCTGAGCGACGGTTTAACCTTGCGCCACAAAAGCGGCGACAGTTCGAAGCCGACGATACGGTCCAGTATCCTGCGTGCCTGTTGTGCGTTTACGAGGTTCATATCCACGGTCCGCGGATTTTCCACTGCGTCCAGAATTGCACCCTTAGTTATTTCATGGAAAACAATCCTTTTGGTCGATTCTACCGGCAGGTCGAGCACCTGTGTCAAGTGCCATGCTATCGCTTCCCCTTCCCGGTCTTCATCGGATGCCAACCATACGGTCCTGGCGTTTTTTGCGGCTTTGGAGAGTTCGGCTACCACTTTTTTCTTGTCGGGCGAGACTTCGTAAGTCGGCGCGAAACCGTGCTCTATATCTATCCCGAGGTCCTTCTTGGCAAGGTCGCGTATGTGCCCGTAACTCGATTTTACGGTATATTCCTTTCCGAGGAACCTTTCCAGCGTTTTGGCTTTTGCCGGTGACTCTACAATAACCAGGTTATCATGCATATCTTAAATTTCTTGTTTTAGCTTGTCAGTCGATACGGGACTTCATCTACATTGCCGTTTGGGATTGGTTGGCGGCAATTTCCGTGCAACCATTTAAAAGGTATTCCGTGAACGGTCCGGCAAATTTACTCTACAATTCCGATAATCCAAACCTGCCGTCGATACCTCTCCCCGGATAATGCCCGCACCGATGCCCGGAACGGCCCGTCGTATAAAAGAGAAAAACCTAAAGGTTGTCTCTTTAGGTTCGCTCTCTTATGGTTTAACGGTCGTCGACCGCTTTTTTATGGAGTGTATATGTCAACTTTACCGATATCCTCTTATGGTCGGGATTGCCGCTGCCATCGTCCCGTGGATTCACCAGCGCCACTTCCGAGGGGGAGAACATTACCCCCGTCGTCATGTCGGGTGCGAGCCAGACCTGTTTCTGCGTATCATCCGTTTTATTGGCAAGGTTCCGCACATAACTGGCTATATCCATCTCGTAGTAGCCCATCGCCCGGTTAATATATCCTCCGTAAGCTGTTTCGTATCCGTAGGTTGATTCATATATGTAATTGTAGTCCGGAGCGTATAGCGGGTAAGAGCCTTTATAGGTGTAGTACATACCCAGGCGGGTAGGCGCTTTATTGAGATAGGGAACCCCGTCGTCTTCCAGCCATACGTGCATCGTGGCGCGGTTGACGTTGAGTATCCTTTGCTCCCCGTCCACCCAGGTCAGGGCTTCGAGCTGATCCATAAAGTCGGTGCCGAAATCGAGGTAGCCTGCCACTCCAAGCAGCCCCTGCACATAGAATACGTCGAAACTGTTTATCCGGCCGCTTTCGAAATCCTCCGGATCGATGAACTCCGACTCGTTAAAGAGTGTCGCGGAACTGTAATCCCGGTCAAGAACGATAATGTTAGTGTTCGGAAAACTTATATAAGTGTCGTCGAATGTATAATAGGTATACAACGTATCTTTTGCGTAGTAAATCTGCCCGTCAATAATAACCGGGTCGGTCATCTCTTCGGGGGTCGGGTCCTTATAGAAACTCCGGGAATAGACCACAAAGTAGGTGTCGTCCGACAGGGAATAGTAGTATGTGTCGTAGGTCGTCAACGGGGAGATTATATACAGCCCTGCGTCGAGCGGCGCCTCGGCCGGGTCGGGACTCGGTGCGATATACCAGCCGTGGAATTTGTTATGGAAGAGGCTGTCGGCGTATGTGTTATTATAAATAGCCGTGTCGGTATTGATGAGTTCTTTCAGGAACTCGTCCGCACCGGATTCGAATACCAGGTCTTTGACTGAAATAGCGGTTTCGGCTCCGAGGGTGAACGAAAACAGCGGGTTGTCCATATCTGCGTAATCCTCAGCCGGGAAGCCGGGGAAATAGTTTATCCGCGCATCCTCGTCGTCGTCCGTCGTCAGGCCGCCTACTTCGCTTTTCCAGACCGGAATTCTCTCCTTCAACCTGTATATGTAAAATTTCTGCTCTTTGGTAGTATCCCCGAACACCTGCGAAAATGTAAACACGAATTTTACCGAGTCGGCGATAGGAAAGTAGCCGTAGAAATCTTCCGTATCGGTAAAACCCGAAGGTACGAACTGAATAGCCGCTCCCGAGCGTATATGGCCGTATCCGTCGGTGGTATAGTTACCGAGGATCATCATATTTTTCTGGTTGATGGGAAGCGAGTCCGAAAAAGCCATGTAACTTTTGATTCCGTCCAGCACGACCTCGCTGAATACCATTTCCTGGTCGTCGGGCAGCAGGCCCAGACCCAGTCGGTCGTCGATATCGGTACAGCTTCCGAGAAAAGCGCCTGCGAACATAAGCAGGACGAGGGAGGGCGGCAACAATCGTCTAAAGCAGTCCTTCATAGAAATTCTGATAAGTGTCTAAATAAGCTGTATCCGACTTATCCTGGTATTCCAGAACAGGTTTCCCCGACTCCTTCAACCACGATGCTATATCCCGTCCGGGATTCTGCGTCTCCATAATCACACCGTCGGACTGTGTTATAACGAACTTTATGAGGTTTTCGTATGAAGGCCGGGAAATTAATTCCAATTCCCGGGCAGGTACCCCCTCGTGCTCGATTTTCGAACCGAAGTGCGGGTCAAGTTCTCCCGGGAATGCATCGTCGTATACGGATGTGACTATCTTTACGTCCCGGAATACCGGGTCGTCGTTGAAAACATAGCGCAGGTAAATCGGCACCACCGACGTGAACCATCCGTGGCAATGTACTATGGCAGGCTCCCACCGGAGTTTCTTAACCGTCTCCAGTACGCCGCGGGCAAAGAAGATGGCCCTCTCGTCGTTATCAGGGAAATAATTACCTTCGGAATCTGTAAGTGTGGCTTTACGGCTGAAATAATCGTCGTTATCGATAAAGTAAATCTGAACCCTCGCTGACGGGATGGATGCAACCTTGATGATAAGCTGGTGGTCGTTGTCGTCGATTATAAGGTTCATGCCCGAAAGGCGAATCACCTCGTGTAACTGGTTCCTTCTTTCGTTGATATTGCCGTAACGGGGCATGAAGGTGCGTATCTCGTTACCCCGTTCCTGCATTGCCTGAGAAAGTGTCCTGCATAGCTTAGACATGTCTGTCTCGGGCAAATAAGGAGTTATTTCCTGACAGACGTAAAGAATTTTGCAGCTGCTCATCAGTGATTTTACTTTTTTTGGACGTTCCCTGCAAAGATACGAAGAATTTGCCGAAAACACCCAAGAGCATACCGTTTTTTGTACACGGTACGCCCTGTGTCGTCGTCAGGTGTACATACATTTATGGTGCCGTCAGGCACGGTCGCGGTTGTAAAAGCCGGGTCTCTCACCCGGTATGTCAGCCACCGTAATATCCACCGCCCGGTTCCCGGTTATGCCGGCGCGCAGCCTGTCTTATGCCGCAGTGCTTTCGCATGGGGTGGATTTATGCAATGGGCACGCCGGCGGTTAAATAAACCTACCCATGCAGTATACCGTCAATCTTTTCGAGTTCCTCCGCGGTAAAGCTAATATTATTTAACGCGCCGAGATTGTTCTCGAGCTGGCCCACCGAACTGGCCCCGACCAGTACACTGGTCGTTCGTTCGTCACGCAGGAGCCATGCCACTGCCATCTGTGCGAGCGATTGGCCGCGCTCACGTGCTATTTCGTTCAGCGCACGGGCTTTGGCAACGGCTTGGGGCGTTACCTGCGAAGATTTCAGGAAACCCACGCCGCGTGCCGCGCGCGAACCTTCCGGTATCCCGTCGAGATACCTGTCGGTCAGTAAGCCCTGTGCCAGGGGTGAAAAGGCAATCATGCCGACCCCTTCCCGGCCGAGGACATCCGTCAACCCCTCTTCCGGAGTGCGGACAAACATCGAGTATTTAACCTGATGGATAAGGCACGGCGTACCGTTACGGCGAAGTATTTCTACTGCCCGCAGGGTCTGTTCAGGCCCGTAGTTCGAAATACCCGCGTAGAGCGCCTTCCCCTGCCGGACGATATCCGACAGGGCGCCCATGGATTCTTCCAGGGGGGTGTCGGGGTCCGGCCGGTGATGGTAGAAGATATCCACATATTCCAGCCCCATACGCCGCAGGCTCTGGTCGAGGCTGGCCATCAGGTATTTCCTGCTACCCCAGTCGCCGTACGGTCCCTGCCACATCGTATATCCGGCTTTGGTGGATATTATAAGTTCGTCCCGGTAAACGCCCAACCCGGCACGGAGTATACGTCCGAAATTCTCTTCGGCCGTTCCGGGGTTCGGCCCGTAGTTGTTGGCAAGATCGAAATGGGTTATTCCCATATCGAACGCCCCGAATGCTATCCGGCTGTAATTGTCATATTCGTCGATGCTGCCGAAGTTATGCCACAGGCCGAGAGAGATGGCCGGGAGTTTGATCCCGCTTACCCCACAGCGGCGGTATTGCATCTTATCGTAACGGCTGTCCGAGGCCACGTATTTGTTTTCGTTCATTACTCTTGTTTTATTTGTTTAAGATGGTGCTTTTCCCACCGCCCTCAACGGTCAAATAATATTCTCTTTTTTGCAATATTCTTCGAAGCGCTGCTGTATGGTATCGATATCCCGGTCGCTGTAACCGCCGAAGTGCCTGCCGTCCGGTTCGAAGATATATACGCCGGCCATACCGCTCCGGTAAACCCGGAACACATTGCGCCCTGCGATTGCTGTCATCATACCGTCCTGCCCTGCAAACCGTTCCGCGAAATCGGATATTTCCGCCATGAACGCTGCCGACTCCGCGGACGTGCCTTCGAAATAGACCGAGAGGAAAGGGTTGTCACTGCCTTCGTTGTAATTCTTAACATCGAACAAATAGAAACGATGGTCTCCCCCGGTGGAGGCGTCTTTCCTGCATACGAGCTTCCGACCCGCGGAACTCCACACCTCATCGATTTTATACACCTGCGCCTGGGCGGTCATGTATCCAAGGCAGCAAAACAGTAGCATAGTAATCAGCTTCATGGCTTTCGTTTCCCCAAATGTATAAAAACTTACCGATACACGGTGCCGGAAAATAAAACGGACGGATAAAGTATCCGCCCGTTCCTGCCGGAATCGACGTTCCGGATAGTTTCATCTACCTATACGATGCCCTGGGCGAGCATTGCGTTGGCAACCTTGATGAAACCGCCCAGATTGGCGCCTTTTACATAGTTTACCGTGCCGTCAGATTCGGTGCCATATTTAACGCACGTATCGTGGATATCGCTCATAATGCTGCGCAATTTTGCGTCCACCTCTTCCGGAGTCCACTTTAGACGGATGGAGTTCTGCGTCATTTCGAGTCCGGACACTGCTACTCCGCCGGCATTGGCGGCCTTGCCCGGGCCGAAGAGAATCTTTGCCGCGTGGTATTTGTCTATGGCCTCAGGTGTGCTCGGCATGTTGGCGCCTTCGGCAACGCAGATGCAGCCGTTGGCAATAAGCGTTGCCGCCTCCTGACCGCTCACCTCGTTCTGTGTGGCGCAGGGAAGCGCGATATCGCACTTCACACCCCAGGGCCTTTCACCCTCGAAGTACTGTGCCGACGGATAGCGGTCCGCGTACTCCTTAATACGGCCGCGGAAGACGTTTTTAAGATCTTTGACAAATTCCAGTTTCTCGGCGTCAATACCGTCGGGGTCGTATATGTAGCCGTTAGAATCGGACATGGTCACGCATTTCGCACCGAGCTGGGTAGCTTTTTCCACCGCATACTGGGCCACGTTGCCTGAGCCGGAAACCGCCACGGTCTTCCCCTCGAACGAGAGGCCGCGCGTCGCAAGCATCGCCTCTGCGAAATAGCATGTGCCGTAGCCCGTGGCCTCCGGACGGATAAACGAACCGCCCCAGTCCAGACCTTTGCCGGTGAGCGTACCGGTGAACTCGTTGCGCAGCCTCTTGTACTGGCCGTACAGGAACCCGATTTCGCGTGCACCCACCCCGATATCTCCGGCCGGTACGTCCGTGTCCTGACCGACATGGCGTTGTAGTTCGGTCATAAAACTCTGGCAGAACTTCATTACCTCGTTATCGGATTTGCCTTTAGGGTTGAAGTCCGAGCCGCCTTTACCGCCGCCCATGGGCAAAGTGGTGAGGCTGTTCTTGAACACCTGTTCGAAGGCGAGGAATTTCAGGATGCCGAGGTTTACGCTGGCATGGAAGCGAAGGCCGCCCTTATACGGTCCGATGGCGCTGTTCATCTGCACGCGGAAACCCTTGTTAATCTCAACCTCACCCTTGTCGTTCACCCACGGTACGCGGAACATGATTACCCTCTCGGGTTCGGCGATCCGTTCGAGGACCTTCATTTTCATAAGCTGCGGGTTCTCCACGATATAAGGCGCGAGGCTCTCCACCACTTCCTCCACCGCCTGATGAAACTCTCCCTCGGCCGGGTTTTTGGCTTTAACGTTAGCCATAAACGTTTCGACATATTGTCTTACCTGTTCTTCCATAATGTTTGTTACTGCTGATTGTTAGTTATTCGGTTTCAGGATGGCAAATTTAACATAAAATGGGTATTTTAACAATTTGATGTTTTTATTTGTGGTACCAATTGCGTGAATGTTAAGAATTAGACAATTATATTGTTTCATTCTCTCTTATTAGTTGAGTCATGAAT
>JAJQCA010000010.1:0-32632 GCA_021202985.1 Alistipes sp.
TCCCCGCCCGGTCTTGTTCTACCGCGGCCCCACCCTTTTGCCGGGCGATACGGGCAGATTAAAAGGCTCTCGTACCGGGGTTAACCGTGTGCGGTAGAGTGGGCTGTAAGCCGGTGGCCCGTAATAAATGTTACCGGCGAACCGGATACCTCCGGTTTGCCTCTCCGTTAGATATTCATTGAATTAGACATTACGCCGGCCGGTTCACGCCGGCCCGAACCAACCTTGTCGTTGAAGCTAAAACACTGTCCCGATGGAAGACGTTACACGATACCTTATCACTCCCACCGTAACCGAAGAAGGCGTTGCCAAAGTATGGGAGGAAACAGTTGTGCTCCCCACTTATCCGGTGGGGGAGGAGGAGAAGAACCCCATTTTCCTCGAGAAAAGGGTTTACCAGGGAAGCTCGGGGGCCGTCTATCCTTACGCGGTGGTGGAAAAACTGTCGGACGAAAAAACCGACCGGCCCTACCGGGCGGTCTTCCTCGAAAACGAGTATATCAAGGTGATGGTCCTGCCGGAGCTGGGCGGACGCCTGCACATGGCTTACGATAAGGTGCGCTGCCGCCATTTCGTCTACTATAACCAGGTTATTAAGCCCGCGCTGGTAGGCCTTACCGGGCCGTGGATATCGGGCGGTATAGAGTTTAACTGGCCCCAGCACCACCGGCCGGGTACCTTCCTGCCGACGGAATATTGTACGGAGGTCCATCCGGACGGGAGCGTGACCGTGTGGTGTAGCGAGATAGAGAGGATGTCCCGTACAAAAGGCACGCACGGGTTCACCCTCTATCCCGGACGTGCTTACGTGGAGGTAAACGTAAAGGTCTGCAACCGGACCCCGTTCCCGCAGACGTTCCTGTGGTGGGCCAATCCGGCTGTGGTTGTCAACGACGATTACCACTCGGTTTTCCCGCCCGACGTGCACGCGGTTTTCGACCACGGCAAACGCGACGTTTCTTCTTTCCCGATCGCCACCGGAGTCTATTACAAGCACGACTACTCTCCCGGGACCGACATTTCGAAATATAAGAACATTCCGGTCCCCACTTCCTATATGGCCGTGGAGTCGAAGTACGATTTCGTGGGCGGATACGACCAGGGCGCCCGGGCCGGCCTTCTGCATGTCGCCGACCGGCATAGATCCCCGGGTAAAAAACAATGGACATGGGGCTGCGGCGATTTCGGCAGGGCGTGGGACCGCAACCTTACGGATGAGGACGGACCCTATATCGAACTGATGACCGGGGTATATACCGACAACCAACCCGATTTTTCGTGGCTCCAGCCGGGCGAGGAGAAGTCGTGGACGCAATATTTTATGCCCTATGCGGAAGTCGGGTACGTTAAAAACGCCAGCCGGGACGCGGTAGTGAACATCGAAGCGGAGGGCGGCAAGGCCCGCATCGTACTCTATACCACCTCCCGGTTCACGGGCCTAAGGATAGTGCTCCGAACCGCCGGCGGGAAAGTCCTGTCGGATGAAACCGCGGACGTTTCGCCCGGGAGGGTCTATAAGGCCGATGTCGCTACCGGCGGCATTCCCGCCCGGGAGTTGATTCTTACGGTCTACGACGCCGGGGGACGCGAAATGCTCTCTTACCGGCCGGAAGAGCCGGGAGGGAAAGCGGTGCCGGAACCGGCCAAGGCGGCCCTCCGGCCGGAAGAAATCGCCACCACGGAGCAGTTGTACCTTACCGGCCTTCACCTCGAGCAATACCGTCATGCCACATACTCCCCGGCCGACTATTACGGCGAAGCCCTCCGCCGGGAACCGGGGGACGTTCGGTGCAACAACGCCATGGGACTGCTGATGATGCGAAAAGGCCGGTTCGAAAAGGCCGAACCGTTTTTCCGCAGGGCCGTCGAAACCCTCACGCGGTTCAATCCGAATCCGTACGACGGTGAGCCGTATTATAACCTCGGCTGGAGCCTCCGGATGCAGGGAAGGCCGGAAGAGGCCTACGAAGCGTTTTACAAGGCCACATGGAACGCCGCGTGGCAGGACGCGGGATTTCTCGCCCTTGCCCAGACAGACTGCTCCTGCGGCCGCTGGGAAGCTGCGGCCGACAAGGCTTACCGGAGCATGGTCCGTAACTGGCACAACCACAAGAGCCGCCACCTGAGGACTGCCGCCCTGCGAAGGGCCGGGAAGTCGGGCGAAGCGCTCGCGCTGATTGAAGAATCGCTTGCGGTGGACCTGTTCAACATGGGTTGCCGGTTCGAAAAATACCTTATTTCGGGTGAAGAGGGCGACCTGTCGCAATTCCTTGCCCTCATGGCCGGAAACCAACATACCTTTATAGAGTATTCGCTCGACTATGCCGCTGCGGGACTTTATGAAGAGGCGCGTAAATTATTGTCCTTTGCGGTCGGCGACGGTGAGCGGGTTTACCCTATGGTCTATTACACTCTGGGGTATCTCGCGTCCTGTTCGGGCGAAGGAGAGATGGCCATAGAGTATTACGCCGGGGCAATGCGGCTACCTGCCGACGGATGTTTCCCGAACCGTATCGAGGAGGTGAATATACTGCACGATGCGCTGAGGGTCAACCCCTCAGACAGCCGTGCACTTTATTATCTCGGTAACTTCTGGTACGCCGCCCGGCAGTACGACGAGGCGGTATCCTGCTGGGAGCAGTCCCAGTGTATCGACGGTGAGTTTCCGCCGGTACTGCGAAACCTGGCCCTTGCGTATTACAACAAATGCGGCCGTAAGGCCGAGGCCCGCGAACTGCTCGAAAAAGCCTTCGCACTGGACAACGGTAACGCCCGCATGCTGATGGAGCTGGACCAGCTCTACCGTAAAACCGGCGTCAGCCCTGCCGCGCGGCTGGAGCTGCTCGAGGATAATCTTCCGCTGGTGGAACAGCGCGACGACCTGCGCGTTGAGCGGATAGCGCTCCATAACAGGCTCGGGAACTATTCCACGGCGATGGAACTTGCCTCCGCGCGCCAATTCCACCCGTGGGAGGGAGGCGAAGGCCGGGTGACACGCCAATACGTAATCTGCCGGGTCGAACTCGCAAAAAAGGCTCTTGCCGCAGGCGACTACCGGGAGGCCCTCCGGCTGCTGCATGAAACAGACAGCTATCCGCACAACCTCGGCGAAGGTAAACTGGCAACGGCCGAAGAGAACGATATCCACTACCTGAAGGGAATGGCTTACCGCGCCGCCGGGGATGAAGCCTCTGCCGTGGAATATTTCCGTAAGGCGACCGAAGGGTCCTCCGAGCCGCAGCAGGCCTTCTTTTACAACGACCCCCGGCCGGACGTGATCTACTATCTGGGCCGCGCATGGGAAGCCCTCGGCCGGGCGGATAAAGCCGGGGAGCGTTACCGCAAGCTGGTGGAGTACGGCCGGAGCCATATGGAAGACGAGTGCCGCATCGACTATTTCGCAGTTTCCCTCCCGGACCTTGCCATCTGGGAGGAGGACCTCGATGTCCGTAACCGGATACATTGCAACTACGTAATAGGGCTGGGCCTGTTCGGCCTCGGGGATTCAACGGGCGCCGAAAAATATTTCGATAAAGTGTTAGAACTCGATGTAAACCATATAGATGCCTGGCTGGCGCTCCGGTCGTTGAAAAACGAGTAAACTTAGTGGATACCGCCGCGCCGGTAGTATAAGGAGTTTTAAAGTCGGGATTGCCGGCCAGAAATTTTGTCGCTTAACGGTAGCCCGGTCGGGCGGGAAAGATATGCTGTATCTTCGATTATACCGCATTCGACTATCCGCAGGCGAATAAACATTGTAAAAAGATTTGCCGCGATCTGGTAGTGAAATTTACCCTCGGTATAGACCTTTCAACTATGCTTTTGCCGGGTTTTAGCGACGGTGGGGTGGGAAGGAGGATTTGTCCTGCCCTGACCCCCGTATTGCCTGCTTAAACCGGTTAGACTCTATCGAATACGGCAGTGGTAGGATGTAGATGTTTACAGCCGGCTGGATAACCTCAGGTCGTTTGCACTCGGGTTTAAGCGACGATAGGGCGGGAAGGATGTGTAGTGCCTTCACTAATACCCGCGTCTCTGCCCCCGGTATCGTGAGGAATTTTTATTGGGATTTTCACAGGAAAAGCATTTTATACGAACCATCCGGATTAAAAGATCTATCCGTGTGCATTCTCCCAGCTATTTATGGACCATAAGGGGAAGACCTTAATCCGGTTCTCTGGTAGGTTCCCGGCCGTCTCGACAGTTGCCTTTTTGAGGAGTCTTTATATCTTTGCAGACTCAAACCCGAAAAACCATTGGAAACCAATACTACCCGCGCCGCTTCCGGCGCAACTATGGGTGTACTGCTGGCCCTCAGCCTGGCGCACTTCTTCAACGATATGCTCCAGTCGGTTATCGCGGCAGTCTACCCGCTGTTGAAAGAGAACCTGTCATTGTCGTTCAGGCAGATAGGGCGTATCGCGCTGGTTTACCAGATATGTGCGTCTGTGTTCCAGCCGGCGTTCGGAGTGCTGTTCGACAAACGGCCCATGCCTTATTACCTCGCCGTGGGGACCTGCTCCACGCTGGCGGGCCTGTTGGTGCTGGCCTATGCCGGCTCCCTGTTCGCGGTGATGGGGGCGGTGGCCCTCGTGGGGCTGGGCTCTTCGATAATCCATCCCGAGGCCTCGCGCCTGACGCACTACGCTTCCGGCGGCCGGCACGGGCTGGCACAGTCGGTGTTCCAGGTGGGGGGCAATTTCGGCAGCGCAATCGGTCCGCTTCTCGCCGCGCTGATTATAACGCCCCACGGCCAGAACTACATAGCCGTATTCGCCGGAATTGCGGTGGTATCGCTCCTTACAAAGCGGCCCATCACCCGCTGGTATAAAAACCGTATCCGCACGTTCGACACCCCCGGCGGCAAACGGGAGACGGTTCACCGCGTGAGACTGTCCAAAAAGAAAATCTATTTTTCGCTCGGCATCCTCCTGGTGCTGATTTTCTCGAAATATGTCTATACGGCCAGCCTCACCAATTACTACACGTTCTACCTTATCGAGAAATTCGGGGTGACAACCCGGCAGTCGCAGTTGTTCCTTTTTGCCTTCCTGCTGGCTTCGGCCGTGGGAACCTTCCTCGGCGGCCCTATCGGCGACCGTATAGGGCGTAAATACGTAATCTGGTTCTCCATACTCGGCACGGCTCCGTTCTCGCTGATGATGCCCTATGCCAGCCTTTTCTGGACCTGTGTGCTGAGCGTTGTCATAGGGCTGGTGCTGTCGTCGGCTTTCTCGGCGATACTGGTTTACGCGCAGGAATTGCTGCCCACCAAACTCGGGTTGATATCCGGCCTTTTCTTCGGGCTGGCTTTCGGAATAGCCGGTATCGCGGCCGCGGTTTTGGGCGATATAGCCGACCTGCATAGTGTGGAGTACGTTTACCGGTTCTGCGCCTATATGCCGCTTTTGGGTCTTGTGGCAGTTTTCCTGCCCAACGTGCGGCCCGTAAAGGGATAGGCGGGCAGATGAAAGGAAACCGCCGGTAAGGCGCATGTAAGGGCGGCAGGTTACGGCAACGAACCGGATGCAGGGCCGTTATAAACGGGCGAGGTCGGTCCGGCATTTTATATCACGGGGCCAATTGACCACTCAAGAAACAGAAAGCCGCCGGGATTACCTCCCCGGCGGCTTTCTTTGGTGCGGCATAATCGGCCGTGAATGGACTACGGCATGCGTTCGAGCCCCTCCCAGCGGACGTTCCACGAACCGTCCTGCGGGAAACCGGGATTAGGTATATCCGGCGCCCCGTCCCAGCCGGCGGCCATCATTGCCACGGCTGTGAGCAGGCCTCCGTTGCCGGGCATGTAGATTCTCAGGCGGGTGTCCTGGTAATTGTGGCCGCTGACGAGGTAGGTGTTGGTGCGTTTGTCCATAAGGAGCGCTCCCACAGCCAGGTCCTGACGCCCCAGCCGGGCGGCGTTCATTGCTGTCATGGGGAAGTCCCAGCCCCAGGTTTTACCCCAGTTCCAGTTATCCCATACCCATTCGAGGGTGTTCTCCATATAATCCTCGCGGACCAGTTTGCATTTGGGAAGGATACCCAGCGCGCCGAGCACGGCCATATGGTCCGAGGTGAATCGGATATCTATGTATGTATCCGTAGCGTCTTCCGAGGCGAGGTAGAGGCCGTCGTCGTTGTAGGCCAGCGGCGAGAGTTTGTCAATGAGTTCCTCCCATTCGAGGTTCTTCGAAAGGCCGGCGCGTTCACGCCATTTCTGTGCCGTCTCCATTGCGAAGTGCCAGTAGGAGAGTTCGAACGGCGGGTTTACGGTAGTGCTGGCCCTGAGGGTCTCCTGCGCCGGAATCATACCCTCGAGCACGAACCGCCCCTCCATCGCGTCGTAGACGGCGAAAGAGTACATAAAGTCGGCCGTAGCGAAGACCACGTCGCGGTACTTTTCGACAGTCTCGGGCGAAGGGTCGGCACGGTACATCAGTTCCGCGAAGTAGATAATGTGCGGCTGCTGCCAGATAAGGAACGAACCCACGTTCGACGGAGCCTCGCCGGCCCACGGGTCGGTCATCTTCATCCAACGCACGCCGTCGAAATTCTGGCGGCGGGCTATTTCGGAGGCGTGGTCGTACGCCACGTCGCGGTACCAGCCGAGGCTGTTCTCCAGCAGGTGCGGGCGGCCCCAAAGAGGGAAATGGGCCCCGTGCCACCAGTGCATTTCGAGGTGCGGTCGGCCGAACCATGTATTATAGGTCAGACCCGACTCCTGCGGGGGGGACGACCCGGCGCATTGGATCGAGGTCAGGTACTGCGACAGCACTACACGTCGTTCCAGTTCCGCGGCCCTCTCGTCGGTGCAGAGCGAGAAATCCACCACGCCGCCATCGTTCCAGTAGGCCTGGCGGTGGGCGGCGGCTGCCGCTGCTGCCTCGTCGAACCGGCGGCCTGGCCCGGCGGGCAGTTCTTCGTAAAATCCGCAGGTGAACACCAGTTCGGAGCCGTCGCCGGCAGGTGAGAGTACCCAGTAGTGCGCCTCTTTCTCCTGGAGCACGGCGGGTTGCTCCCAGTTTATCGCCACGTAATAGACCGTGCCGTCGAGCCTGCGCTCAAGTACGGCGCCGCTCTCGTCCTGCGAGATGATGCGGGTGGTGTGTTTAGCGGGGCTGGTCCAGTCGCACGCATCGTCCGAGTGCTGGCCGGTCGGGTAGGGGAACCGGAAATTTACCCCGCCCGGCATCGCGCCGGAGGTGGTGATACGCGCGGCTACCAGATCCTCGTCCGGGTCGCAAACCGTGGAAACGCTATACTGCGTTCCCGAAGTGGTAAACGTACTGTTGATAACCCCGTTCCAGAGGTCGAGCCGCTGGTCTATACCGGAAACTGCATCCGGGCCGGCCTTAACGCCCTCCGGGCCGGTTATCTCCAGCCCTACAACGCCCAGGTGAAGCCTGTGCGGGTTCACACGGAACCAGTCCGAAGCGCCTTTCTTGCGGGCCGGCTCGTTGAACTGCATGGCGTACAACCCGTGACGGCCGAACAGCTCCACATCCCCCAGTACCTCCTCGTGGCGGTAACCCTCGGGGTTGGGGAACGAGTGCCATCCCCATTCGGACTGCGTGCCCAGCGGCACCCCCGGGGAATAGTGCTCCGGAAAGGTCTGCAAGCCGGTGGCGTCCACCGTGAAGGCAAACCTGCCGTTGCCTACCGAAAGGGAAGCCAACGGGTCTATTTCGGTTACATGTGGGTTATTTCTCGTAACGAGCGCGTGGCGGTCGATGGGGCTCTGTTTCTCCCCGCCGCCGCACGAAGCCAAGAGGCATACGGCACCCAGCGCGATAGTTGTTATTTTCATCTGTTCAGGATAGTTTTTGTATTCGGGTTTTGTTACAGGCTTCCTTCGGCGTACATCGCCGCGAGGATAAACGGACCCACGCCTTTCGGGTCGTTGGCTATAATCCTCTCGTTGACATAGTAGTCGAACGTGCCGTCGCGGCGGTCGGAACCACCGAGTCCGGCCACGGCACAGCACTGCTCGAGAGATATTATCCCGTGGCGGTCGACACTGATAAAGTTCATTACCGTGCTGCGGAAAGCGTCTTTTCCGGTTTGCCAATACGATTCGGGAAGGTATCCCTTACGGGCGGCCTTCAGCAGCGAGTAGCTGAACATCGAACTGCATGTGGCTTCGAGGTAATTTCCCTCGCGGCCCGGCTGGTCCATTACCTGGTACCAGACGCCGCTCTCCGGGTCGCGGTAACGGATCACGGCGTCGGCTACCTGCCGTAATATATCGAGTATCGACTGCCGTCCGGCGTAATCCTCCGGCAGATAATCCAGCACATCGGTGAGCGCCATCATATACCAGCCCAGAGCACGGCCCCACGTGTGTTTGGATTGCCCGGTCTCCGGGTCGGCCCAGAACTGCTCGCGCGATTCGTCCCACGCGTGCCTCCACAGGCCCGTAGCCGGGTCGTAGGTGTTCTGCGCGGCCAGTTCGAACTGCCTCACCACGTCGTCGTATACAGGCGAGGGGTCGTCGAGGAACTCCGAGGCGTAGCGGGCCAGGAACGGCGAACCCATGTAAAGCCCGTCCAGCCACATCTGGTGCGGGTAAATCTGTTTGTGCCAGAAACCGCCTTCGGAGGTTCGCGGATGGTCTTTCATCTGGTTGAACAGCATATCCAGAGCCAGCCGGTATTTCTCCTCCCCGGTCATTTCGTACACGTCCATCAGGTATTTACCGGAATTTATCTGGTCGATATTGAAGTCGGTAAGGCGGTAGGTGGTTATGCTGCCGTCCGGCTGAACCATAATATCGCCATATTCGAGCGCGTAATCAATTATCTCCTCGTCGTTGTAGTACGATTTGCCGAACTCCAGTATCGCACCGATTTCCAACCCCATCACATAGCTCCATTTGGGTGCCTTGGAAAAGTCGATCATCCACGACTCGGGATAACGCTCCATTTCGGAGCGGACCATCGCCATACTCCACGGTTCCTCCACCACTTCGTCGCAGAGCAGCCCGTCGGGCGTAATTTCGTATGTTTTTGCCGGGTGCTGCCCGGCAGCCGCGAAGGCCGCGAAGGCCGCTGCGGTAGTTATAATCGTTTTTTTCATAGTTCGATTAGTTCTCCGTTAATATAAAGGTTCTCGCTGCCGACGCCGACTACCTGACCCGAGATAAGGTTACCCTCCTTTACCCCGTCGAAGGTGCAGTCGGTGAGAGTGATGTCCCGCACGTTCTCCCCGGTGTCCAGACCCACTATCATAACCCCGTAACGGCTCTCTTTGCAGGTCACGTTTTCGAGGTTTACGTTGCGCACCGTGGGTTCGTGCCCCCGTTCGCAATTCTCGTTCTGCTCGTAGAGCAGGTTTATTTTAAGTACCGCCTCCTTGCACTGGCCGACTGACACGTTACGTACGTAGATGTTTTCGATGAGGCCGCCGCGGCAGGTGCTGGTCTTGATGCGGATAACCCGGTCGAGCTGCGGACTGTCCATCTCGCAATCCTCCACGAACAGGTTGCGGAAGCCGCCCGAAATCTCACTGCCTATCACAACCCCGCCGTGGCCGTTCTTCATCCGGCAGCCTCGCACGATTATGTTCTCGCTCGGGATGCCCCAGCGGCGGCCGTCGTTGTTGCGGCCCGATTTGATGGCAATGCAGTCGTCGCCCGTGTCGAAATAGCAGTTCTCGATCAGGACGTTTTTACACGATTCGGGGTTGCAGCCGTCGCCGTTGGGTCCGTCGTTTATGAGCCTCACCCCACGCACGGTAACGTTCTCGCACAGCAGCGGGTGGATGGTCCAGAACGGTGAGCGGAGCATCGTCACGTCCTCTATAAGCACGCCTTTACACTCGTAGAGGTTCACCAGCGCCGGGCGCATTCCGTAGCCGTCGCCCATGATACGCTCCTCTACCGGCGTATCTGTCTCGTTCCAGATGCCGAGCTGCGGGCGCCCTATCCTTTGCGACACTATACCCTCGTGCCAGCCGTATTTCACCGCGCCGCACATGGCCCACCAGTCGTCCACCGTGCCGCCGCCGTCTATGGTGCCCTTGCCGGTAATGGCGATATCGTCCTGCCGGTAGGCGTATATCATGGGCTGGTAGTTATAGCAGTCCATACCTTCCCAGCGGGTAATCACTATGGGATACTGCGACAGGTCGTTGGTGAAGAGCAGTACCGCGTCCTCGGCTATGTGCAGGTCCACCCCGGCAAGGAGCGTCAACGGCCCGGTATGCCATACCCCTGCGGGAACCACGACCCGGCCGCCTCCAGCCTCGCTGCACTCGGCGATGGCCGCGTTAATGGCCCCGGTGTTCAGCACCGACTGGTCGTCCGGTACCGCGCCGTAATCGGTGATTGTCAGCGTCCTGTCGGGAAAGACAGGCGCCACGATATTGCTTTCGATCTCTTTGTAGGTCGTGTCCCAGACTGTTTTGGGAGCGGACGAGCATGCGGCCATGAACAGGCAGAGGCCTGCCGCAGCTATCCGGAGGGTGAAGATTCTCATTCTTTAAGATTGTATTTACAGGTTATAAGCCGGTCCGCCCTGCGGACCGAATGCAAGATAATGATTCCCTGCTGAATTTCCGAAATCCGGCGCAAACTTATTTTCTTGTTAATCGTTTAGTTTACAGGTTGATGTAAAATTGCCCGTCGGGACATAAAACCTTAAAGGCTGTTGCCGGAAAGCGGATAAAAGTTATAAATTTGTTCTCATCTCAACGCAAACCTAAACCTTACAAGTAACTAAAATCCTGAAGCACTATGAAAAAATTAGTGATGATAACGATGGCCGCACTGATGGGCCTGTCGGTATCCAATGCACAGGACCCGATGGAGAGGATGTACCTCTACCCGGTCCTGAACGCACAGAAAAATAACGGACGCATAGCCCCCAAACCCAAAGTGGAAGGTTTCGCCACCGAGCGCGTCACCGAGAACCTCGACCGCGGGGTGGTGGCCGTGCAGTATACCGAAGGCCGGATGTACGTGGGCTGGAGGCTCAAGCAGGAAGACCCGGAAGGCGTGGCGTTCAACGTGTACCGTTCGGTGGACGGCGGCCGGTTCTCCAAGCTGAACAACAGGCCCCTCACGCAGACCACCGACTATATCGACAGCCGCGTACCCGCCGGAAAGCAGGTGGCCTATATGGTACGTGCCGTGGTGGACGGCCGCGAACAGGGGGACTCGGAGGTCGCCGCGCCGATGGCCGACGGTCTTAACTATACCTCCATCAAATTGCAGACCGACCAGCCGTTCTCCAAATTGGCCCTGGCAGACCTTAACGGTGACGGGAAATACGACTATATTATTAAGTATCCCCTCCAGGCCACCGACCCCGGGTCGTGGCGCCGCAGCCCGGATACCTTTAAAATAGAGGCCTACCTGAGCGACGGTACCTACCTGTGGACCAAAGACCTGGGTTGGAACATCGAACTGGGCGTCTGGTACTCGCCGTTTATCGTGTACGATTTCAACGGCGACGGCAGGGCCGAGGTGGCAGTCAAGACCGCCCCCACCGACCACGATTACCGCGACAGCGAGGGCCGCGTTGTTGGCCGCGTACCCCAATATTACGGCGACGGCACCAATATGGGCCTGCCCGCGGTGCCGGAATACTGCTCCATTCTCGACGGGATGACCGGCGAGGAGATCGACCGGGTAGAGTGGCCCGCCCAGCACCAGACCTTCGGCGACTACAACCGCAACAACCGCAACCAGATGGCCGTGGCCTACCTCGACGGAAGGACCCCGTGCCTGCTGCTGAACCGCGGTACCTACCGCCGCATGGTGGTGGACGCCTACCAGCTCAACGGCAATAAACTCGAAAAACTCTGGAGCTGGGACGGCGACGAGGAAAACCCCGTTATCCGTTCGGCCGGCGCCCACAGTATGACCTGCGTCGACCTCGACGGTGACGGACGCGACGAGATAGTTATGGGTTCGATGGTTATAGACGACAACGGAGAGGCCCTCTGGTCGCGCGGTATCGGCCACCCGGACAACGCCACGGTAGGCGTCATCGACCCCTCTCACCCCGGTATACAGATTCTCTACGCCGTGGAGGTATGGCTGGACGACGCCGGGGTATGCCTGGTGGACGGTAAGACCGGCGAGTATATCTGGAAAATCGGCCACCCGACCACCCATGTGGGCTACGGGTTCGCAGCCGATATAGACCCGGCACATCCGGGGCTGGAAACTTTCGCGGCCGAAGACCCGAAGGCCGGCTCGCACGACAAGTATATGCACACGGCAGACGGCCGGCGGGTGGATATCCCGATGGACGAGATTCCCGGAGGCCGCAACTGGATGTGGTGGGACGCGGATCTTCTCCGCGAAATGGCCGTGGCTGCCGACCCGTCCGGCGATGCGAGGAATCCGCGCCGTCAGACAGTTCCCGCTAAATTCATGGGCGAAACCCTCCCGGGCGGACCGTTCGAAGGCAATATCGTTATGGTCGCCGACATTATGGGCGACTGGAGGGAAGAGGTAATCACCTGCCTCCCGGGCGAAATCCGGATATACACCACACCCATACCCGCACAGGACAGGCGCGTCTGCCTGATGCAGGACCCGCTTTACCGCAACTACGTGGCTAACCGCTCGATGGGCTACGACCAGCCTGCGATGGTAAGCTATTATCTCGGTGTGGACCCGGCCGACGCCGCCGATTACGAGCCACTTATCGAAACGAAAAAATAGAACGATGAAACTCAGAACCACAGGACTCACCCTCGCACTTACGTGCCTGACCCTCGTTATGACCGCCTGCAACGGGCAGAAAGAAGCGGAGATACCGGTACCCACACCACAAAGCGTGCTGGATGCCATGAGGCTGGCGAACGACCATTTCATGAACAAATGGCCCGATCCGGGGCAGGGTATCGACTACCCTTCGCGCAACCGGGTGTACGAGAGCAACCTCTGGACCCGTGCGGTATATTACGAAGGGCTGCTGGAACTATACAACCTCGACCCCGAAGAGCGGTATATGGACTACATGGTGCGGTGGGGTGAATCGCACGACTGGGGCCTGCGCGGCGGCGACGACCCGGTGAGGGTCCGCAATGCCGACAACCAGTGTGCAGGGCAGGCATATATCGAACTGGCGTACCGTCTGGGCCGCCCGGAATATATGCACGATATCAAAGCCGCGATTGACGGCATGATGGCCACGGACAAGATAGATGACTGGACATGGATAGACGCCGTACAGATGGCTATGCCCATTTTCGCCATGCTCGGCGTGGTGGAGGACGACAGCCGCTACTTCGACCGCGCCCACGAAATGTACATGCATACCAAAAACGTGGAGGGCGGCGGCCTGTACAATGCCGAGGACGGCCTCTGGTGGAGGGATAAGGACTTCGTGCCGCCTTACACCGAGCCGAACGGCGAGGACTGCTACTGGTCACGCGGTAACGGCTGGGTGATAATGGCTATGGCCCGGATGCTTTATATCCTGCCCGATGAGGTGGAATACAGGGCCGAATACCGGCAGATGCTGAAGGATATGAGCGAAGCGCTCGTGAAGGTTCAGAGGGAGGACGGCCTGTGGAACGTCAGCCTGCACGACCCCGACCATTACGGCGGCAAGGAACTAAGCGGTACTGCGATGTTCGTCTACGGTATGGCCTACGGGGTGAACCACGGCATACTGGACCGTGCCACCTACGAGCCGGTTATTTACAAGGCCTGGAACGGTATGGTGAACGACTGCCTCCACCCCGACGGATTCCTGGGCTATGTGCAGGGTACCGGTAAGGAACCTGCCGAGGCGCAGCCGGTTACCTACGACCGTGAACCGGACTTCGACGACTATGCGCTGGGAGCGTTCCTGTGCGCCGGTTCCGAGGTATACAGGATGCTGGAATAAACACTCGGCTCGCTGCCGGGACCGGCACGGCCGGTTTCCGGCCGGCCTAATTAAGTGAAAGCAGGGCGCTCAGCGCCCTGCTTTTTATTTATATGAGACAGTATAGGCCGTGGCCGGGTTTATTGTACGGTTTAAAATATTAAATAATAAAAAAATTAAATAATATTTGGTAAACATCTGATTATCAAGTTTATGGAAATTTATACCGGAAATTTATCCATCTAAAAAGTACAAATTTCCATAGTGCTGCCCGGTAAATGACTTATATTTGTCCCGGATAGATTCGCTGCACCCCGGAGGGTGATCGGACCAGATTTAAAAACTCGCCTTCACGGGCGGCGGTTTATCCGACTGATTTCTAACTTCTAACTTATCTGTATGGACAAAAAACTGAAGCGCAAGCTGTCAGGTTACAAACCTGCGCTTGCAAGAGTCTTCGCTGTTGTATTGATGTCTGTTATGACGACGGTCGCGTTCGCCCAGACCAGGACCGTAAACGGCACAGTGAAGGATACCAAAGGAGCACCGATGCCAGGTGTGAGCGTTTACATACCCGGAACCTCTATGGGTACTGTAACGAACGGGGCAGGGGAATTCTCCCTTTCCGGCGTCCCCGAAGATGCTGTAATCCAAGTCAATTTCTTAGGCTACGAACAACAGGATATACCTGTTGCGGGCCGTACCACCATCAATGTCGTGATGGAGGAAGATTCCCAGAACATCGAAGATGTCGTGGTAATCGGTTATGGTACCCAGAGCCGTGCCAACAATGCCGGTTCCATCGCGAAGATTACCTCGGCCCAAATCGAAAGCCGCCCCGTAACCCGCCTCGAGAACGCGCTCCAGGGCCAGATGGCCGGTGTATCCGTCAGGAACACCACCGGTAAGCCGGGTGCGGATATAGAAGTGAGGATTCGTGGTGCCACCTCCATTACGGGAGACTCCAAGCCGCTGTACGTAGTGGACGGGATTCCCCTGGAGTCGTTGCAGGGTATCAACCCGGGCGATGTCGAATCAATCGACGTACTGAAGGATGCGGCTTCCGCCGCTATTTACGGTTCGAGGGGTTCGAACGGTGTGGTACTGGTCACCACCAAGAGGGGTAAGGAAGGTAAGGCTACGGTAACGCTCAACGCCTATACCGGTTTCGGTACCCTCGAAAGAAAAGTAGATGTAATGGACTCGTACGAATGGGTCGAATTTAACAAAAAGTACTATGATAGAAAATGGACACTGAACGGCGGTAGCGCGAGCGACAGCCAGGCAACAAGGATACAGGCTGCGATAGCCGCAGGCGATCTCTCCTCGGCCGATATGGGTAACAGGGAAGAGCTCTCCAAAATAAAGGGGACGTACGGTCTCTACGACCCGTGGTGGGACACCACCGGCGATCTGGACGCAATCGACTGGCAGGACGCGCTGTTCCGCAACGCGCCTATCAGCGACGTGCAGCTGAGCATTTCCGGAGCCACCGACAGGGTGAATTACACCGTATCGGGCGGTATCCTCGACCAGAAGGGTCTTGTGGCCGGTTCGGAGTTCAAGAGGTATACAGGTCGTGTAAGGGTGGGAATCAAAGCTACCGATTACCTGACCATCAACGCCAACCTCGCTCCGTCCGTCAGTAACAGCTACGGTACGCAGGTGGACGGTAAGGACCTTGCCGTGTCGCGTGCGCTCAGCTTCCCCGGATGGGTACCCGCGGGTGCCGGTAAATACGCCGGTGCCGACCCGTACAAGTTCTACGACGCGTATTGGGGCCCCGGGCCCAACAACGTAAGCCCGTACGTACAGGCTACCGGTCCGTTCGCCCGTGAGGACTATATCCGTCTCAACTCGTCGGTGGATGCCATCGTGAACGTTTACAAGGGCCTGACGGTTACAGGAACCTACGCGTGGAACTACTATACCCGTACCGACCGCTCCTACACCCCGACCTATATGAGCGCTACGTGGGACACCGCTTCATACGAAGGGGAGAGGTCCAGTTCTTCGTACCGTACCTGGATCAACCACAATACCCTTGCGCAGGTTCTGGCCAGCTACAACCACTCATGGGCAAACGGCCACTCCATCGACGTAATGGCTGCCGCTTCCCAGGAACGTACATCGGAACGCACTTCGCGCCAGCAGCTCTCCAACTTCCCGAACGATAAAACGTACGTATTCGATAAGGATAAGGGCAGCACCACCAATTACAATACCATCGGTTACGAAGAGAACGCAATCGTCTCTTACTTCGGCCGTGCCATTTATAATTATAAGGACAGGTATATCCTGACCGCTTCGTTCCGTCGTGACGGTTCGTCCAAGTTCGGCCCGAATAACCGCTGGGGTAACTTCCCGTCGGTAGCCCTTGCTTGGAGGTTTACGGAAGAACCTTTCTTCGGAGCAAACGAATGGATGTCGCAGGGTAAACTCCGCCTTAGCTGGGGTCTGGCCGGTAACGACCGTATCGGTAACGCCCGGTGGGTATCGTCGATGACATCGAGTAATTACGTATTCGGCGACGCTTCTACCAGCGGTTACGTGGTAGGTAATATCGCGAATCCGAACCTCGATTGGGAATCTACCTCATCGACCAACGTGGGTCTCGACCTGACCTTCATCAACGGACGTATCCAGTTCTCGGCCGACTATTACTACAAGATGACCAAGGACCTGCTGCTCGACACTCCCGTATCGGCAATCACCGGGTTTACCTCGATGACCGACAACGTGGGCCGCGTTCGTAACTGGGGTATGGAATTCGACATAACGTCGTTCAATATCAGCAAAACCAACTTCCGCTGGAGCACCGATTTCAACATTTCGTTCAACCGTAACAAGATTATGGAACTTTCGGACGGTGACGCCGATATTATCTTCGGTTCCACGGTGAACGCCCTAATCCAGAGGAAAGGACACGCTATCAACTCGTATTACCTGTATGAAGCCGAACGTACCCTCCGGGAATCCGATTTCGATTCCAGCGGCAAAGCTCTTGTGCCCATTATGGCCAACCAGGGTGTCGGCGATACCAAATGGAAGGATCAGAACGGCGACGGTGTTATAGACCAGAACGACAAAATCGTTGCCGGAAGCCTCGAGCCGAAATTCGAATGGGGTATAACCAATACTTTCACTTACAAGAATTGGGACCTTTCAATCTTCATCAACGGACGTATAGGGGGTAAACTCCTTTCCTCGGGTTCCCGCGGATGGAACAGGGCGACCGACGGTCCGGGATGGAACTATCTAAATACTTGGCTATACGATGCTTACTGGAGTGAAGACGAGCCGGGTAACGGCAAGACCCCCGCTTTCTGGGCTACCACTACCGGTAACAACTACGACACCAACTGGCTCTACAACGCCACCTATGTCCGCCTTAAAAATATCCAGCTCGGATATAACTGGACTCCCAATTTCAAACAGATCAGTAACCTCCGGGTATACGTGTCGTGCGACAACGTATATCTCTGGGACCACTACAAACCCGGCTTCTCTCCCGAGGGTGCCACACAGGACAATGCCGCGGCCGACTGGGGTGCCTATCCCGTTCCGCGTACATTCATCGTCGGAGTTAGTATAACATTCTAAAAGGACACAATCGTTATGAAAAGATTAATAATACTGTTCTTTATCGCGGCCTATGCCACGTCGTGTGCCGACATAATAGACATATATCCCGTCGAGAACATGGCCTCGGAACAATTCTATAAAAGTGAAGAGGAAGTTAACCAGGCCCTTACCGGTATCTACTCCCGCATGGGACGTAACGGTACCAACGACGACCTACCGACCATCCTTTATCTGATGCTCTCCGAAAGCCGTTCCGATAACTGGTTTATGGCAACCGTTCCCAACGCACAGCGCGACCAGGCGGATATCCGCCGTTTCCAGGTGCAGACCAATAACAGTTGGGTAAGTGCCGGTTTCAATCGGTTGTACTCCATTATTGCCGACGCCAACCTGCTGCTCTCGGCTACTGAGGAGAATGAATATAAGACCCAGAGGGCGGAAGCACTGTTCCTGCGCGCGTACGCCTATTTCGAATTGGTGCGCACATGGGGCGACGTTCCGTTGGTATTGGTACCTCTGACCCGTCCGGAGGCTCTTCCTTACGGCCGTACACCGAAGGCCGAAGTTTACGGTCAAATAATCGAAGACCTCGAATTCGCTATGGCTAACCTCGACGATATGCCAACCGGCAGTCGTGCGGGACACGCCGGGGCATGGGCTGCCCGTACAATGCTGGCTTATGTCTATTGTACGATGGCCGGCTATCCCCTGAACGACAGCGGGGCTTACCAGAAAGCGGTGGATGCCCTCTCGCCGATAATCAATAACCTGTCGGGCCGCTTCGCTCCCAACTATGCCGATATTTTCGATATAGACCAGGAGGATACCTGGGACATTTTTTCCGTGCAGTTCAAATCGGGCAACACCGGACTGGGTTCTTCACTCCCGGGTTACGAAGTGGGTGGTGGTTCCGCAACCGCGACCATGTTCCCCGAGTGGGTATATTCCGGCTACACGGTGCAGGGTCAGGACTTCCGCGTGGACAACGGTCTTGTGGACGATATGCTCGCAGAAAATGACGAACGTGCAATGTTCCCGATACTTACTGAAGGATATTATTCGCTGGATGACGATAAAAACCCGACGATATGGGTCGATAAACCCTATCTGCTTATCAAATACCTCGTTCGCGATAATACCAATAACGTTATCAAATCCTGGAACGACTATCCGCTTAACTGCCCGATCCTCCGCGTGTCGGATGCCTACCTGCTCTATGCCGAAGCGCTTATCGGGGTTGGCCGTGCGTCGGAGGCTTTGCCGTGGATTAACCTCGTGCGCACCCGTGCGGGTATCCTGCCCTTGACGGGCACACCCACCATCGACGACGTTATGGACGAACGCCGCAAGGAATATATCGGCGAAGGTAAACGCTATTTCGACCTTGTAAGGCAGGGCGAAACCGTATTCCTCAATTCGCTCAAGAAGTTCCTCGACGATAACAACCAGGTAAGTACCGAGTACGGTGCGAGCTACCCGACCGCAAGGGACCTGCTCCTTCCGATACCTTACTCGACAATTTCCATACATACTGATTGGGACCAGAATACTGGTTACTAATATTTCTTTGGTTAGATGAGGGGGACCCGCGCCGTGACGGCGCGGGTTCTCTTTTTTTGCCCCGGGTGGATAGCTAACAATCGGGTGTTTATTTCCGGTCGTGGATTCAGTAGACAGGACAAAATGCCCGGGTTGTTGTCCCGGAGCTGGGGTCCCTATTTAGCTGTAAGGTGTCTTTACAGGGGGGCGGCAGCAATAATCGCTATATACGCGCGTGCATCTGCCGCGCCGTTGGCCTCCCTTGACGACCCCGTGAATCACAGCCAATGGAAAGCACTTTATTTCCCCAGCAAATCGTTCCGGTACTGTGTCGGGGTTCGGCCGAAGCTGGCCTTGAAGCATTTGCTGAAATAGAGCGGGTCGTCGAATCCCACGCGGTAGGCCACCTCGGAAACATTGAGTTCCGGGTCGGAAAACATTCCGGCCGCCTTTTTGAGCCGGACGGTCCGCAGGTATTCGTTCGGGGTCTGCCCGGTAACCCCTTTTACTTTCTGGTAGAACGCGTTGCGGCTCATGCCCATACCTTTCATCAGTTCGTCCACCGTGAGGTCGTGCTTGCGCAGGTTGGCCTCGATAAGTTCATGGAGTTTGTTGAAGAAAGCCTTGTCGCGGTCCGATTCGGTGGACAGCCGGGCGCCGGGTTCGTGGGAGAACTTTTGCTGAAGGTGTTCGCGCTGTTCTATAAACTTAACGATACGGGTATACAGTAGCTTTATGCTGAACGGCTTGGCTATATAGGCGTCCGCTCCGGCCTGGGCGCCTATTAACTGGTACTCGTCCGAGACGTGGCCCGTAAGCAGTATCACGGGCATATGGCTCGTTGCGAAGTCCGATTTGAGTTTCGCCGCCACTTCGAACCCGCTCAACCCGGGCATCATCACATCGCATATAACCAGGTCGGGCTGCCCGGCAGAAGCCGCCTCCAGCCCTGCGGTGCCGTTGTCGGCGTCGAGCACCGTAAAGTATTTACCTAACTGGTCGCACACCATTTCACGGATTTCCACCTCGTCCTCGATTATGAGTATCTTGTACTCTTTGAGAGGTTTCAGCAGGGCGTGGGTCGGCTCTGCCCCGGTTTCGGCCGCCTTGTCCTTTAGTATTGCCATCCCGGGAGCGGCTATCTCGGATATCCACTCCTTGTCGTAACTGTCGTCCGACATCGGCAGGTAGACCGACAGGCTGGCTCCCCCGAGTTCCGACCGGCAGTCGTACTCGTGGTATCCGCAGTGTGACAGGGCCACTTCCGAAATCACCGGCAGGCTCAGCCCGGCGATGGAGGCGCCTCCGCCGGCCTGCGGACCGGCATCGCTTCCTTGCCCCTTACTTCCGCTGTCGGAAATGTTGAGCATGAACGTGTTCTCCTCCTCCGAGAAGTTGAGCTGCATCCTTACCGCTCCTCCGTCGGGCACGCCGTCGAACGAGTGGGCGAGCAGGTTGTAGGCTATTTTGTCCATCTTCTTCCGGTCGAGCAGAATTTCCCGCTGTTCGCGGTTCGTCACGAAACCGTAGTCTATATCCCGGTCGTGCGCTATGTCGCGGAAATTGTCGTATATACCCCGGAAGAACGCCACGGCCTCGGTATACTGGAGGTTCAGCTCGTTGTCCGGCTCGCCGCCGTGGCTGAGTTGCTGCAACTGCTCGGCAAGCCCCATAAGCCGCCGGGAACCGGCCGAGAGCGTCTCCAGCAGTTTATCCGTGTCCGCGTCGTGCCGCCCGTGCATGGAAAGGCTCTCGATAGCCCCGCGGACCATCGTAAGAGGTGTTTTGAACTCATGAGAAAGGTTGTGGAACGTATGGAGTTTCTGATCCGACTTGCGACGCTCGCTTTGCAGGGCGCGGCGAAGAAGCCTTATCCTTCGGCCCGCCTTCCAGGCCACAAACACAAGCAGGCAAATCAGCAGCGCGATTACAGCCGGATATACGGCACCGGTGCCGATGGCGGGAAGTATCGTCAGCCGGTGCGGTAAGGTCATGGCCGCAAGCAGTCCGGCGCCGTTGCGGACGGGCCTTCCTGCGATGTTGCGGCCTCCGGGCGTAACCTTCCCGCACGATCGGGGATCGTCCGTTCCGCGTCCGGATATTTTCCGTGGCGGAGCCGCGGATTTATCCGCGCCCGTAAATGCAGTAAAAGTTGTATCGGGGAGTAAGGGTATAATTATACGCATAGTATCCGTCTCGGCATAATTCGACAGGGCCTATGTGACAACCTGTGCCTGGTTATTAAAAAGTTTGGGATAGATTATTAAGGTTGCCTTACAAAGTTAATAGTTTTTCGCGTTTACCGAAACCCTATTTGTCATTTACGGGAGTAATCGGGGGCGTATTCTGTGGCTTAGGCGTTGGCATTGTTCAAACTTTAGCTGCGGCGGCCCTGCTTCCGGAGAAAGAAATAATCCATATATTTATAATCGATTTAAAATTTGAGTATATGGCCGTTCTGGAAGTGTGTGCCGAATCGGTCGGTTCGGCCCTTACCGCGTGGAGGTGCGGTGCCGCGAGGATAGAGTTCTGCGACAATATGCACGAGGGAGGCACCACACCCTCGGCCGGTAATATCGCCGTGCTGCGCGATGAGGTGCGGTGCGAACTGTTCCCGATTATACGCCCTCGGGGCGGCGATTTCGTCTACACCGACCGGGAGTTCGCGGCGATGCTCGAAGACGTGAGGTTTTGCGGCAGCGCGGGCTGTGACGGTGTGGTGGCCGGTGTACTCACGCCTGATGGCGACGTCGATACCGCGCGGTGCCGGGAGCTGGCCGGGTTGGCCGCGTCGCTGGGGATGAAGGCCGCGTTCCACCGGGCGTTCGACGTGTGCCGCGACCGGGAGAGGGCGTTGGAAGATATGATCGGCGCCGGGTTTATCCGCATCCTTACTTCCGGCGGTGCCGGGTCCGCGCCGGAGGGCGTTCCCGAACTGCGGCGGCTGGTGCGGCTGGCCGCGGGACGGATAACCATTATGCCCGGCAGCGGTGTGACGCCGGAAAATGCCGCGGCCATACTGCGTGAAACCGGATGCCGCGAGATACACGGCACCTTCCGGAGCCGGTTCGACAGCCCGGCGCCCCGGCCCGCATGGGCGGATTTCTCGCGCTGGCAGGCCGACCCGGAGAAAATCAGGAAGGTTTACGAAAACATAAAAGATATATAGCCATGGTGAAATACGGTATACGTTACGGGCTGGCCCTGTTATTCGCGCTCCTTTCGGCTGTCGGCGGCCCGGCGCCGGCCGGTGCGCAGCCGCTTATCGGCGACGAGGCGCTTCGGGAGAGAATAGAATCGGACTACATACGCCGGATGGACGGGGTGTCGTCCAACCGGAAGGCGCAATTCCACAGTTTGCTGGCCACGGACCCTCTCACGCAGGACGAACTGGACGGATGCCGGTTCCTGCTTGCCTACTGCCCGCTGTGCGATATCGCGGACTGCTACGACACCGGCTATTTCCTGCGGCAGGTGCGCGGTGCCCTCAGGGCGCGCGACCACTTTTCGTGGGGTCGGACCGTGCCGGAAGAGATATTTCTCCACTTCGTCCTTCCGCACAGGGTCAATAACGAGAACCTCGACGAGTCGCGCGACGTTTTTTTCGAAGAGCTGCGAGAACGCATCGAAGGTATGTCGATGTACGACGCGGCCCTCGAGGTGAACCACTGGTGTCACGAAAAAGTGGAATACCGGGCCACCGACGCGCGTACCTCGGCGCCGCTGGCGCTGGTCAGGACATCATGGGGCCGCTGCGGCGAGGAGTCGGCTTTTACGGTAACCGCGCTGAGGGCCGTGGGTATACCCGCGCGGCAGGTCTACACGCCCCGCTGGGTCCATACTGACAGTAACCATGCGTGGGTCGAGGTCTGGATTGACGGCCGTTGGTACTACATGGGCGCGTGCGAACCCGAGCCGGAACTCGACATGGCGTGGTTCACCACGCCGGCGACCCGGGCCATGATGATGCACACCACGGTGTTCGGTCCCTACGACGGTCCGGAGGAGATGAACGAACGGACGGAGTATTACACCACCATTAACCTGACGGCCGCGTACGCCCCGGCCCGCGAAATAAGCGTTACGGTACTCGACGGGGCGGGCCGCCCTGCCGCAGGTGCAAAGGTGAAGTTCAAGGTCTACAATTACGCGGAGTTCTACCCGCTCGCCATCCGTACCACGGACACGGACGGCACTGCCCGGGTGACGACCGGTTACGGCGACGTATTGGTATGGGCGTCGCACGGGGACAGCTACGGGTATGTGAAAATCACCCCCGAAGCGGACAGCGCCTCTTTGCGGCTCGACCGGAAAGCCGGGACAGAATACGTCGAGGATATCGTAATGAACGTGCCGCAGGCGCAACCGTTCACCGGTGCGCCGTCGGACAAGGTGGCCGAAAACCGGCGACGCCTCGCCGCGGAGGACTCCATCCGTAACTCTTATATGCGAACTTTCACCGGATGGCGCGGCCGCACGGGCGCATTGGCCGTTAAAACGGGCGTGGAGGAGAAGCGCATAGCCGACTTGTTGGATAAGTCTCAGGGTAACTGGCAGGATATTCTTAACTTCATGGAGTCGCACGCCGGTAATCCATACGCGGTGCCGCTCCTGGAAACGCTGACCGATAAAGACCTGCGGGATACCCCCGCCGACTATCTGGACAGCTATCTGAATCCTGTGGTTTTGCCGGCATACGAAGTTCCGGAAGAGTTGTACGTACCTAAAATATTGTCCCCGAGGATAGACATAGAGCTGATAATGCCCTGGCGCTCCCTTTTCGGCGCGAGAACGGGCTGGCTCCCTGTGGAAACCACCTACGGCCCGGCCGTCAGGTCGAGGGTGAGCGATCCGCTCGTTATCGTAGATGAAGTAAAGGCACGGGTCCGTCCGTCACTTTTCGAGGGGCAGAACTACGTGGCCTGTATGATTACTCCCCGTGGAGTTTACGAGACAGCAATGGCCGACCGCAGGTCGCGTAACGCCTTCTTCGTGGCCTACTGCCGGTCGGCCGGCATACCGGCCCATATCGACAGGGCTACGGGTAAGCCGCAGTTCTGGAAGGACGGGGCATGGCACGACGCCCTGCTGGACGACCTGGAGGCCGCGACCGCGCTCCCGGCTATGGGGAGCGTGACGTTCGGTTCGGCCGAATCGAACCCGGTGGAACCGGTCTACCGCTCGCACTACACCATAGCCCGGTTCGAGGAGGGCGATTTCGTAACGCTCGACCTTGCCGGTGAATTGGCGGACCGGCCCTACCCGGTCCGGGTCGAGGTGCCGGCCGGTTACTTCCGCTTTATGGCGGGAAGCCGGGCTAACGACGGCTCCGTGGCAGTCCATACCGAATATTTCAATCTCGGGGAGGGAGGGCTGGCCGAGATAGATGTGCGTCTTCCCGGTCTGACCGACAAGCTTTTTGTGGAGGGCATCCTCGACATGAACACCATAATATTCCTGCCCGACGGCACGAAAACCACGCTGAAAGAGCAGTCGCACGACAAGGGTCTGGTGCTGTTGTTCGTCGATCCCGCCACCGAGCCTACCCGCCATATATTACAGGAGATGCCCGGGTTCTCGTCTGCGCTGGAAGAGTGGGGCGGCGGAGTGCTTTTCGTGGAGCCGGGCCTGCAGGCAGGCGCCACGTTCAACCGTTCGATTTTCGGCCCGTTGCCTGCCCAGACCGTCTGGATGTGGGACAGCGACGGATCGCTTCTGGATGCCGCGACGGCCGCCCTGCGAATGAATTTCACGGACCAGTACCCGCTTGCGTTGTACCTGAACGGTTCCGGAGACATCCTGTTCTCCCACAAGGGTTACCGGCTCGGGTTGGTGGAGAGCATCTATAAAACCATTACGACCGAACTGGGTACGATTTCGGAGTAGTCCGGCCGGGCCTTACCCGTCGGATATTTACCGGGCCGGGCGATGTTTAAGTATATTAAATACTTTAGTGACCCAGGGTCGGTATCTCTGGCCAATGGTATCTCCTTGTGTTATCAGCCGTACTCTGTTTGGCTTAAAACGCCTATATATATTACAAAACCTCGATAAAGGATTCGGATATTGTTCATCAACAGAACTGTGAGTTACCGTCATTCCGGAGCATATTCCAGTATTACCACCTTCTCCGGCCGGGTGTCGGCAGTCCCCTCGCCGTCCACCTGCACGACTTTTTGCACGAAAATATCGAGCACACCGTCCCTGCGCCACCGCTCGGTGTCGTATGTCGGTTCCCATGCCCCTACGGAATAGTCCGTAAGGTCGCGGACCTGCCACCGCCCGCCGTCCGGGTCGGTGCATTCGGCCAGCGACACCCTCCCTCCGCGCTCCTCATCCCGGAACAGCATGTATAGTTTAGTGCCCGTCGTGTCGTCCGCGGCCATTATTTGCGGCCGGGAAATCGGTATGCTTTTCGTTCCCGTGCCCGAGAGGGTAAACGGCTCCGAGCGGAATCCGGTGTCTGCCGCTTTCCACCGGCCTTCCGACACGTAGACAATCCGGTACTGCGGCACCGGGCTGCCGGCATCCCTCCAGTAGGTGGCTATGTACGGGTTACCGTGCTTGTCGGCTGTCATGGAGGTCTGGTTGATAAGTTCGCTTCCTTGCGGGACGAGGCAGGCGTATTCGGCTGTGGAGGCGGTTATGGGCAGGTCGTAGCGGGTGCCGTCCGAGCGTTCCCACGAGATTCCCCCGTCGCGCGAACGGGCGTAGCAGAGGTCGTGATTGCTCGCCACGTCGGGCGATTCGCGCCACACCCACGACAGGTGGAGCGTGCCGTGGCTGTCGGTGCAGGCCTGCCAGTAGGCGTTGCGCTCCCCCTGGCCGTCAATCAGCAGGTCGTGGAGCTGCGTCCATTCGCGCGTACGGGTGTCGTACCGGTTCATTACCAGGTTACCCTGCCCCGACCGGCCGTCGCGGTACATAAATATTAAGTGGCTGCCCATCCGGAAAAACTCGGGATAGGTAATGTTGTCTTCGTTACATCCCGTCATAGGCTCCCGGTCGCCGAGCCGGGGCGAAAACGGCGCCACCGACCGCGCGTAATTCAGCGGGTTGCCGTGGTGGTCCCAGCTCACGTGCAGGTAGCCCTCGGAGTCCGCCGCTATGCTTATGGAGTTATGCGCGTCCAGAACGTTTCCCGTGTACCGGGTCGGGTGGACGGTCCACACCGGCGAGCCGGCCTCACGGCAGGCGATTACCATCCGTCCCTCCGGGTCGTAATAGGCAGTGAACTGAGTGCCGTTCTCGTGGCTGTCCACGGAGTTTTTGCGGAACACGACCGTGTTGACAGAGTTTCCGGCCCAGCCGTCGCCGACGGGAAATTCGGCGGTCTGCGCGGTGGCCGCCGGGATATAAAAAAGCAAAACGAGCTGTAATATCCTGTTCATCGTATCCGTTTTTTACAAAAATAACCATTCCCCGTTAAAACCGTCCCCGGCTCCACGATAACGGTACCGGGACGCAAAACGGGGAGGAACAACGTTCCTCCCCGTCCGGCTGGCTAATCTCGTTCGGCAGGTTCGGGGGAACAGGCTAAGGACCCCCGACATCCCCGGGGGGAATCAGGTGGGGTGTCTGCCGACACCGGGATTAGCGGAAAACTCTATTATCACGTATTTTAATATCCGGTAGTTAAATCAATGCTTAATATTGTTGAAGCGCTTTTGCCGCTTCCGCCAGGCGGATAAATTCGCGGCGGTATCCGTTTCCGTCGTCGGCAAGGCCGCGCCGGGCGGTCGAAACCACCAGGTCGTAATCGGCCGTGCCTTTGAACTCGGAGTTGCGCAGCAGTTGCCCGAACATCACGACGGCCGACGCGAAGTGGAAGTCCGGCGAGGGGTCGGTCGTGCCGCTGTCGTAAACGGGCACCTCGAGCAGTTTGCTGGTATCGCCGTCGGGGTCTTTGTAGCGCAGTTTTACATACATCAGCTCGGCCGCCGGGCCGTGGGCTACGATACGTTCCACCGGCCGGGGGTCGCTGTTTACGATTGGTTCGCCGGTGTAGGGTACGGGGCCGAGGGGTTGTGCCCGGACGGGCGCGTCCTGCGCGGGCTGGTACCTAAGCGCGTCCACGCTGCCAACTGCGCTGCTCTCCACTCCCACCGGGACTATTTCGTAAAAAGCCGTTACCGTATGGCCCACGCCCAGTTCCCCTGCGTCTTTGGTGTCGTCGTTGAAATCCCGGTGTTCCAGCATTCGGCTCTCATAACCTACAAGCCTGTGCGCCTGTACGTAAGCGGGGTTGAACTCCACCTGTAATTTAACGTCTTTGGCCACCGTGTGCATCGTCCCTCCGAACTCCTCTACCAGCACCCGGTGGGCCTCCTGCAGGTTGTCTATGTAAGCGTGGTTGCCGTTGCCTTTTTCGGCCAGAGTCTGTATGCGTTCGTCCTTGTAGTTGCCCATGCCGTAGCCGAGCACGGTGAGGAATACGCCGCTTTCACGCTCACGCACTATAAGCCGTTCGAGTTCCTGCGGGCTGGATACTCCCACGTTGAAATCGCCGTCCGTTGCGAGTATTATGCGGTTATTGCCGCCCTCTATAAAGTTTTCGCGTGCCACGCGGTACGCCGTCTGTATGCCGGCCCCGCCCGCTGTGCTGCCGCCCGCGCGGAGCGCGTCGATGGCGTCGTTGATGGTTTGCCGGTCGCTGCCGCTCGTGGCCGGAAGTTTGATACCCACCTCGCTGGCGTAGACAACTATGGCTACCTTATCCACCGGCCGAAGGTTGTTTACCAGCAGTTTGAATGACGATTTTACCAGTTCTATGCGGCCCGCCATCGAGCCTGACACGTCTATAAGGAAGACGAAATTGGTGGGCGGCAGATCTTCCGACGGGATTTCACGGGCTTTCACGCCTATGCGTACCAGTTTGTGCTTACTGTTCCACGGGCACGGGGCTACCTCGTAATTGATATTCACCGGGTCGTCACCGGTGGGTGCGGGATACCGGTAGCTAAAATAGTTTACCAGCTCCTCGATTCTCACCGCGTCCTCCGCGGGTCGCTGGCCGTTATTTAGCATCCGGCGTATATTGCTGTACGAGGCACCGTCAACGTCGAGCGAGAAGGTCGACAGGGGGTCGTCGCTCACCGCAACGAACCGGTTCTCCCTGTAACGGCCGTACTCCTCCCCGCCGGGATAGTACATATTTACCGTCGACGGGGAAACGGGAACTATCGGTTGCGCCCTCATACCTTGGACAGGGTTTGGCGACTCGGCCATGCTGTACGCAACATCGTATTGGACAAACTCTTCAAAATGCCTGGCGTCGCTGATTACTTTTATCGACAATTCCGGTTCGTGCACCTCTATGAACACTATTTCCGGCTCCATCGTCACATCCATCCTCGGGCCGGTAACCTCCGCCTCCATCGTCTCGAACCCCTCGAGCGAGAACACCAGCGTATCCCCCTCGGCGGCCGTTATGGAGTACTCTCCGCCGCGGTCGGTCATCACCACGTCGGCGGTGCGTTTAATCCGAACGGCCACTCCCGGCAGGGGATTGTTAAGGTTGTCGGTTACCCTGCCCGTCACTACGGAACGCTGGGAGGACGATACTAACGGTACGGTAACGGAAAGGAGCAGTGTGGCTGCGAGGATGGCTGTTAGCGTTTTCATATTCTGGAGTTTTAAATGTTTGTATCGGCTTGTTTACCTAATTGATGCGGGGCCGCCGGAAATTCCATAAATTTTCGGTGAAAAAATTTACTTTTGTGTGCAGATACTGCCCGGAGGGCTTTCAATGAGGAATAAACCGTCTGAAAATATAGACCGCCTGACAGATGCGGAACTGGTAGTCCTTTACAGGGAGTCCGGCGGGCTGGATGTGTTGGGGGAACTCTACTCCCGGTACATGCCGCTTGTATACGGGTTGTGCCTCAAATACCTGCGCGACAAGGCCCGGGCGGAGGACGCGGTAATGCAGGTATTCGAAGAGTTGGTGGCAAAGCTCGCCCGGCACGATGTCAGGGAGTTCCGCACGTGGCTCTATTCCGTGGCGCGTAACCATTGCCTCGGTTTAATCCGGAAGGAAAAGGGCACGGCGACTACGCAGCTCGACGAAAATTTTATGGAATCCGACCCTCTTTTGCATCTATTGGATAAGAAGGACGACGAACTGAGGCTGGCCCGTCTGGAGGAGTGCCTCGAGCAGTTACCCGAGCCGCAGAAGATAAGCGTCCGGCTGTTTTTCTATGAAGAGAGGTCGTATGCCGATATTTGCGATACCACAAGTTATAATATAAAAAGCGTCAAAAGTTACATACAGAACGGGAAGAGAAACCTGAAGAACTGTATGGAGCGGCACGGCGCGGCGAAATAATGAAGCTCAACGATTACATACGCGGCAGGCGGAAGGGCAGCGAGGCGCGCCGTATAGAACTGGAAGCCCTCGGCGATCCCTTCCTCCGGGATGCGCTGGAGGGTTACGACCTTGTCGAAGGCGACCATGCGGAGGCCCTCGGGCGGCTGTCCGAGCGCATCTCTATGCGTGCCCGGCAGGACCGGCGGCCCGGCCGCCGGCCCGTATCCGTATGGCGGCGGGCATCGGTTTGGGGCAGCGCGGCCGCGCTTATCCTGTGCGTCGCGCTCAGCGGCCTGGTTCTCGATATGCTTCAGAACGATATGTTCGACAAGGCCCTTGCCATTTACGACCTTACCGTGCCGGTTCCGGAACCGATGCGGGTGGAGGAAGATATCCCGCTGCCGCCGGAAGCGGCTCCGGCCGCGTCCCCTCCGCCAACGCCTTCGGTCTCTGCCATGCAGGATAAAATTTCGATATACAGTGACGAACCGAGCCTGATGTTCGACTTCGGGGATTTCGATGACCAGGCGGACATGGTTATCCTGGAGACGACCCATGCCGCCCGTTCGGCCTCCGCTTCCACTGCGGACTTGGCCGCCAGGACCGGGACAGCACGCTCCGTCAAGGAACGGATGGTGAGGGGCCGGGTCGTGGACGAGCATGGCCGGCCGGTGGCGGGAGCTACCGTGGTAACGGATAGCAGGAAGGTTGCGGTATCCGGCCCGGAAGGCGAGTTCCAAATAGAGGTGGAGGGCGACGAACCGGGATTATACGCCTCTTCACCCGGGTACGAGGCCGGTATGGTCGGGTCGATACAGGGCAGCACTTCCTCGCCGGTAGTGATACCGCTCCGTCGGTCGGAAGAGGCGGCAGGAAATACGGCTGTCGGCGAGCGCGCCGCGGTTGCGGTTGCATTGCCCGGCGGGTCCGACGAGCTTGCCGGTGCCGCGGCAGAACCGCCGGTTTCCGTAACGGGTATGGCGGCCGGGTCGCCTTCTGCCGGACGCTGGAAACCTGCCGGGGCCGGGGCCGGGGCCGGAATGGTTGCCGTGGGCGCGTCGCCGTCCGCACCGATACCGCTGACCGTGGGCCGGGGTTCCTACGACGCCCTTACCCGCGCAATCGCCACCGGCGCGCTGCCGGAAGCGACAGCGGTAAGGACCGAAGAGCTTGTGAACCGTTTCACTTACGACCGCCCGCTGCCGTCCGGAAGGGATGCCCTTCGGATTACCTGCGAGGTGGGGCCGTGCCCGTGGAACGGCGACAATAAGTTGATAATGATAACCCTGCGCACGAAGGCCGGCCGTGAGCCGGACGAGGTAGCCGCGGCCGTGGCCGCCGCGGCGCGTTTCGAGCCCCGGGCGGTATCATCGTACCGGCTGGTGGGCTACGAGACCGTGCCCGTAGAAGGATACGCCGGCGTGGATATGTATGCGGGAGAGGAGATAACGGTGATGTACGAGGTGGTCCCCGCCGGGGGCAACAGCGGTCTGATGGCGACGGTCGAAGCCGTGTACGGCAGGCCTGGTACGCGGCGGACTGCGTCCGTCGCTGCCGAGGCTCGCGACCGGGGTGCGGAACCGTCGCCGGACTTCCATTTCGCTTCGGCGGTAGCCCTGTTCGGCGAGTTGTTGCGCGGGTCGCCCGTCACGGGGAGCGCCGGTTTTGAAGACGTTGTGGCCCTGGCCCGCATGGGCGTCCGGTCGGATTCCGATAATGTCCGGATGGAATTTGTACGGATAGCGCAAAAGGCCCGGGAGCTGGCGGAACAGGGGGGTTTACCATAACCCGGATTGTAGAGAAGTAGGTAAAGTAATCCACACTTTACTTTAACGACAAGATAGTGTGTGCGCACACACACCGTGAATCGGAAATGTTTTCCCAGCCAGAGAATTGTGCTGACATTTTGATTGATTCAGCCACCGGATGTTAATACTGGGAGGATAAGACTGTGTGTGCGTACACACAACCGTAACCGAATCGGGCTGCAATGAACGGTAGATGGGAATAATCCGCTTTAGGGCCGCCGTGTTGCGTATAAAACGTTCACCGGTTTCAAGCAGGAAATTGGAGGACAGGTTCCTCAGTTTGGTGGTATTGTGTGTGTGCGCACACACACCGTGAATCGGGAAGTGTTTCACCAGCCAGAGATTATACTGACATTTGGTTGATGCAGCCACCTGATATTAAAACTAAGAGTATAAGATTGTGTGTGCGCACACACATATTATTGCCGGTGAATTTTCCGATCCGGAAACTGAGGCCGGGAACCGACAGGTTCTCCGGATAAGTTCATACGGATAGTTGGCCGTTACTTATAAGGCGGTACGGACCATTGTTTGGTGAGTTATATATCTGTAAAATAGATTAAGGTATGACTATTAATGTAATATCGTTTTTGATTACGGCATTTGGTTGCAGTACCATGGTAACGGCGCAAACCGCGACAGCGGATTGCACGTGGTGCAAGGGACAGGAGAGTGTGTGTGCGGACACACTTCGATGGAAAGAGGTTTTTTCCGATTCGGGTACCGGCGACTGGCGGGATAAGTGGATACTGGACGGTATCCACGCCACGGTCACCAACACCCCCGAGGGGATGGTGCTGCGCGCCGGACCGGAGGACCGCAACAACGCCCACCATGCCGTGTTGTGGACCCGGCAGGAGTTCCGTGGCGATATCAAGATAGAGTACGATTACACCCGACTAGATTCTTCCAGGGCCGACGCCGTGAATATCATTTACATACAGGCGCGGGGGAGCGGGATGGACGGCTATCCGGAGGATATCCACATGTGGGGCGACAAGCGCGCCGAGCCGCTGATGAAGCACTACTTCGACAATATGGACACCTACCATATCAGCTATGCCACGGACGGGGTGCCGCCGTCGCAGGAGTCGACCCGTTACGTGCGTGCCCGGCGTTATATGCCCCGGGAGGGAAGGGGCTTGCAGGGTACCGCGCTGGAACCGGATTACGTGGGGCTGGACCTGTTCGAAACCGGAGTCCGGTACCATATAACCGTAACGAAAATCGGTGGGCAGTTATGGTTCCGGGCCGAAGGAGAGAACGGTAAGTCGGGAGAATTTTGGTTCGACGGAAGCCCGCTTCCGCCTGTGGAGGAAGGCTATATCGGTCTTCGCCAGATGTTTACCCGGTCTGCGTTATATTCCGGTTTTACGGTAAGCGAGCGGGAATAGCACCGAGACACTAAGTTATGCCGGACCTGTTCGAACCGGGGTCCGGTACCATATAACCGTAACGAAAATCGGTGGGCAGTTATGGTTCCGGGCCGAAGGAGAGAACGGTAAGTCGGGAGAATTTTGGTTCGACGGAAGCCCGCTTCCGCCTGTGGAGGAAGGCTATATCGG
>JAJQCA010000010.1:32642-33171 GCA_021202985.1 Alistipes sp.
GAGAATTTTGGTTCGACGGAAGCCCGCTTCCGCCTGTGGAGGAAGGCTATATCGGACTTCGCCAGATGTTTACCCGGTCGGCGTTATATTCGGGTTTCACGGTAAGCGTGCGGGAATAGTATCCCGCATGCTTCTGATATATATGTTATTTTTAATATAGCCTGAAGGTATCGGCATTGCCGGCTTATCAATCTGCCGCGGCGTTATGGTGATGCGTTTCCTTAATACTCTGCTAAACCCTGTTAATGCCGCTTTTTATCAGCACCTGCCCCCGGTAACACGGCATTTATCCGACTGGCCAGTCTAAACCCGACACATCCCACACTCGTGCCACTGTCGATATTTAGAATCTAAACTGAGCGTGCCGGCTCAATCCCGGTCCAGTGTCCCGGCTCTGCGTCCCGTTCCCACAAACCCGAACACCATACCCCAGCCCCAAACCCGAGCAGCATACCCGAGTACCATTATTCCAAGCACCCCCCCCCCTGCCGCCATACACCAGCCCCCAGGGCCGAAAGCCATACATAAA
>JAJQCA010000067.1 GCA_021202985.1 Alistipes sp.
ATATTAAATTCTAATTTTATGAAGAAATTATTATTTTTTATTTGCATTGTATTGTTTATGGGTTGCTCGAAGAACGACTCTAGTGGAAAGTTGACCTTCATCTCGGATAAAGACGCTATTGTTTCTATTTTCACAAGCGAAAATACAAGCAATTCAATTTGGAAATCTTCAGGTTCAGCCGGTAGAGGTATAAGTTCATTTGAATTGAAACTAAATGCAGGTAATTATATCGTAAGTTATAGTTTCTTTAATGAAGGAGATGGTGGTATGGAAGGTTTCCAAATAATGGAAGGTAAAACCACGAAAATAACTTACACCTCCGGCTCTGGGCTTTCGGTAAGCCTTCCCAAATAATCTATTTGGTTGCGACGAAGAACAGGTCGAAACAGGTGTCCGACGCCGGGGCGATGAAATAGTCGTTCATCCGGATGTGGGTCGTCAGCTCACGGTTGCGAACCAGCAGGCGGCGGCGGTTAATGCGGTTCATAAGGTCATAGGGGATGCGTAATGCCCAGCCCGGAAGACGGTGTTGCAGGTCGAGCGGGTCGAAGCGGGTTAAACGCCGCACCGATTCGCGGTTCTGTTCGTAATACTCCATAACGTTCTCCCGCCCGTATATCCCGCGGGCTTCCACCCCGGCGAACTCGCACGAGAGAAGGTTGGTGAATTCGTCCACGGAGTACTCCCTTATATGCCACGGGTTGCGCGTGAGGGACATCTTCCTGTTGGGGGTGGTGATTACCAGTTTCCCGCCGGGCCTGAGCACCCGTTTTATCTCGCGCAGGAACAGGAAGTCCTTCTTTATATGCTCGATAACCTGGAAAGTTATCACGAAGTCCGCCGACCCTGAGGCAATCCCTTCGAGAGGAGGAACTTTCATCTGCCGGAATTCCACGTTGGGGTAGGGAGCAAGGTCCAGCGGCGGCAGGTTCTTATCGACCGTGAGGAACGTCTCGCACGAGGGCGAAACCAGCGAAATGCCGTAGCCGCTCCCCGTGCCGATTTCGAGCACCCGGCCGCCGATTATCCGCGCCGCTTCATGGTAGGCCAGCAGCGAACGCTGGTAGACGAAATTGTCCGACAGGTCTGACTGCGAAACCCTCTCCGCACTTTGGACTTTCCTCATTTTGAAGGTTATTTCTGTTCGTTCGTTTCCGTTGACGGGCGCTTTGACCGGTTCTGTCACTCAACTTTTCTGTCCGGCTGTTGCCGGGCATCGATTCTCCCCGGACGGCAAGGTGCGGGTAAAACAATCCCGTATCGGTATTTACCGGACCATTCCGTGCCGATATTAAGTACCGCCGCCACGGCGGCCTATTCCTCCTCTGTCAGCCGTATACCTTTGTCGTCCATGGAAATGGTACCGCGTTTCATAAGGTACCCGGCGGTGCGTTTGAATACCTTTTTGCTCATTCCGGTCGCCGCGGACACAGCCTGCGGTTCGCTGCGGTCGTGCAGGGGCAGGAAGCCTCCGGCCGATCGCAGCAGGTCCACCAGCCTGCCGGCCGAGTCCTGCACTTCGTCGTACCCCTCTTTCTGGAGGCTCAGGTCGATACGGTTGTCCTCCGTGACCTTGCGTACAAAGGCCCTGGCCCGGTCGCCGATAGAAAGGGGCGAAAAGAGTTGGTTGTCGTACACCATCCCCCACCAGCGGTCGTTTACCACCACACGGTAGCCATGCTCCGTCCTGACAGCCACAAGGATATCCACCTCCTCGCCTTTGGCCGGACCCGGCTCCTCGTTGCGGATATAGTCGCGCAGTTGCATCGTGGCAACCGCGCGGCCTGTAACCCGGTCACGATAGACGTAGACCACGTAACTTTCCCCCGGCTCCAGCCGCCCTGCCATGTTCCGGTTGGGCAGGAACAGGTCTTTGGCCGAGAGGCCCCAGTCGAGAAACGCCCCGTGGACCGATTTATCCACCACGCGCAGGAAGGCGGCCTGCCCGACGGTGGCCCTCGGCGTCTCGGTGGTGGCTACCAGCCGGTCCTCCGAATCGTGGTAGACGAATATTTTTTTCTGGTCGCCCACATTGTCCTCGAGCGATACGTACCGGTTCGGCAGCAGCACCTCCGACTCCCCGTCGGTGAGGTAAAGCCCGAAATCCGAAATGCGCGACACGGTAAGCGTGTGGTATGTTCCCGCTTCTATCATATTTGTTGCTTTTGTTAGTCCGGCGGGCGTATATGGCCCGCCTTGCCCGGCATAACGGACCGGTAACCGCCTGCAAAACTACTCAAATATCGTGAGATTCCGGGTACATGCCGGCTTATTCCCCGCGAACGGAACGATTTTGGAGGATATGTGTTAACTTTACACGTTTTATTTCCGACGATATGAGATTACAGGTATTGATATTTACGCTTTTCCTTTCCTGCGCCCAACTTCCGGGGCAGGGGGTATTTTCCAAAGTTGCCCTGCCGCCCATGCCGGCGCAGCTCGAATTCGCCGGCGAAAGGGTGCCGCTGGAGTATTTCGACGTGTACGAAAGTATGCAGAGGGAAATTTCGGTGACCCTTTTCATGCACTCGCGCACTATCCAGACCCTGCTGAATTCAAAGCGCTATTTCGCCATCATAGAGCCTATTATGGAGCAGTACGGCGTACCGTCCGACTTCAAATACCTCTGCATGGCCGAGAGCGGCCTGAATCCCAACGCGGTATCGTCGGCCGGGGCGGCCGGCCTGTGGCAGATTATGCCCGCCACGGGCAGGGAGTTCGGACTGCTGGTGGACAATACCAACGGGCTGGACGAGAGGTTCCATATCGAGAAATCGACTGAGGCGGCATGTAAGTACCTGCTCAACTCATACCGCAGGTTCGGTTCGTGGACCCTTGCCGCGGCAGCGTATAATGCGGGCGACGGCGGGGTGAACCGCCGGATGACGGCCCAGGGCGTGGACGACTATTACGACCTTTACCTGCCGGAAGAGACCATGCGCTACGTGTTCCGGATACTGTCTCTTAAACTCCTTACCGAGCAGCCGTACGCCTACGGGTACGTGATAACGGCCGACGAGTATTACAAGCCGCTGGACGATTACCGCACGGTGGACGTCTCGGACAGGAAGATAGACTGGTCTCAGGTGGCCCGCGACAACGGCACCACTTATAAAATGTTACGCCAGTTAAACCACTGGATACGCGACTACGAGTACAATAACGCCTCGGGGCGAACGTTTAAGTTAAAGGTCCCCAATGCAGGGTTCCGCACCGACCCTGCGGGCAGGTAGGCCCGCACCGTTTCCAGCGCTGCATACCGGCCCGTACAGGCAGTCAGGCGCCGTCCCGGTACGCCGCAATCCTGAACCGGACCGGATAGGTTCGGACCATGACCCCGGGTGCTGAGCCGGAAAAGAACCATATCGTAGCCGGAACCAACAGGTTTTGATTGTACCCGGAATCAGGCAGTAACCATGACACGTACCGGAATCCTGACCTGGTAACGAGTCGGAACAATAACCCATAACGAAGGAACACTGTAAATTGAAAGAAGATAAGATAAAGATACTCGGAGCGCGCGTCCACAACCTGAAGAATGTCGACCTCGAAATTCCCCGCCGCAGGCTGGTGGTGGTGACGGGCTTGTCGGGTTCGGGGAAGTCGTCGCTCGCGTTCGATACCATTTATGCCGAAGGGCAGCGCCGCTACATGGAGACGCTCTCCACCTACGCGCGCCAGTTCGTGGGCACGATGGAGCGCCCCGACGTGGACAAGATAACGGGGCTTAGCCCGGTGGTGGCCATCGAACAGAAGACCACCAACAAGAATCCCCGTTCGACCGTGGGGACCGTCACCGAGATAAACGACTTCCTGCGCCTGCTGTTCGCGCGGGCCGCGACGGCCTATTCCCCCGAGACCGGCGAGGAGATGGTCCATTACACCGACGAGCAGATTATAGACCTCATACTGAAAGATTACGGCGGCAGGAAGGTGGCACTGCTGGCCCCCGTGGTAAAGGGCCGCAAGGGGCATTACCGCGAACTCTTCGAGTCGTTTCTCAAAAAAGGATACCTCCACGCACGCATAGACGGTGAAGTTAAGGAGATGAGGAGCGGTATGCGGCTCGACCGCTACAAAATCCACAATATAGAGTTGGTGATAGACCGGCTGGCTGTAAACGAAGATGCCCGGGAAAGGCTTTCGAAAAGCCTGCAGGAGTCGATGCGGCAGGGAAAGGGCACGATGATGCTCTATGATTACGACTCGGGCGAGGCGCGTTACTATTCCCGCCACCTGATGTGCCCGACCACGGGTGTGTCGTTCAACGACCCGGCGCCCCACACCTTCTCGTTCAACTCCCCGCAGGGGGCCTGCCCGCGATGTAACGGGCTTGGGGATGAAGCAGTGTTCGACGTGAAGAAAATTATTCCCAACGACCGGAAATCCATCAAGGAGGGGGGTATCGAGCCGCTCGGGAAATACCGCAACAATATGCTTTTCGCCCAGGTGGAGGCGCTCGGCCGGCGTTACGGGTTCACCGTGGACACTCCGGTGAAGGATATCCCCGAGGAGGGCCTTAAGGCGGTGTTGTACGGCGACGCCGACCCGCTCACGGTCGATACCCGCGGGTTCAATTACGCGGACGGCACCCGGATGACGGTGTGGGAGGGCATCGCGGACTATATCGAAAGGCAGGACGAGGATTCGGCCCACGGGGCCAAGTGGCGCGAGCAGTTTATGATGCGCCGCGACTGCGAACTGTGCGGCGGGACCCGGCTGAACGCCGAGGCCCTCCAGTTCCGGATAGACGGGAAGAACATCGCCGAGATTTCGGCAATGGATATAGAGGAATTCTACGTCTGGAGCGAAGGGCTGGAAGGCCGGCTTACGGGTAAGCAGGGCCGTATAGCCAGGGAGATACTCAAGGAGATACGCGAACGGCTGGGTTTCCTTGTGGACGTGGGGCTGGGTTACCTCTCCCTGAGCCGTGCCAGCCGCACTCTGTCCGGCGGAGAGAGCCAGCGTATCCGGCTCGCCACGCAGATCGGCTCCAAACTGGTGAACGTGCTCTATATCCTCGACGAGCCGAGTATCGGCCTGCACCAGCGCGACAACCGCAAACTGATCCGCTCCCTTACCGAACTGCGCGACGCGGGTAACAGCGTGATAGTCGTGGAGCACGACGAGGATATGATACGCAGTGCGGACCATATCATAGACGTGGGGCCGCGCGCCGGTATGAAAGGCGGCCATATCGTGGCCGAGGGCAGTATCGACGATATTACGTCCGCGGATACCATCACGGCCGATTACCTTAACGGCAAACGCCGCATCGAGGTGCCCGCCCGGCGGCGTAAAGGCACCGGCAAATCGTTGGTGGTGAAAGGTGCCCGCGGCAACAACCTGAAAAACATAACGGTTAAGTTCCCGCTCGGGACGTTTATCTGCGTGACGGGGGTGAGCGGCAGCGGTAAATCCACGCTGGTCAACGATACCCTCCGTCCGGAGCTGAGCCGCAACCTTTACCGCTCGTTCGACCGTCCACTGCCGTGCGACGGTATCGAAGGCATCGGGGATGTGGATAAACTCGTGGTAGTGGACCAGTCGCCCATAGGCCGGTCTCCGCGCAGCAATCCGGCCACCTATTCGAACGTGTTTTCCGATATCCGCAAGCTGTATGAGCAGACCCCGGACGCACAGATACGCGGTTTCAAGGCTGGCCGGTTCTCCTTCAACGTGAAAGGCGGACGCTGCGAGGAGTGCCGGGGCGCCGGGGTACAGACCCTCGAAATGAACTTCCTGCCGGACGTATATGTCCGCTGCAAGGTCTGCGGAGGAAAGCGCTACAACCGCGAGACCCTCGAGGTTAAATACAAGGGCAAGAGTATCAACGACGTTCTGGATATGACGGTAAACCGCGCGGTTGAATTTTTCGAGAATATCCCGAAGATATATCAGAAACTCAAAGCCATACAGGACGTAGGTCTCGGTTACCTAAAACTCGGCCAGCCGTGCACCACACTCTCCGGCGGCGAAAGCCAGCGCATCAAATTATCGAGCGAGCTGGCCCGGACCGATACGGGGAACACCCTCTACATCCTCGACGAACCCACTACCGGTCTCCATTTCGAAGATGTCCGCCAGTTGCTCGACGTTCTGCAAAAACTGGTGGACCGGGGTAATACCGTAGTGGTAATAGAACACAATCTCGACGTTATCAAGGTCGCGGACCATATCATCGACATAGGTCCCGAGGGCGGTGCGGCAGGCGGCTATGTGCTGGCCACGGGCACACCGGAGCAGATAGCCCGCAATAAAAAAAGCTACACCGGCGAGTACCTGAAAGATATGCTGAAAAGGAAGTAATCTTATAATGCTATCCAGAGGTCCGGAGTGACGAAGGTTCTACCGTTGTCGAATTTACAATCGCTGAAATAACAAAGGTGGATTCGATGTTACGCCTTCGGCGTTACTACTTATAGCCCGGCCTCGTAAGCTCGCTTACGGACGCTCACTCTCAGAAATATAAAATATAGTTCTTGTCATCCTGAGGAACGGAGTGACGAAGGATCTACCGCTGGCTAAGGTTCAGGGATGCGAAGGTTCTATCGCTGGCTAAGCTTCAGGCATGCTGAGGTTCTACCGCCGGTATCCGTGACTATAACCATTATCATATATTCGGCTCGGCGTAAACTCTGTAACCGTACCGACTGACCTCCGGCGACGAGCACTCCAGGAGCACAATCCGAGTACGGGGTGTTATCCAGATGCCGAGCGGAATAAAGCCGGGCTCCCTGTTGATAAACATTCTCTCGTATGCCTCGGCCAAAGCGATAGGGTCGCCTTCCACATCGTATTCCGGCCGGGAATAGATGGCGTTTATCGGTTCCGTGAGCATTTCTTTCTCCCTATCGGTGAAATAGAAGTTGTCGCCCCCTCTGCGAATGAAGAGGCTGACGCCCGGAACCCCGTCCTTGACGTCAAAGATATTGGAATAACCGGTCCCTGTCGAGAAAATATCGTGATAACCTGTGGCCGTTAATGACTTTTCGGTAATATCCCTCCAGTGGAAATTAAGGAAGTCCTTTTTGTCGGATATCGTTACCGAAGCTGTGTCGGCGTGGACTATCTCCCCTTCCTTGTAAGATACGAGCACCGCCTGGTATTCGCCCGGGGAGAAGAATGTGTGTGACCATCCGAACTTAAAGTTGGAACTGTTGTCGGAGTGGCGGTAGATTGCGGTCCGGCCCTTAAGCGCGGGAATTTCCCAGTTTATCGAATCGTATGCCTCCCGCAGGTCGGCAAGCGTAAAGCTTTTGTCGGAATAGAGTTTGAATTCGATGAGTTCGAATACGTTTCCCTCCGCCTTGTCGGGGAGGAACCCCAGGCGAACCGGAGGGGCCGGCTCTTCGTTACCGTCTTTATCATCGACGGATTCATCGCCGGGAGTTTCCGTAAGGTTATCCCGTTCCGTATCGTTACAGGCCGTATAAAGGCATATTGTGAGTAATAAAACGAGTGCTTTTTTCATAAGGACTACGGGTCAGTAACGCAAATATAAAATAATTAAATTACAAATCCCCTTTGCCCCGGACATCGAAACCCGCTTCGTACCGTTTACGGAGTTGAATACAACCCGGAAAAAAATAAGATATTTGCATAACCAAACTTCACCTTCATGAAAATAGCCATAACCGGAGCCGCGGGTAACCTCGGCAGCCTCCTGGCCCGCGGACTGGCGGATTCGGGGCGGGACGTGAGCCTGAACCTGATGACACACCGGAAGCCGTTGCCCGAGGATTTGAAAGGCCGTCCCGGGGTCCGGGAATTCCGCGTGGACCTTGCCGACAAAGCAACCCTCGACGACGCCCTCGCCGGGGTCGATACCGTCGTTCATTTTGCAGGGGTACTGTTCAAAGCCGACCCCGAGAAATTTCTGCCCCTCACCAATACCCGGTATTTCCGGAACCTTCTCGATGCGGCGGTCGGGCAGGGTGTGCGCCGGGTAATACTCATAAGTTTCCCACACGTGGAAGGGGAGACCACACCTGAAAAACCGGCGACGGGACGGCTCGACGGTAATCCGGTCTCGGTACATGCCCGAACACGCCTGGAAGAGGAACGGCTGCTGTTCGACTACGGCGAGCGGTACGGCTTCGAATCGGTCTCGCTCCGGGTGGGGATGGTATACGGCCGTGGCATACTGATGATTGACGCCGCCCAATGGTTCGCGCGCCACAGGTTACTGGGCGTGTGGAAGAAGCCGACCCATATCCACCTCATCTCATATCCCGATTTCGTTGCGGGCACCGTTGCGGCCTGCACCCGGCCCGGCATCGGAGGCATTTACCACCTGGGCGACGACGTCGTGCAGACACTCCAGCGGTTCCTCGACGACATTACCCGCCACAAAGGCCGCCGCAAACCGTGGCGAATGTCCCGGTGGATGATATTCACCGCGGCCCGGGCTTTTGAGCTGTTCTCCCGGGTCACCGGCCGCCGCAGCCCGCTTACGGTGGATTTTATCCGGATAGGAATGGTTTCCTACTACGGCGATACATCCCGGATGAAACGTGAATTGCTCTCCGAATTGCGATACCCGACTTACCGTGACGGTATGGAACTTTTCTGAACATTAATTTGCCGGTACGTTGGCGGAACTCTCCCGCCTACCGCTGATGATGACCTTAAAAAAAAGGACTTCCCGAAAGGGGTATTCCGGTATAGATTCGATAAGGAGGATTTCGACCGGCCGCAGCGTATGGTTATAAGATGGTGGCGTACAATATAATTCCTTCCCGGGGCAGCTTTGTTCTGCGGTTTTACTGACAGGGCGCTGTTTGCCGCTCCGTAGCAAACCCTTTAAATGTGTGCGCACACAGCTATAATCCTTCTATTGCGGCCGCTCATGAAACAGTTTGTTCTGGGGTCTTTCTAACAGGTCACTCTTTGCCGCTCCTTAGCATAGGACATTAAATGTGTGCGCACACACAGCTACAATTCTTGCCCTGCGGCTGCTCATTAAACAGCTTTGTTCTGGGGTCTTTCTAACAGGTCACTCTTTGCCGCTCCTTAGCATACGACCATAAATGTGTGCGCACACAGCTAAAATCCTTGTCCTGTAGCAGTTCTTGAAATAGCTTTGTTCTCCGGCCCGCGTTCACCGATAACAAAAAAGAGGGGACCTGCGAACAGGTCCCCTCTATCGTAAAAATCGCCGGGTCTATTCCGACCGTTTTTTCAGCAGGCGGAAAGTGTCTGATGCGATAACCAGTTCTTCGTCCGTGGTGGCCACCACGACCTTCACCTTCGACTCGGGAGCCGACAGTACCTTGTCCTGCCCCTTAACTCCTTCGTTGGCCTCGTTATCGAACACCACACCCATAAATTCCAACCCTTTGCAAACTCTTCGCCTGCGGTTGGGTCCGTTCTCACCGACGCCGCCGGTGAATACTATCAAATCCAGACCCTCCATGATGGCGGCGTACGCACCGACGAATTTACGCAACCGTTCGTCGTACATATCCAGTACGAGCGAGGCCCGCTGGTCGCCGTTCTCCGAGGCGTTCTCAATGTCTCGCATATCGGAGGAGATACCGGTAAACCCGGCAACGCCCGACTGTTTGTTTATAAGGTCGCTCAGTTTCGGATAGCTGAGGCCTTCTTTCTCCGCTATGTAGATAAGCGCACCCGGGTCTATCTCCCCGCAACGGGTACCCATGATAAGGCCGTCGGCCGGGGTGAAGCCCATCGATGTGTCGTACGACTTACCATTTAGAATGGCGGTAACCGACGCCCCGTTGCCGATGTGGCAGGTGACGATCTTGGAACTTTCGAAGTCCAGTCCGGTCATCTCGCAGGCCTTTTTGGCCACAAAGCAGTGGCTCGTGCCGTGGAATCCGTATTTGCGCACCCGTTCCTCCTCGTAATAGCGGTAGGGCAGGGCGTACATATAGTTCTTCGCAGGAATGGTCTGGTGGAACGAGGTATCGAATGTGGCCACCTGGGGGATGCCCGGAAGAATGTTCTCAATGGAGAGGATGCCTTTCAGGTTGGCCGGGTTATGAAGCGGGGCGAGCTCGAAACAGCTCTCTATCTGTTTAATAACCGTGGGGTTGACAACCGCGCTGTCGCTGAAATACTCGCCCCCGTGGGCCACGCGGTGACCTACGGCGTGAAGTTCGGCCAGGCTGCCGATAACGCCGTGTTTCTCATCCGTAAGGCAACCGAGCAGCAGGTTTATCCCGGCCGTGTGGTCAGGAATGCTGCGCACGATCTCATAAACCGGCTTGCCGGCGGGTTTGTGCGTGAGGACGCTCTCCGAAAGACCGATGCGCTCCACGATGCCCTTTGCAAGCAGCCTGTGGCCTTCCGAAGTCATATCTATTACCTGGTATTTAACCGATGAACTTCCGCAGTTCAGTACGAGGATTACCATATATTCTTTTTTATTATTTGATGGGGTTGATATTAAAATTTAAAAATCGGCCGTGATGACCGTCGAGCCTCGCTAAGGCTATTTACCGGCCGAAGCCTGCGCCTGACAGGCCGTGATGGCGACAAGGCCTACGATATCGTCGATTGAGCAGCCCCGCGACAGGTCGTTCACCGGTGCCGCCATACCCTGGAGTATCGGCCCTACGGCCGTGGCTTTGGCCATCCGCTGTACCAGCTTGTAGGCGATATTACCAACTTCGAGAGTGGGGAACACCAGCACGTTCGCCTTTCCGGCAATCGGGCTTCCCGGAGCTTTGCTCGCACCTATACCCGGCACGATGGCCGCGTCGGCCTGGAGCTCTCCGTCTATCTGGAGGGTGGGGTCCATCTCCCGCGCCAGGCGGGTGGCCCCCACCACCTTGTCCACCATTTCGTGCTTTGCCGAGCCCTTGGTCGAGAAGCTGAGCATGGCTATACGGGGCTCCATTCCCACGATGGCCCTTGCGGTGCGTCCGGTCGATACGGCTATTTCGGCAAGCTCCGTGGCGCTCGGGTTGGGATGTACGGCGCAGTCGGCGAAGAGCATCATACCGTGGTCGCCGAACATCGTGTCGGGAATGTCCATAATGAACGTCCCGGAAATCACGCTAACACCCGGTGCCGTCTTTACGTATTGCAGCGCCGGACGGAGCACGTCGCCCGTGGCGTTGCCGGCACCGGCCACCTCGCCGTCCGCGTCGCCCGCCTTTACCATCACGGCCGCGAGGTAGAGCGGGTTTTTGAGCAGCTCCAGCGCAATCTCCCGCGTAACTCCTTTTGACGAACGGAGCGATACCATAAGGTCGGCGTAGGCGTCGGCTTTCGGGTTATTCCCGGGGTCGATTATTTCGGCTTTCGAAATGTTTTCAAGGTAGTATTCCGAGGCGAGGTGGTGTATCTCTTCAGGGTTGCCGATAAGTATTATACGGGCAAGCCCTTCGCCTATAATCCGGTCGGCGGCCTTGATGGTCCTCTGTTCGGTGCCTTCCGGCAGGACTATTGTGCGCAGGTCCTCACGGGCTTTGGCTTTGATTGTTTCGATAAATTCCATGCTATAATAGTTTTTGTTAGTTGTCATCTCAGGCGCCCGGCGAGCGTCAGGCCGGCATAAACCATCGCCACGCATCCCAGGACGCTCGCCGCGGCATATCCCGCTCCGGCCAGCGGATGGCCTCCGCGCACCATGGCCAGCGTCTCTGCCGAAAATGCCGAAAAGGTGGTGAATCCTCCGCAGAACCCCGTGGTGAGCAGCAGCAAGAGCGGTGCGTCGACCGAAAGTGCCATAAAAACGCCTATCAGGAACGACCCGGCTAAATTCACCGCGAACGTGCCGGCCGGAAAACCGGAGGCTGCGACCGGTGCGAGGGCCATGGATACGACAAAACGGCAGGCGCTTCCAGCGAACCCGCCGGCCCCGGCCAGCAAAACCTCTTTAAACGTTATCTGCATCGGTCCCGTATATTGCTTTAATACCGGTGTGTGCGCACACACTTTCCGGTAAGGGCGGCCTGCGGCCTGACCCTCAAAGTCATTTATGGGTGGTACGGCCCGGTTCTGTTCCCGTTTCACGTACCGTTAAAAATCCGTTGGTTGTACCCGCGCCACCTCGATACCGGCGGCCGGTCGCCGCCGACGGGGAGATATCCGCCTGCCTGATACTCACGGCCCGGGGCGCTTGCTTTCAAGCCGTAGGGCCGCCCACAAATGTAATAAATATTCCGCCGCTTCCGTATGTCGTGCGGCAGGATTATTTCATTTTTTGGACACGGTCAATCTTCGTATTTGTAACCGACCCCTTTGACCGTAACTATATGGTTCTCGCCTATCTTTTCGCGCAGTTTGCGGATGTGGACGTCGATGGTCCTGTCGCCCACCACCACGTCATTACCCCAGACGCTGGTGAATATCTCCTCGCGCGAGAATACCTTCTGCGGCTTGGAGTAGAGCAGGGTGAGCAGGTTGAACTCCTTTCGGGGCATGGTTATCTCCCGCCCGTCCATAATTACGATATAACGCTCCTTATCGATGGTAAGCGACTGACCCGGAATGCCCGCAGGGACTGGGTTGTTCTCTATGCGCTTGAGCATAGCCTTTATACGGCTTACCAGTATCTTGACCTTGATGGGTTTGGTGATATAGTCGTCCGCTCCGGCATCGAACCCGGCAATCTGCGAATAATCCTCGCTGCGTGCCGTTAGGAATGCGATAAGAGTATGGGAAAGCTCGGCATGAGACCGGATTTGCTCACAGGTCTCCATTCCGTCCATTTCGGGCATCATCACATCCAGCAGGATAAGGTGCGGCTTGATACGGAGAGCCTTTTCGACGGCTTCGCGGCCGTTGGATGCGGTGTGGACCTCGTAACCTTCCTTGTTGAGGTTGTAACCCACGAATTCGAGGATGTCCGGTTCGTCGTCGACCAGTAGAATGCGGTAACTCATTAATTCAGCACAGATTTGTGAATGATTACGCAAAGGTGCTATAAAATAATGAGATTTACTTTAATAAAACGTTAATTATTGCCGGGAAGCGGACGTGGGGCAAACCATCGGGCAGATTGTGCAGGGCCTGTTTTCTATGCGAAAAATATGGTCCGGGCCTATGGGAATTGCGAAAAATGCAATACATTTGTAGCTTACCTGTATAATGTGCGGGTATGTAAAATTCAGGAAAGATGGCTACCGAGAAACCCACCCCCACTGTTCCCGAAGAACAGACCGGTTCGACCGCAGGCGCACAGGACAGCCCCGCGGTGGAAAATACCATGGAAAATATTACCGCTCCCGTGGCTGACGCGGACCTTTCCGTCGCGGAAGTGACGGACGGCGCAGGCGTGATAGTAACGGGCGATGTAAGCGACGACGAAGCGGCAGCGGCTGCGCTCGCCGGGGCGGAAGCCGACGCACCCGCAGGCGACGGAGCGGTGGAATCCGGGAGAGCCGGAACGGAGGCCGACGCGACCGCGCCGGACGTTAATTACGCCGTAACGGCGGAGCTGGAAACGGTGCAGTCTCCGGCCGCAGGGGAAACCACGGCCGCGGAGACCGGGGAGGTAGCAGGAGAAGATATTGCGGAGGAGCCGGCACAACCGCAAAACCCCGTGCAGGCCGATAGAGATACGGAGCCGGAAACCCTTCCCGTGGAAACCGGGGAAGCCGAACCGGAAGTTGCTGCCGTGGAAGCGGAAGCGACCGGAGAACCGGAGCCGGTGAACAACATCGAAACGGCCGATACGGAAGCGGAATATAAAGGGCCGGAAGCCGGGGCCGTAGAAACTCCGGAAACCACGGATAAATCCGAAACTGAAAATACGGCGGAAACGGTCGTTGCGGCAGATGCTCACGCGGCCGTAACGGAACCTGCCGGAACAGCTCCCGAAGCGGTGGAACCTGCCGTACCGGAAGCGGAGCCGGCTGAAAAGCCGGAACACACTGCCGAGGAAACCCCGGAAGCCGGGGATAATACCCGACCGGAAGCCGTCCCGACGACGGCCGGTGACCCGGAGTCGGAAAAGGTCGACTTCTCCGACGAGGAAGCCGAGTTGGATAAGCTGGCTGCCGAAAGGCCCGAGTTCGACCTGGGTGAGGAGCAGGAGAGTGAACTGGCCCACGAGGGTGCCTCGGGAGTGGTGACGTTCGATGCGGCCGGGAAATCGAGGTCTCAGTTGCTCGACATATTCGCGGTGTTGCTTGCCGAGAAGCCGGTGCAGACCATCCGCCGGGAGGTGGAAGCCATCAAGGTAGCGTTCTACAAACTGCTGAGGGCCGAGCATGACGAGCTGCGACAGAAGTTTATCGAAGGGGGCGGACAGCCGGAAGATTTCGCGCCGCCGGTCGACAACGGAGAGGAGCGCCTGAAGGACCTGTTCGCAGAGTACCGCAAGCGCCGGGACGAGTTTATAGCCCAACTGGACAGGAACAAGGAGGATAACCTGCAGGTCAAGTTGAAGGTTATCGAGGATCTGAAGGAGCTGGTGAACAGCAGCGAAACCCTCGGGAACACGTTCAACGCTTTCCGGGAGCTTCAACATCGGTGGAGGGACGCGGGTCCCGTGCCGCAGGCCAACGTGAAGGACCTGTGGGATACGTATAACCACCACGTCGAGAATTTTTACAGTTATATAAAGATAAACAAGGAGCTTCGCGACCTCGACCTGAGGAAGAATTACGAGGCTAAACTTGCCCTGTGTGAAGAGGCCGAGGCTTTGCTGCTCGAACCTTCGATAATAAACAGTTTCCACCGGCTGCAAAAACTGCATGAACAGTGGAGGGAAATCGGCCCGGTGGCCAATGAATACAAGGATTCGCTTTGGGAGAGGTTCCGGGAGGCAAGTTCGAGGATCAATAAACAGCATCAGGAATATTTCGACCGGCAGAAGGACGAGCAGAAACGCAACCTCGACCTGAAAACCGAACTTTGCGTGAGGACCGAGGAGCTTGCCGCAGGGGTGTGGACCACCCGTAAGGAGTGGAACAAGGCTTCCGACCAGTTGCTCGAAATACAGAAAGTGTGGAAAACCATCGGCTTTGCGCCGAAGAAAGACAACGCGAAGATTTACGAACGGTTCCGCAATGCCTGCGACCGGTTCTTCGAACAGAAAAGGGTATTCTACCAGCAGATTAAGGTAGAAATGGAGCACAACCTCCAGCTGAAGAACGAGCTTTGCGAGGCGGCTGAAGCCATTAAGGAGAGCGAGGACTGGAAAAAGACCACCGACGAGCTGATAGCTCTGCAGAAGAAATGGAAGGAGATAGGTCCGGTGGCCCGGAGGCATTCGGATGCGGTATGGAAACGGTTCCGGGCGGCGTGCGACCATTTCTTCGGGCGCAAATCCCGGCATTTCGCCTCCAAGGACGCCGAGCAGGACGAGAACCTGCGACTTAAAAGGGAGCTGCTTGAAGAGATAGCCGCGGCAGACATCGCCTCCGGCGGTTTCGAATTGATAAAGGAGTTCCAGCGGCGCTGGAGCGAGATCGGTTTCGTGCCCATAAAGCAGAAGGATTCGGTGCAAAAGCAGTATAAAGCCGTAATGGACGAGGCGTTCGCCACGCTGAGGGGTAGCGGCCAGACGGTGAGGATGGACCGTTTCAAGGATAAGGTACGCAACATGAAGACCAGCGGCGACAAACGCCTGCGCTTCGAACGCGACCGGCTTTATAACAAGGTGAAACAGTTGGAGTCGGAAATCGCCCTGCTGGAGAACAATATAGGGTTCTTTGCCAATTCGAAGAACGCCGAGTCGATGATTCGCGACGTCAAGGAAAAGATTGAACGCACCCGCGAGGAGATGGCCGCAACCATCGAAAAGATAAACCTTATCGACAGCGAGGAACAATAGCCAACAAAGTAACAGGATAACAAATATGTCAGTCAATACCAAAAGCCGCCCCAAGTACATTTTCGTTACGGGTGGGGTGGCATCTTCATTGGGCAAGGGTATCATCTCCTCGTCGCTCGCCAAGCTCTTGCAGGCTCGCGGTTACAGCGTGACGATACAGAAACTCGACCCCTACATAAATGTGGACCCGGGGACGCTGAACCCTTACGAACACGGCGAGTGTTACGTGACCGAAGACGGGGCGGAGACCGACCTCGACCTGGGCCACTACGAAAGGTTCACCTCGATACAGACCACCAAAGCCAACAACGTCACCACGGGCCGTATCTACCAGAGCGTTATCAACAAAGAGCGCCGCGGAGAATACCTGGGCAAGACGGTGCAGGTCATACCCCATATCACGGACGAGATTAAGCGAAGGATAAAACTGCTCGGTTCGAAAAAGCAGTACGACGTGATTATCACCGAGATAGGCGGTACGGTGGGGGACATAGAGTCGCTTCCCTATATAGAGGCGGTGCGGCAGCTACGCTACGAACTGGGGGACAAGGATACCGCAATCGTCCACCTGACGCTGATACCCTACCTTTCGGCATCGGGAGAGCTGAAGACCAAACCTACCCAGCATTCCGTAAAGATGATGCTGGAGAACGGGTTACAACCGGACATACTGGTGTTGAGGACCGAGAAGAACCTTTCGGCAGACCTTCGCCGCAAGGTGGCCCTGTTCTGCAACGTCGACGCGGACGCCGTTATGCAGTCCATCGACGTACCCACTATTTATGAGGTGCCGCTGAAGATGCGCGAGCAGAAGTTCGACGAGGTGACCCTGAAAAAACTGAACCTGCCCTGCGAAAAGGAGCCGGACCTTCGGCAGTGGACCGAATTCGTGGATAAGGTGAAGAATCCGGAGAAGACGATAGACATCGCCCTCGTGGGTAAATATACGGAGCTGCCGGACGCGTACAAGAGCATCGTGGAGTCGTTCGTGCATGCCGGAGCCACAAACCATGTGAAGGTAAAACTGCACTACGTCAACTCGGAAAAGCTCAACGAGGCTACAATTGAAAAGTCGCTCAAAGGAATGTGCGGTATACTTGTAGCTCCGGGTTTCGGCAACAGGGGCATCGAGGGTAAGATTTCAGCCGTAAGGTTCGCCCGGGAGAACGGGGTGCCGTTTCTGGGGATATGCCTCGGGATGCAGTGCGCCGTTATCGAGTTCGCACGCAACGTGCTGGGTCTGCCCGACGCGAATTCCACCGAGATGGGCAGCACCGAGAACCCGGTAATCGACCTGATGGAAGACCAGAAGGGGGTGACCGAGAAAGGCGGCACGATGCGTCTGGGGGCATATCCGTGCCAGTTGACCAAAGGGTCGTTAATTCAGAAGGCCTACGGTACCGACCAGATAATGGAGCGCCACCGCCACCGTTACGAGTTCAACAACCGGTACACGGACCAGTTCGAGGCGTGCGGGATGAAGCCGGTGGGGGTAAACCCTGATACCAGTCTCGTGGAAGCGGTCGAAGTGGAGGGCCATCCGTGGTTCGTGGGGGTACAGTTCCACCCGGAATACAAGAGCACGGTAACAAATCCGCATCCGCTTTTCGTCTCGTTCGTTAAGGCCGCGATCGGGCATTGCGCCGGGTGTGAATAGCATTCGGTGCCGACTCCCAACCCGCAGAGGATGGCTTTAGATTGGCTGATAAGCAATTGCTTCGGACCGGCCGGCAACAAATAAAATGCAACGTCCGCGGTAATGCCTCCGGACGGCACAACAAAACGCCTGGCAGGGGCGTTAATACCTATCTGACGGAAACTTAAATAAACTGTTTTGCGGCCCGGCGCCACCTGCCGGACGCAGGCGAAGGAATAAGATGGATAAGAATACAGTAACAGGACTACTACTTATACTTGTGATATTCTTCGGATTCACATGGTATAATTCTAAACAGGCCGCCGAATACCAGCGCGAGAAGGCTATAAGGGACTCGATAGCGCTGGCCCAGGAGCGGATAGCCGACGTCCCGGGCCTCACCCCGGAGAGCTTCGGCGAAGGAATAGCGGAGGCCGGGACGGACCCCGGCTCAGCCGATTCTTTAAGGATGAACTTCCTTGGCCAGGGGCTTTACAACGCCCAGCACGGCCAGGAAACCGAATACACGCTCGAAAACGATCTCATCAGGATAACCCTGTCCAACAAAGGCGCGATGGTGACCGGCGTAACTTTGAAAGAATACGACCGTTACGACGGCGACCCAGTGTCGCTCATCGCCCCGGGAACGGCCGGGTTCGACCTCAATTTCTTTATCCTGCGGGGATTCAATAATTTCCAGGTCAGTACCGCCGACTATTATTTCACCGAAACCAGCGAAGGAGTACAATCGGGAGGTAATACGATAGCCTTCCGCCTTCCGGTGGACGACGGTTCGTACGTCGAGTATATCTATACGCTCCGTGACGGCGAATATATGGTGGACTTCAATGTCCGGTTCATGAACATGCGGGAGATACTGGCCGAGCAGTACGACGTGCTGGTTAACTGGCACAGCGTAGCCCCGCAGAACGAAAAGGGCTTCGACAACGAGAATATGTATTCGTACATAGCCTACCGTTATCCGGGCGACAAGTCGGTGGAGGACCTCGGGCAGTCGAAGTCGACAAAGGAGAAGAATATTAACAGCAGGTTGCAGTGGATTGCTTTCAAACAGCAGTTCTTCTCCTCCATATTCATAGCCGACACCCATTTCGAAAACGCCGCCGTCCGGTACGAGACATTCGTCCCGGGGAGCGGAAACCTGAAAAAGTACACCGCCTCGATAGCCGTGCCGTTCAATAAGCTGGAGAGCGACTACGCGTTCCGGTTCTATTACGGCCCGAATAAGTATACAATCCTTAAACAGTACGACAACCAGCTGGAGCGGCTCGTACCCCTCGGTCCGAAATGGGTGAGGTGGGTCAACCGCTGGATAGTAATACCGGTATTCAACTTCTTCGGCAGTTATATCTCAAGCTACGGACTTATAATCCTGCTGCTTACGCTATTTATAAAGATACTGCTGTTGCCCTTTACGTATAAGTCCTACCTGTCGCAGGCTAAAATGAGGCTGCTGAAACCGGAAATAGAAGAGATAAACGCCCGCTATCCCAAGCAGGAGGACGCGATGAAGAAGCAGCAGGCGGTGATGGAAATGTACAAAAAGGCGGGCGTCAGCCCGATGGGCGGGTGCCTGCCCATGCTGTTGCAGTTGCCGATACTGTTCGCGCTGTTCCGGTTCTTCCCGTCGTCCATCGAACTCAGGGGCGAGCCGTTCCTATGGGCCACCGACCTCTCGTCGTACGACAGCATCCTTAACCTGCCGTTCGATATACCGTTCTACGGCGACCATATCAGCCTCTTCACCCTGCTGATGGCATTTATGATGTACCTCACCTCGAAGATTAACCTATCGCAGCAGGCGGCGGCGACCCCGCAAATGGGCGGCATGAAGTTTATGATGCTCTACATGATGCCCGTTATGATGATGTTCTGGTTCAACAACTACGCCAGCGGGTTGAGTTATTATTACACGCTCTCCACGCTGATAACCCTCGGGCAGACCTACGGATTCCGTTACATCGTCAACGACGAGAAACTCCACGCCCGGATGAAGGAGAACGCAAAGAAGGCTCCCAAAAAGAAATCGAAGTGGCAGGCCCGGTACGAAGAGATGCTCAAAGCCCAACAGCAACAGGCCGCACAGCAACAGTCTAAGAACAAGAAAAAGAAATAGAGGTATCGTTTCTACTGCATTCTAAAACAAAAGAATCGGGATATTTATCCCGATTCTTTTGTTTTTGGCTACATTCATGAAGATTTGTTTCCGGAAGATTCTATGGCATTGACATTAAAGCATTGTAAAGTGAAAACCGTTTTCGCCACGGGTATCGGAAGAACCTTCACCATCATATGGTGACAACTTTTCAACAGCTACCGCGAGCGAACCAAGCAAAACTATTCCTGCTACAGCTACTGCTACCGGACTTGCCAAGAGTGCCGCTCCGGCTTTAACGGCAATTCCTTTGGCTGCGACGGCGGCAGTTTTCGCTCCCTCCACGCAAGCCGTTTTGACAGTCTCCTGTACCATGGGATCCGTAATTAACTTTTCTCCAGCCTTACACGCGCAATTTAAAAGAAGTTTACTCATATGATTAAGTTTAGATGTTTGCAAAAGCGTTCTTAAACATACGGGTCGCCGCTCCCCGGTCCGGCACAAAATGCCTATCCACTTTGCCCTTCCGATGTTTATAATAAGAAAGGTCAAAATCTTCCTCCGGAATCCCCCTCCCGTATCCGTATGATATCACGGATTATATCCAGCCCGGCCCGGTACCGTTTTACCCGACGAGTTTCCAATTTCAACTCTTCTAAAAATACGAAAAAAATTGCGGAAAAAGAAACAAACCGGACCGGTAAGTTTCAAACATAGATAATAATTATTACCCGGAGCGGTAAGGCCCTTGCCGATAACAATGAAATACGGTCAGATGACCCCCGCCTCGTAAAGTATTATTATCTGTTCGATCATGCGGTCGTCGCCGTCGGGGTCGTAGGCATCCTTGAGGTTGGCCCCGAAAAGGCGGGCGATGCCCTGCCAGAATACCGCGCGGAATCCGCCGCGCAGCTCACGGACCAGCTCGTAGGAAGTGTTCGACGTCTCCCGGTCGATAAGTTTTATCAGTATCTTGCCCTGCGACAGGGTCATTCGGCGCAGGACCGGTTCGTATTCCCGTTTGATTTCCTGCTCCATCCGCTTCATGTATTCCCGTTGTTCCCTCGGGGTGGCGAAGGTCAGCATCTCGTCTTCCATTGCCTGCAGCCTGCGGTGAGCCTCCACGGCGATGGGGTAGACCAGTTTGACATTGCGGATAAGCCGCTCGTAACGGCGGGCGTCGATGGGCCGGCGGAACTTGTATACCGGTGCGAGGTCCACCACCATTACCGTATCCCCGCCGATTACCTCGGTACGGGCAAGGTAGTTTCCCTGCCTGTCGCGCCGTTGGGCTTTTCCGACCAGCGGTACGGCAACCAGAAGGGGTAGCAGGTATGTAAGTTTCTTTTTCACGGCTCCGGTATCGGAGGGTACGGTACAAAGTTACTAAAACCGTATCCAAAAATATGTATCACGTCGGGAATAGCACTGCGGCTCCCGGTGTTATTACCGTATAACGGTAATGCGCCGCGCATTATTACCGCCCGGGTACACGGATGGCCGGAATGGTTACGAATGTGCCGAAATCGGACGCATATGATTGATTGTCGAGGGAAAAACTTAACTTTGCGGTAACCTATCGAAACTTGTATGCGTTTTTCTATCGTGATTCCGGTCTATAACAGGCCGGACGAAGTCGGCGAACTGCTCGCCACCCTCACCCGTGTGGAAGGCGGAGATTTCGAAGTTATCATAGTCGAAGACGGCTCGTCCGAGCCGTGCGACGCCGTTGCCTCAGGCTATATGGAACGGCTGAATCTGCGATATTTTTACAAGAAAAATACAGGGCCCGGGCTTACCCGTAATTTCGGCGCCGAACGTGCCGCGGGCCGGTACGTAGTTTTCTTCGACTCGGACTGCCTCATCCCGGAAGGATATTTCGCGCGTGTCGGTGAAGAGCTTGAAAGTAGTCCCGTCGACGCCTGGGGAGGGCCCGACAGGGCGCACCCGTCGTTCACCGCCGTGCAGAAAGCCATCAACTACGCTATGACCGCGTTCCTGACCACCGGCGGTATACGCGGCGGCCGGGACAATACGGTGCGGAGCCTCGACCGGTTCTACGCGCGCAGTTTCAACATGGGCGTCCGGCGCGAGGTTTTCGATCGGGTGGGGGGCTTCGCCACCATGCGGGTGGGCGAGGATATCGACCTTAGCGCCCGCCTGCTCGAAGCGGGTTACGCCTGCCGGCTCTTCCCGAAGGCGTGGGTCTACCATAAACGCAGGACGAGGCTGGCCCGGTTTTTCCGGCAGGTATTCAGTTTCGGCAAGGCGCGGGTTCTTCTTTCAAGGCTCCACCCCGGTACGCTGAAACCGGTGCATATCCTGCCGTCGGTGTTCACGGCCGGGCTGGCGGCCGTGATGGCGGCCGCGGTGCTGTGGACCCCGTGGGTGCTTTTGCTTCCCGCGGCATACCTTATGGCCGTATTTGTGGATGCGGCGGTGACGAATAAAAGCCTTACCGTGGGCCTCTTGGCAATGCCTTCGGCGTTGGTTCAGCTTACGGGGTACGGGCTGGGATTCATTACCGGACTCTTCTCCCGGGAGCGGGAGAAACGGGAGGCGGTAAAATGAAAACGGGGGCGACCCTTCAGGCCGCCCCCGCGTAACTCCGGGTTTTACTATTCGGTTATAAGTATGAGGTCTGCCCGCAGATGCTCGGGGACCTGGTCGATTTCAATTACCTGCAATCCGTCCCCGGCGCTGAGGCCTTCCTCTACCAACGGCGCGATTATACTGGTTTCGGGAACTTTATACATCGAACCCGTCAGCGGGTCCACTATCAGCATCCCTATTATACCGCCCAGCAGGAGGTTGCCGAAATACCAGCCTTCCAGCTTGTTTTCCAGTACATACTCGTAATCCTTATAGCCCGGCTTCCGGAATTTGAGGATATAAATCTCCTTGGACATATAACCGTTACTTGCGTTCAGGACGGTATTGGCCGGAGTCTGCCCGGTGAAAATCAGCCGGTTTTCCTTGTTGTAAATCTCCACTTCTGCACCTTCCGGAGTGCTGTTAATCGTTACGGGATAGGAGTTCTTAGTGAAGATCGATGCGCATCCCTGCATGAAGAAGGCGGCCACAAGAAGTGCCGCAGTGATACTGTGTCGGGTTTTCATAATCTATCGGTATTAGTTAGGTAGTGTGGGGTTTGTATGGGCCTAAAAATAATAAAAATAGTCCGGTAGTGCAATAGTTTCAGTCCGGTAGAGTCGAACTCCGGAAATTATACTAAATTTGAAAGCTATAACAAAACCCGAAATCGTATGAATATGAAAAGAAATTTACTGGCGGGAGGATTGCTTACCGTCTGTTTTGCCGTAACCTCGTGCGGCGGTAACGCCGGAAAGCCCGCCGGGGCGGAGGAAGCCCCTGCGCCCTCGGGAATAAAAATCATTACGGCGCATAAAACCATAAAGCCCGAAATGGTGGAGGAGTTCCTCGAATTTACGCGCCCTATAATCGAGGCTTCCCGTGCCGAAGAGGGGTGTATCAGCTATACGCTCTACCAGGACCCGTCCGACCCGACCAAATTCATGTATTATGAACAGTGGAAAGACCAGGCGGCCATAGATTACCACTTCTCGACCGACCATTTCAAACTCTCCGGCTCACGCTCGGCCGACTTCGAAGCGGCACCCACGGTGCTGACTATCTACGACGCCTGCCCGGTGGAGTAGGGCGGCACTCGAAAGGGATATAAGCGGCAGATTTTACCCCCCCCCCCGGGGTAACATAGTCTGCTGTCGGTAAAAATTACAGGTAGGTTCCTCGCGTATGTTCGGAATGACAAATCGTAGATATGTCATCCTGAGCCTATGCGAAGAACCTGCCGTTGGTAAAATTGCAGGCGAATTTCTTGCCTTCGTTTGGAAGGACAAATCATAGATATGTCATCCTGAACGTATGCGAAGAACCTGCCGATGGTAAAATTGCAGGCGAATTTCTTGCCTTCGTTCGGATAGACAAATCATAGATATGTCATCGTGAACGAAGTGAAGGATCTATCGCCTGTATTTATGTTATCCCGGATGTTCCGCCTTCGCCCATAATTTTAGCCTTAACCTGCCGGGCGGAAGGCCTGAGCGTTTCTTTATGAAATTCCCGAAATGCTGTACCGAAAAGAATCCGTATTTTTCGGCCAACCGGGATAACGACAGGTTTGTCCTTGTCAGTTCTTTGACAACAGAGGAGTATTTCCTGTCCTGATACCAGTTGTAAAACGACCGGCCGTACACTTTCCTGAACGCCTTGGAAAACCCGCTTCGGGACAATCCCGTCCCGGCTGCAAACTCGGCCAGGCTCCGGCAAGACTCCGTCAGGTCCTCTGTCTTCATGCGGAAAAACCAGTCCCGGGATGCCAATACGCTCTCGATTTCTGCATAGCGTTCCGGTGAGATATTATGTATTATTTCCTGAAATTTATATTCTACATAACGTCGGCATCCACAAAGGTCCGTTACGGTTCCCCTCGAAAGTGTCATTGCAGTATTGGCGTCCAATAATAGGGTGGGCGATAGTGTTTTGTGCCTTCCGGGATGGCGAACGGTAAGGTCGATACGGAGCTTACGGGCAAGGCGGCTGACGATATCTGGTCCGAATATGTATGATATAACGGCGTTTTTTGCCGTGAGGATGAAAGGGGCGTGCGGTATCAGGATATAAGCGGGTGCGGTTATATCGCAGGAGTTTTCATTGCAGGCGACGGAAAGCTCACCACTATGGAGATATAAAACGCATGGCCCGTGGAGTCCGTATCCGCGGCTCTCCCCCGGTTGCAGTTCGGACCTCCCGAGATAGCCGCCCGCACAGTCGGGATAATAACCGCAGTTGCGTCGGTTTTCCGCATGTAAGCAATTGTTCATTATAAGGCATAGAAAAGGGCGCCGTCACAATACCGTCCATAGGTTCTCGCATACCAGTCCCGGAATTGCCGTACGCCCTTAGCTTGCCCTAACTTTTCACAAAGTTAGGGCAAAACTCAGGACTGACAGCTCTATACCCGGACAAAATCACCGTTAAATACGGTTTTGCGAGATTATGGAAGGTATAAAGGTGTTTCCCTTTATAATATAGTTAAATATTTACATGATAACCAGCTTATTATAAAGTTATGATTGCATATGTTGGCGAGTAATCACAGGCACTAAGTTACGCCTTTTTGATTAATTCGCAAAAGATATGCTATGAAATCCAAAATAGATATAGAAATAATAAAACGGGTTAAGGCCAAAAGACTTGAACAAGGCGATTCTTTAAGAGGCATAGCGCGCATACTTAAAACACATCATAGCTTCCCACAACAGGTAGAGAAAATGGATACGACCTGTAAGTATTCCGCGGAACAATTATATTATCTCGCTCAGGAATTCAATTGTCCGATATCTGAACTCTATCCTCCTCTCGACCAATTCGAACCGAAGGGATAACTCAAACCATTCTTTTCTATATTTTGGGAGAATATATGAAAGACGAGGAACTTATTAAGGAAATCGCTAAAAGAATGAAACGGTTTCGTATGGAAGCCAATAAGTCCCATTCGGAGACATATATCGAAACCGATATAAATACGGGTAGGGTCGAAAGCGGAAAATCCAGTACATCCATATCGGTACTCAAAAAATTGTGTGTTTATTACGGAAGGACGCTTCAGGAGTTATTCAAAGGGTTGTAATTAGTTACAGGTACCGGTGGTATTACAAGCTTTAGTTCTTTAAAAATGTCAACCTGAGCGTATGCGAAGGATCTAATTGTTGGTAACAAGGGGTAAATTTTTCTCAGCTCTGTTAGGGATTAGATTATATTTGTGGCCCCCGGGTTCCGGCAGGCCGCATGTTCGCCGGCATATCGGGTGTGTAAAAAAACAGGGCGCGGAAAAATGATGAGGACACATCTAAAAAAAATACCACTGGCAACTTATTTCGGGGCGCTTGTTATTTTCCTGCCCTGCCGGGCAGCCGGCGCTATACCGGAAGGTGCCGGAGGATTACGCGCGGTGGCGGAAAGTCCACTCCCGGCAGGCGACATATTATGCCTTGCAAGGGTGGCGGAAGAATGGCTCGGTTATTACGGACTGGATATGGATCAGGCTCTATATGAAGGCGAGGGTCAGTTCGACATACGAGAAACGGCCCCTCCCGGGTCGCTCCACAATCGTCCTTATAACTCCTATTACTCGGGTGAGGACTTTTGCGGTCCGGACTATTCGCCCGATCGCCGACGGTTCGTCGACCTCGGTTGCTGGGGATGCGACCCGGACGGGGTATTGCAGGCCGAATGGGACGACAGCCAGGACATCTATATCGTTGACCGCCGGCAGGAGATTATCACCTTAGTCCAATGGTTCGGAACCGGTGCGAAAGCCGATGCCGTATTCTGGCTCGATAATGACAGGTTCGCAATCGCCGGTTACCGGAGTTCATATTCGGTAAGGGATGATGAAGACCGTCAGGCCTTTATCGAGGAGATGCACCATTTTATTTCGGTCTACGATATTCCGGTCGGCACGGTCCGTACACTGATTTTTCTTACCGGGAAGGACGGTCAGCCGGAATACTGGGGGTATGTGGATGAGGTAGCCCTCCCGGCAAAACAGGCTGAAAGCTGCTCCTGCCGGGTTTATCCCATGTCCTGACCATTACGGTGTGTACCCCGAATAAACAAACGCCGGCCCTTACCTGAGGGCCGGCGTTATTGTCCTGAAAGTCGTGGCTCAGGCAACGGAACTGAAATACCAGGTAGCCACCGAGAAGTAGATAAAGACGCCCGTGATGTCGGAAATGGAGGTTATAAGCGGGGCGCAGGCCGTTGCCGGGTCGAGCTTCAGTTTTATAAAGATAAACGGCAGGATAAGCCCTATCAGGCTCCCTGCTATCACTATCAGAACCATTGTTATGGCAACCACGGCGATTACGTCCGGAGCCCTGAAAGCGGCTATCAGCGACACCCCGATAGCCATGGTGATACCCAACAGCAGCGATACGGCAAGCTCCTTACCCATGAGTTTAATCCAGTCCTTCATCTGCACGTCGCCCAGCGCGATGGAGCGGATCATAAGCGTGGCCGACTGCGACCCGGCGTTACCCCCGCTGTCGATAAGCAGCGGCAGGAAGAACACCAGCGATACCATGGCCTGTATCACCCCTTCGTAGCTGGCCAGCACGGCTCCCGAAAACACATTCATAAACACAAGCCCGATTAGCCATATTATACGCTGTTTGTAAAGCAGGCCCACGCGGGCCTTCAGCGGATTCACCACCGCGTCCCCGCTGAGAGAACCGAACCTCTGGAAGTCCTCGGTGGTCTCTTCGTCGGCGATGTCGATGATGTCGTCCACCGTGACTATACCCAGCATCGTGCCGTCGGAATCCACCACCGGGAGGGCAATGCGGTCCGTCTCCTTAAAAACTTCCACTGCCACTTCCTGGTCGTCGTTGGCATTGAGCGATACCACGCGGTTGTCAATAAGTTCCGACACCAGCGTTTCCGGCGAGGCGAGTATAAGCTCACGGATACGCAAATCGTCCAGCAGTTTCCACTGCGGGTCCACCACGTAGATAACGTTGATGGTTTCGGAATCCTTGGCGAAACGGCGGATATGGTCGAGTGCCTGGGCGATGGTGTAATGCGGCTTCACGGCCACATAATCCGGCGTCATGTGCCGGCCGATGCTATCCTCGGGATAACCGAGCAAGCTCAGGGCCACCTTCCTTTCGGAGGGCGAAAGCATCTGGATAAGGCGCTGGCTCACCTTGCCGGGAAGCTCCTCGAAAAACGCCGTACGGTCGTCCGGATCGAGGTCGTTCAGCAAGGCGGCAAGTTTATTGCCGTTCTCGGCCAACTGGCCAATTACGTATTCCTGAAGTTCGTACGGCAGGTATGAGAACGTATCTTTGGCAAGGCCGCGGTTGAGCAGCCTGAATACGAGTATGCCGTCTTTTTCGTCCCCCTCTTCAAGCTCTTCTATAAGCCCGGCGGCCTGGTAAGGCTCGAGGAGGTTGATTTCTGTTTTGAGGAGTTTCCAGTTCTTTTCAGCGATCAGCTCGCGTACGAGCAGAACAAATTCTTTGTTTTCCATCTCCTTACTTTTTTGCATCCGTAAGGAGACGCGCGGCGCCCCTTTACGGAAGTGTTAATAATTCCCGTTCGTTCGACTGTTATAAGGGCCGTCGTCCATAATTAATGGTTTTTGAAAAGATGTTCGATTTTGCACTGCAAAGAAAATGCATTTTTTTCAAACTACCGCTCCCCGATAAAGGTTATTTCTATTTTTTACGGTAGCCGGTTATGGGGTCCGGTTTAGGGTTTTGAGCCAGGGACCGGGGCGGGGTCAAGGTCCGGGTGAAAGGGTGCTGGACGGTTTTGGAGAATGGATTAAGGGTCCGGGACGGGTCCGGGACCGGGGGGATGCTGAAACGGTTTCGGGAATGGGATTCAGAGTCCGGGACCGGGGGGTGCTGAAACGGTTTCGGGAATGGGTTTCAATGTCCGTGTTTGGGGGGCGGGGAATATGTTTTGGCTATGGGTGGGTTGCGGTTAAGTTTCAGGGGGCATGGTTTAGGTTTGTGTTCTATCGCAATTATAGGGTCGGATGTATGGTCACGGGCACCGTGTACCGGCCGGACCGTCAGGGCCCGTACGTATATATAAATTTTTCCGCCTATGCTCGTAGGTTTAACGGATGCGTGCATAGTCAACTCCCTAAACGGTAGCGCTATGAGTTAATACACTCCGGGGACGCAAAGCATATCCACGGAGCGGCAGACGCCCGCAAGTTCGCAAGGAAACCGGACAAATGCCGTTCGGTACCTGTAACTCTCCTATAATAAGGATGGATCACCGGCGGGATAGCCGTTCCCCGGGCGGCGGGGTGAGGTTGGCAGACGGTCGATTTGCGGCCCTGGCGTATCCAATACCAGGGTGGCCGGTTCCAGCCACGGGGCGGTAAAGGTGATTTCGGTCGGTCCCTCTACCTCCACGAAAGCCATCAGCCGACCGTGGAAGGCGCGCTGGCGGTTGTCGGTATAGTCGCCCATATCCGTGTTGTTGCCCGCCTCGAGTCCCAGCAGCCGTCCCTGCCCGGTTACCGTGCATGTAATCTCGTCGTCGGAGAGCATTACCGGGATACCGTCGCTGTCGACTACCTGGAGGGATATTTGCCGCACATGGAAGCCCTCGCCGGTAACGCTGTCGATTTGGATGGCGTGCGGGCGGCCGGAGGTCCGGATGGCACCGCGGGCCGTCTCCCGGCCGTCGGCGGCCATGGCAACCGCCTCCAGCGTCCCGGCCCGGAAAGGTATATCCCAATATATTATACCGGTTTCGGGGTCGTAGGGCTTGGGACTGCCGACCTCCCGGCCGTCCAGCAGCAGTTTCGCCTGCTCGCCGTTGGTGTAACAGACTACCCTTACTGGCTGTCCTTCTGTGTAGTTCCATACGGGCCATGCGTCCATCGAGGGTGTCTTTTCGAAAGGCTCGCCGTTACCGGCTTCCAATTCCGACCACGCATCCCCCGCCGGGAGGCCCGCTCCTCCGTGCCCCGGGATGGGGTAGGTACCAACGTAAGCCATTGGCTCTTCCGACCAGAGCGACCGGCGGAAATAACCGCGCGGCTTCACGTAACCCGCGAAGTCGAGCAGGCCGGAATAGAACCCGCGCGAGGGCCAACGCGACGATTCCCCGAGGTAGTCGATGCCGGTCCAGAGGAATTGGCCGAAGATGTGTTCGTTCGAGGTTACGGCGTCCCACGCCGCCTTGTCGTGACGGTTTTCGCTACCGTAGATTACCCGGTCGGGGTAGGTTTCGTGGTCCGTAATGTAACGGTTCTCGGTGTAGTTGTAACCCGCTATGTCGAGGGCGTCCGGGTAACCCGTTTCGTTGGACATCGCCACACCGGCCAGCCCGGCCGTAACGGGCCGTGTGGCGTCGTACCGGCGGACCACCGCGGCCAGCCTGCGGGCAATCTCGCCCAGCCGGTTGGCGTCCGGCGCGTCCGGGTTGTAACCCCCGTACGAGGCCTGGGTGAAGCCGCCCGCCCTGTCGCCGCCCAGCACCGGGTGGGAGTAGGGGTCGTTGGGGTAGTCCACTTCGTTGCCGATGCTCCAGGCAAAGATAGAAATATGGTTGCGGTCGCGCCGGACCATGTCGGCCAGGTCCCTCTCGCCCCACTCTTCGAAGAAATCGTACGAACCTTCGAAACCGGGTGTGCCCACATTCCATCCCTCCAGCCACTTGCGCTTGGGGAATTCCCACTCGTCGAACGCCTCGTCCAGCACGAGAAGGCCCAACCGGTCGGCCAGGGCGTACAGTTCGGGAGCCTGAGGGTTATGGCTGGTTCGGATTGCGTTACAGCCCAGCTCTTTAAGGGTTGACAGCCGCCGGTGCCATACGGGCCACGGCACGGCCGCCCCCAGTACCCCGGCATCGTGGTGCAGGCAAACTCCTTTGACCTTCATCCACTCCCCGTTAAGGGCGAATCCCCTGTCGGGGTCGAACGTGAAGGTCCGGAACCCGGTTTCGGTCTCCGTCCGGTCGGTTTCCCGGCCGTCCACGGACACCGTGGTGTGAAGCGTGTAGAGGTACGGGCGGTCGATGCTCCACAATTCGGGGGTGTCCACTTCGAGCCGGCCGCTGACGGTGCCGCGCCCGTGGGCTGGAACCTTTGTTTGCAGGGTACCGGTGGCGACAGTGTTGCCGTTCAGGTCCACCAGCCGGTTGGTGACGGTGATCCCTGCCTCACCGCCGGTATGGTTCACCACTTCGGTTTCGTACACCAGGACGCCCCTCTCAGGGGTTGCCTTGGCCGGGTATGCGTAAACGCCCCATTGGGCGATATGGACGGGGTCGGCGTATACCAGCCACACGTCGCGGTAAATACCCGAACCGGTGTACCACCGGGAATCGGCACTGCGGCTGTGGTCGACGACCACCTTGAGTTCGTTCCCCACTCCGTACTCCACATAAGGAGTTATGTCATACATAAACGATATGTAACCGTTGGGCCTCTCGCCGAGCAGGTGGCCGTTCAGCCACACCTTACTCCGGTTGTAGACCCCTTCGAAATAGATGTATACCCTCTCGCCCTGCTTCTCCGCGGGGATGTCGAGGGTTTTTACGTAGGTGCCCACCCCTCCCGGAAGCCAGCCCGTACAGCTCGCAAGCGTAGGACTGAGCTGACCGCGAACGCCCCAGTCGTGCGGCAGGCGGACCGTCTCCCATCGCGGTGCGCGCAGGTAACGGGTCGGCTCGGCATCCGGATCGTCGAGTGTGAACCTCCAGTCGGCGTTTATCTTTTCGGGCCGCCCGAACGATACCTGTGCATGGGTGTGTGCGCACACAAGGGTCAATATTCCGCAAAGAAGTAAGGAAGTGTATTTCATAACGGTGTTTCAGTTAACGGTTGGGGACCGGAGCTATCCGGCCCTGAGGGTTCAGGTTTTTAACGGTGTAAGTTAATAATTCCGTCCGGTTTTTCAAACAAACCTCCGAACCGGGTGCGGGCGGCCGGTTGAAATTCAGTTGTAAAATATGTAACTTTCGCATGACTTCCCTAAAAATACACACGCTATGGCATACAGGTATTGGCTTCTATTTTTCCTCTCGTTCATTTTACTGCCGGCTTCCGGCCAGCGGGTAAATTATATCGTCGACGCGGGCGGCGGTGGGGATTTCCGTACCATCCAGGAGGCGGTTTACGCCGTCAGGGATTTCAAGCCCGGCGAACCAGCCTTTATTTTTATCCGAAACGGCACCTACAACGAGAAACTTGTAGTGCCAGCCTATAAGTGTAACCTTATACTGGAAGGGGAAAGCGCCCAAGGGGTTGTCATTACCTCCAACGACTACGCGTCGCTAAACGGTATGGGTACTTTCCGCACTTACACCGTGTTCATAGGCGGCAGCGACATAGAGTTGATAAACCTGACGATTCAGAATACCGCGGGCAGGGTGGGGCAGGCCGTTGCCCTGCACATCGAGGGGGACAGGGTGGTGGTGCGCGACTGCCGCCTGCTGGGTAACCAGGACACGGTTTTCCTCGGGCGCGAGGGGGCGCGGCAGACTTTTCTGGACTGCTACATAGAGGGGATGACCGATTTTATTTTCGGCCCCTCCACAGCATGGTTCGAAAGGTGCATCATTCACTGTAAAAGCAACTCATACATAACCGCTGCCAGCACCCCGCGAAACATACAACACGGTCTCATATTTAAGAATTGCCGGATTACCACTGCCGACGAAGTTACCTCGCTTTACCTCGGGCGCCCATGGAGGGAATACGGTATGACCCTCTTTATGGAGTGCGAACTCCCTGCGGCCATCAATCCCGCCGGGTGGCACAACTGGTCCAATCCCGGTAACGAGCGGACCGCCCGCTACGCCGAGTACCGCAATTACGGCCCCGGCGCCGACACCACCGGCCGGGTAGCATGGTCGCGGCAGCTGACCGACCGGGAGGCGGCCGCCTACCGCCTTGCGCGGGATACCTCTTATACCGTTTACCAAACTTACGTCAAGGAGAGCAAGTCCAGGCCGTACATAGAGCCGGTACGCCCGGAGCTTCCCGCCGGAGTGCGGGCATGGGAAGGGCTCGTATATTCGGTTATTACCGACCGGCCAGCGGGAATACGGGAACTCCACCTGGACATATACCGGCCCGACGACAGGCGGACGCTACCCGCCGTGCTGATGGTACACGGCGGCGGGTGGAACTCGGGCGACCTTACCATGCAGGTGCCGCTGGCCCGGATGCTCGCCGCGCGGGGTTACGTCACCATACCGGTCGAGTACCGGCTGATACCCGACGCCCTCTATCCCGCGGCGGTTTACGACCTGAAGGATGCCGTACGGTGGGTACGTGAGAACGCGGAACGCTTCGACATCGACACGGCCCGCATCGCCATATCGGGCTGTTCGGCCGGCGGACAGCTCGCCAACCTCGTGGGAACGACCAACGGCGACAGCGCGTACGAGTACGTGCGAAGGTATTTCCACGTTACCTCGGACGTGCAGGCTGTAATCAATATCGACGGCATCTCGGATTTCATTACACCGGAGACCGTCGGCCGGGCGCAGGAGGCCCGCGACCGTAACCTTACGCCTCCGGTGGATATGCAGTGGCTCGGGGGGACCTATGCCGAACGGCCGGACAACTGGCGGGCCGCATCGCCCGTCTACCACGTGGGGCCGCGTTCCGCGCCGGTCTGCTTTATCAACAGTTCGCTGGAGCGGTTCCATCAGGGCCGTGACGAGCAGATAGCGCTGATGGACCGTTACGATATTTACACCGAAGTGCATACCCTCGACGACACGCCTCATACCTTCTGGCTTTTCCACCCGTGGTTCGGGACGACGGTGGAGATTATGGACGGTTTTCTAAAGAAGGTGCTCTGATAAGTTTCAGGCGCGTCTCGGGTGACGGGGGGCTAAATGCTGTTCCGGGGGTAGCGGTGCGGAGCCAGAT
>JAJQCA010000023.1 GCA_021202985.1 Alistipes sp.
ACAAACGATTGGAATTTTTACGCAAATGCCCTACCTCCTAAGTAGAAATCGATTTAACTACCGGTATGCGGTAAAGTATTTGGACTCTAACTACCGTCAGCCAACCCTTAATATTCAAATCATGCCAACCGTAGAACCAATTTCTGCCGACCCGGCAAAGCTATTTGTGTGTGCGCACACACCAGTAGTTACTTCCGAACTCCGAGTAACCACAAAAAAGATTGGAATTTTTACGCAAATGCCCTACCTCCTAAGTAGAAATCGATTTCACTACCGGCATGCGGTAAATTATTCTGACTATAACTACCGCCACCCAACCCTAAATATTCCAATCCTTCCAACCGTAGAACCAAATAACTGCCGACCCGGCAACGCCATTTGTGTGTACGTACACACATTATGATTAGGATAAAACGATACCGGACGGTAATAATATGAAATTCATCCCGGACGGGAGTGTCTCCCACAATGCGAGTGTGTGCGCACACACAACCACTAACCTCCAAACTCCGAATAAAGATGATAACGGACGGTATTTAATATAAAATTTATTACGGACAGGGGTAATTCCCAAAATGCGAGTGTGTGCGCACACACAATTTAAACCCGTTATTCCCGGGTTTATTTAACGGGGATCCATATCTCGGTCCGCAGGTCGCCGGGCATTGTGGCATCTGGGGAATTGAGGAACTTTTCGAAGTAGAACGAGTCGCGCAGGGTATACCCGCTGTAAGGAAGCCACCAGCGGTAGATATGGCAATATAACCGGCTGAGGCCCTCGTACGGCCCGCGGTGGGTGAATACCGCATACTGCCCGGCAGCGGTGCGGAAACGAACCAGACCGCGCGCACGGACCGGAGGCGACACGCATGCGTATATGTTATAGTGCTCCGGCCGGGTTATGGTGGAGCTGTCGCGGCTGAGGAGGATACATTCGGTCTCCCCGTCCCCGGACAGGTCCCTCCCGGTCGCGGCCGCCAGGCGGCCCCACGCTTCGAGGAAAGCCCGCTCGTTAAGGTGGGCGTCCCAAACCCTCACGCCCGACAGATGCATCGCCGGACGGTGCCTGAGGTCGGGTTCCACTCCGAGATCGGCGGATTCGTCCACCGGGAATTTCATCTCCACGGGACTTTTGCGGTACGCCACCGGAGCGATGCCGTACCTGCGGCGGAACGCGCGGCTGAGGGCCTGCTGGGTTTCGTAACCGCACCTCACCGCTATTTCCCCTACCGGAAGGGTTCCGCCGGCGAGCAAAAATGCGGCCTTTTCGAGCCTCAGGCGCTGGATATATTCACCCGGCGCCTCGCCCATGACGGCACGGAAAATACGGTGGAAATGGTATCCCGATATTCCCGACACCTGCGCCAGCAGGTTAAGCCCGAGGGGCGAGGCGAGGTTGGCCCCGATGTACTCCACGGCGGCGTTCACGGCTTCGTAGTAGCGGACGTGGCAGTTCTCGTGCGACGACCAGCGGCCGAGCCGCGGCAGCAGGAGGTGCATCCTCACGGAAAGCTCGGCACGGGTAAGCGTGCGGCCTTCTTCTTTTTCCGACTCGTCGTGGTACGACACCGAATCGGCAACCTTCTGCGGCAGGGTATAGTCGTCCGTAAACCGCCCTTCGCGGTAGCAGAAACAACAATACTCCCCGGTGGGAGTATTGTCTGCCCGGGTACCGAAATGCTCACGGGCGGCGAGCGGCATACCGCAGCTTTGACACAGGAGCGTCCCGCCCCGGGGGGGGTGCCGCTCATGACCGGCGCCAGCGTTTGAGTTTGGGGAATGTTTCCCGCATCATGGCTTTAGCCTCGTCGAGCGTCACTTCCCGCCCGGCATGTTCGTTATATTCGGCAAGATACTGTGTGCACTTGTCGATACACTCCTCCATGGTCAGTTCTTCGGTAAATTCGCCATCTTTGTAACAATAGATACAATAATCGGCGCTTTTCGTTCCGTCCTTTTCGGTTCCGATCTCTTCGGGATTGGTTAGCGGCATGGCGCAACTCTGGCAACAGGCAGTTTCCATAATATTAAGGTTTCCGTTTAATTTACGAACGCAGATTCCCGCTGCGCTTCGAAATAAATTAATATTTGTTCACTGCAAAGCTATCAAAGTTCGCCGGAGAATTTTTAACCGTTCTTGCTATTTTCGATTACCAGTTTGGCCACCGGTTCAAATAAGCGCACGCAATCACTCCGCCGGGGTCATAAACCGGAAGGTGACCTGCCCCACCGTGTCCGGTTTGCCGTCTTCGGCCGGGGAGAGGGAGCCGGTAAGTTCGCCGCGGGCGTCGCGGGTTACGGTGGCCGTGCGCCACGAATAGTGGCCGTCCTCGTAGGCGAAGGTGGTTCCGTCGTCGTCGTAGAGCAGGTAGCTGCCCCCGGCCCTGCCGTAATGGCGGAACTCGATATCAACCTTCTCTCCCGGCCCCGGGGCATGCAGCAGCGGCGGAATGAACGGGATCACCGCCCCGTCGCGCACAAATACGGGTATCCGGTCCAGCCCCGGCTCCACCGTGATCTCCTCGCCATTGCCGGCGTAGAGGCCCGTGTAGAAGTCGTACCAGTCGCCGGCGGGCAGCAGGACGGTCCGGCTCTCCTGCCCGGCGAACATGGGGGCCACCAGCAGGCAGCCGCCGGCCATATACTGATCCTTAATCTCCCGGGTGACGGCTTCCAGGTAAGGGTTTTCCTCGAGGTCGCGGCTGCCGGTATCGGTCCGCGGGTCGGAACGGAAACCCGGCTCGAGCGCCATCGACCGGAATGGCGGCGTCCCGTGGAAGCGGTAACGGGCAAACTCCGAATAGAAATAGGGCATCAGCATCATCCGCAGTTCGGCGTAGTATTTTACCTGTTCGGCCACCTCGGGGAACGACCAGGGTTTGGTGCCGCTCGACCAGGCGTTTATCATGGCCATAGGCGAGAATACCACCGACTGGAACCGCCGCAACCACTCCTCTGCCGTCTTCGAGCCGCGTACCTCCGGAGTCCACAACACCCCGCAGAAACCGCTGTTGACCAGCGCCGTAATAAAATCGGGGTGGCTGTAATAGTCGTTGTAAAGGACGTAAGGCAGGCTGACAGCCCCGGCGTTGGAACCCCGGACCAGCCCGAAGGTGCGGATACCCGCCTGGCGGTAGAGCCGACCGGTAACCTTCTGCGCCAGTACGCCGTAGGTCTGGCGCATCTGCTCGGCGGAGGTGCCGGAGGGGAACCGGGCCACGTCGGGCCAAAGGTAGTGGTCGTAACCGTCCACCTCGTCTATCTTGTACCCGCTCACGCCTATATCGACCTGTCCCTGCCGCAGCCGGTCCGTCCATATCCGCACCGCTTCGGGGTCGTTAAGGTCCGGCACAATGCCGCACCAGACGGTATGGGTGCCCGTATGGGGCAGGATTTCGTCGTATATCGACGCGTCGGGCGAAACGTAGGGGTTCACCCACAGGTTGAGCCTTACCCCGCGGTGGAGCAGTTGCCGTGTCAGGCCGGCCGGGTCGGGGAAACGCCCGGAGTCCCACTCGAAAGTGCACGGGTAGGCGCGCGACTGCCAGCCCGGTTCCAGACCGATAAAATCGAGCGGATATCCCCGCCTTTCGAATTCTTCGGCCTCGGCGACTACCTGAGCGGCGTCGTAGAGTTTTTCCACCCGCTGGGTAAAGCCCAGCCCCCACCGTGGCGGCAGGGTTCCCCCGCCGCAGAAGAGGTTGTACCGCTCGACAGCGCCGAGGGGCGTACCGCCCGAGAAAACGTAAAACTCCACCCCATTCGCCGGTACGAGCGCCTCCACGGCGTCGGAATAGGGACGCGAAGTCCACGCCGGGTCGGTATTGCGGTCGCGGGCCTCGGGTGCGTCGCGCGCATCGCGGCGCACCGCCGTACCGACATAGAAAGTCATGTACCGGGCCGAGTTAACCAGCACCCCGTAACCGGCCGAGGAGACGTAGAACGGCACCGGGGCGTGGGTACGGCCGTTGTCCCGGCCGCCGTAATGGTCGACGTGAAGTCCGAGTATCTTCCCGCGCTGATGGACGGTCTGGAAATTGAGACCCGGCCCATAGACCTGTTCCTCCCGCCGGAGCGGGAAACGCAGGTAGGTTTTACCGTCGACCACTTCGGCCCGCACTTCGGTCTGCGCGAACGGGAACGGGGTCCGCTCCAGTCCTTCGAGCGCAGAGGCGAACGGCTCGCACTCCGCGGCACGGAGCAGGTCGTATGCTTCCGGCTCCCCGGCCACGCCTTTCCAGACGCCGGGAAATATTTCGGTCCAACTAATCGGCCCCGAGGCGGCGGCCGACAGGGGCAATAAACAGAGCAGGAGAATAAGTTTCTTCATTGTATGGTAGGGTTTTGAATTGTTGCGGTCCGGGGGTAGTTACAAGGCAAAGGTAACCCGGGCACCGGATGCCGGTTTGCAGAAATATTTCAAAACCTTTTAAAATACCGTCAATAAACCCTCCTCAGGCCCGGCCGCACGGGACTTTCTGCCCGACGGTGCACCGGGTCCGGGATGGTCTGAAGGCTGAGAATCGGCTGTGATGACATGGCACGGGCGGGTCTGTCAAGGCGGACGGGAAGAAGGGCCGGACCGGAAAAAGGTGGTGTTACAAGATTAGTGTCGGGCAGGACCGGCAATAACGGAGGTGCACAGGGACCGGCCCGGGCTTGTGGTACACGTCCCAAGCCGGCAGGGACCGGAAAAAGGGAATGTGACAAAATTAGTGTCGGGCAGGACCGGCAATAACGGAGGTGCACAGGGACCGGCCCGGGCTTGTGGTACACGTCCCAAGCCGGCAGGGACCGGAAAAAGGGAATGTGACAAAATTAGTGTCGGGCAGGACCGGCAATAACGGAGGTGCACAGGGACCGGCCCGGGCT
>JAJQCA010000081.1 GCA_021202985.1 Alistipes sp.
TTTTGTGTGTGATGCTGGTTTGCCGGGGAATGTGTTGGGATTTATAATGTGAAAATTGTGTGTGAAGTGTGCGAATATGTGCGATGTGCGCGGTCAGGTGTGCGATGTGTGTGATGTGTGCGCGAAGTGTGTGTTTTTTGTGATGCTGGTTTGCGGGGCTGTGTTTGGATTTATATTGTGAAAATTGTGTGCGAAGTGTGCGAATGTGTGTGCGAAGTGTGTGTTTTGTGTGTGATGCTGGTTTGCGGGGCTGTATTGGGATTTATGTTGTGAAAATTGTGTGCGAACGTGTGTGAAGTGTGTGTTTTGATTACAGTATGGTGTCGGTGTGGTCAATCGGTGTGCTAAATATATAACCGGTGAAGGCCGGCCGCGAGACCCGGCCCGGCCGGCCCTACCGGTTATACGGCGGCAGGTTTGCGCCGCCTGTTGAGCAGCGGCAACAGGAAGGAGATGACCGAGGCTCCTATCCAGAAGAGGGCGGCCGAACCGAAGTCGTGTACCTTCTGTCCGTCCACGGTTTCCGCGCCCCCGTTTATCAAAAGGCCGCTGACCACCTCCTGAAGGCTGGCCGCGGCATAGCTGGCTATTCCCACGATGCCGATTGCGGCCCCAGTGGCCTGCCGCGGCACGATATCCACAGCCATAAGGCCGCCGAGGAAGCATATCAGTACACCTATTGCCGTACCGAACAACAGCATGCTCAGTATATTTACCCACAGGCTGTTCCCTCCGTAAATGAACAGGATGAGCGCGGCGGTGTTAAGCACCCCGAAAATCAGCGCCGGAGTGCCGCGGTCGCCTTTGAACAGCCTGTCGGAGAACCAGCCCGAAAACACGGTGCCGATAACGCCGAGCAGGGCGTTAATGGATATTATCTGCGTGGCGGCGGTCAGGCTGTAACCCTTGGCTTCCTGAAGGAAAAGTACGCCCCAACTGTTCACCGCGTAGCGGCTGATGTACATAAAGGCGCTGGCTGCCGCCAATACCCATACAGCCGGAGTGCGGAGCACCATTTTTTGGATGCTTCCGGTCGATGTGCGGGCCGGCTTGTTGCCGCTCCCCGGCTCCTCGCCGGTAAGTTCCTCAACGGGCGGGAGTCCTTTGCTCTCGGGAGAGTCGTGGAGGAAAAGGGCTATTACGGCCACCCCGGCCAGTCCCGCGATTGCAGCGCTGGCGAATCCCCACTGCCATCCCGCGAAGGCGGCAATAAGCCCTACGAAAAGGTAGGAGAGGAACTCGCCGAGGTTGTGGCTGGCGCTGAAAAAACCGTAGTAGGTGCCCCTTGTCCGCAAGGGGTACCACCTCGACAACGATACGATGGCCGGCGACGCGCCCATCGACTGGCCCCAGCCGTTCACGGCCCATACAACGGCGAAGAAGATAAAAAACGCAGGGCCTGAGACCGTGAGGCTGCCGGTAATTCCCACCATCAGGTTGACGGCCGCAGAGAGGATAAGCCCCGCGGCCATCAGCCGGCGAATATTCGAATGGTCGGCGATAAATCCGTTGACGAATTTTCCCACCGCGTAGGCTATCAGCAGGGTGGACCCTATCACACCGAGCTGTGCGGCGTCGAGGATGCCGCTGTCTATTATCGGTTTTTTCACCACGTTCAGCGTGGTGCGGCACACGTAATAGAAGCTGTAACCCAGGGTCGCCGCCAGGAACGCCTGCATCCGGAGCTTGCGGTAAAGGGCCTGCCGCCCTTCGCCGGTAAGCTCCATGAGGGGTGCCGGGTCGCTCTTGCGGAAATAAGACTTTATGCGTCCGAACATGCCCCTGGTTATTTATGGCGTCCTTTGGTCCGCAGCCAGTCGAGCATGAATCCCGGCCGGTCGGTCTGTATCATGGTGGCTCCCAGCGCCAGATGCGCTCCGTAGACGGCATCCGGGTCTTCGAGGGCCGAATCGTCCTCCAGGCCGCCGCACAGTTCGTCCCAAAGCGAGTTGGTCCATACCCGCGAACCGCTCTCGGCTATCCGGTGCAGAGCCTGCTTGACCTCGGGCGTCATAACTGCCCAAACCACCTCGTATGCCACCGGCACCTCGTCCGAGGCCAGGAACTGTTCCAGGACCTCGGCCGCGTCGTTGCGTCGGAAATCGATAACGGGCATGTAGAGCATCTTCTCGGAGTACCGGTCGGTCACCGCCCGCACCTGGTCGAGCGGTTTATGGCTCTTTATGATTATCTGGTCGGCGGTGCCGGTTTTGGCCAGGATTTCCATCACAAGGTCGTAATGTTCGAATCCCTTGTCGATATTGACCAGTATCCTGTCTTTACACAGGAAGAGGATTTCTTCGAGGGTAGGGACGGGGTAGCGGCTGGGATGGCCGTGTCCGAGCCGAAGTCGCAGGTTCGACAGGGAGTCGTAGGTGATATCCGCAACCGGGCCGCGGCCGGTGGTGGCCCGGTCGAGGGTGCGGTCGTGGCTCAGTACCAGTATGCTGTCCCGGGTCAGCATGATGTCGATTTCGACGATATCCGCTCCCATGTCGATAACCGACTGGACGGCTTTGGCCGAGTTCTCCGGGAAGTTGCGCCAGTCGCCGCGGTGGGATGCTACGAACACGTACTCCCTGTCCTGCGAGTGGAGTTTGTCGAGGATAAAGGCGGTGGAATTGCAGAATTCCTCCTGCCGGCCGCAGGAGGCCAGCAGAAGGAGTGTCGCTATAAAAAGTATTCTTTTCATTTTCAGTATTCATTGTTTTAAGCGGCGGACCGTCGGTCCGCCGCTGTGTTCACTATTATCTCATTCGGGTCCTTTCCGGTTATTCGGTACCCGGCTTCAGATACCTAAATCGGTTACCGTGTAGGGCGAAGCCAGCGCCGCCCGCGCGGCCTGCAACGCTATGGGCGCGTTGAGGTCGGTTACGGGGGTCGAAAAGTCCGTGGTGGAGTTGTCGCTTGCGTCGTACCGGTAAGTATTGCCGTCCATCGCGAGGTTCCCGAGCGGGGCGGAGAGGATGGATTCGAACACCGCGCAGGAAGCCGCATAGCGGCTGATGCCGTAATCCATATGGTAGCCGTCACGGGTAAGGTCCATATGATTCTGGAGTGAAGAGGTACGGAGGTTCTGGAGTACCGTGCCGGTGGGTATTACCTGCTCGACGGAGGTTTCGGCCAGTACCTTCTCCGCCTGCGCGGTAATGGTCCGGTACATTTCCTGCTGCGAGGAGAAGTTATTGGTCAGGACGTAACTCTGGGCATAACTCAGGATGGACGGGTCGGCGTAGGCCTGCGACATAATGTAGACGAACCTGGGGTCGTTCCGCTGGTCGGCCTTTATCATGTCGATAAGGTTCTGTATGGCGGCTTTTTCGGCCGCCGTCCAGTTCCACGCGTTGCTTTTGCCCGTATGTTCCTGTATGGATACTATATCCCACTCATCTTCCAATACCACGTCACGGATGGTCAGGCCCCGCTGGGGGGCCGCCCAGGCCGAAGTGCCCGGTTCGCTGCGGTAGCAGTAGTAGTCCGTCACGGTGGAATAGCCGTCCGTGTATTCCGGGATGGTACGGCCACCGTAGTACATGTGGGTCATCTTCACGTCGTCCGCTCCGGCGGCGGTAAGGATTCCGGGGAGGTGCTCCACGGCATCCTTGGTGAAGCTGTTGCCGATAAAGAGAACCTTCAGCGACGCGGTGGTCCCGGGGTTGAGACCGCCGTCCATGGTCCCTATGGCGTAGGTAATGTTCGACAGGGTGGCGTTGCCCGCGGGCTGCGCGCCGAGGTACGATTCTTTGTCGGCGTCGGCGTATGAGTCGTAAACGGGCGAACCACCGTTGTAGGTACCCACCAGTCCCCCTGCTATACAGTTGTTCCACGAACAGGCCTGGCTGTTGTATCCGAAGAATATGCCCCTATTGGGGTCGTCCGTGAGGATTTCGCCGTAGTTGGCGCAATTTTCGAAATGGACCGCCGCGTTGACCAGGCTCAGCAGACCGCCGCAGCGGCCCGAAGTGGTCGACACGAGGCTACCTTTATTTATGGTGTTGTCCATCGAGCCTCCCGTGCCTATCAGGCAGGTTATGTTGCCCGGCCGGGCGCCGCCCGAGACAGGGTAGGAATTCAATTGGTCGCCGTAGTTTGCGCAGTGGGAAATCACCGTAAACCGGTTGGCGGCGGCGACAATTCCGGAGGTACGGGGCGCTGCAGAATCCATGTAGCCGTGGTTCTCGCAGCCGTATAAGGTAACCGAAGCGGTCGAGGAGGCCTCGTTCGACGAGAAGCCGCATATTCCGGCCGCGTGCACGGCGGTGGCCCCGTTTGTGGTATTGCCGCTGCTTCCCGCGGTGATTCGGCCGTAGTTTGTGCAGTTGCGGATAGCGGTCGGCTCCGAGTCGGCGAAAGCGAAGCCGATCATTGCCACTGTTACGCGCGCCCCCGCGGTGCCGTTATACTCCAATTCGGCATAGTTGACACAGTCCTCCACGGTAGATTCGTGGATCATCCCGGCGATTACGCCGCAGTCCACCGAAGCCGTGGCCGAGACGGTCAGCCGGCTGTTGTCGCCCGAGGGCGCTCCGACGGTGAGGTTCCTGACCGTAGCGCCGTCCAGTACCCCGAACAGGCCGAAGGCACCTCCGGCCGAGGTGTAGTCGCACACCGGGCGGAAGTTTAGAATCGAGTAGCCCATGCCGTCGAACTCCCCGCGGAAGGCTATGCCGGAAATGGTCACGGTATTGCTTGCGAAAGTGAAGGTGGCGTTGCCGATGGGGGTCCAGTCGCCGACCTGCGACATGTCGATGTCCGCGGCAAGTTCCACCCGGGCGTAAGCCGCCGCACCGCCCGCATTCACCTCGGCGGCGAAATCGAGCAGTTCCTGCGTCGTGGAGAGGACATAGCCCTGTTCGAGTACCTCGAAGAACACGGGCCGCAGGATGGTGTTTTCGGCAAGGTCGTAAGCCATAACCAACAAGTAGCCCTGCCGGAAGCCGGAGTCGAAAGTAACCGCGATGGTTCCCTCCGTCCTGTCGATAACCGCGGAAAGGTTCGACGCGGCGGCTATATCCACCACGGCATGCCCGGCCGATAGGCCCGTCAGGGCGTACCGGACGGTATAGCCGGTGTCGGTGCCGCCGACGTAGACGGTAGCGTCGTTGGCGAAGGTGAGGTTAAGGCCTTCGAAAACCTGGAGGGTTATCACCGTGCCGTCGGGCAGGGTGAGCACGAGGTTCCCGGCCGCGTCGATGGATGCCGACGAGATTATGGCGCTGTCTTCGGTATTTGCCGTGACCGGCAGGCCGTCCGCGCCGGTCACCCTCTCCCCGTCCACAGTCCAGTAGCCGTCGCTGTCCACCGAGAGTACCGGCGTGTGGCCGCTTACGGGCACCTTGTCGCCGTTGCCGTCGGTCAGCCAGTCGGTCGTACCGCCGGTATTGAGGGTCCAGTAGTAGATACCGTCCGACTCGTCCACGCCCAGCAGGGGCAGGTCGGTGAGCCGGTCGGCCGTGGCGACGACCACGGTGTGTTCGATGTCGTCGCTGTCGAGGTAGGTGATTACGTGCCTGCCCTCGTCGTCCACGGTTACGGAGGTTATTACGTTACCGGCGGTGAGGGCGCCGAGGGTGCCGAGCTGGTCGTTGAGCAGGTCCACTTTCTGTTTCAGCGCTTCCACCCGCCCGAGGTATCCGTCCACCCTGTCGCGCAGTGCGGAATCGTCGTAATCGCTGCACCCGGCCATCATCAGTGCAGACAGGGCGAGCAGCAGGAATATTTTATTTAGTACTTGTCTCATCTTAATTGTTTATTGAAGGGTCGTAGGCCCCGGGGTTATGGCAGAAGGCGTTGTCGTCGGTCGCTTCGGGAGCCGCCGAAGGGTTGTTGGCGTAGGTGTCATAGTCGCCCACGCGTCCGCCCTTAGCGCACCCTGTGACGTTGGTATAGGTCGAACTGCTGGCCTGGCTGTATCCGCAGGCCCATCCCGGACCGTGGCGGTTGCCGCTGCCCTCTTCGTAGAGGTTGGCAATTATGGCCCCGCGGTTGACGCAGCCGATTATCCGGGCCTCGTTATGGCCCACGAAGCCGCCCGTGCGGCAGGCGAGGCTGGAAATAACGTCGCCGTAATTGGTGCAATACTCTATGACGGTAGTGTTATTGTTGGCTCCGCCTACCAGTCCGCCCATGCGCTTATTGTTGTATGTAAGCTCCTTGCTGACTCCCGAGAACTGGCCCACGATATCGTCGTACACCGTACCGCGGTTGTCCGAGTTGCTCAGCCTGCCGGCCTGGAGGGTCGCCACGAGGCCGCCGCCGCGTCCGGTGGGAGCGCTCACATCGCCGTAGTTGGTGCAGTAGTCGACCACGGACGAGGATTCGTTCTGGACGAAGGCGCAGATACCGCCCACCTGCATGCCGGTGGCCCCGTTGCCTGTGTTGGTGATTTTACCGGTGGCCACGGTGCCGTAGTTGGCGCATCCGAGGCTGCGTGAGGAGCCTCCTATTGTTCCGCCCTTCAGGGTTCCGGCGATACCGCCCAGCGAGAAGAGGACACCGGCCCCGTCGTCGCCCGAGAGAATCATGTTCACGTAGTTGGTGCAGTTCTCTATAGTGCTATTCTCGGTGTAGCCCGCGATCGACCCGGCGGTCGTCGCGGCGGTTGCCGTACCGGTAAAGTAGAATGTGTCCGAACCGTCCCGATTGCCGAGGACGAGGTTCTTCACGGTAGCCCCGCTGAGCGAACCGAACAGCCCGAAGGCGTAATTGGAGGTGCTACCCAGCTGGAACGACCACTCCATATTGTAGATGGCGTAACCCTGTCCGTTGAAGATGCCGCGGAACGGGCTTACGGCCGTGTAGCTACCCGTGGCGCTCCCGACGGGAGTCCATGAGGTTACCCCTGCCATGTCGATATCGTTGTTCAGGACCACTTCGCCGTTTTCGTCCTGCCAGCGCGCCGTGCTGGCTCCCGCGTTGACCGCGGCGGCGAACGCCACCAGATCGTCGGCTGTGGAGATACCTCCGCTTCCCTCTTCCACCGAAGGATACTGCTTCACAGTTACGATGGTAGAGACGTCGTAGAGCCGGTTGGCGAAGCGGATGGTGCCGGTGCGCACCGAACCGGACGCGTCGTTGTAATTGCCGGCCGTGAAGAAATGGGACGTGGTGACCATCGCCCGGGTATTGGGGTCTTCGTAAACGAGCCAGGACGATGCGTCCTTATCCACGCTGACCTCGTACTCGATGTTTGCAGAAACCTTTATTTCGAACGTGGTGGCTTCGCCTTCGAGGATTATGTCGCCGGTGGCGCCGTATTCCGGGTCGAGGCCGGGGTCTTCGATTACGGCCGTACCGTAGGTGAAAAATAGCGGTTTAAGGGCGGTGCTGCCGTTTGCGTAGGCCATCACCACGAGGTTGCCCGACTCCGCACCGTCGTCCAGCCGGACGGATATGGTGCGGATGCCGCTGTCAATGGTAACGGAGAGGTTGTAGGCCGTGAAATAGTCCACTATCGCCTCCTCCGCTTCGGTGCCCGTTACGGTATAGCCGATGCGGACGGTTTGCGAGCGGTCCGCAATGGCCGTGTAGACGGGGCAGTCGAACTCTATCCCGAGGGCCTCGAACATCCGGCACCGTAACTGCGTGCCGTTGCTGAGTGTGAAAACCGCCTGCCCGCCGTCGACCGTAACCGAGGTGAACAGCGAACCGGTAATGTCATGTGCCGGTACGGGATTCCCGTCCGGGTCGGTTACCACGGTGCCGTTCACGGTCCAGTAACCGTTCCCGTCCACCGACAGGCGTGGTGTCGCACCCGTAATGGGTATCTTGTCGCCGTCCGCGTCCAGCACCCATTCCCAGGTTTCGCCGTTGTCGGCCGTCTGGCGCCAGTAGAGTTCACCGTCCGTGTCCTCGCCCACGCCTATTACCGGCAGGTCGGTCAGTTCGTCGCCCAGGGCCAGCCGCACGGTACGGACCTCTCCGCCCCGATCACAGTAGGCGATAACGTAACGGCCGTCGGCATCGACCGAAATGGACGACACGAACCTGCTCCCGGCAAGGCCCGTCACGGTTTCCATCTGGGTGTTAAGTTCGGCCACCCGGCGCTCCGTTTCTGTGAGCGCCTCTTCGATTTCATCGAGGTCGTGCTTCAACCTCCCGTCGTCGTACTTGTCCGAACATGCCCAGAGCAGCACGGACAGCAGCAGCACGCTTATGATATTTTTCATAGGTATTTCAGTTTTTTAGTGGAAGGTTTATTGCTTTATCCTCACGAACATGTAGTTCAGGCAGCTCCGTTCGCCCCGCGAGTCGCACGGGGTGTTGACAACCGAGCCCGTCCCGTCGCGGTAGGTCCACATGGTGGTGGAACCGCCGCCATCGAGGCGCACCGCTTCGGTGAAACCCAGTTTGGTTATAACACGGTAAAGTTCGTAGTAATTCAATCCTTTGGGGGTGGACGTGTTGCCGTCCACGCAGAGCAGGAATACCTTCGTCCCGCCGGCGTCGCTGCCCACGATGGTCGCGGGGTATTGCCGGTCGGCATCCGAGGCGCTCGGCTTGGAGAAAACCCCGTTCTGAACGAAGCGGTACATGCTCGCATTGTGCATGGCAACGGCCTTCGACGCGTCCCCGCCTATGGGCACGTCCGCCCGAATCCTTACGGTTGCGCCCGCGCTGACGGCCTGGGCCAGCCGGTCGGCCTTCTCGCCCGTTACCTGCAATACCCACTCGCCGTGGTTCGATACGTACGGGGCGCTCACGGCCGATGAACGCCCGTCGGACACGGCCGTCACCGTGGCCTCGGCCCAGCCGCCGTTTACGGTCATCGGCACGGGGCACACTCCGGTGATGAACAGCGCGTGGGTGCCGACCTCGTTCCGCAGACCGGTGTGCGGGGTCTCCACATAGCGGTGGGTGTAGAGGTTCGCGTCGTGGGGCATCGGGCCAGAAAGGCGCACTATGGTGTCGTTCACCGAGTAGTATTCGTATTCAACCCCGCCTACTTCGAGCAGGCCGGTGAAGTCGCGGTTGGCGAAACTGATTGTCCTGTCGGTGAAGAAGGTGAAACCCGGGCGGTGGTTCGTGAGCGACGACCGCACCTCGGGAGTGTTCACGAATACCGGCTCGCCGTCCTCAATGTGCATTCCGCGCAATACGCCGTCGTTAGAGTCGAAGAAGCCGCTGTTCACCCCGGCCACCACGTTCATCCCTTCGGCACGCTTGCGGGCGCTGATTTCCGAGAGGGTTTCGCGGAGGTTTTTGCCGTTGTTGCTGTTGCCGTTACCGTTGGGATTGGGCATTATGTCGTTCGCCACGGCCGTGGCTATCTCGACCTCTGGATTCGACAGGTCCGCCGTAACGACGTAAACTTCCCGGTCGATATTGCGGAGGTAGTATTTGGTATACTCCACACCGCTGTGAAGCTGGTACGTCTCCTCGACGGTCCATGCGTAATAGGCGTCAGTATCGTTCGAGAGGCCGTTGTCTTCCACAGAAAACTGGCCGTGGCACACCGCGTTGCCGTAGAGGGCTTCCGGCGCGGCCGACGGATTGGAATAATAGACGGAGTAGTCGCCCACACGGCCGCCTATTGTGCAGTTCGTAATACCGGTCAGGTATTGGTTGTATCCGCAGGCCCATCCGGGTCCGTGGTTGTCGCTCCCCGCCACGGTGTGGTCGGAGAGGATAACCCCGTTATTGGTGCAACCGGTAACAGTTCCGGAATTGTGACCCACGAAGCCGCCCGTGCGGCAGCCGAGAGAGGAAAATACGTTACCGTTGTTGACGCAGTCGGATATCGTACAGTCGGCCGCCGTGCCGCCTGCAAGTCCACCCATTCGCTTATATCCGTAGCCGGCCGAGGCTCCGGCGAAGACGCCGTTCACGTCGTCCTGTATAAGCGCGTTGTTGGTGCAGTCGGCGATAGTGCCTCCGGTGGCCGTGGCGACGAGGCCTCCGCCGCGCCCGGACGGTGCGGACACCGCTCCGTTGTTCTCGCAAGAGGCGATCGAACCGGACGAAATGAAAGCCGCTATACCGCCTACCGACATGGCCGAATTTGCCCCGTTGCCGGTGTTGGCGATGGTGCCGCAACTGATTTCCCCGTAGTTGACGCATCCTTCGGCGGACGAGATCCCTCCGATGCGGGAACCGTTCACCACCCCCGCGATTCCGCCCATGCGTACCGATATGTTACCGGCGTTGTCGCCGGCGAAAGCTATGGCTGCGTAATTCACGCAGTTTTCGATAACCGCGTCCCCGGCGTAGCCGGCGAAAGCGCCTACGGCGTTACCCTGCGTGGAGGTTCCTTTCAGCGTGATACGGCTTCCGTCCGTTGGGGAGCCGATGGTGAGGTTGCGTATGGTGCCGCCCTCCACGGCACCGAACAGGCCGTAAACCAGGTTGCCGTCCGAGCAGTCGAACTCCCAGTTTATGTTGGTGATGGAATGTCCCTGTCCGTCGAACACGTCGGTGAACGGGTTTACGGTCGTATAGGTTACGCCGCTGTTGGCTCCGGCCGTGGTGGTGGCCGAGCCTGCCCGTATCCACTCGCGGTAACCGGCCATGTCTATGTCGGCGGTAAGGACCACGTTGCCGCTCGCGTCGCGGAAGCGGGCGAGGCTCTGGCCTCCCCTTACCGCCTGCGCGAAGGCCACAAGATCGGCTGCGGAACCGATTCCTTCGCCGGTCGCGTCGCCGTAGACGGTAAACCAGAGGGGTTTTATAAGTATGTTGTCGCCCCCGTCGTAAATCATCACCATCAGGCAGCCCTCCTCGAACCCGTTGTCGAACGATATGCCTATCGTACGGGCCTGTGCGTCGAGCACGGCTTCGAGTTTCTCGGTCCGCACCACACGAACCATGGCCGTCTGCGCCAGCGGGCCGGTCAGGGTGTAACGGACGGTCATATCCGCCGGCGGGTCGTCCACCACGGTGGTAAGTTCGACATCGAATTCCATATTGAAGGCCGAGAAGACCTGCACCGTAACCTGCGAGCCGTCGCCGAGGGTGAACACGGCGTTACCGTCGGCGGTAATCTCAACGTCCCGGAATATAGAATCCTGCAGAGCGCCGGCCCTTACCGGCTGCCCGTCGCTGCCGGTTATCGGCCGGCCGTTCACGGTCCAGTAGCCTTCGGAGTCGATGGCGATTTGGGGCGCTTTACCCCCTACGGGTATCCTTTCCCCGTCGCCGTCGGTCAGCCAGGTGGTTGCGCCCTCGGAAAAGAGGATCCAGTAAAGCACGCCGTCCTCCTCCTTCACCCCGAGTACGGGCACGTCGGGAAGCTGTTCGGCGGTAATTATGGTCACCGTCCGCTCCACGTTACCGGTGTCCTTGTAGGTTATCACGTAATTGCCGTCGGCATCGGTCGTGATGCCGGTAACGGCGTCGCCGGCGACGATTGCCGAAAGGTGAGCTATTTCGCCGTTGAGGGCGTCGAGCCTTTCCTGCAACTCGGTAAGGTCGTTCCAGATGCCGTCGATATCCCTCCAGAGGGAAGAATCGTCATAATCGGCACGGCACGAATGCATGGACGACAGGACGACGACGGCAAACATCAGTAGGATATTTCTCATTATTCGAGGTTGGTTTAGTTTTCACATAGGCTTGCGGTTTTTTGTGCGGATTTACTTTCGGTCCCGGTGGTCTCTACACTTAAAGAACACACCACCGGGGCGGGATACGTAACGGCGAGCCGGAAATTTTTGCACGATGCGTATAACTTAAAGTTCGGTTAATGTTTTGTTAAGGCTGAGGTATGAAATATTTTTCTACATTTGCCGCAAAGGCGTCTCGACCAGTGAAACAGAAAAACGATATTCCGAATTCCGAGCCGGAACTTCTCGCGAAGCTCAGGCAGGGGGATGTCGACAGTTACAGGGTGCTGTTCCTGAGGTATTACACGCGGGTAACCCTTTTCATCAGGGGTATGACCGGCGCGGTGCCGCAGGCGGACGATATCGCCCAGAACATTTTCCTCAAACTGTGGCTCAATAGGGAGTCGATCGACCCGGGGCAATCACTGCGCAATTATCTGTTCGTAATGGCCCGCAACGAGGTGTTCAATCACCTGCGGTCATTGCGCACGGGGGCCGGCGTGCTGAAGGCGGTGGGGGAGAGGGAACCGGCTTACAACCCGGCGCCGGATTCGGAGGTGCTCCTGAACGAAACGCACCGGATAGTGGTCAAAGCAGTGGAGGGAATGCCTGAAAAACGCAGGGAAGTTTTCAGGATGAGCAGGCAGGAAGGCCTGTCCAACAAAGAAATTGCAGAAAGGACCGGCCTGTCGGTTCGCACCGTGGATAAGCATATAGAGCTGGCACTGAAAGATATAAGGAAGATACTGGTTGCGTTGGTTTTGCTGGTTCCGGGATTTTTTCACTAATTTGGACCCGTACGGTTACGTAACAGGGCCGGCGTGAGTGTTCTTATTATGTAGTAATCCACTTTAACCCTGGGAATGTTCGAAGTAACAAAAGAGATATTGGAGGAGTACTTTTACGGAAAATGTCCCCGCTGGCAGGCCCGTAAGGTGCGCGACTGGCTGGCCGACCCGTCCAACGAAGGGGAGGCCACGGAGCTTATGCGCGCCCTTTTCGACCGGCTAGATGCCGACGACCCGGTACTTGCCGGGCAGGGGTTCGAAGCCGTAAGGGCCCGGCTCGGCCTGCCCCTGCCCCGGAGGGAGAAGCCCAGCCGCAGGATATGGAGGGTCGCCCGGACGGTGGCGGCCGTTTGCGCGGTGCCGTTGCTGGTGCTGAGCGCCCTGCTGTGGCGGCAGGGTGCTACGGTGGTGGAATGGCATGACGAGTACGCCGCCTACGGGGAGATGAAGCAGGTGGTGTTGCCGGACAATTCGGTGGTGTGGCTCAATTCGGGCAGCCGTATTTCCTATCCTTCGGTATTCCGCGGCAAAACTCGGCAGGTATTCGCACAGGGGGAACTGTATGCGGATATAAAGTCCGACCCCCGGAAACCGTTTATAATAAAGACGGGTGATTTTTCGGTAAGGGTCCTCGGCACCCGGTTCAACATGAAGGCCTATCCGGAGGACAGGGCCGTGGAGGTGGTGCTGGTGGAAGGTACCGTGGAGTGCTACATGGACTCGGACGACGACGACCGTCGGATGCAGCTCAAAGCCGGCGATATGGCCTACTATAACCGCGACAGCGGGGTTTTCGAAAAACGGAATTTCAATCCTTATATCTATTCTTCGTTCGCCGAGGGTGGCGGGATGGCGTTCTTCCACCAACCGTTGGTCGATATCGTGGCCCATCTGGAAAGGTGCTTCAACCGGAAAATCGTGATTATGGACGAAAGGCTGTCGGGAATCGAGTATTTCGCCTTCTTCAGTAAGGACGACTCGCTGGAAAAGATATTGGAGACTATAAACATGGACCGTTCCATGTCGATTACCGAGAACAACGGTATGCTGTTCATAGATTCGGGCCGCAGGTAATGGTTGTGAGCGCCTTTGGGAGCGGGGAACGGGACGGCTCGTCTCAGGCGCCAAACTGCTTAGATAGTGTCGGTTTGAGTCGGGAAGTAACCGGCAGGGTGGAAGGTCGGTGGCGGGGAGGGGATAAACAGCCGTGTGGTTACCGGGCCGAAGGAGAGTTTGAAATAAAGGGCAGGGTATCGTCGCTGCCGTAATATACGGCCGGCCGCCGGGCCTGCCGGGGATGCCGCGAGGTATCCGGAATGAATCAGGAATTGTAAATCAGGTCTTTTGTTCGGGATTATTGAAGTCTTGGAGGTCTCTACACCCATCTAAAACTTTGATAATTATGGAACAAAATTACAGACTGAAAAGCCTGTACCGGTATGTTATGTCCTTCCTCTTGCTGGCGGCGGTTACCGCTTCGCCGCTCAGGGGCCAGGCCCGGGAGAGCCTCGACCTGAGCCTGGAAGGCGTCACCGTGCAGGATGCGATTACGGAGTTATATCGTAAATACAACTACTCGATAGCCGTCCGCTCGGGCGATCTCGACCTCAGCCGCAGGATAAGCGTCAACGTACGCAGCGCCACCGTAGGGGAGGTGCTCGACCTAATCTTCGCCGGCCAGCCGGTGGCCTATACCATCAACGGCAGGAGCATTTCGGTTACACGGGCCGAACCGCCCCGACAAACCGCTGCCCAATCGGCAAGGCAGGCCAACCGGGTCTCCGGGCTGGTGACCGACCAGGCAGGGAATCCCGTGCCCGGATGCGCCGTGATACTGGAGGACAACTCGACCGGCAGGGTCACCAACGCGCAGGGCGAATTCTGGTTCGACGACCTCGACCTTCCCACGACCCTTACCTTCTCCTTCCTCGGATATCATACCCAAACGCTGGCTGTAGCCGGTTACGGCCGGGTGCACGTTGTGTTGGAGGAATCCACCGACTATATCGACGAGGTGGTGGTGGTAGGGTACGGTACGCAGGTAAGGGCCAATCTGACCGGTGCGGTATCCACAATTTCGTCGAAGGAACTTAACGACCGCCCCGTGGTGAGCGCCGCACAGGCGCTTCAGGGCGCCGATCCGTCGGTGAACCTATTTATGAGCACAGGATCGCCCGAATCGGGTTATTCGGTGGATATCCGGGGCGCCCTCTCCATCAACGACGGAAGCCCGCTGGTGCTCGCCGACGGAATAGAGGTAAGCCTGAGCCAAATCAACCCCAACGACATAGAGTCGGTAACCATACTCAAGGACGCATCCTCGGCGGCGATATACGGTGCCAAGGCATCGGCCGGGGTGATTCTTATAACCACCAAGAGCGGCGCCCGTTCGGGCGGCAAGACCTCGGTCCGCTACTCGGGCCGTATGGGATGGGCCATGAATACCACCTCCACCGATTTCATTACCAACGGGTACGACTACGTAACGCTGGCCAATACGTTCTACAATGCCATGAACGGGGTGAACATGTACGACTATACCGAGGAGAACGGAGGGCTCCAGAAACTGCGTGACCGCTACAACGATAAGACCGAGCATCCCGACCGGCCGTGGACCGAAGTGGGCGACGACGGTAAATACTACTACTACGGTAATTTCGACTGGTTCGGCTATTTCTACAACCGGGTCCGTTCGCAGCACGAACACAACCTTTCGGTAACCGGCGGCGACGAGAAGTTCAACTACTATGTAAGCGGCCGTAACCTGAATCAGAACGGTATCTTCAATATCTACAAGGATACATATACCAACTACTCGTACCGGGCGAAAATGAGCGCGCAGGTCAAGAGCTGGATGAGTCTGTCGACGAATATCAGCTACGACCGGTCGGAATACAAGTACGCGGGCCGCTATAATTACCACCATACCATCGCGGCCCTCCAGTCGAACGTGTCGCCCACGTTCCTGCCCCGCAATCCCGACGGCTCCATAGTGCAGTACACCAACCAGCTTTACGCCAACTCGCCAATTGGCGCCGGCCACGGCGGTTTCCTCACCGCCGACAATACCCGCAACTCGCGCGAGAACCGTTACCTGACCATCAACAACCAGATCGATATCGACATTACAAAGGACCTCGTTCTCACCGGGACATACGGCTACCGCACCCGCGACCGCCTCTACCGCTACCGCAACAACACCTTCGAGTACTCGCGGCAGGAGGGCGTGTTCGAGAACTTCTCGTCGGGTTCCGTGGAGAACTCCTACGAGGAGAGTACCTACCGGAATTCGGGCAATAACTATAACGTCTACGCCACCTACAAGCACTCCTGGAACAACGCGCATAACTTCACGGCGGTGGCCGGTGCGCAGTACGAGGATTACAGATCAACCACAACGGGCGTCTACCAGACCGACCTTACCAACGACGACCTGGCCACCTTCGCCGTGGCGACCGGCGTGAGCACCATCACCCAGTCGATCGCAAGCCTCAAAACAATGGGGATGTTCGCCCGCCTGAACTACGATTACAAAGGGCGCTACCTGTTCGAAGCCAGCTTCCGGGCTGACGGTTCGTCGCGCTTCCGCAAAGGCGACCGCTGGGGTTACTTCCCCTCGGCATCCGCCGGCTGGAGGATTAGCGACGAGGAGTTTTTCGGACCCGTCTCCTCGGTGTGGAGTAACCTCAAACTGAGGTTTTCTGTCGGCAGCCTGGGCAACCAGCAGATGAGCTCCTACTACCCGTATATCGACCAGCTCAGCATCGACAACGTGATGAACTATACGTTCGACGGGTTGGAGCTTGCCAATTACGCCAGCGTGTCGGCACCCAACTCCACGGACCTAACGTGGGAGACCGTGACCACGTACGACGTGGGGGTGGATATGTCGTTCCTCCGCCACCGGCTTACCCTGACGGGCGACTACTACATCCGTGACACCAGGAATATGCTCACCACCTCCATAACCCTCCCGTCGGTGTACGGTGCGACCACGCCCAAGGCCAACTGCGCCGACCTGCGGACCAAGGGTTACGAGATAACCGCCGGGTGGCGCGACAGGTTCCGGCTGCTGGGCAGCGATTTCAATTACGGCGTTACGGCCTCCATCGGAGATTACAAGACAAAGATTACAAAATACAACAACCCCGACAAGCTAATCTCCGACTATTACGAAGGGATGACCCTCGGGGAAATCTGGGGTTACAAGGTGGAAGGACTCTTTAAAACCGACAGGGAAGCGGCCGAATACCAGGCCCGTATAGACGACAGCGCCGTAAACCAGCGCGTGTATAACAGTAAGGGTGAAGTGGGGGGATACCTCCGCGCGGGCGACGTTAAGTTCATGGACCTCGACGGGGACGGCGTTATCTCGGCCGGCTCCGGTACGGTTGCCGACCCGGGCGACAAGAGGATAATCGGCAACAGCAACCCGCGCTACAACTACTCGTTCAGGCTCGAATTCAGTTGGCACGGTATCGACGCGTCGGCATTCTTCCAGGGGGTGGGGCGCCAGAACTGGTTCCCCGCCAACGGACAGTCGTCCTACGACTTCTGGGGCCCGTACGCGTTCCCGTCCACGTCGTTCATCCACACCGACTTCCTCACCAACGGATGGACCGAGGACAACCGCAACGCCTATTTCCCGCGCCAGAGGGGATACCAGGCTTACAGCGGCGGTTCGCTCGGCGAAGTGAACGACCGCTATCTGCAAAACGTGGCTTACCTGCGGCTCAAAAACCTGACCGTGGGCTATACCCTCCCGGTGGCCGTGAAACATATCGACAGGGTAAGGGTGGCGTTCTCGGGTGAAAACCTTACCTACTGGTCGGCCCTCAAAAAGCACAGCAAGACGGTCGACCCCGAGCTGGCGGTGACCAGCGGAACCTATAACTCCGATTCCGGCACCGGGTACTTCTATCCCAAGACATTTTCGGTGAGTATCGAAATAACCTTCTGACACGAGCAAATGAAAAAAAGAACCGATATGAAATCGATATACAGGATAACGGCGGCCGCCACTACGGTGCTGTTCTGCATGGCGTGCGATCTGGATACCATTCCGGAAGATTCCATAACGCCCGAGGTTTACTTCAAAACCGAGACCGACCTGAGACTCTGGACCAACCAGTTTTACAGCCAGTTGGACGACGCGCCGTCGACCACCTGCGCCGACGACCATATCTACCGCACACTCGGGGACGTGATTACCGGTACCCGCTCGGCGGCTGACGAAAACGGGTGGACATGGACCCACCTGCGCCGGATAAACTACTACCTCGAAAACTCGGTTAACTGCGAGAACGAATCCGTCAGGGCGCATTACGACGGGGTGGCCTACTTCTTCCGGGCTTATTTCTACTACGTAAAGGTACGGCGGTACGGCGACGTGCCGTGGTACGACTACGTGCTCGCCTCCGACGACGAAGCTTCCCTGCGCAAACCCCGCGACGACCGGGGCTATGTGATGGACATGGTAATGGAGGACCTCGACCGGGCCATCGCTTCGCTGGGAGAGGAGAAGGAAATAGCGCGCGTTACGAAATGGACCGCGCTGGCTTTCAAATCGCGCGCCGCGCTATATGAAGGTACATTCCGCAAGTATCACGGTCTGGGCGACCACGACAAATACCTGACCCTTGCCGCCGAGGCCGCCGGGGAGTTTATCGCCGACAGCGGTTACGGACTCTACACCTCCGGCAGCGAACCCTACCGCGAACTGTTTTACAGCGACGACGCCAAACAGGAGGAGGTGATACTCGCCCGGCTCTACAACTTCGACGATCTGAATCTTTCGCACTCCATCCAGTTCAATATCGAGAACAACCAGCAGAGCCTCACCCGCCGGTTCATGAACCACTACCTGATGGCGGACGGCAGCCGGTTTACCGATATCGCAGGACATGAGACGATGCCCTACACGGACGAAACGGCCGGCCGCGACACGCGCATGCAGCAGACCGTGCTTTGCCCCGGGTATGTGCAGGTGGGTGAATCGACCGTCAGCCCCAATACACTGCTGTCGCTGACGGGATACCAGCCTATCAAGTTCGTGAGCGACGCCTCGCGCGGTGGCGCGTCGAAGGGAACGTCCGACTGGCCCCTGTTCCGCACCGCCGAGGTCTACCTCAACTATGCCGAAGCGAAGGCCGAGCTGGGTACCCTCACCCAGGACGATATTGACAAAACCGTCAACCGGCTGCGCGACCGCGCCGGGATGCCGCACCTTGTTATGGCCGACGCGAACAATGACCCCGACCCGTACCTTTTGGCGTGCTACCCCAACGTTACCCGGAGCGCTAATACGGGTGTGATACTCGAAATCCGTCGCGAGAGGACCGTGGAGCTGGTGATGGAGAACTTCCGCCTTTGGGATATGCTCCGCTGGAGGGAAGGCGCGCAGATGGTAAACGCCACCAATCCCTATTACGGGGTATGGTTCCCCGGGCCGGGAACGTACGATATGGACCTCGACGGGCAGGACGACCTCGAACTGTACGTGGACGACCCGGTCGCCAACACTTCGACCAGGAAAAAAATAGGCTCGGACGTGATACTCTCCGACGGAACGGCCGGCTATGTCTGGGCCTATTCGGGAATAACATATACCTGGAACGAAGAAAGGGATTACCTCTGGCCCATCCCCGCCGACGAGCGGGTGCTGAGCGGCGGGGTGCTGACCCAGAACCCCGGGTGGTCCGACAGCACTAACTTCGACTAACGATTTACCTGTTATGAAAAGGATAGCCTCGATTATTTCCGCCCTGCTGGTATTCACCGCCCCGGCCGCCTTAGGCTGGGGCAAGGCGGGGCACGACGCGGTGGCCTATATCGCGGAATGCAACCTGACGAAAAAGGCCCGGCGCAATGTGGAACGGTACCTCGGCGGGCGTTCGATAGTCTATTATTCCACCTGGATGGACGAGTACCGGAAGACGCCCGAACACAACTACATGGACGGCTGGCATGTCGGGTACGTGGACGAAGAGCTGCGAAACACCCCGGAAGTGTGGCGGGAAAAGGGCGACTGCGTGAAGGAGATCGCCGCGGCCATCGACCTGCTGCGTAACTACCGGGAGCTGGAGGACTCGGTGGTGAATCTCAACCTGAAATTCATAATCCACCTTGCCGGCGACATGCACTGTCCGGTGCATATAAAGTATCCCGAAACACCCAATTTCCGGGTGAAACTAAACGGGCAGGACATGACCTACCACGCCGTTTGGGACTCGGGTCTTATCGAGGCCTCCCACCGCTGGGATTACACCGAGTACGGGCACCAGCTCGACAGGTGGTCGAAAGCCGAGCGGAAAGCCGTCTCACAGGGCACCCCGGCGGACTGGTTCCACGAGAGCGCGGTGGATTGCCTGGTGATTTACCAGTGGGCCTCGCCGGATGAGGAGCTGGGGCAGGATTTCGTGAACCGTGCCCACGAACTGGCCGAAATACAGATTCTCAAAGCCGGTTACCGGCTGGCCGCAATCCTTAACGAATTGTTCGGGTAGGGGATCGGTATACTGTCAATGACAGGGTGGACTGTTACGGTTCGCCTCCTTCCTTTTACGGAAAGCACTCCGGATGGTCCGAAGCCGTCCGGAGTGCACTTTTTACACGGTCGGTCTGAAATAGGTGGAGTGGCCGCTGAGAAGCCCTTAAATAAATCGGAAAATATACATTCCGCCTGCGGCTACCCGGGATGACATTCAACAATCGTTATGAGTTGAAAAACTCCATATTCCATCGGTAAGGAGGATTTGATTACCACTTCCTGCATTCCATAGGGGACTTACCTCCGGTGTCAGGGGATGAAGCACTCGCACTTCCCGTTTATATCATTCTCCGAATTATCTAAAAAAGCCTACTTTTGTAGGAATAAAATTTCCGGCCCTCGATATAGCGCCGGATTTAATTCCCGGACCCGAAAATGAAGACATACTGGAGGCTGCTGGGTTTCGCCCGGCCTATCGGAAAATACGCAGTTCCTTATTTTTTCTACACGTTGCTGCACGCGTTTTTCAACCTGTTCAACTATGCGATGATAATTCCGATACTGGATATCCTGTTCGGAAAGGAGTCCATCGTGCAGGCCGTAACCGTCCGGCCGGAGTTTTCAATGAGCACGGGCTACCTCAAGGAGATTATCAACTACTATATGTTCCGCCTCTACGGGGAGAATTACGACGTTATGCAGGTGTTGCTGCTGCTTGCGCTGGTGCTGATAACCTTTTCGTTTTTCAGCAACCTTTTCCGCTACCTCGCTCAGCGGACCGCCGAGATGATGAAAATTACCACACTCGAGCGGCTTCGCAACGCCGTGTTCGACAATGTGGTGGATTTGCAGGTGGGCTACTTTACCAACGAACGCAAGGGGGATATTATCGCAAAAATCACATCCGACGTGCAGGTGGTGCAGTTCTGCGTGACCAACACCCTGCAGGCCGTTTTCCGCGACCCGTTCCTGATAATAACCTTTATGATGGGGATGCTGGTAATCTCGTGGCAGCTTACCGTGTTCTCCGCCTTGTACCTCCCCGTGGTGGCGCTGGTCATCGGTTATATAGTTAAGAAACTCAAACGGAAAGCCACCGCAGGGCAGGAAACATATGCCGATATGGTCTCGGTCATAGACGAATCGGTGAACGGTATCAAAATGATTAAGGCCTACAACGACGGCGATCATACCAAAGCTAAATTCTTCGAGCGCAACCGGACGTTTTCGCGCATTTCGCGCTCCATAGCCCGGCGGCAGATGCTGGGAAGTCCAATGAGTGAGTTCTTAGGAATTACAGCCATGTCGGGACTGCTGCTCTACGGCGGGAAACTGTGTCTCGACCAGTCGCTCACCGGCAGCGAATTCATAGCCTACCTCGCGATTTTTTCTCAGATTACGCGCCCCCTGCGTTCTTTCACCGACGCATTCTCCACCATAAACCAGGGGATTGCCGCCGGGGAAAGGGTGCTCGGTTTGCTGGATACCCATAGCGTTATACAACAGGCGCCCGATGCGGTCGAGATGAAGGGATTCGGGGACGGTATCGAGTTCCGCGACGTGCGGTTCTCCTATGGGACGCGGGAGGTTATATGCGGGGTGGATATGACTATCCCAAAGGGACAGACCGTGGCCCTTGTAGGTGGGTCGGGCGGTGGCAAGTCGACCCTGTCGGACCTCGTGGCCCGGTTCTACGATATCGACAGCGGTGCCATACTTATCGACGGGGTGGATATCCGGCAGTATACCCTGCGGTCGTTGCGCGACCATATCGGTGTCGTGTCGCAGGATACGGTGCTGTTTAACGATACCATCGAAGGTAATATCCGCATGGGCCGCCGCGACGCAACGACGGAAGAAATTATAGCGGCGGCAAAAGTGGCTAACGCCCACGACTTTATAATGGAGACCGAACACGGTTACCAGACCAATATCGGCGACCGGGGCATGAAACTCTCGGGCGGCCAGCGCCAGCGGTTGAGCATCGCCCGGGCGGTGCTTAAAAACCCGGACATACTAATACTCGACGAGGCCACCTCGGCCCTCGATACCGAGAGCGAAAAACTGGTGCAGGCCGCCCTCGACACCCTGCTGGAAGGCCGTACGTCCATAGTGATAGCCCACCGCCTGAGTACGGTAGTGGGTGCCGACAAGATATACGTTATCGAGCAGGGACGCATCGCCGAAGAGGGTACCCACGCTGAGCTTATCGCCCGGGAGGGTATCTACCATAAACTTATCCAGATGCAGAATATGGGATAGCGACTTCGGTAGTCCGCTTATTACATGGATTCGGTAAATCGTGCTGTCCATATTTTTCGCGTTACTATCTTCATAAAAACACAGAGCCACGCTTATAAAATTTCCTGAATATTCCTCAATGCCCTGTGAGCTTCAACCGGCTGGAAGCCCGTCCTTTAATGTGCAAAATCATTATTAAAATACGGCCCTGTCGGGTGTGGTGTTTTTAAAATTTTAATATACCGGTGCAACATTTTTAACCCGGCCGGTATCTTTCAGGTACAAAGCTTTAGTATATCTATTAAGTCCGGATTTAATATTTGTATAATTTAATTTATCCTATTATGAAAGAATTGATATTCTACTCGGCTTTATTTATCACGGTATTCTTCGTAGCCTGTGACGACGGCGAACATTTCTACGGACCCGTCGACGTTCCGGACGACAGCCCCCGAAACACCAACGAATATTTCCTTGCCAACCGCGGGCATATGAAGCAACTCTTCACGGTCGACAATACCGACGGACCCGTCACCGTCACTACCGACGGGGGAATGACTATCACTATCCAGCCCCATACTTTTACACTCGACGGCGAGCCGGTGGACGGCAACGTTGAAATCGAGTTGTACGAAATGCTCACCCTCAGTTCGATGGTTCTCACCGGAACCAATACCAACTATACCGGCTCATGGTACGGCCAGCCGGGCTATTTCGCCACCGACGGTTTCTTCCATATAAGCGCCACGGCCGACGGTAAGGAGGTAGACGGGCGCCTTGCCCAGCCGCTCCGCGTTACGATGCCGCGCCGGCTGAGCGAATCGGACTGGACCCTGCTGTGGCCCGCTACCGAAGAGGCCGGCGACAACGGCGACCTATTCGCATGGGAAGACCCCAGTAACGACTGGTGGGGAGGCGAGGCATGGATTAACGAGGATTACGACTTCGAATTCGACCTGGGCAACCTCGGATGGTGCAACTGCGACCTGTTCCAGTACGGTCAGCATACCATCACTGTAACGCTGACGGGCGACTTCGGTCCGTTCGCGAACTACCTGGCAACGGAGGGCGAAACCTATGTCTTCTTCGCCGCCAAAGGTTGTCCGGTTCTTGCCCAGCTCTATACGGTAGTGGATAGCTCGACCGTGCAGAGTTACGAACACGCTATGCCCGACGGGATTGCCGGCCGCCTCTTCGCGTTCAGTATTAAGGACGGGGTTTATACCTATGCGGAAAAAGAAGTTGCCGTCGACGGCGACCTTTTCGAAACCCTTGAGATGGAGAAGGTCGACAAGAAATATATAGACGAGCGCATAGCATCGCTCGATAATTACAAATAGATTCGGGTAGTGTGGCCCCGCCGCACGGAAAGTCCGGACAGGAGATCCTGTCCGGGCTTTTATAGCTCCCGGGTACAGCCACCACCTGCATCCCCTCCCCGGTGAAGATTACCAGATATTCAAGCGCGACGTTCCGGGCGAAAACCTGGCCGGGCAAGCGGGCAGGAAATCTCCCGGCTCCCGCTGGAGACCTGCCAGACCATAAACGACTCGTGGGGGTTCAGGATTACCGACGAGAATTATAAATCCGTGCGAGAGCTTATCCACCTGCTGGTGCGGACCGCCGGGACCGGTGCAAACCTGCTGCTGAACGGTCGGGCCGATGCCGGACGGCCGGATACAGTAGGAGTGCGTCGACAGGCTCGCGGAAATCGGCAAATGGATGGACCGCTACGGTGAGACTATATATGCCACCTCGGTCGGACCTGTCAAACCGCAGCTGTGGGGCGCGGTAACGGCCAAAGGCGACAAGGTATTTGTGCACGTGCTTAAAACCTGACGCCGGGCCGGTTGAGCTACCGGCAATGGATATCCGGTCGGCCGTTAGAATGGAAACGGGTGATCCTGTCCGGTGGAGCGCCGATGAGTCCCGCGGCACGGTTCACCTTCGAAATATCCGGAAGTTGTGACCCGGTGGATACAATAATCGTGGTCGAGCGTATATAATACCTCGAAGGAAGGTTTATTCTATCTATGATTCCAATTAAAAAGTATAAGAAAGATTCTTCGCTTCGCTCAGAATGACATTATAATTATTGTTATTCTGAGCGAAGCGAAGAGTCTGTCGCTTATACCCCCGGATTAACCGAGCTGAGCTATCTGCTCACGGATTGCCGCTATTTTGGCTTCGGCGTCGTGCTTCTTTGCCATTTCGTTATCAACGACCTGTTTGGGGGCGTTCCCGACGAACTTCTCGTTGCCCAGTTTTTTCATAACCGAGGCGAGGAACCCTTCGTAATAGGTCAGTTCTTCGTTTAACCGGGTGAGTTCGGCGTCCCGGTCTATCGACCCGGCGACGGGTACGAAATACTGAGTGGTTTTAACGATAAACGAGATCGCGCCGGCGGGTTTGTCCGTGACTCTATCGATGCCCGAGAGGTTGGCCATCTTTACCAGCACCGGCTCGTAGTCCGCCGGATAATTCTCGTCGGCTATTACCAGCAGCGGCAGTTGCTCCCTGTTGGGAATGTTCTTATCCTTGCGGACCCCGCGCACCGCCGATACTGCTTCCTGCACGCGGCCGACCCCTGCGAGAAATGCTGTATCCGGCTCCCCGGCAGCGGGCAGTACCGAAAGCATAATGCTGGCGCCGGCCTCCCGCGGACGGATATGTTGCCATATTTCCTCGCTGATAAACGGCATGAACGGGTGGAGCATCAGCAGGAGTTTCTCGAAAATTCCTTTGGTAGCTTCGAGCGATGCCGGATCTATCCCTTCGCCGTAGGGCGGTTTTATCATTTCGAGATACCAGCCCGAGAAATCGTCCCAGAATAGTTTATAGGTCTTCATCAGGGCTTCCGAAATGCGGTAGGCTGCGAAGTCGGACTCTATTTCGCGCTGGGCTTCGGCCATCACCGAGCCGAACCACTCCACCGCTATCCGGCTGCTTTCGGGCTGAGGGGCGGCCGTTTCGCATTTCCATGAATCCACAAGCCGGTAGGCGTTCCATATCTTGTTGCCGAAGTTACGGCCCTGCTCGCAGAGCGCCTCGTCGAACATAAGGTCGTTACCTGCCGAAGAACAAAGAAGCATGGCCACGCGCACACCGTCCGCGCCGTACTGAGCGATAAGGTCCAGGGGGTCGGGTGAGTTACCCAGCTGTTTGGACATCTTGCGCCGCTGTTTGTCGCGTACCAGTCCGGTGAAATAGACATCGCCGAACGGTTTTTCGCCCCGATATTCGTATCCCACCATTATCATCCGGGCTACCCAGAAGAAAATTATGTCCGGGGCGGTCACAAGGACACTGGTGGGGTAGTAGTAATTGATATCCTCGTTGTCCGGGTAACGGATGCCGTCGAAAACCGAAATGGGCCACAGCCACGAGCTGAACCATGTGTCAAGCGCGTCCGGGTCGCGGCGCAGGTCGGCGGCCGTGAGGGCGGGATTGCCGCTCTTTTCGCGGGCCAGCTCCAGTGTCTCTTCCGGTGTGCCGGCTACCACATACCCGCCTTCGGGAAGGTACCAGGCAGGTATCTGCTGGCCCCACCAGAGCTGGCGCGATATGCACCAGTCTTTGATGTTCTCCATCCAGTGGCGGTAGGTGTTGCGGAACTTGGCCGGGAAGAATTTTATCTCCTCTTCCATCACGGCCCGAAGGGCCGGTGTAGCCAGCTCCTCCATCCGAAGCCACCACTGCATCGAAAGTTTAGGCTCGATAGGCACCCCGGTCCGCTCCGAACAGCCCACCTTGTTGGTGTAGGCTTCGGTCTTCTCGAGAAGGCCCGCGCGTTCGAGGTCTACCTCTATGGTGTCGCGTAGCGCGAAACGGTCCATGCCTTCGTAGATGCCGACCCGGCCGTTAATGGTCCCGTCGTCGTTGAAAATATCGATTGCCTCCAGGTTGTATTTCTCCCCGAGCATGTAGTCGTTCACATCGTGTGCCGGGGTGACTTTCAGCGCACCCGTTCCGAACTCCATATCCACGTAATCGTCCATAATTACGGGTATGGCGCGGTTTACCAGCGGTACAATTACCTTTTTACCGGCGAGCGAAGCATAGCGTGGGTCATTAGGATTGACGCAGAGGGCCGTGTCGCCGAGAATGGTTTCGGGGCGCGTGGTGGCCACGGTAATGTATCCGTCCCCGCCTTCTATCATATAGCGCAGGTAATAGAGCTTACCCTGCATCTCCTTGTAAATAACCTCCTCGTCCGACAAGGCGGTAAGGGCCTTCGGGTCCCAGTTCACCATCCGCACGCCGCGGTATATAAGGCCTTTGTTGTAAAGGTCCACGAAAACCTTTATAACGCTCTCCGAGCGGGGTTCGTCCATGGTGAAGCACGTACGGTCCCAGTCGCACGAAGCGCCCAACTTGCGGAGCTGCTGCAGGATTATACCGCCGTGCTCCTCGGTCCATTGCCATGCGTGGCGCAGGAACTCCTCGCGGGTGAGCGACGATTTTTCGATGCCCTGCTCCTTAAGACGCGCCACCACCTTCGCCTCGGTGGCTATGGATGCGTGGTCGGTGCCCGGTACCCAGCAGGCGTTCTTGCCAGCCATACGGGCGCGGCGGACCAGCACGTCCTGAATGGTATTGTTGAGCATATGGCCCATATGGAGGATACCGGTAACGTTAGGGGGAGGTATGACGATTGTATAAGGCTCCCGCCCGTCCGGCTCCGAGTGGAACAGTCCCCGTTCCATCCAGTAGTCGTACCACTTCTGTTCTATATCCGAGGGTGTGTATTTGTCTGCTAAGGCCATATTTTAGAGAATTTTCTTATATTTAGGGTTCGGGTTCGGCGCATGACAAAACGCCTACCGGGGACGGGCGCCTGTGACATCCGGTCCGCTATACGGACAGGGTTTTAAGCTGAAAAGCTGTCATATTGTCAAAAAAGAGCCTCCCGGGTCGATTTGCATTCGATTTGCAAAGATAGGATTTTGCCGTGAGTTTGGTATCCCCGGCCCGGACAATTTTAACGGCCTTAGGTCCGTTTTATTATTAATAACACATCACTTGAAGGTAATAGGGCGACGGGCCGGCGAGGTTTGATATTATCCCGCTTAAAGATTACCTTTGCAGCCAGTAAAGACCATTATGAGTAAAAAAAGCAAAATAGAAGAAGAATTTTCAGGTATCTCGGACATGCTCGAGGGCAGGCACCAGGTTATCCCCATCGTCACGGGCGACGAGGACGATGTATTGGAGAACGTGCTGGTTCCCGATGTACTTCCTATACTTACCTTGCGCAGTTCGGTGCTGTTCCCCGGAGCCATCACGCCCATAACGGTGGGCCGCGAGAAGAGTATGAAGCTGGTCCGTGAGGTGGAGAGCGGCGGAGGAGTGCTCGGGGCTGTGCTCCAGCGCGAGGCCGACGTGGAGAATCCCGGTCCGGAGGATATTTATAAAATCGGTACGGCCGCCCGTATCCTGAAGATACTCGAGATGCCCAACGGTAACCTTACGGTTATCCTGCACGGCCTCGAGAAGATAGAAATAAAGGGTATCATAGCGTCGGAGCCTTATTTCAAGGCTTCGATTAATCCGCTGAAAGACACCTCGCCCGATAAGGACAGCATAGAGTTCGAAGCCCTCGTGGATTCCATCCGCGACGTGGCCCTGAACATTATCAATATCTCACCGTCGATGCCCAAGGAGGCGACTTTCGCCATCAAGAACATCGACAGCAAGAGGGGGCTGATTAACTTTATCTGCTCCAACCTCGACCTTGAGGATGCCGACCGCCAGCATCTGCTCGAAGCGCCGGGCCTTTTGGCTCGCGCCCGCAGGCTTCTCGAAATCCTCGTGAAGGAGCAGCAGTTGGTGGAGCTTAAAAGCGAAATACAGGGCAAGGTAAAGCGCGACCTCGACCAGCAGCAGCGCGAGTACTACCTCCAACAGCAGATACGTACAATACAGGAAGAGCTTGGCGGCGACCCTGCCGAGAGCGATATTGCCGACCTGCGAAAGAGGGCGGCCGAGAAGAAATGGAGCAAGGAAGTGTCGGAAACCTTCGAGAAGGAGGTCAGCAAACTCGAAAGGCTCAACCCGGCTATCGCCGAGTATTCGGTGCAGATGACGACCTACCTTAACCTGATGCTCGACCTGCCGTGGGACGATTGCACACAGGACAATCTCGACCTGAACCATGCCCGCAAGCAGCTTGACGACGACCATTTCGGTCTGGACGAGGTGAAAGAGCGGATACTGGAGCACCTGGCTATTATCAAGCTAAAAGGCGACCTCAAGTCGCCCATTATCTGCCTTTACGGCCCTCCGGGAGTGGGGAAGACCTCTCTCGGGAAGTCGGTGGCCGCCGCCCTGGACCGCAAGTTCGGCCGAATTTCGCTCGGCGGGCTGCATGACGAGGCCGAAATCCGCGGCCACAGACGCACATACATAGGCGCCATGCCCGGCCGTATCATACAGACTATAAAAAAATGCGGCTCCTCGAACCCGGTGATAATTCTCGACGAGGTTGACAAGGTGGGCGTGGGTAACCACGGCGACCCGGCATCGGCCCTGCTCGAAGTGCTCGACCCGGAACAGAACACCACCTTCCACGACAATTACCTCGATCTGGAATACGACCTGTCGAAGGTGTTGTTTATAGCCACGGCCAACAATATCAACAATGTGAGCCCGGCCCTGCGCGACCGTATGGAGATGATAAACATTGCGGGCTACGTAATGGAGGAAAAGGTGCAGATAGGCCTTAACCACCTGCTGCCCAAACAGCTCGAAGCCCACGGGGTTCCGGCCGACAGCCTTACTATCTCCCGGGAAATAATGGAGAAGATAATCAGCGAATATACCCGCGAGTCAGGAGTCAGGACCCTCGATAAGAATCTTGCCAAGCTGGTACGCCACCGGGCCAAAAATATCGGTTTTGAAGAGAAATTCGACCCGGCCCTTTCTGCCGCCGACATCGAACGGATTCTGGGCCTGCCCAAATTCCGCAACGAGCAGTACGAGGTTGGCGGGATGACCGGTGTTGTAACCGGCCTCGCATGGACCGAGGTGGGCGGAGATATCCTTTATGTGGAATCTGTGCTGACACCCGGTAAGGGTAACCTCTGCCTGACGGGAAACCTGGGGGATGTTATGAAGGAGTCGGCCACCATCGCATACGAATGGGTGAAGGCTAACTACGAGAAATTGGGTATCGACAAGGAAATGTTCACACAGTACGATATAAATATCCACGTTCCCGAGGGGGCCATCCCGAAGGACGGGCCGAGCGCCGGGATTACGATGGTGACTTCCATAGTCTCAACGTTCACCAGGAAGAAGGTCAAGGAGCGTATCGCTATGACGGGTGAAACGACCCTTCGCGGGCGTGTGACGCCTGTGGGAGGTATCAAGGAGAAGATTCTGGCCGCCCGACGCGCCGGCATCCACGAGCTGGTGCTGAGTGAGGACAACCGCAAGGACATAGCCGAAATTAAACCTGAGTACATAGACGGTCTCAATTTCCACTATGTCAATACAAATAACGATGTGCTTAGTTTGGCTTTGATGAACTGACGCAGGAAGGCTTTATATGTAACGGGACCCCTGATTTAAGGGGTCCCGTATTTTTTGCCGTTAGGTGGCGGTGTTCAGGGGGATTACAATAAACTTTCCTTTCTTTCCATTTCTTTTCTCCATCCCCTTTCCGGGATCCAGTATACTGTCCCGGCGATTGTGTAAGACACGAACCCGATTCGAATATCGCAGCAGCGATTTAGTGATTATTTGAGCCGTCATACAAATTTTGATAATATATTTATTTATTGTATATTAGTGAGTGTTTGCCGAAAAACTAAAGAGTAGGCATGATGAAAACCTTCGGACGTGATGAAGAAATTTCTTTTTACCGTATTGGCAATGTACTTCCTTACCGGAATCGAGTACCATGCCAATGGCAATGAGCCTATGCAAATCGTTATCGAGGAAATCTCACCCGAATCGTTCGAAGCCTTGGCATCAGCTGTGGCAAGTATCGGTGGACCTACGGAAGTGGAACTATTCACTCCGTATGTTTATACAGGTTATTCTGAACTGGGATTTTATTCATGGGGAGTAAGTGGAGGGGTCTCTATAACCAATATTCAGAATAGTGGATATTATTATTCCACGGCAACGTTGACATTCTCGAAAGTAGGAACTTTTAGGATAGGTTACGGGGACGCAACTCTGCTTATAAAAGCAGATATCAGGTAATCCTGTTGACCGAATAAAAAAGGAACCCCGGCTTCTTTTTTAACAGGTTAACTTTCAACTCCGACAGCAGTTGATCCTCCCGGTCACCTCATCGGTAACAATTACTTCTAATACTTTTCCTTCCGGTCGAACGTGCCGTCTTCGGTGTAGTATTTCCATGTGCCTTTGGGCTGGCCTTTGGAGTATTTACCCCGTAAACGCAGGGTGCCGCCCGGGTAGAACTCGCGGTAACGGCCGTGGCGCTTACCGTCCTTAACTTCCGATTCGTTCATCAGGGCGCCGTCCTCGTAATATTCGCGGAGGACGTTGCCCTCGAATTTTTCGACGTAGAAACGCTTCAGTTCGCTCATAAGTTCCTTTTCACTCTGGTCGCGGTCCTCGGTTGCGGGGTCGTCCGGGTCGTCCGGCTCCTCGGCTGCGGGCACGGGAGCTTCCTCCCCGTAATATGGCGCGTGTTCTATAATGGCGTTGAGCGAGACCTTGCCCTTTTCATCCGATACCTGTAGTGTCGCGCGAGGGAAACCGTACAATACATGGCGGTTTGCCTCCACGTCACGCCATGTCTGCGGCGAGAGCATTCCCTGAAGCTGCGGGTAGAACCTGTGGGTGTCCACGTATGCGAAAAAGGTGGACGACGACGATACGCGCGACATAGCTTTTTTGAATTCGGGGTCGTTTTTCAGCAGGTTTTTCTGCTCTATATCTTCCACGAACGAGAGTAGTGATGCGGCCGACATGCTGAATACCACGTAATCGTCCACGTAAGTATAGTAGGGTGTTTCGAACCGGTCGAACAGCTTACCGAAAAACAGCCGGAAGAAACCCTTCATCTCCACATAGTTGATATCGTAACCCTTGTAATCGACACTGCTGATACGGATAGGCGAACGGCCCCGGATTCGCTTTTCGATATGGGCCATGCTGTTGCGGGCGTCGCGGATACTGCGGGCGCGGACGGCCAGCAGCGTTTCTGGCCGGAGTCCGAGCAGGCCGGGCTCGAGTTGTATATAGGCGAACTCCCCGGACATCCATCCCAGGAAATCATCCTCGAGGGAGATCCCGAAATATTTTTCCAGCCGTTCCCGCATCCTTATATATTCCCCGTAACCCTCCGCGTCGTTCGCCTCCATAGCCTGCTCGAGCGAACGCACGAATGCCGCCGCGTTGTCGAAACCTAAATCGGCTAACAGCGCCGTGCGGGCCGGCAGGATGTCCTGCACCCTGATGCGGCTGCGGCCCGAACCGAGCAGGGCGGCCACGTACGGGTCGGCTACGTCTTTCATCAGCGTGTAACCTTTCAGTTCGATTTTTTCGCTGCTGGAGTCCATCCACATACCGGCGAACTCCATGGAGTTGAATACGGAAGCAAGGGTTTCGTCGATACTGCCCAGATATATGGACAGGAACTCCGGCAGGCAGGAATAGTTGAGGAAAATACGGTACAGTCCACTGCTGCCCACCAGCTTCTCGGCTTCGAGGAAGGAATATTCCAGGCCTATCTGCGGTTTTTCCCGCTCGTCGATGGCCACGTGGATGAGCGCCGAAGAGTAAGAGGCTGCGAAATGGTTGTCGACGAAGGCACAGTAGAGCACATCGCCCGATGCGGCGTCCTTCATTTCCAGGATGTTGACCCCGTTATATTTCCTGCGCGTGACGTCGTTGCCGGCCAGCCTCAGGAGATTCTCCATCTGGTCTTTCAGCATTTCTAGTTTCGAGGCTTTACGCAGGTCGACCACGATGAGGAAATCGAAGTCGCGTGTACGGGTTTTGTGGAGGGAGATGGTCATGTCGCGCTTACCGACGAGCGACAGCAGGGTTTTGTTGCCGCGTATCGTGGAGTCGAGCGCGTTAATCGTACCGGTCATTTCGGCAAACGTGGGTGCCTGCATAAGACGCCTCCACGGGTCGCTCGAACTGAACCGCTGCCAGTCCCTCACCGGTTCGGACGACTGGATTATAACCGCCGCGTCGGGTGGCACAAGGTATATCTGCCGAAGGTTACGGTCGGGCGTTACATAAAGACGTACCACCGTAAACACCAGCCAGCCAAGCAGGATAATGCCCAATAGGGCCAAAATACGGCCGATGCCGAACTTCTTTTTGCCTCGGGATTCGGGTTTGGATTTGCGGCCTTTTCCTCCCGGGGGCGGGCCGCCGGTATCGTGGAAGGTGTCCGTGCCAATGTCCACGGGTTCGTTATCGTACGACGGGGTCGGTGCTCCGGTTGTGCCGTTTGCGCCGGCTGCTTCCGTTTGTGGCCGGATGGCAGCCGCGTTTTGGTTTTCGTCCTTGGGGATGCGGTCGGGTGTATCTCCGTTTATCATGTCCGGGTCGGTATGCGGGTTACGGTCCTATCGAGAGGAACCGAAGGCAAATATAGCGATATCGCGCAAGTTTACCTGCATACGTATCCGGGAATAATAGCTTTAATATTCAAAAATTACTCGACGGGTTACTATCGGGATAGGTTCTTCACTTCGTTCAGAATGACATACGTAGCAAAAACGCAATTTTAGGAACCGGAATAGGTAAATTGTTCCCTGCGTTCAGAATGACATTAAAATATAATGTTATCCGGAGTAGCCGGAGTTGATGAAACTTTGTAATATTTTATCGCCTATAATTTGT
>JAJQCA010000038.1 GCA_021202985.1 Alistipes sp.
CGGGTATGTAAAATATTTGGTCACAGGCTGTGCGCACCCCCCCGACCGCTTAAGTAAATAACCGTAAAATGCGGCAATAAGCCGGAAATCGTGCCGTCCGGTGACGGTAGACGAAAGTTGAGAAAAAGATATGGCGCTTAACTATATATGGATAGGTTTCTTCCTTGTGGCGTTCGCCGTGGCGGCCGTGCGGGCCGTGGTTACGGGGGACGCGCAGGTATTCAGCGATATTGTGAACGCCACGTTTTCCTCGGCCCGCACCGGGTTCGAGATATCTATCGGACTTACGGGAATCCTCGCGCTGTGGCTCGGCCTGATGAGAATCGGCGAGCGGGGCGGGGTGGTGTCGGCATTCGCGCGGTTGGGCGCGCCCGTGTTCGGGAGGCTGTTCCCGGGTGTGCCGAAGGACCATCCGGTGGTGGGCAGTATGTTTATGAACTTCTCGGCCAACCTGCTCGGGCTGGACAATGCGGCGACTCCTATCGGCCTGAACGTCATGAAAGAGCTTCAACAACTCAATCCGCGCAAAGATACGGCCAGCGACGCGATGATAATGTTCCTGGCCATCAACGCATCCGGCCTGACGCTTATTCCCATAACGGTGTTGATGTACCGGGCGCAGCTGGGCGCGGCCAATCCGGCGGACGTGTTCATCCCCATATTGCTGGCCACGCTCGTTTCCACTCTTGTGGCCGTGACGCTGGTGGCCCTGCGGCAGCGTATACGGTTGTGGGACAAGGCGCTGATGATACCCCTGGCCGCCGTGCTGGCCTTTGTGGGGGGCGTGGTGGCACTGTTCCGCACGGCGGACCGCGAGGTGGTGGCCGGGTATGCCACAACGGCTGCAAACATACTGCTTCTGGGGGTAATCTGCCTGTTCCTGGTGGCCGGCCTCAGAAAGCGTATAAATGTGTTCGAAGCCTTTATCGACGGGGCTAAAGAGGGTTTCAAAACCGCCGTGACCATAATACCGTACCTGGTGGCCATACTGGTAGGCATAGCTGTTTTCCGGGCGTCGGGTGCCATGGACTTTATCATAGACGGGATAAAATATACCGTCGCCCTGTGCGGAATGGATACCCAGTGGGTGGGCGCACTGCCTACCATGCTGATGAAGCCGCTCAGCGGTAGCGGTGCCCGGGGTATGATGATAGACGCCATGACCCATGACGGACCGGATTCGCTGGTGGGCAGGCTTAGTTGTATAGTGCAGGGAACGACCGACACCACGTTCTACGTGATGGCTCTCTATTTCGGTTCGGTAGCCGTAAAAAATATCCGTTACAGCCTCAGCTACTCGCTGCTTGCCGACCTTGCGGGGATGGTCGCCGCCGTGCTGCTGGTTTACCTGTTCTTCGGTTGACGGCCTGAAGGCGTGACGTAGGCGCTTTTCCCGTCCGGCAAATCCTAATGCCGGCAGACGATTTTACGGTTCGCCGCTCCCGGCGGGCTTATATCTCCACGGTGATACACATACAGCGTCCGCCGTACGGGTTCCTGAAATAAAGGCTGTTTCCTATCCAGAAACTCTCGCCTCCTTCCTGTCTCATATACTGGATACCTTCCAGGCAGTTACGGGGTTCGTTGTACCCAAGCGCGACCTGTATATCGTACAGGTGGGCAATGCATTCGTATTCCCCCCTGCCGGCCCGGTAAACTTCAATCCAGTATTCGTCCCCGTCCTGCCCCGACATTATGGAGGCCAGCCGGAACTGGCCGTCGGCCGAGGCGACCGTCTTGGCCGGGTCGTAGCTATCGTGCCTGCCTGTATAGACGTTGAATGCCTGTCCCGATTCGTGGCCGCCGATGTATAAAATCAATCCGAGGTCGGGATAGAAGTGAGTGTATTCTTCGTCGAAACAGTCGTCTAAATAGGGGTTCTCGTAAATCGTCTCCCCCTCACGCCTGATTTCCATAAGGGCCGTACCTTCGAAAACAAATTCGTATTCCGGCTCCAGCGCAGCCCGGATATTGCTAATGCCGCGTATGACCCGGTAACGGGGCGAAGAGGTCGGGCGGAGCCTGTACAGGCGGTTAAATTCACCGCGGGTTATTTCCCTGACGTCGAACAAGTGGCCGTTTACAGCCACCACGGTGTCCCAGATAACTCCGTCCCTGGCCATGCCCCACTGGGCCCGGGCGGGGAAAAAGAGAGCGAAAAGAAGTGCCGACGCGACGATTATTTTCTTCATTTTGCGGTTGGTTTATTTGTGGGTAAAGATAGATATAAATATTTACGGCAGATAATTGAGGGCGGCATAAGCGGTTGAACGTAGCGTGGCCCGGGTGATTTTCTTCGGGTAATTGCCGGGGAGCCGGTGGATTTTCCATCGGGTAATTGCCGGGGAGCCGGGGTGACTTCCATTCGGTAAATTCCAACCCGCAGGATGTAATCTTTCCGGTGGACGAAGGAGGCGGCCGGGAAATGCGGCCCTTTAGAGAAAATATCCTTAAATTGTCCCGTTAAACGGCGGACTGCGGTTCCGCCGGAGGCTGCATAAGTTTGGAAAACTACGATAAAAATAAATTAAGCAGGAACCCGGGATATACCCGGAGCATATGGGCTGTCTCCGCCGTGGTCGGGGCAGGGGTGGTGTTGCAACTGGTATTCGGCGAGATAGTCTATTCCCACCTTCGGTGGCCGGTGAGCGGGTTTGCCGGTGTGATTGTCATACTGGCGGTTGCGACACTTGCGGTCTACCGCGATAGCCGGTTCTTCCGGTGGATTTCCGGAGTGCGGTTCAATGTTGTGCTTATCGGCGCGCTTACGGTTGTCGGTATCGTTATGGGCCTGATTCCGCAGGCAGGTGCCGGGGCGGGAGAGTTACCCGGGCTGCCGGCAAGGCTCGGATTATTGTCGGTGACCCGGAGCTGGCCTTTCGCGCTGGTTTATCTCACTCTTTTGATATCGCTCGGTACCGTGGTGGTTCGCAGGGGGGGCCTGTTTCCGGTGGACCGATTATGCGTTTTACCTCAACCACTTCGGGTTGTGGCTGGTGCTGTTTGCGGCCGGTCTGGGTACGGCCGACCTACGGCGGCATAAAATGATCGTTCCGGTGGGCGGGGTGGAATGGAGGGTGCAGGGTCCGCACGGGCAACCGGTGGAATTGCCGGTAGCCGTGCGGCTGAACGGTTTCGATATAGAGGAATATCCGCCTGCCCTGGCCGTCATGGACCGGGGCACGGGCGGCCTCCTTCCGGAAGGCCGGCCCGGGTACCTGCAACTGGCCGACGGGGACAGGGCCGTTATCGACGGCCGGGAAATTACGGTGACCCGGTATATCCACCACGCAGTGCCGGACGGGCGGGGCGGCTACCGCGAAGCCGTGATGCCGGCATCGGCTCCGGCGGCGGAGGTTAGGGTACGGGATGCGGCCGGGACCGGGATTGGGATTGGAACTGAATATGATGCTGTGGCCGGTGCAGGTGCAGGTGCTGGTAATAGTGCTGGGGCTGGTGTTAATGGTGTTGGTGTAGGGTCTGGAAACGGGGTTGGGACTGGAGCTGGAACTGGTACTGAATCTGGTGCTGGCTTTGGTGCCGGTTCCGACTTTGGGGCTGGGGCTGGTGCCGGGGCCGGGAGTGCCGTGGTAACCGGCTGGGTGTCGTACGGCAGTGCCGCACAGCCCGCCGCGGCTCTCGATATCGGCGGCGGCTACAGCGTGGTGATGACCCGGCCCGAGCCGCGAAGGTTCATTTCCGATGTAGAGGCCTTCACACCGGACGGCCGGAGCGTCGCCGGGCTGCTCGAAGTAAACCGACCATTACGGCTGGGCCACTGGCGGCTGTACCAGTACGGTTACGATACCCAGGCGGGCAGGATGTCGCAGTACAGCGTTATAGAACTGGTTTACGACCCGTGGGCCGTGCCCGTTTACGTGGGGATTATCCTGCTCGGGGCGGGATCGGTGTGCATGCTATGGTCCGGAAGGAGGGCGAAAGCAGGCCGTGGCGACGGTAAATAATAATTTGCGAATAAAATGAAAACGACGGTTTCCCTCGGGGGGACCGTCGTTTTTTATTTCCGGCGGGCCGGATTTTTCGGGGTCGGTGAGTACCGGCCGGGTTATTCCGAATCTATTTACCGTAGCCGGTGCGGATTGCGGCCGGCGTGGTAACACGAATGTAATCCCGCGAAAATGCGTTATAAAAAATCGTTACTAACCCTTGCGGTACCTCTAATGGTTGCGGCGGCCGCTGCCGCACGGCCGGCTGGCGATGAATTCAAGACGGAATTCGTAACCCCGGTACGCGTCGTGTGGGTGTCGGACGCGGACAATGTGCGTAACCCCGAAAAATTGCTGGAAGAGTTTTCCGGGCAGGTGGCCGTTTCTTCCTCGGATTTCTGTGTGCTGAGCACCCGCGGCGGCGGTACGGCTTCCGTCGTGCTCGACTTCGGCAGGGAATACCAGGGGGGTATAGAGATTGCCGCCGGGATGCGCGGGAACAACTCTCCGGCGAACGTGCGCGTACGGTTCGGGGAGTCTGTGAGCGAGGCGATGAGCGACGTGGCTACCTCCACGGCGACGAACGACCACGCAATGCGGGACTTCACGGTGCAGGTACCGTGGCTCGGGACGGTTCGGACCGGGCAGTCGGGGTTCCGCTTCGTGCGGCTCGACCTGCTCGACGGGGAAACGGATCTTAACCTCGCCGCCGTACGGGCGGTGGCACGGTACCGCGACATACCTTACCTCGGTTCTTTCAGTTCGGACGACGAGCGGCTCGACCGTATCTGGCTTACTGGTGCCTATACCGTCCATCTGAATATGCAGGAGTACCTTTGGGACGGTATTAAGCGCGACCGCCTTGTCTGGCTCGGGGATATGCACCCCGAAGTAATGTGTATCGGCGCGGTGTTCGGCGGGAACGAAGTGGTGAAAAAGAGCCTCGACCTGGCCCGTGACGGAACGCCCCTGCCGGGATGGATGAACGGAATGTGTTCCTACTCCCTCTGGTGGATTATCATACACAGCGACCTGTACCTCTACCGGGGCGACCACAGCTATTTGCGCGAGCAGCACGACTACCTGCGCGGCCTTGTGCGTCAGGTGGTGAGCGATATCGACCAGGGCCGGGAAAGGCTCTCGGGCGGGGAGCGGTTTCTCGACTGGCCCACTTCGGAAATGCCTGAAGTAATCCATGCCGGGTTGCAGGCCCTCACCCTTACGGCCCTCGAACGGGCCGCCGGGATGGCCGTCTGGCTCGGGGATACGGAGTTGGAGTCGTTGTGCCGGGAAACATGTGCTTCGCTGGAGCTATACCGCCCCGACCACTCGGGTAATAAACAGGCGGCCTCGCTGCTCGCAATTGCCGGTTTGGCCGACAAGGGCGAAGCCGCCCGGGTAGTTGCCCGCGACGGGGCACACGGTTTTTCCACATTCTACGGTTACTATATGCTCGAAGCGCTCGCCCTTGCAGGGATGTACGACGAGGCCCTTTCAATAATTTCGGATTACTGGGGGGCGATGCTCGACCTGGGGGCGACCACTTTCTGGGAAGACCTCGACTACTCGCAGGTGGCACGGGCGGGCAGGATAGATGAGTTCGTACCCGAGGGTATGTTCGACATCCATGCCGACGGCGGAGCCTACTGCTACGAGGGCCTGCGCCACAGCCTGTGCCACGGCTGGGCCAGCGGACCCACGCCCTGGCTGAGCCGCCACGTGCTCGGGATAGAACCGCTGGAACCGGGATTCGCCCGGGTGGCGGTACGGCCCAACCTGGGCCACCTCAACCGGGCGAGCGGCACCATGCCCACACCGTACGGTATAATCAGCGTCAGCCATGAAAGGATGCCCGACGGGAAGGTCCGCTCCGAAATCTCCCTTCCCGACGGGGTCGAACTCGCCGACCTGTAAATACGCCTGTCCGGTAATTGAACTTCCCGGGCATTCCGTACCGGAACAGGCCACGGGTTATTGTAAGTTTTTACGCAATAAGTGAAAGGTCGTCGGTCGAGTCCGCCGACGGTCCCGTAATGTGCAACTCGGCCGGACGGCGGTGGTCGGTAACGGAAACCGTCCTGCCGGTAGACCCGAAATCGGATAAATTCGAAGGCAGGGATAATTTTTTTCCACCGTTGAGTACCGCGCCCCGGTGGATTACTCCTTAATGTGTAAGCGTGCCGGTACCTGCTATGGGCTATCTTACCCTTTACAAAACTACCGACCACAAAATGAAAAGCGACAATTCCAACCGGCAAAGGCAGGATATCCGTCTCCTGCGGGACAGGTTCGTTGAGGGAGATGACGGTGCGTTCGCGGAAATATACCGGATATACGCCCGGGAGCTGTATGCGTTCGGGATTTTCCTGCGGGCCAAGACGGAAATTATCGAGGACGCTCTGCACGACGTGTTCGTGGAGCTGTACCAGAGGCGCGAAAAACTGGCCGGAATACAAAATCTGAAGGTTTACCTGATGGTGGCGTTCAAAAACCGGTTGTTCTACCTGCGGAAAAAGGAACAGATATCCATAGAAATTACCGACCGGCAGGCCTATTTCTATTCGGACAGCAACTATATGGAGACCCTTATGGAATACGAGGACTCGCTGCTCGAAACCAACCGAACGGTGAAGAAGGTTATGTCGGAGTTGAACGCCCACCAGCAGGAGGTGTTGTACCACAGGTTTATAGAGGGGCTTACCATCGATGAAATAGCCCTGCTTATGAACATCAACTACCAGTCGGTAAAAAACCTGCTGCACCGTTCGATTAAAAAGATCAGGGGTGGAATGCCCGGACGGGGTACGCCCAGTTGAACAAGAAGAGAAATGAAGCACATTTACCGGATATATAAGGCGTCGGATTTCCTCGCGGACGATTACTTTATCGACACGATGCTCAATCCCACGCCCGAAAGCGAAAAGTTCTGGAGCACGCTCATACAGGAGGACCGGATAGACCATGCCGAGTTTATTTCGGCCTATACGATGATACGGCGTATCCACGGCAACAAACCCGGCGTGCCCGACGGGAGGATAGAGAGCGTATGGCACCGCATAAACGCTACCGTCGAATCCCGCCGGACCCCGCAAAGGAGCCGCCGGCGTATGGTATGGCCCGTGTCGGTAGCCTCGGCTCTCGTGGCCGGGCTGGTGCTGGCCGCGGTGCTGAGAAATCCGCCCGGGGAAGTCGAGCCGCACGCTGGTGCGAGCCTCTATGAAACCATACTCGAAAACCGGACGATGCCGGAGAAAATAGAACTGGTATCGGGTGATACCACGATGGAGCTCGACGGACAGGAGGTGAACGTGGAGGTGGGCGCGGGCGGTGAGCTGCTGGTGAACGATGCCGCCGTGGATGTGGCGCCGGCAGCCGGGCCGGTAATGTCGAGCCTGCGCGTGCCGTATGCCCGCAGGGCGAACCTCAAACTGCCGGACGGTACGATGTTGTGGCTCAATTCCGGCTCCACGGTCGTATACCCGTCCTCGTTCGAGGGTGTGAGTCGGGAAATTTTCATCGAGGGCGAAGTGTACGCCCAGGTGGCGCACGACGCGGCAAAACCGTTTATAGTGAGAACTAAAAACCTAAGCGTCACGGTGCTCGGAACGGCGTTCAATATCACCGCTTACCGCGACGAACCGTATTCGGACGTAGTGTTGGTGGACGGATCTCTGAGCGTATCCGTGCCGGCCGGCGGGGAAACAGTATTGGAACCGGGCCACCGCTTCCTATTGGATGAGGGCCGCGCAACCGTTAGTAAGGTGAACGTGGACAAGTACGTCTCATGGCGCGATGGGGTATACATATTCACCAACGAACCTATCGAGAATATCCTGTCGCGGCTTTCCCGGTACTACAACGTGAGGATGAACATGCCCGGCTCGGCGTCGGGTATAACATGCTCGGGAAAACTCGTCCTGCAGGACGAACTGGGGCAACTGCTGCAGGGCCTGTCGGAGATAACCACCATGCGGTACGTACTGGCGGACAGCGAATGTTTCATAAGGTTCGACAACTGATTTACGGCTATAAAACCTTAAAAATATACGGCTTATGGAGACAACAGTACACTCACGCCGGATAACGGCGTAACGGGCGGCCGGCCCGCTCCCGGCCCGAACCCTAAACTACTACTAACTTCCTACTAACCAATGAAGAAACTACTACAACTCAGAACGCCCCGTAATCCGGGGGGCCTGGCCTGCCTGTTGCTTCTGCTTGCGGGCCTGCTGGCGCCTGCGTGGACAGGGGCACAGACCGTGACGGTCAGGGAGAACGGTAAGACCGTCCGGGAACTGCTCTCGGTTATAGAGGCGAGGGCAGGGGTCTACTTCTTTTATTCCGACGCGGACGTCGACCTCGACCGGACCGCAAGTATAGACGCGGACGGACAGCCGCTCGCTTCCGTGCTGGACAACCTGTTCAGGAACTCGACCACGACTTATACCATATCCGGAAACCAGGTTTACCTGAAACGGGCCGAAACCGTGCCGGAACGACAGGAGGAACCCGTCAGGGTCAGGATAAACGGTGCCGTGAGGGATACCGAAGGGGAGGTGCTCGTCGGTGCCACGGTTATCGTGGACGGAACTTCGACCGGGGTGCTCACAGGGCTGGACGGGGGATTCACACTCGAAGTGCCGGCGGGAGCAAGGCTCCGTATCTCGTACGTGGGTTACCAGACCCAATACGTCGACGTTAGCGCGGCCAGGACCCGTTACGATGTGGAACTCAAAGGCGAGCTGGAGGTCGAAACGGTCGTTGTGGTCGCATACGGCACCCAGCGCAAGGAGACCGTCACCGGATCCATCTCGACAATTACGGACAGGGAGCTTAAAAAAAGTTCGTCGGTCAACATGAGCAACGCCCTTTCGGGAAGGATACCCGGGCTGATGAACGTCCAGTCTTCGGGTCAGCCCGGGGCGGATAACGGCAGGATTTACCTGCGCGGTATGGCCACGCTCAACGGTACCAGCCCGATAATTCTCATAGACGGAGTGCCGCGCGACAATATGGATATGCTCGACCCGAACGAGGTGGAGTCGATATCGGTCCTCAAAGACGCTTCGGCGACCGCCGTGTTCGGGGTCCGGGGCGCCAACGGGGCCATAATCATCACCACCAAACGGGGACAGGTGGGCAGGATGCAGATGTCGGTAAACTTCGAATCGTCCCTGCAATCGTTTACCCGTACCCCCGAGAGGCTCGAATCGTGGGACTGGATGGCCCTGCGTAACCAGGTGGCCGTAAACGAATCCCAGCCCGTTCCCTATACCGACGAGTATATAGCCCGGTATAAAAACAAAAAAAAGACCCCGCTCGAAGAATATATGTACCCGAGCCACTACTGGTACGGCGAGATGATGCGCAAATTCGCGCCGCAGATGAGGCTCAACATAAATATGAACGGCGGAACCGACCGGATGCAGTACTTTATCAATACGGGCTACATTCATCAGGGCGGCCAGTTTAAAATCGAGGACGGGCTTGATTACAACCCGCAGGTAAGGCTCAACCGCTATACATTCCGCGGGAACGTCGATTATAAGATATCGAACCGTCTCAAGGCCTACCTTAACCTCGCATCGTACCTGGAAAAAGTGGGCGGACCCAGCTCGGTGGCCTACGGCGAGAGCAGCCGCACGCTTATGTCCGAAATTTTCCGCAGCCTTATGTACTCGCGGCCCTACGAGATGGGGCCTCTTACGATTGAGTATGAAGGCTCGACCGACCCGGCGGGCGAGGTGGTGAAGTTCGACAACCTCGACCGTACGGCTTACGAACTGGTGAACCGCAGCGGTTACCAGATGGACACCCGGATGAGTTTCAACGGGTCCTACGGGATGGAATTCGACATGGGGTTTATAACCAGGGGGCTCAGCCTGAAAGGCGTGGCCTCGCTGGACGCCTATTCCAATACCATGCAGTTCGCCCACTCGTCGGTACAGCAGTACCAGGCAACTATAATCAACGACAAGCCGATATTTTCCACAAATATGGGCAAGGGCGGAATGAGTACCAGGAAAGGGACGTCGCATTACTACCAGGTCAACCTTCAGGCTTCGCTGAATTACGATAACGTATTCGGCGACCACCGCGTGGGCGGACTCCTGCTCGCCCAGCGCGACTATTGGGAGACCAGCGGCGGGGAGATTCCCTATAACGTGCTCGGGTTCTGCGCAAGGCTTACTTATTCCTACGCCGACCGCTATCTGGCCGAATTCAATATGGGATACAACGGCTCCGAGCAGTTCTCGCCCGAGAGGCGGTTCGGGTTCTTCCCGGCCTATTCGCTCGGCTGGGTGGCCAGTAACGAGCAGTTTTTCCGTCCGCTGCTGCCTGTTGTGAACAACCTCAAATTCAGGGTATCGTACGGGAAGGTGGGGAACGACCAGCAGGGAGCTTCGCGCTTCCTGTACCTCGACCAGACCTACTATCGCCACAACAGCAGCAACGGCGCCTACGGCGAGTTCTTCCTCGGCAGCCTGAGCAACGGCTACTATATCTCGGAAGGGTTGATGGGCAACCAGAGGGTAACATGGGAAACCGCCTCGAAATATAATTACGGTGTGGACCTGCAACTGCTCCGCAGTATAGGTATTTCGTTCGACTATTTCACCGAGAAGCGCAACGACATACTGATACAGCGGGAAATGGTACCCGAACTTCAGGGCGTGCCTATATCCAATATCCCCCGCGTAAATATGGGAGAGATGAAGAATTACGGTTACGAAGTGGAGCTGAACTATACCAAAAGGGTAAACGACGACCTGACCCTTACGGCCCGCGGTAACTTCTCCTTCACCCGCAACAAGGTGCTCTTCGCCGACGAGCCGCTGCTCGGTGATGATTACGCCTACCGCTACCGCAAGACCGGACTGCCGCTGGGCACCTTCTTCGGCTACCAGATCGATTACAGCAACGGTAACGGCTATTTCAACACCCAGGCCGACATAGACAATTACAAGACCGCGGACGGCAGGCAGATTACCTACGACTTCGGGCAGTACCAGCTCGGCGACTTCATCTATGTAGACCAGAACGGCGACGGGGTGATAGACGTGCGCGACCAGGTGCCCCTGGGCAATACCATGATGCCCGAGATATCGTACGGAATATCGCTCGGGGCGGAGTACAAGTGGTTCGACTTCTCGGTCTTCTTCCAGGGGCTGGCCAATACCAGTAACTTCTACCTCAACGAAGGGGTGTACGAGTTTATCTACGGCGGTATGTATTTCGATTACCACAAGACGGCGTGGACTCCCGAGCGGTACGCCGCCGGACAGAAGATTACCTATCCCAAGCTGCGCTCCACCTCGTCGGTGAGTCATACGGTGAACAGTTTCTTTGTGATGGACCGCTCGTTCGTGCGCCTGAAGCATATCGAAATCGGGTTCACCCTGCCCGAAAAATGGGTCCGCAAAGCGGCTATCAGCAATATGAGGATATACGTCAGCGGGCAGAACCTCTTCACCTGGGACCGGCTGCCGATGAAAACCCTCGACCCGGAACAGTACGCGGACAGCAACAACCTGTTCGGTACGGTATACCCGATTCCGAAGTTGTACAGTTTCGGCCTGAACATAACATTTTAACCGGACGCAAAGATGAAAAAGATCCATACCATAATAACCACGCTCCTACTGTCGGCCGGCATGATGGGAGGATGTTCGGACATACTGGACGTCGCCCCGGACGGGATGATATCGCTCGACCAGATATTCGAGGATAACGACAAGGTGGCGGCATACCTGAATACCTGTTACAGTTTCGTGCCCGCAAAGGGATACTGGTACTACTTCTCCACCAATATACCCACCGTCCTCTCGGACGAGGCCTGGGACGCGGACGACTGCGCCGGGCTGCGCGTTGTGCAGTACTACAACGGCAACGTGTCGGCCGGGGCGGACCCCCTGTACGAGGATATGCCCGGCACGAATAAACGGCTCGGCTCCTACTGGAAATATTATTGGGAGGCTATCCGCAACTGCTCGGTATTCCTCGAGAGGATAGACGGAGCGAAGGTCAACCGCGAGAGCGACCGTGACCGGTGGCGCGCCGAAGCGCACATACTCCGGGCGTACTACTATTTCGAACTTTTGAAATGGTACGGGGCGTCGTTTCCGGTTACGGGCAGTTCCTACTCCATAGAGCAGGATTTCGCCGAGCTGGAGCAATCCACTTACGGGGAGATTGTGCGGTTTATCGAAGCGGACTGTGACGCGGCTCTCGAATCGGCCTCCCTGCCGTGGAGGATAACCACCGAAGGGGAGATAATGAGGCTCACCAAAGCCGTGGCCGAAGCGCTGAAGACCAAAGCGGTACTCTACGCGATAAGCGAAAGGTTCGACGACGGCACATATACCGCCGAAGAGGCTTACAGGATTGGGCGGCAGTCGTTAAAGAACTTGCGCGACAACGGTTACGAGCTGTTCAACAAGGACAATACCTTCATAGCGGACGAAGTCTACACCGACCCCTATCAGGGTATTGTGACCGGGCCGAAGAAAGACGAGATGATCCGGGCCATCGGGGCCAACAAGTACTACTTCAGCAATTGGGCCGATTACTCGTCGAACCCGGTGGACAAGGAGACGATATGGCAGCATCAGGTGCACCAGCAGTACATGTGGCATACCACTTCCTTCGTAAGTACCTACAAATGCGGCCCGTGCCCGACCCAGGAATATGTGGACGCCTTCGAGGTTACCGACGGAACGGTGGCGTACACCCTGCTCGATGCGGTAAAGCCCTACAACGACACGGGTGAACCTACACACCTGTTGCCCAACTATAATCCGCGGGCCCTCGCCCTGTACGACGAGAGTGACCCGTACAGCAACCGCGACCCGCGTTTCTACGCCACCATACATTACCACGGTTCGAGGAGGTACATCGAGGACAACAAAGCATGGACGACTCTGTGGACCGATGTGGACGATCCGGTTAACGGGCTCCGGGACGGTAATTCGGACGGTTCGCGCACCTTCACCCGCACGGGCTACTACTCGCAGAAATTCCTACATCCCACGGAAGGGACCCACGACCTTAACAGTTTCTCTCCGGGCTGGAAATTGTTCCGCTTCGGCGAGATGGTGCTGAACGCGGCCGAACTGGCCGTGGAGGCGGGCCAGACGGCCGACGCTATCCAACTTGTAAACGAGATACGCCGCCGCTCGGCGATGCCCGAACACGCCTCGTCCAATGACGTGGCCCACGTGCGCCGGCTTGTACGCCAGGAACGGAGGGTGGAACTCGGATTCGAGGAGGCCCGCTATTACGACGTGCGCAGGTGGCTGGCCAAAGGGGAGGACAAGGATCTTGCGGAAACCGATAAATGGCTCACAAAAATGGTTATCCGTGACACCTCGCCCGCCGGCGACCACTCCTCGCACAGCTTCACACGTGAACCGGTGCGGGAACTGCCCCGTGACAACTACAAGAGCAGGTACCTGCTCCAGCCCATCCCGCTGGCCGAGGCCACGAGGCTGGAAGTAATCACGGGCAGGCCGTGGCAGAATCCCGGATGGTAAACCACCTAAAACCGACACACCATGACTGTAAAGATTAAACCGAAGGTTTTAAGATATATATGGCTGCTGTCCCTCCCGCTTGCGTATCCCTGTACGGGTTACGGGCAGGACGGCGCCGGCGACGAGGTCCGGCTGGGTTACACGTCGCAGCCGGCCCGGGAACTGGGCGGTGCGGTGAGCACCGTGACCGGCGGCGAACTGGAGAAATCGCCGGTCCCCGACCTGTTCCAGACCCTGCCCGGGAGGCTCTCCGGCCTTATAACCATGGAAGAGGACGGGCAGCTTACCAAAAGCGTCCTCTACAACTACGTACGCGGCATATCGACCCTAAACGGCCAGACCCCCCTCTATATCCTCGACGGGGTTATCTGTTCCGAGGAGGTGATAAGGTATATCACGCCGCAGGAGATAGAATCCGTCAGCGTCCTGAAAGACGCGTCGGTGCTGGCGATATACGGTATAGACGGCGGCCGTGGCGCGGTGGTGATAACCACCCGCAGGGGAACGACCGAGAGCCTGCAGGTAACGGTGACTTTCGACCAGTCGTTCCAGCAGATGGCCTCGCGGCCGGTGTTCATCGAATCGTGGGAGTACGCTTCCATGCAGAACCAGGCATGGGCCAACGACGGCGGTACGGGAGCGGCCCCATATACACAGGCGCAGATAGAGGCGTTCCGCGACGGTACGGACCGGGAACTCTACCCTAATACCGACTTCTACGGCATGATGTTCCGTAAATGGGCGCTCATGCAAAGGGCCGGGATAAGCACCACGGCCGGGAACGAGAAGATAAGGATGTATTCCAATATAAACTTCCTGCATCAGGGCGGCCAGTTCAAAAACGACCAGGCGACCTTCGGCAGAGACGATATGCCGTACAATCCGAAGGCGGGCACCAATTACAGGGTTAACTTCCGCACTAACCTCGATTTCCGAATCAACGACCGCCTGGAAGGGTTCCTGAGGATCAGCGGCAACATTACCAAAGAGAACAACGTGAGGTTCGCAAACACCGCGGTGTACAGCAGCCTGTTTTACCTGCCGTCCACCCTGTACGGGCCGTATACCCCGATAGTTTACGACGAGGAAGACCCGGCTAAATTCACCGGCGGAAAAGTTATCACCAACGAGTACGTGGACAACCCGGCTTACGGGATGCTGAACCGCGGCGGATACGCCAAATACACCGGCACCAACGTGATGGCCCAGTCGGGCCTGAAACTCGACATGGGTTTCCTCACCGAAGGGCTTACGCTGGAGGGCCGTTTCGCATACGAGACCAACTCTTCCGGGCAGACTCCCGTGGTGGCAAATTACGAACGGTGGGTGAGAAACAACGACCCGTCCGCTTTGGGATTCGACAGGATAGGGGAGGGAACGTGGACCGACCAGCCGCTCGAATACCAGTCGCGCGAAGCGCGTTTCTCGTACCGTATGCACGCCACGGCCGAACTGGGATACAGGCGTTCGTTCGGACAACACACACTCAGAGCAATGGCATACGGCTATTTCCAGAATCATGTACTGCCCCGCGACGAGGGTATTTACGGTTTCCCGTATAACAAAATCAGTTCGGGCGCCTCGGCGCAGTGGGGATTCCGCGACCGCTACTTCGTTAAGGCTGACGCCGGGTATTCCGGGTCCGACCAGTATGCCCGCGGCAACCGGTTCACCCTTACGCCGGCCCTTTCGGCGGCATGGATTGTGTCGGACGAGGCGTTCCTCTCCGGCGCCGGATGGCTGACATTTATGAAACTGCGCGCCTCGGCCGGAATCACCGCCAACGACCAGATGGGCGACGGACGGTTTATGTACTCCGATAACTATGTGTTCGGCGGGAGCCTCTATGTGCAGAGCATGAACTACATGATAACGGAATACATGCGCGGCAACCCGGATATCAAACCCGAAAAGATATTCCGGCAGAACTACGGGCTGGACCTTACCATAGCCCGGGATTTCACCCTGTCGTTGGACTACTTCCGCTCCCATACCGACAACATGCTGGTCAGCAACATAGGGGAACTTCCGGCATTCACCGGCATCTACGAAGGCATAACCTCGCTCTACAACGCCGGGGAGATGAAGAACCACGGCTTCGAAGTGTCGGCCGGTTACATCAAACGGGTGAACAAGGATGTGGACGTGTACGGTTCGGCCAATTTCATGTACGCCAGGAATACGGTGGTGAACGTTAAGGAGACCCCGCTGGGCGAAGACTACGCCCACCGGTACCGGACGGAAGGATACTCCTACGGCCAGAATTTCGGGTACCGAATCGACAGGAGCAACGGCACCGGCTATTTCACGACACAGGAAGAGCTGGACCGCTACCACTACACATTCGGCACCCCGCGCCTCGGCGATTTCATCTACAAAAACCTGACCGGCGAAAAGACGGCCGACGGCCGGGAAATTATCGATGAGAAGGATATTGCGCCCATAGGCTTCTCCTCGGTACCGCGAATAACCTACGGGGTCAACCTCGGGGCGCGTTACAGGGGATTCGAACTGAGTATGCTGCTGCAGGGCACCGGACAGTCGTCGCGCCAGTACCAGAACGCGATCGGTATGAACGAGACAATAATGGGCGGGATATATTCCGACATACACCGTAACGCATGGACGGCCGAGCGTGCCGCCGCGGGCGACAGGATAACCTACCCGGCCCTCTCGCAGCAGACATCGGTAAGCCAGCAGCCCAACGACTTTTTCATAATGAACACCGCTTACCTGCGCCTGCGCAATGTGGAACTCTCCTACTCCCTGCCGGCCAAAGTGCTGAGGCTGGTTAACGCCGGTGAAATAAAGGTGTTGGTGAACGCCCAGAACCTTTTCACATGGGATAATATGAGGACCAAAGCCATAGACCCGGAAATATCGGCTCTCGATATATTCCAGGTATACCGCGTCTTCAACATCGGTGTCAAATTAACTTTTTAACAGGCGGCCATGAACCTACTTAAGAAATTTACGATAGCCATAGCGGCTTGCGCGGCGCTCTGTTCGTGCCAGAAGGCGCTGGATATGCCCGAGGACGGGAGGTATACGCTCGACGACGTTTTCGCCGATTTCGACCTTACGCTGGCGTACGTGAATAAATGTTATTCGTACATGCCGGGCGGCGATTATATAAAGGATTACGCCTTCGAATACGGTGGCAGCCTGCTGGCCTCGTTCTGCGACGAGGCGCAGGACACGCGCGACGTGATGACCAGCGACGTGCGCAACTGGTACCAGGGCAACAGCACGGCGGCGGCCTTCCCGATGCCGGACTACTGGAGCCTTTACTACCAGGGTATCAGGACGTGTAATATCTTTTTACACAGGATCGAAACCGCACCTTTCCTCGAGGGCGACCGCATCATGCAAAGCGAAGCCAACCTGTGGAAAGCTCAGGTCCATACTCTGCGGGCCTTCTACCTGCTCCAGATAATCAAGCGTTACGGTCCGGCGCCGATAATTACCGAACCGATGGAGGAGGGGGCGGATTTTTCCAGGGTCCGGAGGGCTACCTTTTCGGAGTGCGTCGACGCCATAATCGAGGATTGTGAAACGGCCATCGCCTATGGCCTGCCGTGGAGAATAGGCAGCCAGATGCAGACCGATTACGGGATGATGTCGCGTGCGGTGGCGTACGCCATCGAGTCGCAGGCGGCCCTCTATGCCGCCAGCCCGCTCTGGAACGACGGGGAAGGGCAGTCCGCGAAATGGGAATGGGCCGCCCGGATAACCGGAAACGCGCTGAACCAATGCCTCGAAAATGATTACCAGTTGTTCCGAAGCTCGCCCGATGCCGAGTCGCTGGTGAGTTCGATGAGCGCCTACCAATCCTATTTCTTTTCGAAGATGGACGTGGAGCGGCAGCGCGACAAGGAGACGATATACGAATGCAAGGTGCAGTTGAACATCTGGAACGAGAATGGACTGCCGATTAACCCGGCCACAATCCGTGCGGGGGCCTGCCCCACGCAGGAGATGGTGGACGCCTACGAGATGGAGGATGGAGAGCACCCCTTCCTGCTCGACGCCGACGGCTGCGTGGTGTACGACGGTATCACGCCGAGAATCAATCCTGCCTCGGGGTACGACGAGTCGGACCCGTACGCGGGGAGGGACCCGCGCCTTACGGCCTCCGTATTCTACAACGGCGCCCCGTACAATCTTCAGGACCCGGAATCGGGACTCGAAATTTACGGCGGCGGAGGGTCTCAAATTTCCCAGACCGACCAGAGGTATACCCGCACGGGATACTACCTCCGCAAGTTCCACCACAACCTTTCGGCTGCCGGTAACGTGGCGGACGGTTATATGAAGATATTCCGGTTGGGGGAACTCTACCTGAACTTCGCCGAGGCGGCCAACGAGGCGTACGGTCCCGGTACCGTGGTGCCGGAGGTGACGGGTAACGTCCGCACGGCCCTCGCGGCGGTGAACGCTGTGCGCGACCGCGCGGGTATGACCGGCTTCCCGGCGGGGATGTCGCGGGAGAGCTTCCGTGCACGGTACCGTAACGAGCGGCGGGTAGAACTGGCGTTCGAACAGCACCGTTTCTACGACGTTCGCCGCTGGATGATACTCGATAAGACCGACCGCACGGTTACGGGCGTCGACACCGAACGGTATCCCCTTCCCGACGAGGGTTACGCTTACCGGTACCGGAGGTTCGTCGTGGGCGAACGGGAAAACTACCAATCCCAATACCTTATGCTGCCGCTCCCGGTGGACGAGGTGAGCAAAATGAAAATGTATACCGGTACCGACTGGCAGAACCCGGGCTGGTAAACCATAAAACCTACTATTAACTCATAAAACAATCGACATGAAAAAGACCTTATTGACTTTGGCGACCGCTCTTGCGTGCATGTTTATGTACAGCTGTTCGAGCGACAAGGAAGACGGACCGACCGACCCTACGGACCCGACCGATCCCACCGACCCCCCGACCGAGGTGGTGGAAGAGGAGAGTTTGCAGTTCACCAATAAGACAATCGCTCTTCCGGTGCTGAATTTTCCGGCTATCGACGTGAGCGCCACCGAGATAACGCTGCTTAAAGGCGATTACGCCGCAATCAAGAACGGCGCACAGTTCAACGGCGATCTCTTCGCCGAAGGGGTGCTCATAGAGGACGGTGACGTAATTACCATCCAACAGGACCAGAAAGAACTGGTGAAATTCACCACGAAGACCGGCGGTTCGGGCGCCAAGATAAAAATAGAAGGTATCGGAAGTACCTCGGCCCTTACCTCGGCCGAAGGGGTCGGACGGGGCATCTATTTCTACACCATCCGCCCGGTGGACGCCAACAGCGCAGGATACCTGAAAGGTACGAGGCTTTATACCGCAGGTAACGAGAGCAACCTTGTGCAGACCCTCCAGCTCGAAGGCGGCAGGAAATACCTGCTCCGCAGGGACCATCAGCCGGAAAGCGGTAACGCTATCGACGCTGAAGGCTGGATCTACTACCCGTGGGTGTCTGATATGGGTAACGGCTACCCGTGCGACAATATCCTTACGGCTATGAGTATCTACCCGGAAGAGGCCCTCTCATTGCCCGTCGACCGGCAGGTGCCGATCATCTCCTCGCGACCCTATCCCGAAGCGGGTTACTATACTTTCCGCATTACCAATTTCGTGAACCCGGACCCGGCGAACCCGGGCGAAGAGACCGAGGATAACTACTGGTACTATGCGCAGGGTAACGGTTACCTGAGCGCATACATGACCATGAACGGCTTGTCGATAGATATGTCGGATTACGATTTTATCGGCGGAGGACTCGACCCGGAAGTGGGTAACGACGACCCGTGGGCAAGGGCGCTCGGCGTTAACGCCGAGTTCCTGCTCTACCTCGCGGACGACTATGAAAACCTCTCGGACGCCGACCTGGCCACCCCGGAGCAGTACCGCGACTTTGCATCGAACGTAGGCCTGGACCCGGGCGACAAATACATCGTGGTGAAACTGACCGAACCGGAAGGGATGGTAAACACGATGGAAGACATGGCGTATATCCTCAAACGCAGGGCCAACGCCAACGACCCCACGGCGCGGGTGCGCTTCGAAGGAGTGATTTACGATGAGGCCCTCGGTTATATGGTGACCGATGTCGGTATGAATTTCCGGACCGTTCCCGGTCCGGTGGAAGGGGATGAATAGATAAGACTATCCCGGACAGCGCGCCCGAGGGGCCGCTGTCCGGGATTATAAAAGTGAAAGCGATGAAACTGACAAAGATTTTAGCGGTACTTTGGGCGGTCGCGGCGATGGTGTTCACGGCCGGATGTAAGGACGATCCGGAAACGGAAGGTCCCGGTACCGACCCGGGTCCCGGCCCCGGGCCGGTCGAAAACCTGCCGCCGGGAACCTTCTCGTTCGCACCCAACCAGGTGGCGGGAAGCCCGTGGTACCAGCCGGAAGGCAAACCCATCAACGGGCACCTGGACGAGAGCTTCGGCAACGCGGCATTGTGGCCCGGGCTTATAGCCAACCTGAAGGAGAGCGACGGCTACTTTTCGCTGTTCGCCGCCGAGGTAGGCCACATGTCCACCGAAACGGGGCTGATACCCCTGCTGAAGGAGGAGGGGATAAGGCTTTCCGTGGAAATGCCGGGATTCACGCAGTGTATCTCGGGGACCGACCTCGGGGAAGCGGAGCTTAACGGTAAAGCCGTGGGAGGCACCGATAATATATTCCGCAGGATATTCCTCATATCCAATCCCACCGACAGGCCCGACCCGGACGGCAAAGGCTGGTTTTACAGCAACGACCGCAAAGACGTCGTTCCGGACCAGATCCTGTTCGACGAACGGATGCCGAACCTCTGCCCCGAATTCGACCCGGAGAAACTCGCCTATACGGAAGGTACCTGGGAGGAGAGGAAAAACGCCGCGCGGCGAAATAACTTCTGCATGTATTACGGTATGGAGTTCAACGACCTCCTAGCCCGCCTGAGGCAGGATTACGTGGACTTCCTGAAGGTGGCCAAAGCGAAATGGGGAGACCGGATGCCCGAAATCGGAATCCACTGGAACGTAATCGCCGGATGGGAATGGCGGGACGAGAACGGGATAGACGACGTCAATTCCATGTATCCGAACTACCTGAAAACCCCGGAAAACTTCTGGCACATGGCTCTGGCCTATCCTCAGTACAATTCGGTTGAATACTGCAATATGCTGATCGACGACCTCGACGCCGCAGGGTTCAAACCGACCACCGTACTGTTCGATGTGGACTGGATTTACAGCGTCCCGTACCTGACCGAGGTGCTGATGCGGCACAAGGCCGAACTCAAAGCCCGCGGCGTGCAGATGGGTATAAATATCGTGGAGGCCAGCCCGTCGCTGGGCGAGTTGCAGGAGCTCTGGTACGACGGCCGCACGCTGGCAATCCGCAACGGCGCCTCCGGCAACAAGAACGTCTGCTACGAAAATACCGTTACTGCAATCATGCAGTTCCTGGTCGGCAGCGGAATCTATGAGGACGGTATGCAGATTAGGGTGACAAGCTGGACCGGCCGCCCGGAAGAGACAGGTGCCGAGGTGAACGAAAACCGGGAAGGCTCGATGGCCCATGCCGCCAACGAGGTATACCGGATAATGAAATCAAAGTAATACGACCGTTATTTTTTTAGGCAGCATCCGCCCCGTTGGCGGCTGCGGGCCATTACCATACCCGGATGTAAATGAAAAGAGTGATCAAAACGGCCTTTCTGCTGCCGGCCATGCTGTGCCTCTGCGGGGTTTCTTACGGCGGCGGCCCGGTGGTGAACGCGGCCGATTACGGGCTGCGCGAAGGCGCGGATAACACACCGGCAATACGCAAGGCCCTCGAGGTATGCCGCCGGACGGGCGCGTCGAAACTAGTAATACCGTGCGGCACTTACGACCTGTACCCGGACGGTGCGGCGGACAAATATTGCAATATCGCCAACAACGACGACGGTATGAAGCGGGTGGTGTTCCTGCTGGACGGGCTGGAGGATTTCGAGGTGGACGGGGACGGTTCGCTGTTCGTGTGCCACGACCACATGGTGCCTTTCGAAGCCGAGGGGTGCCGGAACCTCCGCCTGAGCAATTTCTCGGTCGACTGGGCCTCGCCTTTCTACCTGCAGGGGCAGGTGGTCGGGGTGGACGAGGCCGCAAATTCGTTCGACATGGAGATTCTCGACGAGTGCAGTTGGGAATTGCAGGGCAGGCGGCTCGCCTGGTCTAACAAACGGGGGGCGACCACCGATAACTGGTATTTCATGGCCCCGCCGATGCAGAAGGACGTGGTCTGGTATCAGGACCTCTACTGGAATATCTGGTACGACCCCGAAACAAAGGCGCCGGCCTACTGCGACGAGCTGACCACCCGGGTTATGGGGTGGAATTTCGCGCTCGACCGGCCGGCCGTGGTCAGCGACCTCGGCGGCGGAACCGTGCGGCTTACGGACGCATGCGATGAGCTGCCCCGGGAGGGGTGGATACTGGTATCCATAGGGCTTCGTTCGCCCAACCGCCTCTCGCCGGCCATCCATATCGCCGGATGCGAAGGGGTCGAGGTGGAAAATATGACGGTGCACCATGCCGCCGGTATGGCGCTGGTAGCCGAAAGTTCGGAGAATATTATCCTGCGGAACTATAACGTACTGCTGCCCGAGGGGTCGCCTCGCATCGTGACGGCGACGGCCGACGCCACCCATTTCGTGGGCTGTAAAGGCGACATAGTTCTCGAGGGCTGTACCTTCGAGAATATGTTGGATGACGGCACCAATATACATAACGTCTACGCCGAGGTGGAGCGGCCCGCCGGCCCGAACAGCCTCGTGATGACCCTCGGCCATTCGCAGCACCAGGGCTTCCGGTTCGCTTTTCCGGGGGAGCAGGTGGCGTTGACCGAAGCCCGGACGCTCAGGCCGTACCGGACCCTGACGGTAGACCGGGTGGAGGCGGTAAACTCCCACACTTTCGAAGTGACCTTCCGGGAGGAAATAGGCGATGGGCTCCGGCCCGGTTCGGTGGCGGAGAACCTCACGCGACAGCCGGACGTTGTGATACGGGACTGCGAAGTGCGCCGGAACCGGGCGAGAGGCATTCTTATCTCCACCTCGGGCAAAGTGCTGGTGGAGAATAACCGGTTCCTGAAATGTACCTACGCGGGCATTATGCTTTCGGGTGACGCTAACTACTGGTTCGAGTCGGGCCATGTGGGCGACCTGACGGTGCGCGGCAACCTGTTCGAAGACCAGGGCCTCGTGACGGGGAACGCACCGGTACTGTGCATAATCCCGGAGGTGGGCGAGGGGTCGGACCCTTCGTGGTTCTACCACCGTAACATCGTGTTCGAGGGAAATACAGTCAACTCTTTCAGCCGGGTGCTGGTGGAGGCCCGTTCGGCGGAGAATATAACATTCCGCAACAATGTGGTGAACCCGAGCGCCGGGTACCCGCTCGCCGACCCTGCCGCACCGGCATTTATTTTCGACCGTTGCCGTAATGTGGATATCGGCGGCAACTCGTACAACTGGCCCGCGCCCGCGACGGTCCATGCCGGCCCGGGGTGCTCTGCGATTACCGCCTCCGGCAATGCCGGAATCGATGATTTCCGGCTGGACTGAGCTTAAACGTAAGGCCGTCCGTGTCGGTGACGAATCGTGCATGAAAATTACCGTGAACCCACCGCACCGAACCTGGGGGCCGGGTAGCGGGGCATCGCGGCCGGGTACTGAGACAGGTCCGCCCGATAAGTAACCACACAATGCGGCCGCCCCGCGCGCCACGGTGGGATGCCCGCCTGTTACAGACGGATGGTGTAAAGCAATAAACAGTATCCTAACCTTAATTGAAAAATACCGATGAGAACTATAAATAAATGGGTGTGCGCGCTGCTCCTGCCGGCCATGAGCCTCAATGCGGCAGCGCAGACCGAAGATTACGAACGCTACGCCGGTCTGCTGAAAGAAAGCCTGGGCCGCGATTTTAAAATGATGTACCGTGAAGCGGGCGGCGTACTGCCGCACCCGTTCCTTACGGCCGGGAGCGAGGCATACGCGGACTGCCTTTGGGACTGGGATTCATGGCTTTCGAATATTGCCCTGCGCCAGATACTTGCGGACCGGGGCATCCCGGCCGAGCAGGAGGAGGTTATGAAGTACGAGCGCGGGTGCATACTCAACTCGCTGGCCTACTGCGACGGTATGGGTTGGATTCCCATAATAATCGCGCGAGACAACGAGTTCGACGCCCTCCGCCCGCAGAATGCCTACGAGGAGAATACGCATAAGCCCTGCCTTGCCCAGCACGCCGCGTTCCTTGTACGGCTGGACGGAGGGAATGCTGAGTGGCTGAGGGAGGATTTCGCCAAATTGCAGTACTTTATGAACGGTTACCGTACCCGCCAGTTCCACCGCCCCACGGGCCTTTACTTCTGGATAAACGACGTGATGATAGGTGTGGACAACGACCCATGTACGTTCTACCGGCCCGCCCGCAGTTCCGGCTCGATTTACCTCAACTGTATGATGTATAAGGAACTGCTTGCCATGTCGTATCTGGCCGGTTGCCTCGGGCTGCACGAAATCGCTGAAGATTACGACCTCTGGGCGGAAGGGTTGAAGCAGGCCGTGCGGGAGCACTGCTGGGACGAGCGCGACGGGTTCTATTACAACGTAGACCTGAACCTTACCCCGCTGGTGAACGACCGCTGGCACTACCACCAGGGCGCCCAGCGGCATTGGGAATGCCTGATACAGCGTATCGACGTCTGGTCGGGATTCATGGCGCTCTGGAGCGGTATAGCAACGCCGGAGCAGGCCGAGCGGATGGTGTACGGCAGGCTGCTGGACGACCGTACGTTCAACTCCCCGTACGGCGTAAGGACCCTCTCGAAGCTCGAAAAGATGTATAACGTCAAGGCCAGCGGCAACCCTTCTTCTTGGCTCGGCCCGATTTGGGGTATCTCCAATTACATGACCTGGAAAGGCGTGAAGGACTACGGATTCGAGGAACAGGCCCGCGAACTGGCCGCCAAGACCGTGGTGCTGTTCGGGCGCGATATAGAACGGACCGGGGAACTTCACGAATATTACCAGCCCGACAACGGCGAACCTATCCTCAACAAGGGCTTCCAGAACTGGAATTACCTCGTTCTGAATATGCTTGCCTGGATGGAAGGCCGGGAAACGATAGCCGAATTTTAACCGAAACACGCTCTTTATGAAAAAAATATTTATGCTGCTCGCGGCCGTGGCCGCGGTTACGGGATGCAGGCAGGGCGACTACCTGCGCGAAGCCTTCGCCGACCCGCCGGCCGAGTACCGGCCCATGCCCTTCTGGCACCTGAACGGTGAACTGACCCGCGAGGGAATCGGCAGGCAGATTGCCGAGGCTAAGGAAAAATCGGGCTACGGCGGTATGACCGTACTGCCTGTAAGCCCCCTGCCGCACTGGTACGACGGGCACCTGTGTCCCGGAATGACCCCGGAGTACCTCAGCGACGACTACTTCGAAATGTACGCACATATGCTCGAAGTATCCGAGGAGCTGGGAACCCAGATTGTGCTTTATGACGATATCGACTTCCCGTCGGGTTCGGCCGGAGGCCGCCTGCTGGCCGAGTATCCGGATTACTGCCGGAAATATCTGGTCAAAGACGAGTTTACCGTAAACGGCGGCCGGGACATTATCCGGGAGTTCCGGCGCGGCTACAAACAGCACTGGCTGGCCATCTCGGCCATGAACACGGCTACGCTCGAGGTTATCGACCTCGGCGATTTCATGGCCGTCGACCGCCTCCTGTGGAAGGCGCCCGAAGGGGAGTGGAAAATAATGGCGTTCTATATCGAGCACGACGTTGGCCCCCCGCACGGCCATCTGGTGGATTATATGGACCCCGAGGCTGTCGAAAAGCTGATGGAGATGACCTATGCCGAGTACGACAAGAGGTTCGGCAGGTATTTCGGTAACGTCATTACCAAGACATTTTTCGACGACGTGGGCTTCATCTATATGGAACAGACATGGAACACCGCAATCTCCGACCTGTTCGAAAGCAAAACGGGCAGGAATCCGGCCTTGTACTATCCGGCGCTGTTCTATGATATAGGTCCCGAAACGGAGGCCGCGCGGGTGGCGTTCCATGACGCCAGGGCCGAACTGCTTGCGGAAGGGTACGTGAAGACGGTGGCCGACTGGAGCGCCCGGCGCGGGCTAAAGAGCATGGGCCACCCGCCTTCGAATTATGGACCCAACACGGCCGTGGCCTGCGGTGACGTGCTGAAATTCTACCGTCACCCGCAGATACCCCTGCTGGATGTGATATTCTATTACGGCCACGGGCGCGACGGCTACAAACAGATAACCTCGGCGGCCGATATCGGCGACAAGGGGATTGTGGGGGCCGAGCTGAACGGCGCATTCAGCGAAGATATGGATTCGCTGGAGCTTTACCGCGTGGCGATGGAGGCGATGGTACGCGGGGTCAACTTCATCGTTCCCCACGGTTTGTGGTACGACACCGACCCCGACAATATCCGCATCCCACCGCTGATTTCATGGGATAATCCCTACTGGGGCGGTGCGGTGAAGAATTACAGCGATTTTACCTCGCGTTCCTGCCTCATGCTCCAGGAAGGCCGCAGGGTGGTGGACGTCGGGCTGCTCTGGCCCATACAGGCGTTGCAGGCCGAGAGCTGGATGTACCGCGACGGCACCTCCGGCCTGTTCGTGGGCGAATGGCTCCCCGACAATATAAACAACTACGAGCTGAGCCGGATACTGACGGACGAACTTCGCCGCGATTTCACATACGTGCACCCGGAAGACCTGGCGGGCGGTAAAGTGCGCCCGGAAGGGCCGCGGCTGGTGCTCGACAACAAGGTGAACAGGCAGGAGTACAGGGTGCTGGTGATGCCGGGCGGAAACGTCCTCTCGGCTGAAACCATGATGGCCATAAAGGAGTTTTACGACGGCGGCGGCAAGGTTATCGCGACGGTGAACCTGCCGGTCGGCTCGGCCGAATTCGGCCGCGACGACGAGGTGCGGGACATCGTGGACCAAATATTCGGCGGCTACCCGGACGGACGGACCATCGTGCGAAACGACAAGGGCGGAATGTTCTGCTTCCTGCCCGAAGCCGATAAAGAATCGCTTAGCGATGCTCTCGGGGAAATGGGGGTTACTGCGGACGTGGCCTTCGATGAACGGAGCATTACCCCGTTCGGCATCGGTTGCCTGAACTATACCCACAAACAGAAGGAGGGCCGGGATATCTACTATTTCTGCAACACCACGGACCGCAGGCAGGATACCCCGGTGACCCTGCGCGGCACCCTGCGCGGCGCCGAGCTGTGGGACCCGCACTCGGGCCGGATAGTTCCCGTGGAGACGGAATACTTTACCGACGGCAACGGTGACGCATTCACACGGCTGGACCTTAGCCTGGATGCCGTGCAGTCGGTATTCGTTGTAGGCAGGCAATAGCGAACCGGGTTACGGGCAGGGCGGCTTAGCGGCCCATGCCCGGCCCATAAATATAACGGATATGAAAAAACTTATACCGGTCAGCCTGCTGCTGTGGACGGCCTTTGCGGGACCCGTGTCGGCTGCAGAAGGCAGCCGTCCTCCGGCGGGGGGAGCCGAATTCTCGTTCGTTCCGAACCAGTGCCGGGCCAACTGGTGGTACAGGCCCGCGGGCGAACTTATCAACGGTCACCTCGACGAGGGTTTCGGGGATGCCGGCCTCTGGCCGCAGCTTCTGGCGAACCTTAAACAGAGCGGCGGACCCTTCTCGATATTCGCTCCCGAGGTGTCCCATCTTACCTACGGCGGCGGGCTGCTGGCCGTATTGCAAAACGAGGCAATACCGCTGTCGGTGGAGCTGCCGGGATTTACACAGTGTATTCCGGGACGAACTATTGCCGAAGCCGAACTGTACGGCCGGTGGGAGGGCGGTGACCATGTCATGTACGGCGGGTTCCCGCAGACCCATCCCCGCGGATGGTTCGTAACGGCGGACGGGACGGAAATTATCCCGGACCAGATTCTGTTCGACGAGCGTCAGCCCAACCTCTGCACCGAAATAGACCCTGTGATCCTCGCCCGGACGGAAGGGACCTGGGAGGAGCGGCTGGAGGCGGCCAAGAAATATGTCCGGTGCGACCGGGCCATGCTGCCGTGGGCCGAACTGCTTCCGGCTCTCCGGCAGGACTATATCGACTATCTCTCCGTAGCCCGTGAAAAATGGGGAGACCGGATGCCTTCGGTAGGTATCCACTGGAACGTGGTGATGGGCTGGGAATGGCGCGACCAGCAGGCGCTTAATACCATTAATGAGATGGATTCCACCATATTCCGCGACCCTGACAGATTCCACTCCGCCGCGTCGCTCTACCCACAGTACAATTCGGTAGGTTACTGTAACGAACTGGTGGACGCTCTTACGGCGACCGGGTTCAAGCCGGATGTGGTACTGATGGACGTGGATTGGCTTTACGACATACCCTATATTACCGAAGTGCTGAGGCGGCACAAAACCCAGCTCGGGGCGAGGGGCGTACAGATGGGGATAAACATCGTGGAAGCCGGACTGCCGTATGACGAGGAGCTTATATTCGACGGGGTGACCCTCCTGCGGCGGCGCGATACGCAGGCGAATCCGAATATCCTGCACGAAAATACCCTCGTTGCCATTGTCGAATACCTTATTGCCAGCGGAATTTATGAACCCGGCATGCAGATGCGTGTCGGCAGTTGGGAGCACCGGCCTTACGAAACGGGACGGGAAATAGACGAAGGAAGGGAAGGCTCGATGGCCCATACGGCAAACAGGATTTACGATATGCTGTGGGGCGGGCGGTAGCGGGTTACATAATCACGGTATTTCAGCGGGATACCCGGCATCCGTTCCGCCCGGGGGTGAAACTATCGCCGGTAATGAAGGGACCTGCCCGGGCATCCCGAATCAGTAACGGAGGGTGTCGGGACATAAAGACAATGACCAAATGAAAGGTTTATGAAAAATTACCGCATTAAGATTTTTATCCTTATGGCAGTTCTCCCCGTGGCGGTGCATGCGGCATCGCCGGGGAGGGAGAAGATGACCCCGGAGTGGGTCAAAGACCTTGTAATTTACGAGATACCGGTTAAAAGTTTTACTTCGCCTGGCGGTCCCGGGACCGGCAATTTCGCAAGCCTGAAGGAGAAGGTGCCCTACCTTGCCGGGTTGGGTATCAACGGAGTCTGGCTCTCGGGCCATTCATGGTCCGACGCCACGCATTTCTACAATATATGGACGCAGTATGCCTGTGTCCGGCCGGACGTGCTCGACCCCTCGCTGGGTACCGGGGAGGAGTTCGGGGAGATGATAGATGAGTTCCACCGCCATGGTATCAGGGTGTTCCTCGACATAATTACCCACGGGGTGATGAGTTACAGTCCGCTGGTTTACGAAAAACCCCACTGGTTCAGGGGGTCGACCTGGGGAATGGCAGACTACGACTGGTTTGGCGGCCACGAGGACCTCGATCAGTGGTGGGTGCGTACACACACCGATTATGTGACCCGGTACGGTGTGGACGGTTACCGGCTCGACGTGGAAATTTACCGCCCCGACCTCTGGTGGCGTATTAAGGAGAACGCGGCCGCGGCCGGCAATCCCATCGCCATTTTCAGCGAACACGGTGCGCTGACCGACAACGTGGCCGACTTCTACCAGCTCTCTACCAGTATGTACGACATCTACGCTACCCACAGGATGGATTCGACGGTGAGCCTGCCGTACGACGCGGCGGCGCATTTCGAAGGGTTTACCCCGCCGCAGGAGAGTTTCGGTATCCATTCGGTGAGGGTTTTCTACACCGACGGCACGGACGACCTCGGCATGGCCGACTGTTCGGAAGGCGGCCTGAGTTATACCGTGAGTCCCGGTCCGATGGAAGGCGCCCCGTGGAGGATAACGGTTTCGGGAATAGACCGGTCAAAGGCCGTGAAAAGTGTCGCGGCATACTCTACCCGCTACCATAAGGCATTCGCGCTGGACGGGATGCAGGACCTCAATCATTTCCCGCTGGCCCTTGCCGGGATGGAGGAGATAACGGTGGAGCTGGAGCCGTTCGTATTCGACCGTGTATACCATACGAGCCAGCTCACCTCGCACGACCGCGGGTGGGAGACATTCCCGCCGGACGGGAATCCCTATCTGGTGCAGGGAAGCCGCTGCCTGATGGGCTACGGCAGCCTTTTCACCCCGTCCATACCGATATTCATGGCCGGTGAGGAGTTCGACGCGGAGTTTACCCCGCTTCCGATGCTCTCCTATTACCTGTACGAAAAGAAGATGATAGGCGAGGGCCGGTGGCTATACGGGTCGTGGATACGGTGGGAGCAGTTGGAGCGGGATCGCCATGCCGGGATGCTGGCTGATACGCGCCGGATGCTTGCCATCCGGCGGCAGGAGAGCGATTTGATTTATGCCGCAATGACCGACCACGTACCTAACATTGAAAGCATGGAATACAGGTGTTCGGAGAATATTCCGGTACCGTACGTATTATGGAACGATGCCAAAGCCCTGGTTATCATCGGAAACGATACGGACAGGGACGTTACGGTGTCCATAACCCTGCCTGCGGACAGGGCCGGGCTGGCCGCCGCGGGTAAGGTGAAGGTGACCGACCTGTGGAACGGTTGGGAGAAGACGGTGGATATGTCCCGGACACGCAAGTTGGATATTAAGGTAGGCAGGGACAGGACCCCGGGCGGTGGCCTCAGCGTGCTGAGGCTCGAAGCGGCGGAATGAGGGATTTGTACGCTTTGGTCTTCACTGCAACTTCCGGCGGATTTTAAGTAAACGGCGTACTTCCAGATTATTTTCCGAACTGTGGTTAGATGAAGACAAAAATAAAGGCCGAATGAAAAAGATATATTTACCGGTAACGCTCGCCCTTTTACCCTGGCTGCTGACGGCCGCCGTGCGGCTTCCGGCGCTGGTGGGCGACAATATGGTTCTGCAACGTGATTCGGAGGTTAACGTCTGGGGCTGGGCCGAACCGGGTGACGAAGTGGCCGTGACGACCTCGTGGAACGGTTGTACCTACACGGCCACAGCCGGGGAGGACGGGAAATGGATTACGGCGGTCCGTACCCCGTGTGCGGGTGGTCCCTATACGGTGGCCATCGACGACGGGGAGTCTATTGTCCTCAAGAACGTAATGTCGGGCGAGGTCTGGCTCTGTTCCGGGCAGTCGAATATGGAGTTCCCGCTGCGGGGTTACGGCTCCCAGCCCGTGGCCGGGGCGCTCGAAACATTGATGGAAGCCGGCGCTTACCCGTCCGTAAGGTTGTTCAGGGTTGGGCGGGAAGTGTCCGGCGTTCCTTTGGACGACTGCCATGGCGCCTGGCAGGTTTCCGATATGAATTCGGCGGCCACTTTCAGCGCCGTGGGTTACCGTTACGCCGTGTGGCTCCATAAGGCGCTGGGGGTTCCGGTGGGAATAATCGAAGCCGACTGGGGCGGATGCCGTATTGAATCGTGGATGGCACGGGAAGACGTCCTTTCGATCAGTCCGGACGCTATGGATAGCGACGCGCATCACCCGGAGATGAACCGGGTGGCAGCCCTTTATAACGGTATGCTGACGCCGCTGGGAAACTACACCCTGCGGGGATTCCTGTGGTACCAGGGGGAGAGTAATATATGGAATATAGACGTATATGCCCTCCAAATGGAGTTGATGGTGGCCCGGTGGAGGGAGTTGTGGGGCGGCGGAAAGCTTCCGTTCTATTTCGTGCAGCTCGTCCCGTACGATTACGACGCGCCCGGCTGGCGCGACGGAATACATCCGAACCCCGTGCGGCTCGCCAGACTCCGCGAACAGCAGGCAAGGGCGGCAGAAGCGATACCGGACTGCGGGATGGTTACCGCTATAGATTTGGGTGACGAATTCTACATCCATCCCGCCCGGAAGGCTGAAATATCCCAGAGGCTGGCACTCATGGCCCTGTGCCGCACCTATGGCCAGGGGGAAAATATAGACGACTGTGGCCCGGTGTTCCAGTCGGTGGAGTACCGTGACGGGAAGGCCTACGTTACCTTTACCGGCCGGTCGACCCTCCTGCCGCTTCTGGAACCGGTACGCGGCTTCCGGCTGGCCGGGTCCGACCGGATTTACTATCCGGCCGAGGCGCGGGTGGTGCGCGACCTTGTGGACGGTACCCGGACGGTGGAGGT
>JAJQCA010000074.1 GCA_021202985.1 Alistipes sp.
AATTTATTTCATATATTAAACATAATACTATTAAATTGCATTCCATAAAATTTATATTAGTGAAATACAATATAATATCAGGTAACTATTCTATGCAGCCCCGCACCGTAACACAAAAAGCTAACATTAGGATAAATACGGACATTTTTCTACCCATGTTCCCGGGACCGGAGATATCCACGGGAGTGGATAAATATCCTAACAAAAAAAAACAACTCCCCGGAACCAGGGAGTTGTTCATAAAATGTGGAGTTGAGCTACTAGGATTCGAACCTAGAAAGGCAGATCCAGAATCTGCAGTGTTACCATTACACCATAGCTCAATATTTCGGTGTGAAACCTGTGCAAATTTATTGCATTTTTTATTCCTCACAAAATATTCAGGGGCAAAATTGCAATCCGGGGGTCAAAAAAGGAGATTCGGGTATCCACGGGATTCGTTCCGGCTGTAAGATACCTGATATCTATACCGCTTTTTACGTCATTGTTTACAAACAAATAAGCGGTAGCTCTTTCCCTTTGTACAGGATGAGGGACGGATTCCGCCGGAATCCGCCCCAGTCCTATTCCCCGTCTCCCCATATAACCCGATGGGCTATCCAGGCCCAGATGTTGGACCAAAGCCGGGCGTGCATCCCGCTGCCGCCCTCTACACCGGTAAAACGCCCCGATTGGTAGAGGCTCGCGTCGCCTATATAGATTATCCTTTTCTGCGGGTCAATGCCCACCGCCATGCAATCCGGGTGGCCTTTGACGGTCATCAGCGGCACGATACCCTCGTACCATGAACGGGCGTAGCCGTAATACCCGTCGGCAATCGTCACCTGGGTGCCCGCGGTAACGGGGCCGAACGGTCCGTCGGTAAACTCCGCGTTTTCCGCCGTCCGCTCCACCGTCAGGAAACGGCTGTCCGTATTGTCGAGATGCTGTACGTTGTAACTCTCTATATGCATCGCGTTGTAATACCACAGGGCATCGTAGGCCAGCGGGGCGTACGGTTTGTCGCGGCGGATAAGGTTATGGGACGTGAGCGGGGCGTCGGCACCTACTATCAGGACCCTGTTGGGGCTGGCTTCGAGCCACTCGATAACGGCTCTGGCCGCCGCTTCCGAAAGGCGATTGTCGTTGCCCATATAGACCACGTCGGCACCGTATAACAAGGCGTGCATCCGGTATGTGGCGTCGTTAGTGCCGTCCGGGTCCATGAACGACGACTGGTTTGCTGCCAAACTGAAGTCGAACCCGGCGAAGTAATCGACCACTCCGCGCGGCGAAAAATTACCCGCGTCGGACAGGACCGCCCGCATTCCGGCTCCGCTCGCGGCGGTCGTGTTGTCGCCCAGGTGACCGGTGGTACCGTTAAAGACGCTGAGCACCCTGATCGACCGGTGGATGTTTGCCACATAGTGCAGCTGGGTAACCTTGATAGTGAATACCCAGGCGCCCCACTCAACCGTAAGGTACGAAACATAACTGGCATCGCTGTCGTTCTGCCGAAGGGCGGTGAACACTATCCTCGACACGTCGTCCGACACCCCGGGAAGCTCTTCGACGGATGCGGTGAAATAGTCGTTCGCCACCGGGCCGCCGCCGGCCGTAGCGTAGACCCCCGGCCGGTCGGCCCACGAGATGCGGTAGGGAACGGACGCCTGCACATAAATACTCCGCTCCGCACCCTGCATATAAGGCAGGACGACGTCGCGGGAAGAGACCCCGAGGTAGTTGTCGCCGTTGGCGACCATCTCGGTGGTGAAATCCTCCCACATCCGTACTTCTGTCACGATGGTGGTCGCCCGGTTGTTGGCCGCGTCGTCGGGGTCCTCCCAGCCGCGGCCCGTAACGCGGGTGATAATGAAGTGGTAGCGGTGATTACGCAGCACCTGCCCGTAAGGATGGCCCTGCCGCCCGGAATCGAAATCTATCCGGTAATAGACCGGAGTGTCTTCCCCGTCGTAGAGGCCGCCCACCACGAGGCATGTCACTCCCTTAAGCTGTTCGGCCTGGGTTTCGACAGTGCCGCACTCGGGAAAATAGAGGCCGCCGACCGAAAGCGGATCGAAAGTCGAAATTCCGTACCGGGCGACGGTGTCGGCAGAAGGGACCGACGGCGCGCCCACCCGGGGTGTTGCCGACTCGGTAAGTGCGGATTCGTCCGGGGCCAGCTGGACACCTTTACGGGCGCGGTACACGTAAGCCTCGGTGATTTCGAAACTTTTGGAGACGGACATGTCCAGCTCGGCCGACACGTCGGCACGGGCCACGGCGCGCAACATGGTGGCGGAAATGGTGTTGGTTGTTCCGGTATCGAGCCTGTCGAGGGTAATCTCGGCATACATCGGAAGCAGCATCCCTTCGGAAAAGGCGAACGTGGGGACTATCGCCCGGCGCAGCTCCGCTTCTGGCGTACCCGCCTCGGGCGAGTAAACGGCGAAAGCGTCCCCGTAATTGGCCGCAAGGAGTATCTTGACGGGTGCAGACGTCGCTTTGAGAAGGGCCTGGAACGTCGTCCTCTGCCCTTCCTGCGGGGTGATATTCTGGCCGTCCGCCATATACCGGTAGTAATATCGACCGTCATCACGGCGCTCGAGCACCAACACTTTGACCGTGCCGATAGCGTATTCGCTCTCCGCCACAGCACGTGTGGCCGCGGCCCGGGGCGCCGAGACACCCGGGGTCTTAATGGTAAGCCGCACCAGCGCGTCCCCGTCGTTACCCCCTTCGCCACCGGGCATACCGGCATCCTTCACGCAGGCGTAGGCCGCGAAAAGGGTGGCAATAAGTATAAATATAAATCCCGACCGGCGCACGGCTCGGCCCCAAAGGGTAGTCATATCCAGAGTATATAATAAAATGGTAAACGGCGCCTGCTGCGCAAAAGCACGGTTGTAAAGAAGTACTATATTACCGCAGCATCTCCCGCGGTGCGGGACGGCGGAACAGCAGTACTGCGGGCGGCTCGGTGCGACGGCGGTACGACGGTACGACGGTACGACGGTACGACGGTACGGCAGCAACTACTGCACCGTGGCTCGGCCTGAATCACCAATCGGACCAGAGGAATATCTCCTGCCATCCGGTAACCTCAACCCGTACGGAGGCGGAAGCGCTCTCTGTGAGGTCTATAAGGACATTTGTCGTCCTGCCCGGATAGAGGGCTATATAACCTCCCGTATCGGCACGATCGGCCACGGCAAGTTCCCGGTCGCCGTCCGGGGCGCGTTCGAAGAGCGTCACCACGGCCCCCTCGCCGGGTCCGGTATTGGCCGGATCGGCGGAGTGAATCAACAGGCAGGGGGCGGGCGAGACCAGTTCGCGGACGCCGTTGAAGCGTCCGGCCTGCCGTATGCGACATCTCCCGCCGTCAGGACGGCCGGAGATGTCGTATCCGTTACGCGGCGTCTCCAGAACGAAGTAATATCGCCCGTCGTCGGGGTCATCCAACCCCCTGACGGTAACATGCAGTTTGGCGTTCTTCTGCGTTATAACCACCTCGCCGCTGCCCCGCGTCGGGACCGGCGGGCGGAGAGTGTCGAGACCGAAAAAGAAGTCACCGGGCGGTGCGGACCAGCCCTCGCCGTCGACGGGAAGCCGGTAGAAGCCGCTGCCGGTCGTAACCGGGGGCGATGGTTCCGCCTCCTGCCCGACTGCGCCCCAGGCCGAAACCTGTATCCCGGTCATATCGAAGTCGGTAATTGTCCAGGGCCGGCGGGCCGACACGTCGTCCGACGGAAGGACACGGGAAGCCACGAACCTCCCGAGACTGTCGAACAGGGCCAACATTACCTCCCCGGCCTCTCCGCCAGGGGTGATGTCCTGTCCGCTTGCGGTATCCACCGCCTTTACGTAGAGCCGGAACTCCCCGGGGTCGTAACACCCGTCCCGGTCGTCCTTTATACAGGACGAAATGAGTGCGGCGGCCGCTATAAAGCACGCTGTCCTGATAAACACCTCGTACATGTGGTCCTACTCTACGTTGTTATATAAATATATTGGATAACCGGTAGCAACGCTGCCGGAGCCATCGCGGCGGGCCGGCCGGGCCGGGTCGAACCGGCCGCTCCATACTGTCGCCCCATTTCAGGGGACGCGGGGCATCCGGCAACGTCCTGAAAATTCTTTTACAACCGGAGCGAGTGGCCTACCACTCCTCCTCCTGGGCGGGAAGCACGTCCCAGTCGAGCACCTTGACGGTAACTTCGAGGCTTGCCTCGCCTTTGGGCGTCTCGGGGTCCACGGAGCCGTTCAGGTCCTTAATGGTAAGGTCGAGCGTATACCAGGTATTATTGTCGATTTTTCCTACCGACTGGGACTCTTCGCGGTCACGGTTGATCACCACCGGGAAGAAGACTTCCTCGCCGTAGAAGCTGGCCACCACGGTCATCATCGTATAGTCGCCCGCCGCACCACCGTCGTTGGGCATGACGTAGAAATAGTTACCAAGCGTTTTTTGTTCGCCGTCGGTGAAAGCGTAGTTCCAGTCATTATCGTACAGATAGGTTTTCTGCACGGTCGAAGCCAGCCCGTCGCCGGTCAGACCGCCGTAGAGCACCCCTGAATTTTGTCCGAGGAAGCCGGCGCGGCCGACGACTTTCTGCATCGAAACGCCCGTTACGAAAAAGTTCTCGAGGTGGGTTTCGTTGAAGCCGAGGTAGTCGTCTGCATCCTCGTCAGTCTGTATCTTGACCATAAGTTTGCCGAGGGTTACCTTGGCAACGAGACGTTCGATGCTGACCGTTTCGGTATTGTCGTCCCCTTCGGCAAGGGTTACGGGCGTGGTGCGGCCGAACATGGCAAAGCCCTTGGAGCCGCTCTGGCGGACCTCCTCATAACTATGCGGTTCGTTGTCGAGGTCCATCAGTTTACTTTCGAATTCGGAGTAGTTGCCTCCCACCGCGATATCGACGTCGGTATTGGCGGTAACTACAATTGTCTTTTGCGAGGCAGAATTGAGGTTTGCAATGCGGACCGAAGTGGCTCCGGCGTCGCCCGACGCTTTGGCCTCGAGGCGGCCCGTAGTGTAGTTAAAAACATAGGCGGTGAAGGAGCGCACGATATTTTCGGCCTCCTGTATTTCCTCGCCGGGTTCGGCCGGAAGTTCGGCACGGGTGCCTGGAGCTATACGTACGACTACCGACGCGTCACCACCGGTTACCGTATCGGCCTTGTCGTCGGTACTGCACGAAGCCACCAAAGCCGCGAGGGCTACAACGCCCCCAAAAAGGATCTTTTTCATAGAATTAACTGAAATTAAATAAAGAATAAATATTCGGGTAGCAGGTAAAATGTTTACAGCAAATCGGCCAGTAACAATATGCGATAATTATATAGTACGCCCAGTCGTTTTATTAACATATTAAGTCCATCCGGTGGCACAAAATTACATATTTCACCCTTATTTGCAAATATTGAGTATTGTTTTTTGTAAATTATCCTGTAATCATATTGTATATAAATGATATTTACATAATTATACAATTTTGAAAACCTTCGCAACATCATACCACACATTGCGTCAGCCGACTTAAACTAAAGTATCTAAAATTCATTTATTTCTATATTACCTCCTCAAAACGTGATATTTTTGTCTATTATTATATAATTACAATATTTAAAGGGATAAAAAAACACGCGGTGTCTTCCGCGTGTTCTTTATCTGTATACGTATCCGGCTGCGTCAGCACTTATTACCGCACCACAGCTTAGCTATATTCACAATCGTTCGGACCGCCTTATGCATAGTATCGACCGAAACGTATTCATACTTTCCGTGGAAGTTCATACCTCCGGTAAACAGGTTAGGGCACGGCAGGCCCATGTAGGACAGGCGCGAACCGTCCGTGCCACCCCTTATGGGGCGTACAATCGGCTCCACCCCAGCCTCCTCCATCGCACGGCGGGCAATTTCTATAATTTCCGGGTGCGGCTCCACCATCTCCCGCATATTGTAATACTGGTCCTTAAGGGTAAGGGTTATCGTTCCGGGACCGTATTTGCCGTTCAGGTAATCGGCCACGCGGGAGATAAACGCCTTTTTCTCCTCGAACCGGTCCCGGTCGTGGTCGCGGATAATATATTCCATGGCGGCCTTCTCCACCCCGCCGTTCACCGCCACCAGGTGGTAGAACCCCTCGTAGCCTTCCGTATGCTCCGGCCGCTGGACCGGCGGAAGCATCGAATTAAATTCCTGCACGAGCAGAAGCGCGTTCAGCATCTTGTCCTTCGCGTAACCGGGATGGATGTTGCGGCCCTGTACGGCAATCTTGGCGCTGGCGGCGTTGAAATTCTCGAATTCCAGCTCCCCCTCGAACCCGCCGTCGACCGTGTAGGCGAACTGCGCCCCGAACGCGCCCACGTCGAAGTAGTCCACCCCGCGGCCGATCTCCTCGTCGGGGGTGAATCCGATGCGGATTTTACCGTGCGGGATTTCCGGGTGGGCGAGCAGGTACTCCACGGCCGTCATTATTTCCGCGATTCCGGCTTTGTCGTCGGCCCCCAGCAGAGTGGTACCGTCCGTGGTAATAAGCGTATTTCCTTTATAAAACTCAAGTTCCGGGAAGTCGGCCACGGCCATTGTGACCGAGTCGTTAAGCACGATATCCCCGCCGTCGTAATTCTCTATAATGCGTGGCTTCACCCCTGCCCCGGGCATATCCGGGCTGGTGTCCACATGGGCCAGGAAACCTATAACCGGCGCGTCCCCGCAGCCGGGCGAAGCCGGCAGGGTGGCCGTCACGTAACCGTTGGGGTCGATGTCGACATCCTCCAGCCCCATAAGTTTCATCTCCTCCACCAGCATATTTAGCAGCGTGAACTGCCGGGCCGTGGACGGATAGGTCTCGCTCGCGGGGTCGCTCTGCGTATCCACCGCTACGTATCTTAAAAACCTCTCTACAAGTTCCATAATTACAATTTTTAGGAACCGGGCCTTCCGGCCCGGCCTGTATCCTTTTCCCGTGCGGGAATTAATCTTCCTCCTTCGCCTTCAGCGAATCCCAGATAAAATAGGCGATAATCGCGGCGTACATTCCCAGCGACAACCATTCGGCGCCGAGCCTGTGCGACCATCCTTCGGCGAACCAGTCGGCACCGAAATATTTCAGCAGCGCGCTCACAACACCCATAAGGGCTCCCCCGGCGATGAAACCGGATGCAATAAGCGTTCCCCGCTCGCGGCGGGCCTTGTTCCGGGCCTCGTCTTTAGACCGCGTGGCCACATACCAGCTTACCAGACCACCCACTAAAAGCGGCGTATTGAGTTCCAAGGGTATGAACATACCCAGCGCGAAAGCCAACGCGGGCACACCCAGCATGGTGAGAATCAGAGCGAACGCCGCGCCGGCGAAATAGAGCATCCACGGCGTGGTGCCGCCTTCCATAAGGGGCTTTATAACCGCCGCCATGGCATTGGCCTGCGGGGCTACGAGTGCCCCCTCCCCAACAAATCCGTAGGTTTTGTTCAGGATCATCATCACCCCCGCCACCGTAGCGGCCGAGACCGCGGCCCCAAGGAACTTCCACCGCTCCTGTTTAGCCGGAGTAGTTCCGAGCCAGTAACCTATCTTCAGGTCGGTAATAAAGGCCCCGGCCATCGAAAGCGCGGTGCAGACTACCCCGCCGATTATCATAGCCGCCGTCATGCCTCCCGTTCCCGTAAGGCCCACGCTTACCAGCACGAGAGAGCTGAGGATAAGGGTCATAAGGGTCATCCCCGAAACCGGGTTGGTACCCACGATGGCGATGGCGTTAGCCGCCACGGTGGTGAACAGGAACGATATGATAAAGACTATAAGTATGGCTATAACCGAATGGAAAAGGTTGTGCAGCACCCCGAACTGGAAGAAGATAAAAGTGGTGAAAAGCACCGCGATAAGGCATGTGAGGATAAATTTCATCGACACGTCCCGGTCGGTCCTTACGGCCGCCGGGGCCGGGCCTCCCTTGCGGCTGCCCAACTCGCTGACCGCAAGACCCAGAGCCTGCCTGATAATACCCGACGAGCGGATTATGCCGATTACGCCGGCCATCGCTATACCCCCGATACCGATATGACGCGCGTAATGCCGGAATATCTCTTCGGGGGACATCTGCCCCAGGGTCTGAATTACACCCTCGCCCACCGCCACGGTCATACCGTCGGCGAAGTAACTCAGGAACGGTATCAGAACGAACCATACCGTGAAGGAACCGGCGCAGATTATAGCCGCGTATTTCAGGCCTATAATATAACCCAGCCCCAGCACCGCCGCACCTGTATTGACCTTCAGCACGAGTTTGAACTTGTCGGCCAGCGCCACGCCCCACCCGGCCAGCCGGGTGGAGACCTCCTCGGTCCACCAGCCGAACGTACCCACGATAAAATCGTAAAGCCCGCCTATAAGCCCGCTGACGGCCAATAGTTTGGCCTGACTGCCCTTCTTCTCGCCGGAGACCAGCACCTCGGTGGTGGCCGTAGCCTCCGGGAACGGGTACTTGCCGTGCATATCCTTCACAAAATATTTCCGGAACGGTATCAGCAGCAATATCCCCAGGAAGCCACCCAGCAGGGACGAGAGGAATATCTGGTAAAAATGCGCCTCCAGTCCGAGGATATAAAGCGCAGGCAGGGTGAATATCGCGCCCGCCACTATAACTCCGGAAGAGGAGCCGATGGACTGGATAATGACGTTCTGGCCCAACATGTTATTCTTACCCATCATGTTGCCCACGCCCACGGCGATAATGGCAATCGGGATGGCGGCTTCGAAGACCTGTCCTACCCTGAGGCCCAGGTAGGCCGCCGCCGCGGAGAATATCACCGCCATAATTATCCCGAACGTGACGGAATAAGCCGTAACCTCCCGGGGTGCGGTAGAGGCCGGCATCACCGGCGCGTACTCTTCCCCGTCGGCAAGCTCCCTGTAAGCGTTTTCCGGCAGGGAGGCCGGTTTGGTAGTGTTGTCGTGCTCCATATTTAATTTTTAAGTTCAGATTTTGCGTAGACCCCAAAGATATAAAACCCGCCGGATTATCCGTAATCCCCGCGGCCGGATTTCGGTAAAACGCAGGCGCCCCCACGGCATAGTCCCGGACCCGGAGCCTGTTTCCTACCCATGTTTTGCGGACCGTAACGCCCTGCCGACAGAACCGAAAACAGACCGGCAAACAGCGGCCGGAACGGATACCTGAAAAATCGCAATTTATAAACGGGAAAAATGGATTATATTTACGGGACGGGAAGCTATGCAATTTCCGGCAATTCCCGGACTGTAATTTTTACGGGAAGGCCAAATTTACAGAATAGTTGCCGAGGTTTACCCGATAGTATAAAGGTGTGGATTTTTGGCTTAGCAAACGATACACCGGGAAGGCCCGAATCATTACGTATCGGGGCTTTCCGTCGAAAAAGACGTTTATGAAAGGTATAGTGCTTGCGGGAGGCAGCGGAACGCGGCTTAATCCTGTCACCAAAGGAGTTTCGAAGCAACTGCTTCCGGTATACGACAAACCTATGGTGTATTACCCCCTGTCGGTTTTGATGTTGGCCGGTATCCGGGATATTCTGCTCATCTCCACTCCGGAGGACCTGCCATCTTTCCGCCGGCTGTTCGGCGATGGAAGTGAAATTGGTATCAGGCTCGAATATGCCGTACAGCCGTCGCCGGACGGGATTGCCCAGGCTCTGCTGATCGGGGAGAAATTTGCCGGCGACGAACCCGTCTGCCTTATTCTCGGTGACAATATTTTTTACGGGCAGGGTTTCACCGAAATGCTCCGCAGAAGAGTTGATGCCGCCCGTGAAGGCGAGGCTACGGTATTCGGATACTATGTCACCGACCCGGAAAGGTACGGTGTGGCCACTCTCGACGTGTCGGGAAATGTGGTGGATATCGTGGAGAAACCCCATGTACCGGAATCGAATTATGCCGTGACCGGGCTCTATTTATATCCTTCCGGGTCAGCCGGTGTGGCGAGAAGCGTACAGCCGTCAGCGCGCGGCGAACTGGAAATTACTTCCGTCAACCGCCACTACATGCGGGAAGGAAAATTACGGATGGAGCTGCTCGGACGCGGTTTCGCGTGGCTGGATACGGGTACTCACGATTCACTGAGCGAGGCCTCCACCTTCATCGAGGCCATCGAGAAGAGGCAGGGACTGAAGGTTGCCTGTCTCGAGGAAATAGCCCTGCGCAATGGGTGGATTACCGGTGAACAGGTGGCCAAAGCAGCGCGCGGCATGGGTGAGAACCCTTATGCACGGTACCTGAGGAAAATATCCGGACAACTTTAAGGAATTTAAAAGATGCAGATAAAATATCTCCCCACCGGACTGGACGGAGTGACGATAATAGAACCGGGATACGCCGAGGATAACCGCGGATGGTTCAGCCAACTGGCTGTCATGGCAGATTTCAGGGAGCGGGTAGCCCCGGTGGAATTCCTTTTGGAAAACGAATCGTTTTCCCGTTACGGAGTCGTCCGCGGGCTGCATTACCAGTTGCCCCCCTACGCGCAGGGAAAATTGGTGCGTGCCGTTACGGGACGCATACTCGACGTAGCGGTAGACGTACGCCGGGGTTCACCAACTTATGGCCAATATATATCAGTTGAACTGTCGGAAGCGAACCGGCGGATGCTCTATGTTCCGCGGGGATTCGCCCACGGGTTCTCGGTTCTCAGCCAGAATGCGAGAGTCTGTTACAAATGCGACAATATTTACGCTCCGGAGGCGGAAGTCGGAATTAAGTTCGATGACCCGGCAATCGGCATAGACTGGCAAATACCAGTCGAAAAAATAATTACATCCGCAAAGGATGCCGCCGCCCCGCCGTTGGCCGAGGCCGAAGCGTTCGATTACGGCCAAAGGTTATACTGAGCCGCAATGGACTGGGGACACGGGAAAATACTCGTAACCGGAGCGTCGGGACAATTGGGACGCTCGTTCGCACAGGTTGCCGAAGAATATCCGGCCCTTTCGTTTGTATTCCCCGACGAACGGGAATCCGACATAACCGACCCTGTCCGGATGGAACAACTTATTGATGGCAAAAGCATCTCGGCCGTTATCAACTGTGCGGCTTATACGGCCGTGGACCGCGCGGAAGAGGACCAGACCGCGGCGGTGAAAGTAAATACTGAAGGGCCGGCGGTTCTCGCACGGCTGTGTGCCCGGGAGAGGATACCGCTTATCCATTACTCTACCGACTACGTGTTCGACGGCCTAGCGGGGAAACCTTACACCGAAGCCGACGAGCCGTCTCCCCTGAATGTTTACGGACGCACGAAGCTGGAGGGCGAGAGGGAAATAGCGTCATCAGGTTGCACGGCGCTAATAATCCGTACATCATGGGTTTACAGCAGGTTCGGCAACAATTTCGTGGCAACTATGCTGCGGTTGGCTCGGGAAGGATACCCGTTAAAAGTAGTGGACGACCAGCACGGCACACCGGCATTAGCCACGGATATATCACGGGCAACGCTGTTTATGCTGCACAGGGGTATAGAGGGGTTCGACATCCTTAATTATAATGCCCTCGGCAGTACGACTTGGTACGGTTTCGCCCGGGAAATATTCCGGTTAGCCGGCATACCGGCCGCGGTAAGCCCTATCGCCACCGACCGTTATCCGGCGAAGGCCAGGCGACCGACATTCGGCGTCCTCGACACTACGAAAGCACAGGCTTTAGGAATACCTATACGGCCTTGGCAGGACGCCCTGGCTGAATGTATGCGGGAGATGGGCATCGTAAAATAACATTTTGCAGGAAAATATGGAGAGCCTTCAGGTTCTTCAACCAGTTGGGAATATGGATAAAAAAGCGATAATGGTAACCGGTGGGGCCGGTTTTATAGGTTCGCACGTCGCCAGAAGGCTGACCCGCAGGTATCCGAATGTAAAGGTCATTGTGTTCGACTCCCTCACATATGCGGGAAACATCGGAAACCTTACCGATATCGACGGGCAGACTAACTACCGGTTCGTTCATGGAGATATAACGGACGGGGCCGCAGTGGAAAATACTATACGTGAATATGGGGTCGACTGTATCGTTAACCTCGCTGCCGAGAGCCACGTGGACCGTAGCATAACCGACCCTTTGATTTTTGCCCGGACGAACGTGTTGGGCACCCTGACCCTGCTCCACACTGCCTGTATGGTATGGGGTGATGATACCGGGGGTAAACTTTTTTACCATATCTCCACCGACGAGGTTTTCGGGTCGCTCGGATTCGGGGACGGACCTTTTAACGAGGAGACCCGTTACGCACCCCGCAGCCCATATTCCGCGAGCAAAGCCTCTTCGGACCACTTCGTGAGAGCTTTCGGCGAAACTTACGGGCTGCCTGTCATAATAAGTAATTGCTCGAATAATTACGGGCCGTACCAGTTCCCGGAAAAACTCATACCGTTGGTTATAAACAATATCCGGAACGAGCAGCCGATACCTGTGTACGGTACCGGTGAGAACGTTCGTGACTGGCTCTTTGTGGAGGACCATGCCGCGGCAATCGACCTTATAATCCACCGTGGAAGGCCCGGCGAGACTTATAATATCGGCGGTGGCTGCGAACTTAATAATCTCCAACTTGTAAAGAAGCTGATTAACCTGACCGACCGGATACTGGGGCGGCCGGAAGGGGCATCGGACGGGCTGGTTACTTTCGTCCGGGACCGTAGCGGCCACGACCTTCGTTATGCCATAGACCACACTAAAATCACCTCCGAACTGGGCTGGCGACCGTCCACCGGATTGGATGAAGGCCTGGCAAAAACCGTAGACTGGTATATGGAGAATACCGGTTGGTTAGAATCAGTTACCAGCGGCCGGTACAGGGAATATTACGACCGACAATACGGTAATAAACTCACCTAATAGATTGCTATAAATAACATTAAGGATCATGTCAGAATCAGAAGAAACGAAAAAGATGTTGGAAAAGTTGCACAAACAGCCTGTTCAACCCGGAGAAAATTCTTTCCTGCAGAAGGAAAAAGATTCCATAACGGAATGTCATCTGGCTCAGACCAAGTCTGAAATCGAGGATATTAATGCAGATCCGAAACTTAGCGAAAAAGAAAAAGAGGAATACATTAAGAAACTGAACGAGGAAAAAGCGAAAGTATCGGGGCTGATTTAATATTCGGGAAAACCGCTTTCATCAAAACGACAAAGGCTGCACCCCGCGCAGCCTTTGTCGTTAATTTGTACGAATGGTTATTCGCTGAAATACCAGTGGAGGCTGTTCGGTAGGCTCGTTTTGGCCTCGTATTTATATTTACCGTCGTCCACGTATGTCCTTTCGGCCACCCGGTTCCAACCCGATTTGAGGGAGATGTCATATTTCCAGTGGTAATTTCCCGACTCACGTGAACCTTTAACTGTCACGTCGCGGTCGCTGTAAATATACATTACATACCACTCCCTCTCGTTGTAGTCCTTATGTTCGGCTACGTAGAAATCACCAACGTAACCGTCCGAATCATATGCTTCGAAATAAGTGGCCTCGGTTACCATGGCGCTGGAATGGCTGATACTCACATCCGAAGAGTCGTAGTCGTCGGCATAGTCTATATAATCGGAGATACTTGTCAGATACGTCGAACTGACGCTGGCGGGCAACGTCATCGAAAAACCGTTGGCCCACTGGGTTGTCAGAAGGTCGTGCTCGCGGCCGTCGCCGTACGATACCACGAACTTGACCTCGGCAACCGAAGTCGAAGAGGGCAGTTCGCTGATCTCGGAACGTTCGACGGTTACCTTGCGCAGTTCGTCCGAACCGTTATCTCCACCGTTACCGGCATTGTCGTCGTCGCTACAACCGCTGAAAACCAGTGCGGCGAAAGATAATGAATAAAAGATCTTTTTCATAGTTTTATAACGAATTTTTATCATCCGGGCCGCATCCCGGGGCCGGATGCCCTGCAAGTGACTTGCTGACCCTCTTTTTTAGTTTTTCGGGTACATTCTGCAAAATCCCGGCCAATCGGCAATAAAAAAGCCGCACCCGGAGGTGTGGCCTGACTTTGAGATAATTCGTGATATATGCCGGTTTAAAGTTCGCTAAAGGTATCCCGAGCCGGGTCGTAACTGTCGGGGTCACCGAGATACGGCACCTCGGTGAACCGGCATCCGGGAAAATTTACGGCCAGGTAATCCTTAATATACCGGCGGGTATCCCCGGTTATTATATCGGAAGTAACGGGGTAATGGTTATAGACAACCATTTCCACCTCAATTCCCCTCGTGCGGCATGCCTCGAGGCTCAAAAGGGTGTGGTTGACGCTGCCCAGCTTCGGGTTAGTCACCAGCACCAACGGAAGGTCGCGGTCGGAAACGTAATCTATTACGGTATAGTAACCGGCTACGGGTACCATCAGCCCTCCGGCGCCTTCCACCAGTACGGTATCGTAGGTGGTAAGAAGTAGCGCGGTACACCGTGAAATAACGTCCAGTTCGAAACTACGGCCCTCCAGCCGGGCGGCCAGGTCGGCCGAGGCCGGGTAGGCGAACTTCTGCGGGCACGTGGTCCCGTCCGTGTCTTCCGGCAAGAGACCCGTACCCATAATACGGCGGTGCAGGGCAATATCCTCGGAAACCGCGTCCGTAGCGTCGCCGCACCCGGTCTGGACGAATTTCTGGGTTATAACCCTTTTGCCCTGAGCCATAAGGCGGGCCGCCAGCACACCCGTGGCGTAACTCTTACCTGCGTCGGTATCTATCCCGCTTATAAAATATACTTTACCCATTTTGTGGTATTTTCCGCTTTTACTCTGTCGTGCCGGCTGTTAACCGCACCCAAATTTAGTATCTTTGCACGTTAATCCATTACCCGGCGGCCTTTTTTCCCGGGGGTGGAAAATACGGATTCTAACGAAACGATATAAATGGAGCGACTCGAAAAAAAGATACGGGAAGGTTACCGCGTGGAGTACGACGAGGCGGTGGAACTTGAAAAGGAGTGGAGCACGGAGGAGCTGTGCACCCTCGCGGGAAGGCTGAGGACGGTATATACAGGGAATTACCTCGATACGTGTTCGATAATGAACGCTCGCTCGGGCCAGTGTTCCGAGAACTGCAAGTGGTGTTCGCAGTCGATGTTCCACAAGACCGATATCGACATTTATCCCCTCGTGGGAATGGCCGAGGCGCTGGAGATGGCGCGGCACAATACTGCCAAGGGCGTTCGCCGGTTTTCGCTGGTAACCAGCGGCCGCACGATGTCGGACCGGGACGTGGACCGCTGCGCGGCAATCTACCGGGCCATCGGCCGCGAATGCGACATATACCTCTGCGCATCGATGGGCCTGCTCGGCAGGGAGCAGCTCCAAAGGCTTTACGACAGCGGGGTGCGCCGGTACCATTGCAACCTGGAAACCGCCCCGTCATATTTTCCCGAGGTCTGCACCACACATACCTCGCAGGAGAAGATGCAGACAATCCGGTGGGCGATGGAAGTGGGCATGGAAGTTTGCAGCGGCGGAATAATCGGTATGGGCGAGACCATGACCCAGCGCATCGAACTTGCCGTCACCCTTGCCGGAATGGGTATAAAATCGATACCGGTAAACATCCTCAATCCGGTAAAAGGCACGGCGCTGGAAAATATGCCGCCCCTTACGGACGTTGAAATATTGAGGACGGTGGCTATGTTCCGTATCATAAACCCGGACGCCCATATCCGTTTCGCGGGCGGCCGCAACCTTATCAAACACCTCGAACCGGCGCTGTTACACTCCGGCATCAGCGCGTCCATAGTGGGCGATATGCTCACTACATCCGGCGCGGATATTGATACGGACAAAGCCCTGTTCAAAAAAGAAGGATTTACCATATAGGGGTTTTATTTATAACACCCGGAGGGTTTTAATAACAAAACGCTTAAATTTGCAACTGCAATGAACACACGCATCCTTTTGACCGTTTTCTTCGCGCTTGTTGCCATACTGGCTTCTTATGGCATTTGCCCGGCCCAGTCCACGTTGGTTTTCGACGAGGAGGTATGGGATTTCGGCAATATCAGGGAGGCGGACGGCTCCGTATCGCACACCTTCGGGTTTACCAACTCGGGCGATAACGCCATCGTGATAGAGAACGTCTCGGTATCTTGCGGATGCACCACCCCGTCCTACTCGAAAAATGCGGTGATGCCGGGAGGCAGGGGCGAGGTGAAGGTGACATACGACCCGGCCATGCGGCCCGGATATTTCTCGAAAGAAATATACGTTATCAGTAACGGCGGTGCCAACCGCGACAAGCTGGTCATCAAAGGCGATGTGGAACCGTTGCCGCGCACCGTGGAGCAGGACTATCCTTACCTGTTCGGGGAGGGGCTGAGGCTGAAGACCCTGTCGGTAAACTTCCGGTACGTGGGGCAGGGTTCTCCGACCAAGACAACGCTCGGTTACGCCAACACTTCCGGCCGGCCGATGGACGTGACTTTCGACATCGTACCCGACGACGGGACTGTTACCGTAGAGCCGCAGCAAACCCTCTGCGCGGATTGCCGTGGGGAATTCACCGTCACGGTGAACGTTCCGCGCGGCGAGACTTACGGACGGCTGATGTACAAGGTGGTACCGGTGGTGGACGGTGTTCCCCAGACGCCGGGAATAACTGTTTCAGCCATCGCCACGGACGATTTTTCGACCGCCCGGGGCGGGGCCGCGCCTGAAATGAAGCTCTCGGCTGCCTACTATAATTTCGGCTCCGTCCGCAGGGGTGACCGAAAGACCCAGTCTTTCACCTTGACCAACAGCGGCACGGCAGAACTTATAATACGCAAACTGGAGCCGCAGGAGGGAATTTCGACCGACCTTCGGGAAGGTACCGTGATAGCACCCGGCGCTTCGGTAACAGTGCGGGCCACTCTCGATACTTCGGCGGCAAGAGGCGGTACGTTTACCAAAGTGGTATCGATACTGACCAATGACCCCACCCGGCCGATGCGGGAAATCCGACTCGCGGCCTCGGTGCCGGCGCAATAAAGACCAGAAAATTAAACTTCCGGTAATACCGGGGCGCGCGGATTGAAGGCCGGTTACATATACCGCGCGGTAAGGACGGAGGGGTGACGGACCGAGGTTCGCCAGGACTGCGGGAGTTGTCGGCCTTACGGCACACATACCGAAGCTGTACTGAACCGACAGATAAATGTTTCTGCAGGGGAGATACGGAATCAACGGGCGAGTTCCCTGCTTACCGTAGGTATAGAGGATGCCGGTTAAATGCGGCGGTTGAGGAGGCAGGGTTGCCGAATGAGGTCGATAAATGTTTGTCCGGATGCGTCCGAACGCACTCAAGAACAGATTCAAACCCATAACTGAAAACACACGACGAATGTTCAGAATAGTAGAAAGAAGGGAACTCGCACAGGATATTTTCCAGCTTACGGTGGAGGCCCCCAGGGTGGCGCGTTCGGCCAAGCCCGGCCAGTTCGTTATCGTGAGGGCCGACGAAAAGGGTGAACGTATACCTCTTACAATATCGGATTACGACGAGCAGAACGGCACCGTATCCATCGTGATACAGGCCATCGGGGTCAGCACCAAGAAGATATGCCGGATAGCCCACGGCGGCGCGCTGGAAGACTTCGCGGGACCGCTCGGACGGCCTTCCGACTTTGTGCACGAGGACCTGGAGCAACTCCGCCGGAAGCGTATCCTATTCGTGGCGGGCGGTGTCGGTACGGCACCGGTCTACCCGCAGGTGAAATGGCTGCACGAGCGGGGAATAGACGCGGACGTGATAGTAGGTGCGAAGAATGCGGACATGCACATCCTGACAGACGAGATGCGCGCGGTATCCGGCAATCTTTACCTTACAACGGACGACGGCAGCCTCGGTTTCCACGGGCTGGTGACCGACAAAATCAAAGACCTGATAGACAACGAGGGCAAGCGGTATGACGAGGTTATCGCCATCGGACCCATGATTATGATGAAGTTCGTCTGCCTTACTACCAAAGATTATGGTATCAGGACGATAGTGAGCCTTAACACCCTCATGGTGGACGGTACCGGGATGTGCGGAGCGTGCCGGGTGACGGTGGGCGGTAAGACGCTGTTCACATGTGTGGACGGGCCGGAGTTCGACGGCCACGAGGTGGATTTCGACGAGGCGATGCGGCGACAGGGTATGTACCGCAGCCTCGAAGAACGCGCCCGCAGGATGGAAGAGGAACGGGCGGCCGGTCATAAATGCAATATAGGGCTGGATAAATAGAAGCGCGGTACGGCGACAGGCCTTCCGGGGGATGGCTTATTGGGTAATGACCGGGAAATAAACCGCTACCCGAAAGCGTTTATAGACATACGGCGCGCACCACACTCCCGGCGTTTACGGCCCCGGAGACCGGAATATTACAGGTGCCGTGAAGTTGTTCCATCACAGTTCCGGAATCCATAAGGGCGGTCGATAAACCACGGTCCACTCAGGCCGGACCCGACTAAAAAGAGAAGAGACAGATAAGATATGGCTAATAAAATCCCGAGGGTTCCCGTCAGGGAGCAGGACCCGGTGGTCCGGGCCTCGAATTTCGAAGAGGTTTGTTACGGTTATAACGTGCAGGAAGCGCAGTTGGAAGCCTCGCGGTGCCTCAACTGCAAAAAACCGCGTTGCGTGGAGATGTGCCCCGTGTCGATTAAGATTCCCGATTTCATTATGCAGGTTCAGGGAGGGGATTTCCGCCGGGCGGCGGAAATAATCTCACGCGACAGTTCGCTGCCGTCGGTCTGCGGTCGCGTCTGTCCGCAGGAGACGCAATGCGAGGGAGCATGTATTCTCGGTATCAAGGGCGAACCGGTGGCCATCGGCAAACTAGAACGGTTCGTCGGGGACTGGGCACTCGAAAACGGGGGGGTGGAATCCACCGTGGCCGAGCCGAACGGCCGTAAGGTGGCAGTCGTCGGGAGCGGTCCGGCCGGTCTTGCCTGCGCCACGGACCTTGCAAAGGCGGGCTACACGGTGAAGATATTCGAAGCCCTCCACCGCGTGGGCGGCGTACTGGAATACGGCATCCCGGAGTTCCGCCTGCCGAAGGACGGCGTGGTGGCTAAGGAGGTCGAAAACGTAAAACGCTTAGGGGTCGAAATAGAGACCGATACCATAGTGGGCCGCACCGTCACTATCGACTCCCTTATGGAGGAGGAAGGTTACGAGGCCGTGTTCATAGGTTCCGGCGCGGGGCTGCCCCGGTTTATGGGCATACAGGGCGAGAACCTGAACGGAGTGGTTTCGGCCAACGAGTTCCTTACCCGCAGTAACCTTATGAAAGCCTACGACGAGCAGTACGACACTCCGATCTACGTCGGTTCGCGGGTAGTGGTAATAGGCGGCGGAAATGTAGCGATGGATGCCGTAAGGACCGCAAAGCGTCTCGGCGCCGATTCGAAGATAGTTTACAGGCGTTCCGAAAAGGAACTGCCCGCGAGGGTCGAGGAAGTGCACCATGCCAAAGAGGAGGGCATCGAGTTCCATATGCTTACTAACCCGGTGGAGATACTACCCGACGAACGGGGATGGGTACGGGCCATCCGGTGTATCCGGATGGAACTGGGAGAGCCCGACGCCTCGGGCAGGCGTTCGCCGGTGCCGGTGGCCGGTTCGGAGTTCGACATCGATTGCGACGTGGTGATAATGGCATTGGGCACTTCTCCCAACCCGCTGATAGCCGCTACAACTCCGGGTCTTGAAACAAACCGATGGGGGTGCGTCGTAGCGGACGACCACGGTACTACAACCCGCCCGGGGGTGTTCGCCGGAGGCGACGTGGTTACCGGTGCGGCGACCGTAATTCTCGCCATGGGTGCCGGACGGCAGGCCGCCGCCGCGATTGACGAATACCTGCGGAATAAATAGGGCGGCTTTCGGGGATTTACTAAGCTGTTGGGGGAATCGCTCCGGCAGGGTATCCTTTATCTTCGTGGGCATTCAGCCTGGTTTTTCTCAACCGGAGAACCGGTTCTCCGGGTTAAACGGGACGGTTCCGGCCATACCTTACTGACGTGGAATGCTGCATTATATACTAAATACAGTTTTGTTTCTCTAAGTATGCCGGAGAATAACTTTCTCTATGATATTCGGAATAATAATAGTTTGGATTCTGATGCACGTTTGCGTCATGGCACTCGCAAGCCGATACCAGCGGAGCGAATGGGCATGGTTGTTTATTGGTTGTTTGATTACTCCACCTTTAGCTTTTATTATTTTACTGTATGCCGGTGAGAGCGACCGTAAACGAGGCAGGGAACGAATGGAACGGACGTCTCATTCTAATGGCAAATCATCCTCAAATACGGAAATTAAATCATAATCCGCTTGGTATAGAGAACTTAAATGACAAACTCCAGAAATTTCAACTTTTATGTACTATGCAATACATGGTATTATAATATTTTTAATACATTTGTAGTCTGTTCCGCAATTATTAATTTTAGCAAATAAACAGATTATGAAAAAATCCCTGTTCCTTCTCTCGACTATTTTTTTGCCTTTACTGCTCGGCGCCCAGGATATTACCGGCTCGTGGCACGGGCAGATAAACCTGGGTAACAGCGCGCTCCGACTGGTATTCAATATCACCCCGGAGGGCGAGGGCTATACCGCCACCATGGACAGCCCCGACCAGGGTGCCAAAGGCATTCCCGTACCAGCCGTGGCATTCGATGGCAGAGAGCTGAATCTGGAGCTCCCGACAATAGGATTCACGTACACAGGCATATACGACGGGGAAGAGATTAAAGGCTCCATGACTCAATCCGGCACCACCCTCCCGCTGGACCTTACCAAAGGAGAGGCTTATAAGGCGCCGGCCCGGCCGCAGGACCCCGTACCGCCCTACCCCTACAGGTCGGAGGAGGTGAGGTTCAGGAATAATGAAGCAGGAGTGGTGCTGGCCGGGACCCTGACCATACCCCGGGAAGAGGGAGTCTACCCGGCCGTAATCATGGTAACCGGCAGCGGACCGCAGGACCGTAACGAGGAAGTGATGGGCCACAGGCCGTTCCTTGTTATCGCGGACCATCTTACCCGCAACGGCATCGCGGTGCTGAGGTACGACGACCGGGGCACGGCCGAATCTACCGGTGAGTTCCGCGGGGCGACCAGCGAGGATTTTATGAAGGATGCCATGGCCGCCTTCGCGTACCTCAGAAACAGGAATGAAATCAACCCGACCCTTATAGGTGTGCTGGGACACAGCGAAGGGGGAAGCATCGCCGTTATGATGGCGGCCCGGGAGCCGGAGGTGGATTTTATCGTCTCCCTGGCGGGTAGTATGCTCCGGGGAGATTCTACGCTGGTCCTACAAAACCGCGATATCCTTACCTCGTACGGCAGTCCGGCCGATCTGGTGGACGAGTACTGCGCCGTACTGGGCAGATTGTATTCCGGGATTATATCCGGTGAGCTGCATTCAAATTCCACCGGGGAAGAGGTGGGCAGTACGATAGCGGGCTTCGACGGGTTGCCGGAACCCATGCGGGAAAACCTAATGACAATACTCGGCATGGAGGATCCGTGGATGGATTACTTTATCCGTTACGACCCGACGGCAGATATCGCCCGGATTAAATGCCCGGTTTTTGCCTGTAACGGGAGTGTGGACCACCAGGTACACGCGGTTGCGAACCTGTCTCACCTTGCGGCGACGCTCGACCGTGCGGGGCACACGGCATATACCACAAAGGTTTACGACGGGCTGAACCACCTGTTCCAGCAGAGTGAGACGGGCGACATTGCGGAGTATAGCCGCATCGAACAAACCATCCACCCGCAGGTGTTGGACGATATAGCCACTTGGATAAACGCCATAACAAAATAACTGCATCGTATTGACACGGGCCGGACCGTAACACAATAAAAACGTTTAACGATGATACTGCACGAAACGGAAACCCGTAACGGTCATGTACTGGCCGTGGCACGGGCCATGATGGCCGCCGCCCGAACCGCCCCAAAAGGGAAGGGCCTTGATTTTATGGATATCAAAACCATTACCGGCGAGCATATTTCCGAGCTTGCTTGCGAAATGCGAGTTTACGGCGAGCGAAGCGGAATGAACTTCTTCCTGAGGGATGCGGGCAACGTAGAACAGTCGGAGTGTGTGGTGCTTATGGGTACGGCAATCGGGACTATGGGGCTGAACTGCGGCTACTGCGGATTCCCGACCTGCGTCGCGAAACAGGAACACCCGGCAATACCGTGCGCTCTTAATCCGGGCGACCTCGGTATTGCAATCGGTTCGGCCGCGTCGATAGCTGCGGACAACCGCATAGACAACCGGATCCTCTTCTCAGCCGGCCGCGCGGCACTCGACCTGGGCTGGCTCCCGGGTTGCGCTATCGCCTACGGAATCGTACTGAGCTGCACAAGCAAAAACCCGTTCTTCGACCGGACCGCACATAAACCGGCGGAAGGGAAATAAAGACTGTCGTATACAAAAGCAAACCCGGGGTTTTGACCATTCCCCGGGTGTTGTATTTTAACAGTCGGGCGGACTATAATTTTTCCTTCCTCTATTCCTTTTTGTAAATCACATATTGTAATCCGGCCGTACCGCCTCGGTTTCATGAAGGTTCCATGAAGGTTTAATTAACCTCCCGTAACGAGTTAAGTATACTACGTTTTTATAAGGAAAATATCGACGGAATTGGAAACCGCTGAGCGTAACCCCAAAAAGTTCGGGGTATTTATCCATCAATCAGCCGCATCGTCCCCGTAGATGCGAAGGCTATGGTACAAAGATAGCCGCCTCTAATTAATAGATTTCCCCGGTAAAGCCATCGATAATTTCGAACAGCCGGGGAGTCGCTTCCAGTATTACTTTTTCTAAAAGTTAATGAATCACAGAATTACGAACACCGCCGGGACCTTGTGGATCGGGGGCGCAGGCGCCTTTCGCCACTCCCCGACCGTCATGGTACGGATAAACTCCGCGGGACCCGATATATCGGCGGCCACGGTGAGGAGCGTACCCGCACGGCAGGCGGACATTACGTCTTCCAATACCCTGACGTTCCGGTAGGGGGTTTCGATAAAAATCTGGCTTTGCCGTTCGGTCGACGCCCGTTGTTCGAGGCGGCGGATGGCCTTCGCCCTCTCGGGCGGTTTGACGGGCAGGTAGCCGTTGAACGCGAACGACTGCCCGTTGAGGCCGGATGCCATAAGGGCCATGAGCAGCGACGACGGCCCGCTTAGCGGGACCACCCGTATGCCGTGCCGGTGACAAAGCAGGACCAGATCGGCGCCCGGGTCGGCGATACCCGGCAGCCCCGCCTCCGACACCATTCCCGCGTCTTGTCCCGCCAGCAAAGGAGCGATAAGGACCTCCAATTCTTCGGGACGGGTATGCTCGTTGAGTTCGGCGAAACAGAGCGTTCCGATGTCGCGGCCCGTTGCGGCCTTCGAGATAAAGCGGCGCACGGTGCGCACGTCCTCGGCTATAAAGTGGTCGAGCCTGCCGAGCACTTCCCGGACCCGTTCGGTAAGCGCGTCCGTCTCGGCACCCGCGGCTATCGGGCTGGGAATCATGTAGAGCACGCCTTTTTTCATCTTACTCCTTTATAAATATACGTTTTACCCGCGAAGAGATACCGGTCATAATCTCATACGGTATGGTGGAAAGCGCAGCGGCCATATCGCCGACCGAATTTCCCGGACCATCACCGAAAACAATAACTTCGGCACCTTCGGGTGCTTCCACGCCTGTAACGTCTATCATACAGGTATCCATACAGATACGCCCCACGGTCGGGCACGGTTTACCGGCTACCATAACCGACCAGTTGCCCTCCCCCAGGTGGCGGTTCAGACCGTCGGCATACCCTATGGGCAGTGTGGCCGTGCGCATACCCTCCGCGGCCTGCCCGGCGCGCCCGTAACCAACCGTATCGTCGCCGCTGAGCGTCTTGACCTGCACTATACGGGTTTTAAGCGTGGAAACGTTTTTCAGCCCGAGTCCCTCGCGGGCAGCCACTCCGTACAATCCTATACCCAGCCGGACCATGTCGAAAGCCGCCTCCGGAAACCGCTCCACTGCCGCACTGTTGGCGATGTGCCTCAACGGCCGGTACCCCAGCGACCGGTCCAGCTCGCCGGCCATTACCCCGAACAACCCGATTTGACGCCGGGTAAAGGCGTCCTGCGCAGGCATATCCGATGCGGCTAAGTGTGAAAACACGGAACCTACCCGCACAGTGCCCCGCAGGGCGGCCAGCCGCTGGCCGAGTTCGCCGACCTCGTCCTCACAGAACCCGAGGCGGCGCATCCCGGTATCCAGTTTTATATGTACCGGGTAGTCCCTCTCACCGTGGCGGCGCATAAGCCGTGCGAAAAGTTCCAGCGACCGGAAACTGTAAATCTCCGGCTCCAGCCTGTGGGCGGCCATCAGGTCGTAACTTCCCTCGTCGGCGTTTAGCACCACAATGGGCATATCTATACCACGGCGGCGCAGTTCCGCGCCCTCGTCGGCAAAGGCCACGGCAAGGTAGTCGACCTTATGGTGGCGCAGAAGAGATGCCAGTTCGTAATTGCCATGGCCGTAGCCCGAAGCCTTCACCATCGCCATCACGCGCGTACCCGCGGGCAGCAGCGCCCGGTGGACGTTAAGGTTGTGCACCAGCGCGTCCATATCTATTTCGAGGGTGGTGGTGTGGCTCCGGAGTTCGAGGCTATGGCTTATCTCCTCGAAGCGGGAGCCGCGGTTACCCTTTACCAGCACCGCACGGCCCGCTATATCGTTATAGTCGAAGCGGCCGAGAAAGTCGGAGGCGCTGTCGAAAACCTCGACAGGTGTGTTGAACAGCCCGTTGTGGCGCGAAATAACCCGCCCGACGGCAAAGAGTTTGGTAATGTTGGAACCGTCCACCAGTGAGGCCACGCGGCCGTATAGTTCGGCGTCGCCGTACCCGCTCTGGAGGATGTCGGACAGTACCAACACCTGTTTCCGGCCACCCGAAACGAGGTTTAGGTGGTCGAGGGCGATGGCCAGCGAGTTTATGTCGGAGTTGTAAGTGTCGTCGATTACCACCGAGCCGTAGATACCCTCTTTGGCTTCGAGGCGCATGGCCACGGGACCCAATTCGTGCAGTTTGCGCAACGTTTCCCCTTCCGGGAAACCGGCCTCGCGGCAGAAAGCCGCCGCCAGCAGGGCATCCTCGCGCGACGCCCGGTCCGGCAGGAATGAAACGTCGGTGTCCTGCGCCGAGGCGTCGACGAGCCTGCGCCCGTGCGGATCGCCCTTCAGCAAGCCTGCCACCAGATGGTCCGTACCGGTGTATATCACACTCCGCGCACCGCGGAACAGCGATAGTTTTTCCCGGGCTTTCTCCTCCAGCGAGCGGAAATTCTCCTGGTGGGCGTCCCCGATATTCGTTATAATTCCCACGTCGGGCTTCAGGATGGCTTCCAGCCGCTCCATTTCTCCGGGATGCGATATTCCGGCCTCAATCACCGCGACGTCCTCGTCGCCGTCCATCATAAGCACCGACAGGGGAACCCCTATCTGCGAATTGTAGCTCTTCGGACTCCGGAACAGTTTCACCCCGCCGGGCGCGAGGGCGGCTATCCACTCCTTGACCACGGTCTTACCGTTACTCCCGGTGACTGCCGCCAGCAGGCCGCGGAAACGCGAGCGGTGGTCCGCCGCAAGTGCCTGCAAGGCAGCTACGGAACTCTCTACCCGCATAAACACCGCGTCGGGATACCCCTTAACGGCTATGTCTTTTTCTATTACAAAGGCCCTGACACCCTTCCTGTACAGCTCGTTGATATACGCATGGCCGTCATGGTTGCGGCCCGAAATAGCCACGAAAAGGGACCCCGGCCCGGCGAAAGAGTGACGGCTGTCGGTGACTACTCCGGTCACCGTGCGTCCATCCGGCCCGCCGATAATCCTTGCCCCGCATACCGAGGCGATATATTCCACGTTATAATTCATAGTAGCGATGCTGCGGGCGGACCCTCCGCCCATGTCGTTTATCCAATCATTTATCCCTGCAAAGATAAACAAATTGTACTCGGGCTGCCACTTGCCGCCCTTTAACAAAATATTATCTCCGAACGGGGCTGCAATGACAGGGCCGGACCTTCCCGGCCCAGCCGGCACGGGAGCCGTAAAACACTCTCCGGTAGCGTCCCGAGCCATTTAGCAGGGGCGCTTTTATGCAACATTCGGGCCGGTTTATGTAATATCGGGGTGCTTTTTTCCGTTAGTTATTACGACTTCAATCGAATAAAATCAAGGAAAAATATGCAAGTAAGATTATCGAAGACGCTTCGCAGGCATCTCGATGCAGGAATGCTCGAAGCACAGCGCACGGGGAACACCCTGGTAATGATGGACCTGGCCTTCATCTCAATGGTGAAGGAAGGAATGTCGCATGCCGGGCACATCCTCCGCAAGCTGCTAAAAGACTGGGAGATACACCAGCTCACCTCGCGCATCGAGAAGGACTGCGCACAGGCCGCAATACCTACTTCCGGGACCCCGCCGTCCGTGGGACCGATGCCCTCCGCCCGGCAGTTGATGGCCAACGCCGTTGCCGGCATCACCGGCTACTGCCTGGCCGGGGCCATGGTGCCCGCCCGCAGGCAGGGTACGGCAAGCGTCCAAACGGCGGTGGCAAACAGCGGACACTTCCTTCAATGGATTATAGACACACCCGGACTTATCTCTTCACGCCAGCTCGAAGCGGCCGGCGTAACCTCCGACAAAGTAACCGAATACCTTATTAATATGCCCGCCGACGAGGACTACTACCTCGACATGCGCCTGCTCGAACAGTTGGGCAAGCCGCAGGTGCTCAAGATACAGCTCGAAAGCGTCCGACCCGAAGGCGGTGACGAAGAGCAGGAGATCCCCGTCAAGGGCAGGACGGCCGCCGGCCGCAGCGCCAAGAACCGCGCCCGGGCGATGCTTGACCAGTTCGGCACCAACCTCTCGGCCGCGGCGGCCCGCGGTGACATCGACCCCGTTATCGGCCGCCGGAAGGAGATCGAACGGCTTATCCAGATACTGGGCCGGCGCAAGAAGAACAATCCCATACTGGTGGGCGAGGCCGGGGTCGGCAAGAGCGCCATCGTGGAGGGACTGGCCCTGCGCATGGCCTCGGGCGACGTACCGCAGTCGCTGGCCGGCAAGGAGGTATTTTCTCTCGATATAGCATCGCTCGTGGCGGGAACCAAGTACCGCGGCGAGTTCGAGCAGCGTATCAAAGCGCTTATCAACGAGCTGCAAAAGAACAAGGACATAATACTTTTCATAGACGAGATTCACACCATAGCGGGCGCCGGCAGCACACAGGGCAGCCTCGACACGGCCAATATCCTCAAGCCCTCGCTGGCAAGGGGCGAGCTGCAGTGTATCGGGGCCACCACCCTGGACGAATACCGCGAGCATATCGAGAGCGACAGCGCGCTGGAACGCCGTTTCCAGAAGATAATCGTGGAACCGACAACCCGCGAGCAGACCCTCGAGATACTGCACAACATCAAGGGACAGTACGAGAAGCACCACTCGGTGCGTTACTCGGACGAGGCGCTGAGGGCCTGTGTGGACCTTACCGAACGGTACGTTACCGACCGTCAGTTTCCCGACAAGGCCATCGACGTGCTGGACGAGGCTGGTTCCAAAGCCCGTATCTTCGGCCACACCGAGCCGGAAGCCGTTAAAAGCCTCGAAGCCGCCCTTTGGGAACTGGAAGCCCGGATGGTCGAGAACCAGAACAACGGGGCCGCGGAGAACTCCTCCGACAGGCTCCACGCCATGACCCTTCGTGAGAAGATAAACGAATACCGCAACGAATGGCAACACTCCCTCGGCATGCACCCCATCGAACTCGGGGCGGCGCATATCGAGGAGGTAATCACCTCGATGACCGGAATACCGGTCGAAAAGGTATCGCAGGGCGAGAAGAAGAAACTCGGCCGTATGAAGGACCACCTGCGGGCGCGCGTCATAGGACAGGAGTCGGCCGTGGGAAAAGTGACCCGCTCGATACAGCGGAGCCGCACCGGCCTCAAGGACCCCAACAAACCCATCGGCGTGTTCATGTTCGTCGGGCCTACCGGCGTGGGCAAGACCCACCTTGCCAAAGAGCTGTCGAAATGGATGTTCGACAAGGAGGACTCCCTGATAAGGGTGGACATGAGCGAATACTCCGAGAAGCACAACGTGAGCCGCATGATAGGGTCGCCCCCGGGATACGTGGGCTATAACGAAGGCGGACAGCTCACCGAAGCGGTACGCAGGCAGCCCTACGCGGTGATTCTGTTCGACGAGATAGAGAAGGCCCATCCGGACGTGTTCAACATCATGCTCCAGATATTCGACGAAGGACAGCTTACGGACGGACTCGGCCGCAAGGTCGACTTCCGCAACACGGTGATAATAATGACTTCGAACGTCGGTTCGCGCGCGGCGGCCCAGAAACCCAAGGCTGTGGGGTACAAAACCCCGGTGAAGGAACGGATAGAGATACTCGGCAAGGAGGCGCAGTACCGCAACGCGCTGGAACGCACCTTCGCGCCGGAATTTATAAACCGTATCGACGACATAGTCATATTCAACACCCTCACGGGCGAGGATATACAGAAGATTGTGACCCTCGAACTCTCAGGCCTTACCGACCGGGCCGAAGCTCTCGGATACCGCCTGAACGTGACCCCGAAGGCGCGCAAGACACTCGCCACACTCGGCTACGAACCGCGCTACGGCGTACGGTCGCTGAAACGTACCATCCTCGACCTGGTGGAGGAACCCATCGCCCAGCTTATTGTGAGCGGCCGTCTGGGCAGCGGCGACACGATAAGGGTCGAAAGCCGCGGCCAGCGGGTGGAAGTGGTCAGGCAGGTGCCGATGCTGAAAAAGAGCTGCTGAGGCGGTCCGTCAGACGCCGATTGCGGAAACCGGGAGGGACCGGTTGTGGTCCCTCCGGTTAACCTGAGCGTAAACGGCAGGGCGGAAGTAACTATAATTTATATCTGCCCGTCTCCGAGACGGGCACAGGTACGTACCTAAATTTCGCTTCGCGAAACGATTCAAACCACTAATATCGACCGGAATACCCCGGCTTCCCGTAAAAGGAGCCGGGATATTCTTTTTGGTATTACATACAGTAGCAACCACCAAACAATTATTTTCCCCGCCACCCGCGGTTAATTATCTAATCTTTATCTTTACGAACGGAAAAACCGAAACGATGCAAAGCAACCATATACCGTTGGCGGAAAGGCTCCGCCCCCGATCTCTCGAAGAATATATCGGCCAGGGCCACCTTGTGGGCAAGGACGGGGTGTTCCGGCGTTTTATAGAATCGAACAACGTCCCGTCCTTTATACTATGGGGGCCGCCCGGAGTGGGCAAAACCACACTCGCGAGCATTATAGCAAATTCCCTGGAACGGCCGTTCTACACCCTGTCTGCCATAAACTCGGGGGTGAAGGATGTACGTGAAATAATCGACAAGGCCAAAAAGCAGCGTTTTTTCAACACAGCCCCGCCCTTCCTGTTCATCGACGAGATTCACCGATTTAATAAATCGCAGCAGGATTCACTTCTGGGCGCGGTTGAACAGGGAGTGATAACGCTTATAGGCGCAACTACCGAAAACCCCTCCTTCGAAGTGATTTCGCCGCTGCTGTCCCGATGCCAGGTATACGTATTGAAGGCGATGGACGAGAACGAATTGCAAATCCTGCTCGACCGTGCCCTTACGACCGACGCCGAACTAAAGACGCGGGGCATTGAGGTGGTGGAAACCAACGCCCTGTTCCGCTTCTCGGGCGGGGATGCGCGCAAGTTGCTGAATATACTCGACATTATGGCCGGGGCATTCGAAGGCTCCTTTACGATTAACGACAAGACCGTAACCGACAGCCTCCAGCAGAATATCGCCATATACGACAAGAACGGTGAAATGCATTACGACGTTATCTCGGCGTTTATAAAAAGCGTCCGCGGGAGCGACCCCAACGCCGCCGTTTACTACCTCGCCCGTATGCTGGAGGGGGGAGAGGACCCGAAATTTATCGCCCGACGTCTTGTGATTCTCGCAGCGGAAGATATCGGGCTGGCCAATCCGAACGCCTTGCTGCTGGCCAACGCCTGTTTCGATACGGTGCATAAAATCGGCATGCCCGAGGCGCGTATTCCGTTGTCGGAGGCCGCGATTTACCTTGCCACCAGTCCGAAAAGCAACTCGGCCTACATGGCCATCGACGCCGCACTGGCACATGTAAGGAGAGATACGAACAACCGTCCGGTCCCCCTTCATATCCGCAACGCACCCACAACGCTCATGAAAAGCCTCAATTACGGGAAGGATTACCGTTACGCCCACAGTTTCGAAGGCAACTTCACCGAACAGGAGTTCCTGCCGGAAGGGCTGGAGGGCACCCGGTTCTATGCCCCGGGCGACAACCCGCAGGAGAGGACTATCTCAGAGAGGATGGAAAAATGGTGGAAAGGTAAATACGGTGGGTAGACTATCCGGACTTAAAAATAATTTTTTTATAACCATGGTGTTTCGAATACCATGGTTTTTTTGTAGCTTTATTAATAAAAGATCCGGGGACCGTGAGCTAAATCGCTCCGGGAACGGTCGAATAAAACTAACTTAAGTTGCGGGTTTCATTAAATGTAACATGTTGAATGAACACATTTTTGCCGTGAAATGCAAAACCCCTGGTGAAATATGAAAGAAGATTGTGGGAAAACCTCAAAAATATGAAATAATAATTGCGGATTAACGGATAAATTGTTAGATTTATTCTGTTTTTAGAAAATTAT
>JAJQCA010000039.1:0-3013 GCA_021202985.1 Alistipes sp.
TACCGGCTCTGATGGGCCGGTAGTTTTTTACGTCAGTAGGTTTGACGCTTACATTTTTCCGAACCCTTTAGAAGTAAGATACCCCGGAAAAATGGGGTGTACCAGGGGTGTACCAAAGGTTATCCAAAAGGTAGGACGAAAGTAGAACGACACTTGAACGAATCTCACGCCTGTTCAGGCTCAAGCCCAAAGAAGCGATAGGCCATGTTTTCCCGGTGAACAACCGTGTTTTCGATGGAATGAGGCCCGCCCCGTCGATAGTAGTTTGTGCGGTACTCGACGAACTGTTTCAGCTCTTTTGACCGGCGCAAGGTTTCAAGGGCCTTTCGCTCCAGTTGTCGCACTCGGTCATAAGAGCCGCCTTGTGCCAGCTCTGTCCTTTTGCGTTTATCGAAATAAATCCCACGTACAACATCGGCTTGCTCACGGGGGAGGCGGTCAAGCTCCACCCCCAAAGCGCTGTGAAGCTCTTGCAAGTAGATCATTTCCTCGACGCCACCGGCCACATCAACCGGGTCTCGCACCGTGTCCTCAAGGGTTCCCCCGTCCGGGTCATCGGCATAAATCGGGACATCCAGGCTGTCCGCCCTCTGGAGCGGGTCTCGCTTGCTAGTGCGCACCCCCAGGGTCTCAGAGAAAGCAGTTCTTAGGTACAGGCCGTACCAGGTGAGGAACTTCCCCCGCTCCGGTTTGTAGGTCTCACAGGCCCCATACAGGGCCAGGAATCCGCTCTGTACCAGGTCCTGAAGCTCATCTAGCCGCTCCCACGCTCGCGCCCATCGACGCGCTTCACGCCAAACAAACCGCTCCACCGCCTCCCACAAGGGAAGCACCGCCTCTGTATCGCCCCTCTGTACCTGAATCGCTAATGTTTCGTTTGACAAATTCCCCACCCCATGCAAAAATAGAAATAGAATTTGAGCTATCAAGGCGTCCAATTCCTCTATGATTTGGGTTGGTGATAAATACCCTCCCCGCTGTATTGCCGTTGGTTTCGTCCATCGTGTTCACCTCCCCCCGCCTGTGGCGGTGCTTTTCTTTCCGGAGCGGGTCAGAGGTCCAGCCGCTCTGCCAGCAGGCGGCAAAGGTTCCCCCGCTCCCCCGGAGGAACCAGGGGGAGCAACCGCTTCTTTTCCCGCTCGTACTGTTGCCACCGCTCCCGCATGGATCCAGTAACCGGTTCCACTTCCTGAATTAAATCCATCAGTTCGTGCCTCATATTTGCCCCCTATTGCCATGAATTGACGCTCAAATCGTGTTTGTTGGTACCGTTGATGTCAATAAAGCGGTTTACATTCCGGTAGTAGGCCAGAACCATTTCACCGGTTCGCCCGTGGCGGTTTTTGGCGATGTGCAGCGTGAAGTCCTGCGGCTCCCCTGGCCGGGGCGGGTTGTCCATGTTCCGGCTGAGCAAAACGCAAACGTCCGCGTCCTGTTCCAGCGCGCCGGTTCCCCTCAGTTGGTGGAGGCCGGGGTTGTCCGACATCGCCGCCGTCCGGTTGAACTGGGATTGTACGATCATGGGGACGTGAAGCACACGGGCCAGCCGTTTCAGCTCCACGGAGATGGCGGTCAACCGCTCATATTCGCTCTTTCCGGCCCCCTCCAGCAGTCCCACATGGTCCACAAAGACGCACTCAGCGCCGCATTGACGCGCCCACACGCCGATTTTTGCCACGTCAATTTTCGCCGTCCGGTTGATGGTCAGCTTCAACCCCTGCACCTGGGCTGAGGCCGCCGCCAGCTCCCCCGTCTGTTGGGTGGTAACTTCCCCGCCGCCCAGCAGCCGCGCATAGGGAACCCCGGTATAGCTGGAGAAAATCCGCGCCGTGATTTCCTCCGGGGACATTTCGGCGGAAACGTAGAGCACCCGGCGCTTTTTGGCCAACATCTGAGCCAGGGCGACCCCCAGGGCGCTTTTCCCCACGCCGGGGCGGGCCGCAAAGATGTACATCCGGCCCGGCTGAAACCCACCTGTGAACCGGTCCAGCATGGGGAACGTCCGAAAGGCCGCCCCCTTCTTCTGTCGTTCCTCAAACTCGGTAAAGAAGCTGAAAACCAGTTCATCCCCACTCAAAAGCGCCCCGCTCCGTTTCTCAGCGGTCAGATCATCCAGCCGCCGGGCCGTTTCGGTCAGCGTCTGGAGCGGGTCGGTGCTTTCCTCTCCCGCCGCCTGGGTCAGTTCCTCCCCGATTTCCCGCGCCTTGCGTCTCAGGCTCTCTTTCCGCACCAATTCCGCATAGCTGCGAATGTTGGCCGCTGTGGGGGCCAGGTTTACAAGCTCTTTGACGGTCTCCAGACTGGCGCCCGCTTTGGCTCGCACCGTGGCCGCGTTGACCGCCTTCCCCGCGTCCAGCAGCTCACAGGCCGCTCGAAACAGGGCCTTGCAGTCCTCAGAGATGAAGTCGTCCCCGCCTATAATTTCGCGTATCTCCGGCCAGAACCGGCCCTTTTCATCGTACAGAATGGCGGATATCACATACCGCTCGTTGAAATAGGCGTTTTCGTACATGGGCCTAGTCCTCCCAGTTGTCGGCGGTCAAAATCTCCGGCTGTGGCCCGGTGGGTTTGCCGCTCTGGTTGGCCTGGCCGTTCTGCCTCCGTACCCAGGTACGAACACAGGCCCTCCAGTCCTTGATTTTGGTTTTTTGCCTCATCCACCCGCTGGTCTCGTAGAAGTCAACAAACTGCTGTGCATCGATATGGTAGTCTTTTTCTCTGCAATAAGCCTCGACTTCCTCAACCGTTGGAGGAATGAATTTCTTTTGCCGCTTGGGTGTGGGCGCGTCAGCGTCCCTTATAATATTGGATTGTATTGTATTGGATTGTATTGTATTGGTATCACTTGTATACGCTTGAATACGTTTGTATTCATCTGTTACATTTGTATTCATCTGTATACCTGTCTTTTCGTCTGCGTTTTCGTTCTCCCAACGTTTATTGATTGCTGCCTTGCGCTTCTCACAGGTGGCCTCATACTTTGCCCGGTCTTGGTCCATATCCCTTTTGACAA
>JAJQCA010000039.1:3023-4503 GCA_021202985.1 Alistipes sp.
CCGGAAAAGGTGGCGGGTTCTTCCCCTGCGCTCCCATATTTCAAAAGCGCGGTGAAGAGTTGCCCTCGTTCCTCCATGCTCAGGGCCTCCAGTGGCTTAAGAAGGCTAAAATAGACCATTGTACCGGGGCGTTTTTTGCCCGCCATAGCTCACAGCCCCCGATCCTGTTGACTCTGCTCTTGCAGCCACGCCTCCAGCGCCTGGACAGACACCAACCAGCGCCGTCCAACACGGAAACTCGGAAACGTCGGGTCGTGCATCAGGGTATAAGCCTGGTTTACGCCCACGCCCAGGGCCCCAGCGACGCCTTTCGCGTCCAGGGTCAATCTCTCAGTGGTCATTACTTGCCCCTCCCTTCCAGCTTATCCAGAGCGGACAGAACACGGGTCAGCCGCTCGCCGGTCAGTTCTTCACGCAACCAGAGGCACAAGGTTCCAGCGCTCACGCCCATAACCTGGGCCACCTCCCAATAATAGAAACCGCCCTTTGAAATGCGCTGCCTGATTTCAATGTTTTTATTGCTTGCCATTTAGACAATCACCCTTTCTATGGCTTAGACGCTTGACTTTTGTTGTCATTACTATTATAATTGCATTAGCAGGAGAAAACAAAAGTCTTTAACTTTCTTATTTGGATGTTTTTAATGTCCAAGAAAGAAAAAAAATTTCCTATCAACACAACAGGAGGCCGCATCCAGCACTTACGGCACAAGATAGGATTGACACGATCTCAATTTTATGACGCTATCCGTCCCGGCAAAAAGCTGGAAAAGGAAAGCAAAGCGCGAACCGCGCTTCACTGGGAATCAGGGGAAACAGAACTTGACTATGCTGGGATTGTTGCCGCCTGTAAAGTTCTCGACTGCGACAGTGATTATTTGCTTTTGCTCCAGTCAGAGCCTCACAAAGAAGAAATACAAATTGCAGATAAAACCGGCCTTAGCTACAACGCCGCCGAAGCCCTTGTAGAGCTGGCAGAAAAAGAAAATAAGACGGAAAAAGAAATTGAAAGTTGCGATATGTTTCTCTATCTTATTTCCGCCCTGATTCTCTCCGATGTCCCTGACTGTATCGCCCCGGCGATATATACAAAAGGACGTGAGGGGCATATTGTTTACAACAGGAAAGAATGGGAGACCTATTCCGCCTACGCAAACGTTTCGCTTCAAAAGACAAGGGCACAAGAGAGCCTCTTTCGGTTCATCAATGAAAAACGGGAAGAGAACGGCCTTGACCCGCTCAGGTAGGAGGTAGAAAATGGCAAAGAAGAATAGAAGCGCCCACGGCTCCGGCTCCATCCGGCAACGGCCAAACGGTTTGTGGGAGGCCCGGTTTACTTACACCGACGACCTGGGCCAGCCCCGGCGGGGGTCTGTTTATGCGTACACGCAAAAAGAGTGCCGCCAGAAGCTCACGGCGACACTCAAAGACATTGACAACGGTACATACCACAAGACCGAAAAGCGCTATACTGTGGGGGG
>JAJQCA010000063.1 GCA_021202985.1 Alistipes sp.
CAGCAGGACAAGGCGGGGCCGGGCCGGGATGGGGCCGGTTATATCCAGTCGTCGGGAACTTCGTTGGACATCATGTCTATCTCCTCGCCCGCTACCCTGCACAGGTTCTCTATCACCCGGAGGTCCACCTCGTCCCCGGGAAGGAACAGGTGAGAGTCCATGTAACGGAGTATCGAATAAAGCAGTTGCCGTGCGGCGGGGCGTTCGGAAAGGTCGCTGCGGAGGTCGGCGCTGCATACCATCAGTTTCCCTCCCCCCGACCTGGCTTCGAACAACGTGCCCAGCCTGCGGTTCATAAACCAGGTGTCCACCGGCTGGATAATAGGACGGAAACCTTCCGGGAAATCGGTCAGCTCCATTACCTGTGCCCTGTTCAGTATTTCCCACCATTGCAGGCCCGTCCAGTCGTCGGTCGGAAACTCGCGCAGCGCCGGGTGGTAATTGTTCACCAGCGACCCCTGCGTATGGGGCGGCCGCATCCGGAACCATGAGGTATTCCAGAACGATGTCCTCATGTACTGTACCACGTCCGCCCCCTGCTTCACTTTACCGTCGAGCAGCAGAAGCACCTTGCCGCCCCCGGCAAGGGTCTCCCTGGCCTTTTCGTCCACGGCGGTGGTTATGTAGATACCGCCGGTGTCGACCCGCGGACTAACGGCGGGATAGACCCATAGATCCCAGTCGTTGGTTATATCGGTTCCCCGCAATGCTACTTCGAGAGTAAATTTACCCGCCCGACGGACGAAATCCAAAGGCAGCTCCACCGACCCGAGATACTGGCAGTTACCGACACCGAAAGAGTTACCCGGCAGCGTGCCCGACCTTACGGCGGCCCCGTACGCGTCGCGCAGCCTCCACTCCACCACGGCGCCCTCCACCGGCCCCTGCCCGAAATGGGCAACTTCTATATCGGCCGTCAGGGTCTCGTCGGCGGTGTATACGAACTTATCCATCCGCGACAGGAGTACGGTCGGAGCGCAGAATTTGCGGAATTCGCGTGCCGTGATGTAGGCTTTTTCCTCATAGAAAGCGTTCAGCACACCTACCAGCGCTGTGCCCTGCCCCGGGAAATCGTTGATACCCAGCAGTTGGAACCCGGCGTATCCCGGGGTTCGCAGGTTGCGCTCGATATCGTGCTTATAACAGAGAGCCTGCAATTTCCCGGAGGTCATCAGGAAGTCCGTCGCCTGATCGCCCATACCGCGGTCGGCCAGATCCTCGCGGAACCGTTCGAAATTGCGCGCCCGCATAACTCCCGTGTACTTCTTAATCTCCGTAAAATCGGGGTAAACGCAGTATTGGCCAATCTCGTGGGCCACGTAGGGCTGCCTTACGGTGTCCAGCTGGTGGCGGAAATCGGAACGCGTCTCCGGACGGGTGTCGTCCCAGTCCACCCCGCGAACTCCCGCCTTGACATGGAACTGGTTGCGGGGCTGCCAGGCCCAGCTACCACCCACCGAGGCTCCGGTGTAGACCCTGCGCGGGTCTTTTTCCTTCCAGTAGTCCACGAAACGGCTCACCCAGTCGACCCAGTAGCGGCCCCGCGGTTCGTTGCCGATGGCGAACATACAGAACGAGGGATAGTTACCGTACCGGGCCACGATACGGTGGGCCTCCTCCCAAAGGTAATCGTCCACGGGCAGGCCGTCGCCGAGCGTGGTCGAATGGTTGGGCCATGAGGGGCCTTCGGGCTGGAGGTAGAACCCGGTCAAATCGGCCGCCTCCATCGCCGCGTCGGGCGGATTGTAGGAGTGGAAGCGCATATGGTTCAACCCGTACTGCTTACAGATGGTGAATATCCTCAGCCACGAATCCAGATCCGTGGGCGGGTATCCGGTGAGCGGGAAAGCCGCGCAGTCCACCGTACCCCGGAGGGCCGTTTTACGGCCGTTCACATAGAAATAGGTGCCCTCGATGGTAAACTCGCGCATACCGAACCGGGTCGTCTTCGTATCCACCCCGTCCGGGGTCTCAACGGTAGCCGTAAGGCTGTAAAGGTTGGGGTTGAACTCGTCCCACAGCACCATATCGTCGCCCATTTCCAACTCCAACATCACCCGGGCCGCTCCGTCCGACGGACGGAAGGTTTCGGCGGCGGTAACCGTGCGCACGGTCTCTTCGCCGTTATAGCTCCGGGCGGCAAGGCGCACAGTCCCGGCGGAATTTCCCTCCACTGTAACCTCTACCACCGCCTTCCTACCCCGTATGTCCGGGTAGACCTGCAAATCCCCGATGTAGGTTACCGGTGTGGTCTGCAGCTCCATACGGCCTGCGATCCCGTTCCAGTTACCCTGCGTGTGGTCGCTGATGCTGTGTGAGTTGAGACCCACGTCTATCTCCTTGATACGGTTGTCCACGCGTACCGTCAGGGTATTATGGCCGGGACGGAGGTAATCCGTCACGTCGAAAATATGCGGTACGGACAACGAATTTTGCATCCCCGCTTCCCGGTCGTTCACCCAGAGCGTAGTTTCCCAGTGCGGCCGCTCGAAAAAAAGCAATACGCGACCGTCCTCCCAGCTGTCCGGCACTTCGATATCCCGCTGGTACCACGCCGCTCCGGCATAGTATTTCACGGGCGTCAGGCAAAAGGGGACTTTAAGGTTGTCCGGTTCGCGGAATTTGGCAAGCCGCCGGTCGAAATAGAACGTGCTGTCGGTAACCGAGAGCATCCACCGGGTGTCGATGGTAACATCGTCGCCCTTACGGTTTTCGGCCATCGAGCCGGGCAGAACTATAACGTCCTCCAGCCGCCGGGAGTACCATTGCTCACTTACGCCCTTATCCTCGCGGTCGATTTCGAACCGCCAGCTGCCGCTGAGGTCCATCGTCCGGTCCTGCGCCGATATCCGGAATGCGGCAAGCAGAACCAGGACTGCAAATATCGTTTTGTCCATCATCCTATCGGTGGTATGTATATTATCAAAACGTAATTTATCAGCAATTTATGCCTGCCCCCCCCCGGTAATCTTTTGCGCCGGGCTTACTGGCGGTTACCCTCAGCCGTATTACGGTCGGCCTTTTATAACATCCTCTATCTCCTCCAGCGATTTCCCCTTCGTCTCCGGCAGGTACCTGCGGATGAACAGGAAGCCGGCAAGGCATATTGCACCGTAAAGCCAGAAGGTGCCCGAGGCTTTGAGGGATTCGTTCAGCAGCGGGAAGGTATATGTGAGGACGAAACTGGCAATCCAGAGGAATGAGGTGGCCACGGCCATCGCCGCCCCGCGGATTCGGTTGGGAAATATCTCGGAAAGGACCACCCACACCACCGGGGCGAGCGACATCGCATAGCACGCAATGGCCATAACCACCAGCACGAGCATCGGCCAGCCGCTTACCCCGAGCCGGTAACCCAGCCCGAGAATCGCATATATAGCCGCCAGCCCAGCCGAACCGGCGAACATCAGCGCCCGCCTGCCCCACCGGTCCACGGTATAGATAGCCACGAATGTAAATATGACGTTTGTCACACCCGTAACCACTATATTCATAAGCACCTCCGAAACCCCGTAACCGGCAGCCGAGAAAATTTCCTGAGCATAGTTGAATATCACGTTGATTCCGCACCACTGCTGGAAAACAGCCAGTACCACCCCGATGACAAGCACCCGCCGCACGTCGGGGCGCAAAAGCGCAAGTCCCTGCCCCGGAACCGGTTCCCCGGCCGCCCGGCCGATACCGGCCAGCTCCGAGTCGGCCCACGACGCCCCTCCGATGCGCGAAAATACTTTGCGTGCCTGGTCCCGGCGGCCGTTGACAGCCAGCCAGCGAGGGCTCTCTGGTATTACGAGCGAGAACAGCAGAAACAGCGCCGCGGGGACAAGTTCGGCCCAAAACATCCACCGCCAGGCCTGCCCGACGGCAATGTCCGTAACCAGCCCGTCGGGCATGAAACGGGCGCCGATACGCCAGTTGGCAATCTGCGCGGCCAGGATTCCCAGAACGATGGTAAGCTGGTTCAGCGAGACGAACCTGCCGCGGACCGCGGCCGGCGACACCTCGGCAATGTATACCGGCGAGATATTAGACGCGATACCTATTCCCAGACCGCCCACTATACGCCAGATTATGAACCATGTAAAATTATCCGTGGCGCCCGTACCGTAGGCGGAAAGTGTAAAAAGCAGGGCGGCGGCAATCAACATTTTTTTCCGGCCGTAGCGGTCGCTCCAGATACCGGCGAGCAGTGCGCCCGCAAGGCACCCCGCCAGGGCGCTGCTCATGGCCCATCCGCGCAGGGCGGCGGAGGATTCGAGTCCGAAGAACGGTTCGTAGAATATCTTGGCTCCCCCGATAACCACCCAGTCGTAACCGAAAAGGAGCCCGCCCATGGCGGACACGAAGGTTATAAGCAGTAGGTAGCGATTGGTTTTGTCAGGTTTTGCGGTCATCAGCGGTTCAGTTCGGTGTACCGGGTGCGGGGTTAAAGGATAAAATGTAATAATTACCCATAAGCCGCCCGTACACCGTTTACCGTTACTTTAAAAATAAAGGTTCACTATCTTCACACTTCCACAAAATTAGTAATCGGTATAAAGTAAAAAATGTACATCGTTTTGCAAAACATGTAAAAAACAACTATTTTACGGTTTCGGAGAAAACATATGGTTATGGATACTCAAACAAGGCTTCCGGAGGGGTTCAGGGGTGAGAGGGCGATAGTGACCCCTTACAACGTAAGGTCATACCAGGCCGAAAACGCCGTAACCCGCCGTATGTACCTTACCCACATAGGCCACTATCCCGACGCGCAGGGGCATTTCCGCGAGCGCCCCAGCGGGGCTGCGCAGCATATCTTTATCTATTGCGACAAGGGACACGGTTGGATACGGCACGGCGGCCAGCAGTATCCCCTGGAGGAGGACTGTTTCTATATTATTCCTGCCGGGGAGGCGCATTCCTACGGTGCTTCCCCGCGGGACGCATGGAGTATCTACTGGCTCCATTTCGACGGGGAGGACGCCCGGGAGTTCCGCCCGGTGATGGGCAGGCCGGTCCGCCTCGGCCGGTCGGACGCGAGCCGCCGGCAGGACCGCCTCCGGCTCTTCGACGAAATGTACCAGAACCTTGCGATGGGTTATAACCCGTCCAACCTCGAGTATATAAGTTATTGCCTGAGGTACTTCCTCGCCTCGCTAAAATACGTGGAGCAGTACCGGGAAATCAGGAAAGTGAGGGAGGAGGACGTGGTCCGCAAGGTCATTCGCAGTATGAAAGACAACCTCGAAAACCGCATAACGCTCGACGAACTTGCGCGAAGTGCCGGGTATTCCGCGACAAGGCTGACATCCCTGTTCAAGCAGCGCACCTCGTTCTCCCCGATGGAGTACTACAACCAGCTGAAGATACAGAGGGCCTGCACCTACCTCCAGTTCTCTGACCTCAAGATTAAGGAGATAGCCTTCCGCCTGAACTATTACGACCCGTTCCACTTCTCGAAGGCTTTCCGCCGGGAAATGGAAATTTCACCTAAAGAATACCGCTCGCGTTACCGCCTCCGGACCGGAACGCCGGATACATTTTAACCACTCCGGCACCATATAATATGCTTCTTGCACGTTGCACCCGGATGGATAGCGGTAGGTGTCAAAGCGGCCGCTAATGGCAATGTTATGCCTGCCCTCGCGTGGGATAGCGCTACGGTGGAATGGGCTATGGTGGAGAGGCTATGATGGATTTACCTGTCAATCCTACACAGCAAGGTAAGGCTATCTCTTTTTAATCAAGCCATAAGATTATTCGCAGGCGACCGGAATGAGGGCCTCGAACGGTGCTGCCGGCAGACCTTCGGTGTTGTAAAGGTTGACCTCCGGGTTATCCGCCCACCCGTACCGGATAGCGGCCGGCCGGGGAACATCGCCGCTGCGGACTTCCACCGTTTCGCCGCCCGTAATCCGGGCCTCCGCGCGTCGGTAGACGCCGTCCGCCCCGGCAAGCTCGAAACCGGTCACCACGCCCGACCCGTCCGGTACCGTTAGCGCCAGACCGTAGGTCCGGAACAAAACGGTGACCGCCCCCGGGGCCTGGTACTGCGGTACATTGTCTGTACGGATATCATCTGTTCGGATATCATCAGCATGGGTATTATCTCTCCGGGTAGCCTCTGCCCGGGCACCGGCTCGCCGGGACCTGTTTCTCCGGGATACCCGGGCCTTTGAGGTGTTCTCCCCGGATCGGCCGTCCCTTAATGCCGTGCCGGCCGTTTCGTTATCCTGTCGGCTGCCCACCGAGGCGTTGCCTGCCCTCCGGTTTCCCGGTCGGCCGTCCACCGATGCCGCCACTTCCGCACCGCCGTCCGGCTGTCCGTCCCCCGCTATACCTATAAACCGCGGCCCGGAGGCCACCACATCGTGCCCGTATACATCTCTCAGGGCATACAGGGCCAGCCTGCGGCCCACCTCCTGCTTGTTCGCGGGGTGGATATTATCCGCTTCGCCTATATCTATCGCCACGGCCTGCCCAGTGAAAGGCTGTAACAGGGCCATATCCTGCGCCTGCCGAAGCTCCGCCCACGCACTCTCCGCAGGGACATCCTTACGGCCCATGTAGTTGGCCAGCTGCACCCAGTAGAAAGGTAACATTTTACCCCACCGGATGCGCCAATCGATAATCAGGGCCCGGAAAAGGGTGCGGTACGCCGCGGGATTATCCACATTGCTCTCGCCCTGATACCAGATTATGCCCGTGATATCCAACCCGGTAAGCGGGGATATCATCCCGCCGTATAACAGCGAATGGAGCGAATGGGGATGGAGCATCGTCGCGCGGAAAGCGTCGTCGATTATGCCGGTGCGGTATTTCCACTCACCGGCCAGCGGTACCGTCACTTCTTCGCCGCCCGTAATCCGTATATAAAGGTCCTCAGGTGCCGAGGTCAGGCCTCCCCCTCCGCTGTTGTCCGTAACCTTAACCGTTATCGTGTTCCGGCCCGGACGCAGTACGCCCGGAGGTATGTCGTAGAAACGCTCCACGGCGTACCCGGCCGTGCGGCCCACTTCCGTGGAGTTTATCCATGTCACATCGTCGTCGTCCACGCACCCGAGCGAAAGTGTGGCCCGGCAACCGTCCCCGAGGGGCGGCAATTCGAAACCGTAACGGAACCAGACCGTACCGTCCACCCTCGCTAATGGCGTGGTGGACCACTCCTGCGGAACAAACATCGTGTCCCAGTCACCGTCGTCCGTCCCGTCGAGGTACCACCGCCCGGCAACTCCGGGGTCGTCCTCCCGGTAGTCGGCATACCGTGACAGGTCCGGAGTGACTTCCCGTTGAAACCTTTCCAGTTCCCCGGCCAGCCCGTGGTTAAACTCCCGTTTCACCTCTTCGGGCAGTGATTCGTACGTCTCCCGGCTTATCCACGGCTCGATGGCCGTCCCCGCCCATTAGGCGTCTATGATGCCCTGCGGGATACCGGTACGTTCGTACAACTCCCGGGCGTAGTAATAGGCCACGGCAGAGAAATCGCCCGCCGTTTCCGGCGAACAGACTTTCCACGGGGCACTCGTGTCGTCGGCCGGTACCCAGCTCATCGCTTTCGGCACGCGCAGGAATCTGATTTCCGGGTAATCCGCCGCCTCGATTTCCTTAGCGGCATCGGCGGCTTGCGACACGGCCCACTCCATATTGGACTGCCCGCCGGCTACCCAGACGTCGCCGGCCATCACGTTTTTGTATACAACGTAAGTAGTCGTACCGCGGACCTTCAACTCGTAAGGCCCGCCGGCTTCCACCGGCCCCACCCAGGTATCCCACTGCCCGTTTTCGGAGGCGCGTAGGAGTACTTTTTTTCCCGCGAAGTCTACGGTCACCCATTCCCCCGGAGCGGCCCGGCCCCATATTCTGGTTTCCTGCCCGTGACGCACTACCATATTATCGCCGAACACACCGGGCATTCGAATGGCCGGGAATGCGGGTTGGGCGGGTATCGACATTGCCAAAACTAAGGCGGCGTATAAAAAATATTTTCTCATTTCGGTTCTATTTTCCGCTACGCAATTTAATCAATTACCGGTAATTTACCCTGCCGTTCACCACTTATAAACCGTATTCATTATGCCGGATTTTGGTTTATTGACGGTACCGTAGTATTTTAGCCTGCGTAAAAAACGTATTGTATTATGGATAATGATAAATTCCAAATGGAATCCGAAACCCCGTGGCAGGATGCCGGTCCGGGAGTGAAGCGGCAAGTCATGGGATACGACGACCGGGTAATGATGGTTAAGGTCCGGTTCGAAACCGGCGCGGTGGGCACTCCGCACTCCCATCTCCACTCGCAGGTAACCTGCGTGGTGTCGGGTCGGTTCGAAGTCATTACCGGCGGCCGCTCCGCGATTCTCGGCCCCGGCGACGGCTTCTACGCAGCCCCCGGCGAGACCCACGGCGTACTCTGTCTTGAAGCAGGCACCCTCACGGATGTCTTTACGCCCTGCCGGGAGGATTTCCTCTGAACACTCCCGCCCGGGCGTAGCGTGAAAGCCTTTGTGCCGCCGGCCATCCTGTTGACATTCCACTCCACCATGAAGCCGGTGGATTCTTGACTTCATTCGCAATGACATATTTGCAATAAAAATATACCTTGTCCACCCTCCCTGTTACAAAAAAGATAGCCTGCGCAAAGTGTGCGCAGGCTATCTTTAATAATGCCTTCCCGGAGCAGATTTACCGGAAATCGAACCAGAGGTTCATCTTTATCCCCTCGTCGCCCAGCTTCACGCGGATATTGCCCGGCTGGCTGTTCGGACCCTGCTCGGGTATGGGTTTGAAGCAGCGAATGCCCGGAATGTCGTAAAGGAACGTGATATCGCCCCCGGGGAACTCGGGATTGGCCTTCGCGGCCTTGTTGTCCGCAGGTTCGCCCGGTGTGTAAAGCCTCCAGAACACCCCGTCGCTTTCACTGTAAACCGTGAACGGCGATTCGCTGTTACGGAGCGTGCCCCAGTAGAGGTTGCCGTGGTAGCCTTTGAACTCGGGATATACGAGCGATTCGTAGGCCGCACCGGTCATGGTATCGTTGTAGTCCTTATCCCAAATGCCGTAGTTGGTGCCCTTTATACGGTTCTTCCAGACGCGGTACGGGCCGCGGCCAAACCAGCGGATACCTTCCACTTTTTCCTCCGGATAGTCGAACGTCAGGCCGAAGTTGATAATATCGTACTCGGCCAGCGCGTCGTCGAATCCGCGGCCGCCGTTGGCCTTGTTCAGCATCACGGCGCGCATGCTCATCAGTCCTGCCGGGGTCATTTGCCATTGGATGGAGTCGATAGCTCCCTGATAATAGGTGGTAAACACGGCATTCTCGCCGTCGGTATAGTATTTGGTCTCGAGGAACCGGGTATTCATCCCCACCGGTACGGGGCCGTTGTTGAACGACACTGCTCCCCTGCTGTTTACCACCTCTTTAAGAAGGCCGTCCGTAGCGTCGAACGTCGCCCTCACGCCGCCCGCGGACAGGGTCACCCTGTCGCCGTCCACGATAAGCTCCGCGCTGCCGCCCTGTGGAACGTCTGCCAGTTCCCTCGCGGTATATTCGTCCGCGTAACGGATGGGCCATGACCAGGTACACATCTGGTTGCCGTGCTTGTCCCACGCGGTGATTTCGAGGACATCACCTTCGAAAAAGCGGTCGGGAACGTCCATGCGGGCGGTACCCGTCTCCCGGGGACCGATTGCGGGAAGGCGCACCTCGCCGGTGGTCACAACCCGGCTGTCGCCTCCCGTCATGGGCGAAGGCGCCGTGAATACTTTGTATTCCATACGGCACTGGTCGAGGTTGGTGTAAAGGTATGTATTGCGAACCAGGAACTTTCCGTCGAACGAGGGTGTAATAATCACCTTATCGAACTGTATAGGCGCCCATACCTCGCGCACCGTGTAATAACTGCCTTCCTTTTCGCGGTAGGGACCGAGGATACCGTCGGCTCCGTTCGAACCGTCCGAGTCGAGGATTCCGTCCTTATCCACCCTTACGACCGCATTGTCCGAATAGTCCCACATAAATCCGCCCACGAACAACGGGTGTGCCGTATACTTGGTCCAGAAATCCTCCAGCCCGGCGCCGTGGCCCTGGTCGTACGATCCGTGCTGGAACTCCGTGGGCATGAACAGTTTGTAACCGTTGGTAAACCTCGCAACACCGGTCTGGTAGGTCGGGTAATGGTGCGTATCGATATCGCCCCAGTCGGCCCACGGGTGCACCACGGTGCGCCCCTGCGGGTCCAGCTCCGCGAACAGGCCGTCCAGTTCGTAGTTCCAGCCGCCCTCGTTGCCGCTGCTCCAGAGAACGATAGAGGGATGGTTCACGTCGCGGGCGATAAACTCGCGCTGCAATTTGAGGCCCGCTTCCGTATCGTATGCGTTCTGCCAACCTGCAAGCTCGTCCAACACGAAGATACCCAGCGAGTCGCATACATCGAGGAAATGCTTGTCCGGGGCGTAATGGAACCTTACGGCGTTCATATTCATCTCCTTGATAAGGCGGCCGTCCATAATGCTCACCTCGCGGCTGGTGGTACGGCCACCGTCCGGGTGGAACGAGTGGCGGTTGATACCCTTCATAACTATCTTGGTGCCGTTAACGTAGAGGCCGTCCCTCGGGCGCAACTCCACGGTGCGGAAACCGATGCGTTCGCTGTGGGTGTGGACCGCCTCGCCGCGGGCGTTTCTAAGGGTGAGGTTGAGCGTGTAGAGGTTGGGGCTTTCCACGTCCCATGTCTCGACGCCGTCCCACTGTACGTTTACGGTATGTTTGGCCGACCTGTCTGTAAGCGGTACGGTATGGGACGGGTAGGTCTTTCCGGGATCGGGTCCGCAGTAGGGCCTGATTTCGGTTTCAAGGGTATATTCGCCCCTGAGCGGTGTGGTGTACACCTCGGCGTAGAGGCTGCCGTCGGCGCGTGCGTCCACGGCTATACGGTCGATATTAACCGCCGGCTTGGCCTGGAGGTAGACCGGGCGGTAAATACCGCCGAAAATCCACCAGTCGGCCTTGCGTTCGGCCGCATTTACGCTGCGGTTGTCCGACTCCTTCTTAACGTGAACCTCTATCAGGTTCTCCTGACCGTATTTAAGGAGTTTGGTAATGTCGTATGAGAATTCGTTGAAACCGCCCTGATGCACAGCGCCGGCCGGTTTACCGTTGATTTTCACGTCGGTATCGGTCATCACGCCTTCGAAAACTATTTCCACCTGCCTACCCTTCCAGCCGGCGGGTACGGCGAACGTACGGCGGTAGTACCCCTCCTCCATCGGCGGGTTCGGCTTACCCTCCACATACCAGCGGCCGTATGAGTACTCGCCGAAGCCCTGCAATTCCCACTGCGAGGGTACCTCGATGGTGCTCCAGACGTTGCTGTTCATGCCGTCGGTAACGTAAAATTCCCATGTCTGGGTGTCGCCCAGACCCTTGCCCGTAATATAGAGCTGTTCGGTCTGCTGTGCCGCAAGAGCCATCGGCATCAGGGCGAGAAGTAAAATTGTCAGTCTTTTCATTTATGTCAGAAGTTTAGTTTGTTTATTTTTCATATATAACCACCGAATATATCGATTCCGGCCGCCGGTCGGACCATTTTTGTGCGGCAGGAATTACATGGCAATCGGCTTTAAAATTCAACTGTGTGCGCACACACTTATATATAAACGTATCCGGGCGGGAGTAATTGTGCGGGAGTCCGGACACCCTTCCGCCGGGTCGGTTCAGCGGTTATAGTCTATTGTAAGCAGTTCCCTCGGCGTGCCGTAACCGCGCAGGGTCGGCGTAACGGGAACGATTAGCCCCCTTTGGTCGAATTCAATCCTGTCGATACAGACTTCGCGGTGGTAACCTGCCGAGCGCCCCATTTCTATACCTTCGGGACGTTTGAACCGGTGGTAGACTATCAGCCACCAGTCCGTACCGGGAATGTTCAGGACCGAATTGTGTCCCGTACCGTAAATTCCCGCGGCCGGGTCCTTCGCCAATATAAGATTGTCGTCCGGAACGGGGAGCAGTTGATAGTCGATTGCGAGGGACTTGACTGCACCGGTTTCGAGGGAATGGACTCCACCGGTAATGACTTCAATGATTTCCGGCTGCTCAATCCGGGTGACGGGTGGTTCGATGTCGGGATAATTTCCGTTCATGCATATCGGGCCGAGAGGGCTTAACGAGGTGCCGTAGCGCACGCGGTAGTCCTCGTCCCTCGTGTCGTTCTCCGACCAGAGGAAATAGTAGACCCCGCCGCGGTAGAAGACCGACACCGCCTCCCGGAAAGTACCGTCCGAAGGTGTTATAATGCGCTGTGTCTCCGGTTTTATCGAAAGCATGTCGTCCGTCAGCTCCGCAACGGCAAGGAAACCGTTCCCCCAATAGAGGTAATACTTACCGGAATTATGGTCGTAGAACACGTCCGGGTCTATTACCTGGCCGCGGGTAATCCCCTCGGGATGACCGTCCACTATGGGCCTGCCCGAATCGGTGAACGGACCGGTGGGACTGTCTGAATAAGCCACACCGATCTTCTGCGCCGCGGTGAAATAGAAAAAGTACCTGTACCGGCCGTCAATCTGGCGCTCGATTATACAGGGCGCCCACGCGTTGCGGTCGGCCCAGCGCACCTGCGACGGGAGGTCGAGTATAACGCCCTCGTCGTGCCACACCATCAGGTCGTCCGACGAGAAGGCTTTAAAGGAAGTTCCGCCCCAGTTTTCATATCCGTCGGTTGTCGGGTAGATATAAAACTTGCCGGTTTTACGGCTGAATATCACGGCCGGGTCGGCGTGGAAATCCGGCAACACAGGGTTGTTACCTATTGTCGGGTCGGGGACGAACTGAGTCCTTTCGCGGGCGTTTCCCCACCGGCGCTCGAGCCGTTCGGCCTCGGCCACGGTAATCGGTATTACCGTGCCGTGACGGGGGTGGAAATCCATCGAGACGGCGTGGTCCACCACCGTAAAGTCGAGCAGGTCGGTGGAAGAGCAGAACTGGTAATTCCGGTCACGGTAAACGTCGTACATGAGTATATAAGTCTCGGAGTCGATAAGGCGGAAAACGCACGACCCTTCCACCGATTTGTCGGTTTGTTGAAGGTAGTGGTCGTACTCCTCCCACACCCCGGAAGTGAGCGACCGGGTGGTGGCCTTCTTAATGCCGTCGCCGTGGCCCTCGGTCTTGTAGAACATGTGGTAAAGACCGTCCTTCTCTATAATATCCCCGTCTATGCACGCTTTTCCGTTCGCGGGCATAAAGAGCACCTGAGGCTGGCCCTCGATATCCGTAAAATCCTCGTTGGCGTAAGCGTAGTATATCGTGTCAGGCCCGTCTCCGAATTTCATCGACCAGTATATCATATATTTACCGGCCTCGCGGTCGTAAATGGTCTGGGGTGCCCATACCCGTAGCAACTCCCCGTAACCCGAGTAGCCCTTGTCGGGTATATGTACGGTGGAATGGGTCCAGTTCAGCAGGTCGGTCGATTTCAGCAGTACCATCCCCCGGTTGGAGTCCCAGCCGTTGGCAGCCACCATATCCGTAACCACCATGTAGAACGTCTGCCCGTCCTCGCAGCGGAGGATGTGCGGGTCGCGAACGCCGCCCGTACGGCTCGTTGCGGCCGGGTCAACGACCGGCAGGTTGTCGTTAAGGGCGCGGTAGTTGAAACCGTCGTAGCTGATGGCGAAACGGATTGCTTCCGCCTGGTCGGCGTTGCTAACGAAATAGGCGAACAGGTAGGCATGGTACCTGTCGGTAGAATGGGCCGTCATGCAGAAAGTAAGCAACAGGGCCGTAAGAATGTTCCTGGGTCTCATCGAATCAGTAGTTTCGTCCCCACCGGGGCCGGGTTAAAAAATAAAATCGTTTTCCGGAAAACCGCCGCACTGCCGCAAGGCGACGACTCTTCAGGGACCTGCATCGACGCTCCTCCTCCCTCCGACCGACAGCGTCGGGGCCATACAACCGAAGCCCGCGCTGGTTTCGGCGCCCCTTGATTTTAGCCGTAGACATCCTGTCCCACGGTAAACTTAATCACTCCCCGACTGAAATCCAAATACCGGGGACCAAAATTTATCCGGACGGCCCCCAACCGCCGGCCGGAAAGGCCCGGAGGCGGGCAAAAAAGGAGAACTCCGGGCCGCAAAAATTACTGTGGCGGATAACCAACTCACCGTCGAATAATTATATTTGTAGAACGGAGCGAATAACGAGGGCAGAACCGGGACTTTCCGGGCTGTCGATTCCTGCCGTCATTTTATCACGACGAAAACCTGACCTTAACGAACCCGCGGAATGAGAGAAAAGAGGCTTCCCGTCCTTTGGCCGCCATGCCATACGGTGGCGGTCGTGCCGCCCTCCAATATGAAAATAGGGGCTTTCCCGGTGGACCGGAAGGCCGTCGTTACCCGGCCGGCCCTCCCTCTTATCGTACTCGGGCAGAAGACGCTTTACCGGTCGCTGACCGACCGGCGCGTACACCACGCCGTACCGCACTCCGGGGCATTCGGCAGCCCGGCGGCATAGGCTCCCGGGGCGGTTCGGCGCGAAGCCGGCCGGCCGGTAACGAAAATAAAACCACTAAACCATACTTAACAATTATGAAAACCTTATCGATTGCATGGAAAACGCTTCTGGCGGCGCTCCTTCTGCTGGCATTGCAGGGGTGCTCCCGGGAGTCGCAGCCACAGGAAATCCGGTGGCCGGAGCTGACCAGCGAAAGCCAGCCGTGGACCCGCTGGTGGTGGCACGGCAGCGCGGTCTCCGAGCAGGACATCACCGCTTCGCTCGAGGCCTTTAAGGAGGCCGGTATCGGCGGGGTGGAAATCACACCCATATACGGCGTACGCGGCAGGGAGGACCGGTTTATAGAGTTCCTGTCGCCCCGCTGGATGGAGATGCTTGTTTATACACTCCGCGAGGCCGATCGCCTCGGGATGGGCGTGGATTTGGCGAACGCCTCCGGATGGCCCTTCGGCGGCCCGTGGGTGGATGCCGCGACCGAATGCCGGTATATGGCGTCGAAAACGTGGACCCTTGCCGGCGGGGAGACCTTAGACGAGAAGGTAGAATATATACAGGAACCCGTCCTGCGCAACGAAGGTCCGGTAAAGGTTACCGTCGACCAGATAAAATATCCCGTAACGGCCAACGACGACCTGCAAAGCTACGCGTTCGACCAGATACGCTACCCCCACCCGATACCACTTATCAGCCTGACGGCCCATAAGGCGGAAGGCGACGGTTACGGCGAGGTGGTAGACCTCACGGCCGAAGTACGGGACGGCAGTCTGGACTGGACGACTCCCGACGGCCAGTGGCTCCTGTGCGCCCTCTTTATGGGCGAGCACGGCAAGATGGTGGAGAGGGCCGGTCCCGGCGGCGAGGGAAACGTGATAGACCACTTTTCCAGGGAGGCGATTAACGCTTACCTGACCCGTTTCGACGAAGCCTTCGAGGGATACGACCTCTCTTCGCTCCGGTACTACTTCAACGACTCGTACGAGGTGGACGATGCCATCGGCCAGTCGAATTGGACGCCGGGATTCTTCGAGGAGTTCGAGCGCCTCAACGGTTACGACCTGCGCGGTTACATTCCCCAGCTAATCGGCCGGGACAGCCGCGTGATTTACGACTACCGGACGACCATATCGGAACTTCTGCTGGAGAATTTCACCAGACAGTGGCAGAAATGGGCGGCCCGGCAGGGTAAGGGCATCCGCAACCAGTCGCACGGTTCGCCGGCCAACCTGATAGACCTCTATGCAGCCAGCGACGTACCGGAAACAGAGGGATACAGCCTCGTCGGGCTGAAGACCGCCCCCTCGGCGGCGCATATCTCGGGTAAACGGCTCGCATCGTCGGAAAGCGCTACGTGGCTGGGCGAGCATTTCGAGTCGAACCTCGGGCAGGTCAAAGAGTCGCTCGACCTCATGCTCCTTGCCGGTGTGAACCACATTTTCTACCACGGCACCGCTTTCTCGCCGGCCGACGAGCCGTGGCCGGGATGGCTGTTCTACGCGGCCGTCCACTTCACCCCGCAAAACAGTTTCTGGGAAGACTTTGCCGCGCTAAACCAGTATATAGCCCGCGCGCAGGGATTCCTCCAGGCCGGTAAACCGGCCAACGAGCTGCTCGTGTACCACGGCCCGGCAGACTACTGGTCGGAGCCGGGGCACGAATACCTGAAGCCATACCGCAACCTGTTGCCGGGCGAGACGGAACTCAAAGAACAGCTCTCGCAGAGGGGCTATTCGTGGGATGCGATAAGCGACAGTTTCGTGCAGGGCCTTCAATACCGTAACGGCTTCCTCGAGACCGGCGGCAACCGTTACTCCGCCCTTATTGTTCCCGAATGCCGCCTGATGCCGCTGGCAACTTTCGAAAAACTGCTCTCGCTCGCCGGGCAGGGCGCCACCGTCATATTCCATAAACAGCTTCCCGAAGGGGTGCCGGGTATGGCCGGCATAGGCGAACAGGCGGAAAAAATGGAGTCGCTCCGCTCTTCGCTCCGTTTCGAATCGGAAGGAAGTTTCAGCATAGCCGACCGCGGAAAGGGTTCGGTGGTGGTGGCGGAGGTATTGCCCGCGATTCTCGATTTTATCGGGATTAACCCCGAGGAGATGTACAAGCACGGCCTCCAGACAATCCGCAGGCTGAAAGACGACGGCGATTTCTACTACTTTATCCACAACCCCGGCCAGCAGGAATTTGCCGGATGGATACCCCTCAATGCCGGGTACCGAGCCGTGGGGCTTTACAACCCCATGACCGGCGAGGACGGTTACGCCGCAATAAGGGATAACAACGGCAGGAACGAAATTTATGTACAACTACGTCCCCGAGAGTCGCTGGTGGCGGAAACTATGTCCTCCGGCAGGACCGGCGAACTCTACCCGTTCTACCGGACCTCCGGAGAAGCCGTGGAACTGGCCGGAACGTGGGAGCTTGAGTTCGTGAAGGGCGGCCCGACCCTGCCGGAAAAAAGGACAGTCAACTCACTCGGTTCGTGGACCGTTTACGGCCGGCCTTACGCGGCCTTCTCGGGAACCGCCGAATATTCAACCACCCTGCCCGACCTCGAAGGGTCGGACCTGTGGCTGCTGGACCTCGGCACGGTGAACGAGAGTGCGTCGGTATGGATTGACGGCGAATATATCGGTACGGCAATCAACGCCCCCTACTCGCTCTATGTCCCGGCCGGAGCAGCCGCACCGGGTGCAAGGCTGACGGTACGGGTATCCAACCTTATGGCCAACCGCATAGCGGATATGGACAAACGGGGCGAACGGTGGCAGATTTTCTACAACACCAATATCAACTCCCGCCGGCCGGAGAACCGTGACGCGCAGGGCAACTTCACCGCGGCCGGATGGCAATTCAGGCCCTCGGGGCTTACCGGGCCGGTTACCCTGACCCCGCTCGAAAGGGCGAACTGATTCCCGCCAGTGTAAAACAAGCCATCCGGCCCGCTGCGCCGGATGGCTTGTTTTATTATGTATCCGGCACCCCCGCAGCCGGCAGTATGATTAATCTGCTGTAAATCCATTCGACAGGCAGGGGAGATGGTACCATACTTTAAAACGTATGCTTTAAGCGCGACGCGGTTATACGCACCGGGTCCGGACAACCTAAGCGGCAAGCATTTTATTTTAAAATCATTAACTTTGTATCGCCGTATATGGGACAGTATGAAAAAGAACTCTCAGAACGATTCGGGAATAGTTTACGTATTGACAAACCCCGCGATGCCGGGCATAGTGAAAATAGGCATGACCAACCGCTACAACATCGAGGAGCGGATGAGGGAACTGTTCAGTACGGGTGTTCCGGTGCCGTTCGAATGCAGGTATGCGTGCAGCGTTTCCGCCAAGGACTGTAAAAAAATAGAACTGGCCCTTCATAAGGCTTTCGCTCCGTCGAGGGTCCACCCGGTGCGGGAGTTCTTCCGGATAGACCCCATGCAGGCCGTCGCCATCTTGGAGCTGTTCGACCGAAAGGAGATTACCGATGAGGTAAACAGGGAGATAGACGAGGACCTCACCATGGAAGACAAGGCGTCTCGGGCAAAATTAAAACGCCGCCCCAGGCCGTTCCTGAATTTCGTGGAAATGGATATACCCGTCGGAAGCGTAATTACTTTCGGCCTGGGAGCCGATGCCCCGCAGGCCGAGGTCAGCTCCGCGAAAAAGGTCCTTTACGACGGGGAGGAATTTTCCCTCACCGCGCTGACGCGCAAACTTAAAAACCTCGACCACGATATCGCCCCCTGCCCACACTGGTATTACAACGGCAGGTGCTTGCAGGATATTTACGACGAGACGTACCCCGTCGAGGAAGAATAACGGGAAGGACGGGATGCCACCCGGAAATATCCGGTACGTACAGGCTTTTGAAGCAGGCGGGCGTGAGCGAATCGGAAAACCCGAAAGAACGTAATGATAGTTCGGAACAATTTGAAGTCCTCCTAAACAGTGAGGAGTTAATTATTAGGATTCAGATTAATGAGTCCGGTATTTCACCGGACTGATTTAGTTTATTTAGTCTTGATACTTTTGAGGCGCTCACTTATCCCGCTTTCACCGGAAAAAGGCCCGGAAACTATCACGGTCGCTCAACTTTTTATCCTATCCCGCTTCCGCCGGGGAGCACGGAAACTATCCCGGCTGCCGTGGAAACGGTGCTGCCCCGGTAAACGGAAGCTTTAATCTTTCAGCGGCATTTTCACCCACGGGCTTTCCGGGTCTTTAAGCAGGTGCCACGCAATTTCGGTAATGCCGTGGTTATCGCTTTCCGCACCTCCCCACATCGCCCGGCCTATCACGTAACTGCGGGCGTATTCGTCCCACGAGCCGAATGTACGGGCCGCAAGGTCGTACGCACGGTCTACATAGGACCAGGTCTGCGATTCGGTGAGGAAACCCGCGTCGTAGCAGAGACGGGCGAGGAAGTTCAGCCTGCCGCAGTCCCATCCGACAACACCGTAGCGTTCGATATCGGCCGGACCGGCGATAACCCCGTCGGAGACCAGTTCGTCGTAAGTTTCGGCAAGGTTTTCCCGCTGGCTGAACGCCTTCTGCACATCCTCGGTAATGGTATCCTCGTCTTGCCCGGCCAGCGATACAGGATTCACCATCCCCCCGGTAATAATTTCTTTCTGCTTTTCAGGGTCGGCTTCCATAAAGGCGCGGAACACGGTAGGAAAGTAGTAGTCGAACCCTTTACTGTCGAGATAATCGAGCTTCGCCACGGCCTCTTCCGGTGAATGGATACCCCACCAGTTATTGACGATATTCATAACCTTCTCCCTGTCCAGACCTGTTTCGAGGGAATTGATATATGCCCACTGTTGCTGGCTGTATACGGCGCCCGCACTTACCCTTTTATACTGCATGGGGTTGAGCCGGGACTTATAGTTAAACCGTATCGTCTGTCCGTCTCCGGCTGCATTTCGCCTGCGGGCGGAAAGGTAATTAAACAGGGCCATTACTACGACAACCACCCCGACCAAGATAACGAGGTAGTAGCGTGAAAAGAATTCGTTCATAATAAAAAATTTTATATTAACGGGGTTGCCTGCCGGTATCCCGGCAGGTGTACGAATATAACAATAAATTTAGTTCACCACCACGGTTTTATTCCCGGCCACCGGTTAAGATATATTTCTTCAACCGGCCGAGGGCTTCGACGTAATAGTAATCGGCGTAGGTCAACGGCACGTCTATTTCGCTGCCTCCGGGAAGGTTGCCGGTGCTGTGCTTGAGTATAAAACCGCCGTTGGTGCCCGGCTCGGCAAGGTAACCGGGCGATGAGAGCGAGCGCACCTGTACGACCGCGTAGTCGAGGTAGCGCACCGCTTCGGGACTATCGTCCAGCTCGCTCAGTTCGATAAGTGCCGAAGCCATAATCGCCGCCGAAGAGGCGTCGCGGGGCACGTCGGGAATGCCCGGGTCGTCGAAATCCCAGTATGGCACCAGGTCCTCCGGCATGCGGGGGTGGGACATAAGGAACGCGGCTACGTCCCGGGCCTTCTCCAGATAAGCCCGGTCACCCGTTTCACGGTACATCATAGTATAGCCGTACAATGCCCAAGCCTGCCCGCGCGCCCATGCCGAAGAGTCGTCGAGGCCCTGATGGGTATTCTTAACGTGGGGCAGCCCGGTAACGGTATCGTAGGATACGACGTGGAAAGAACTGTTGTCCGGGCGGAAATGGTGTTCAAGGGTCTTGTCCGCGTGCGATACGGCCATCTCCATATATTCGTCACGGCCGGTTTCCCTCGCTATGAAAGAGAGGAACTCCAGGTTCATCATATTGTCTATTATCACGGCGTACTGCCACTGTTCGCGGAAAGAGTCCCACGAGCGGATAAGCCCGACCCCCGGGTCATACCTCGTGGTGAGCGAACGCGCACCGGTCTCCATTACTTCCAGATAGCGGGGGTTACCGGTCAGGCGGTAGCCGTTGCCGAAACTGCAATAGAGCATAAATCCGAGATCGTGGGTATTGGTCTGGTTCTTGGCCGGTTCCACGCGGGCGGTATAAAGTTCGGCGTAACTTTTCAGTTCGTCGGACGGCGCATGTTCGTACAGGTACCAAAGCACCCCGGGGAAAAACCCGGATATCCAGGCGTGGTACTCTGCGGTGGCGAGCGTACCGTCCTCTTCCACCGTCCGGGGCAGGGCGCCTTCGAGGGGTTCCAGTTCGCGGGCCATCATTAGCGCCTGCCGTGTGGCCACGTCGTAGCCCCGTTCGACTACATCACGCAGGGGTTCATCGCCGGCGGTCCCGGAGCATGAGAACAGCATTAAGACCCAAAGCGACACAGCCGTAAGATTATGAAATTTCATAGCACATAAGTTTAGGTTTAATACGGACACAAAAATAACCAGGCAACCCGTCACCGCAAAAGCGACCGAAGGCGTCCGAATCCCTAAATATAGCAAAGGTTTCCCGGACAGCCGCTTTTTATCGCCGTACACGGTAAAAAAAAGGGGCCTGCCCCTCAGTGGGAAAGCCCCTGCCAATCACAACCCGGCCGGTTATCAAACCACCGGAATCAGGAATGGGGATTGAAAAAAATTGGGTTATAAATCGAGTACTAAAGCTTGTATTTCTCCCAGTGTTTCATCGTCTATCCAAATACGGGAGCCCGTTACATACCAGGCATCGTCCGATTTTTTGAGGTCCACCCAGCCGTCGCCGGACTCTCTATTTCTTTCGACATCGAGCGCAATCCGGGCATAATCTTCGCCTATTTGACTTTCCGCTTCATTAAATTTCAAAGCTACTTTATGCCCGGAGAGAATTTTGGCGATGGTCGTGTTCGTTTCCTTATCGAGTAGGTTCCGTTCGTATTCCAGCTCCGAATCCTCATAGTAAGGACCCATAAGTTTGGTACACTCCTCCAGGTCCCATTTGTAATAAGCTCGGGCATAATTTTCAGCCAGTTTAACGGGGTCATGACCCGTACCTCCGCCACACGACGAGACAATCACTACCGTTACGGCAGCTAACGCCAGCCTTATAAAAACTCTTTTAACTTTCATCGTTTTAACTTTTTAATGTTTTAAAGGGGGACCTTTACAGGAAGGGATCCCCCTTCTACCGGGCCGGTCTCATCGTCCACTACCGCAAGGCCGGCCCGTATATCCTTTTATATATTCAATCGACCCCTGCTGCACCCTCCCCCGGACGCCATCGTGGGTCCACGGGTTGGCGCAACCGCACAAACCAGTCGCCGCCCGACCCGGTCAGCAGAACCCGGCCGCGGCCTCACTGTCTGCGTCGACGGTGGTATCCGATACGATACGGGGCTGTCGGAACCTATTTCGTTCTCCCCGGCATTGTAGTTAACAGTGAACCCGTACTCGACCATTATCTTTTTTAATGTTTCATGCGCGCAGCCGGTAAGTGCCGTCGGGAATTACCATATCGGGGTGCCGGGAATTGAAGGCGGCGACAGACCATCGAAGGTAATCGTGGTACTGGCCGCTTCGGGAAGTTTGTGCGCCGGCCGAAAAGCTGTGGAATGGCAGTGCCGTCACGCACAAGATTGATGTTACCTTTTTCATGGTTACGGTTTGTTGGTAAATAATAGCACAACAAAAAAGCGTGGTGCCGTTGGCTCGCTCTATCATGCAGGCTCTGGTAAACCCTCGGATTAAAACAAGCAACAGCCCACGCCATGTAACCATGACGGTGGGTAGCAGCCTATTCCCATCCTCAGAAAATGTACCAGATTTTGCATGAGGGAATAAACCGAACACTCACTGTGTTCCATATATATGTACCCCCGAAGGGGACGGTACAAATATAGTCAAAACAATTGCAAGTGCCTACTGCCCGGGGGCTGTTGCTTTTAAATCCTGCGGTGCTTACTATTATTTATACCAACAATGGTCAAAAGGTAACAATTTTTCTTTTATTTTGCACCGTACCGACCCGCCCCATGTTCATGAAATACACATTTTCGGTTTTCTTAACCATTGCATCTCTGTTCTTTACGCCCGCCACTGCCGGTACGGCCGGGGAGACACGTTCGCTGGTGGTGCTTATAGGCCACTACCCTCCCGGCAGCGGCTGGGGCAGGCTCCACTGCTCCGACGACAGGGAGCTGATAGAGCCGCTGCTGGAATCGATAGGATGCGGTGAGGATAACACAACGGTCCTGACAGACAGCCTTGCCACTAAACGGGCGGTGAGCACCGCGCTGGAGTCGCTGGCCCGGAGAACCTCCCGCGACGACCGGGTTTACATCCACTTCTGTTGCCACGGGCAGCAGATGATAGACGACGACGGCGACGAGCCGGACGGGCTGGACGAGTCGCTGGTAATGTACGATGCCCGGCGCAGGTATTCCGAAGGCATCTACGAAGGCGCCAACCATCTGCGGGACGACGAACTGGGCCGTTATCTGGACCGTATACGACTCGCAGCAGGCCCGGGCGGGAACGTCACTCTCGTAATGGACGCCTGCCACAGCGGCACGGCCGACAGGGCGGCATCGGACGACTATATCCGCGGAACCACCTACATATTCGGACCTGCGGGGCAGCCGATTCCCGAGCCGGAACCGTCCGGGGTTAAGCACACGGCCACACTCGACCCCGGCATGGCTCCCCTTACGGTATACGCCGCCTGCGGGCCGGACGAGGCCAACCACGAATACCGCGACCCGGCCACCGGCCGCTACTTCGGCTCACTGACTTACGCGCTTCACAGGGTTGTAACGGCATCCGGAACTCAAAGGCGCGGATTATCGGCCGAGGGACTTAACCGGCTGCTGAAAGAAACGATGGATGAACTTTTCGCCGGCAAAAGGCACAGCCAGACACCGTTTTTCGAGACCACCGATGAGGGAAAAATTTCGATATTCGGCATCCCCGGCGGGAAGTGACCGGCCGGAGGAGGGCGGTAGGCGCACAGACGGCGGGACAGATTGCCTCCAGGCCGGCGACCGACCCGGGTCCGTGGTGCCGGCAAGTAGCGAAATACCGGGAGCCGACCCGACCCGAATCACCGGAGGTGACGGCGGGAGTGCACGGCCCTGAGGACGGCGGCGAGCAGCTCTAAGGCGACTAAGAGCCGGACACCGTTCCGGTTAATTCCAAGTCGGCACGGATTGAAAGACCTGAAGTATAACGAAATAACTGCGGATAATCCGGGGTACTTACACCCGCACAGTCGGACATATATATGAAAGTTGGAATTACGCCTGGCAGCGTTCCGGATAAGGGAACACCGGTCGAATGCGAAGGCTTGCAGGAAGGGGTTAAAGAACCGGACCGCCCCACGGCATCCGGTAAGCCGTCCGGAATAACAGCCGGGGCCTCACCGGTGCCGGATGTACCGTCGACTGCGGCGAAGTCCGGGTTGCCGTCGCCCGAGGCAGTGGAACGCCTATATGTACAGTACCGCGAGCCGTTCGTCCGGTTCGCCGCCTCGCTCGGGTGCAGGGAACGCCAAACCGCCCTCGATCACTATAACGACAGCTTTATTTCCTTCCAGGAAAATATCGCGTCGGGGCGACTCACGAATCTTAACTGCTCACTGAAAACTTATATATTCGCCGTCGGGCGCAACAAGATACTCCGCTCGCACCGCGACGCGTCGCCGTTGGTGCCTGTGGACTTCCGGGGCGAGTTTTTCGAACGGCTGGCAGCGGAGGAATCCGCCGGCGGACACCTTCGTTCGGAGTTGGCACGGCAGGCGGTGGACGCATTGCGGGAGCCCTGTTCCACGGTACTGAGGCTCTACTACTGGGAGCAATTGGGAATGGAGGAAATCGCGCGGCGGATGAAGTACCGCAACGGTCAGGTGGCTAAGAACCGGAAGCATCTCTGCATGGGCCTGCTGAGGGAATCGCTCCTGAAATTGTTCCGCTCACACGGCATGGATTAAACCACAGGCGATGGAAAAGATAAATTATAACGAACTTATAGACGATTACCTCGCTTGCCGCCTGGAAGACTCGGCCCGGGAGGACTTCGAGCGGGAACTGGCCGTGAACCCCGAACTTGCGACGCGGACGGAACATGCCGCGCTCCTCGAGGAGGCCATTGTTCGCAGGGCGGAATCGGAACTGTTCGGGGAAACCACTCTATTCGGGGAATCAGTCCGGGGCGGGGAAACGGGCCGGGTCGGGGAAACGAAACTGTTTGAAGAAGCGGAACCCTTCGGGGAAACTGGCCTAAGCCGGGCAACGGCCGGCGTAACGCCTGCAGACCCGGCCGTAACCGGTGAGGGTATCCCGGAAGCCGGGAAAATGTCCGAAGCGGCGGTCAATCCCGGACGGAAAAGGTACACTGTCCGGAAGGTTATCACCGCGGTAATTTCGGCGGCCGCAGTATCGGCGCTCCTCGTTTGGTACGGCACAGGGCCGAAATACGATACCGTCACTCTCTACGCCGGGATTTTCGACCCCTCGGTTTACGAACCTGTGCCGAGCAGGGGGTGGGACGGACTCACTGAGGCGTTCCCGGACGGATTGGCGGAACTGCTGGCCGACGCCTATTTTACGGGAGATTACGAAAGGGTGATTAATCTGGGCGCGGGTCTGTTGCGTAAACCATACAACGAATCTATCCCCGACGATTACATGCTGATGATGGGCGCTTCCCTTCTGGAAACTGACCGGCTCGCCGAAGCCCGGGAAATCGCCCGACATATCATGGGGCGCGAACATGACCTTCCATCCGGCGACGCTCCGGGCAGGCCCACGGCCGTTCAGGATGCCGAGTGGATAATAGTATTGACATACCTTCGCGGGGGCGACCGCCGGGCGGCGCAAGAAACACTGGAGGAGGTTATCGCCCGGGGCGGATATTACCGGGAGCAAGCCGCCGGCCTTTTTTCGCTCTTAAAGGCAAGACGATGGTTTTGAAACATATCTTTTCCACACTCATATCTTTATTTAGCCTTACGGCCGCCGCAACGGCGGTCGCCGCATACACGGCCGATATACCGGGCGGGGAAGAACCCGGCGAACGTATTGCCCGGTTAGAATCGGCCGGCGACGCTTATTACAGGGACATGGAGTACGGACTCTCAGCGGCAGCCTACCAAGCCGCTATGGACGAATTGCAAACGTCCGGTGAATACGGGTTGGAAAAGTATATGGACCTGTATATCAAAAACATTATAGTAAATCTCAACGGCGTTTATTTCACCGACCCCAATCTGGAAGCGAACCGTGATTTTCCCCAAGTGTCGGAGATGATTCGACGGGGCCTTGCCGAAGCGGAAGAACTATCCGGTAAGGAAAGCGGCCGGTATGCAGACCTGCTCTACCTCAAAAGCGTGTGCCAGAAGTACATGGAGGATAAAGCCGGAGCGTTGGAGACCCTCCGGGAGTGCCTGGCGATAAGGCAAAGGACGGGAGCTGACCAGGAGAAATTATTGACGGTCATGCAGGCTATGGCGTCGATTATGGCGGAAGGCGCTTCCGTAACCGAAGCAGTGGAAATATTGACCCACATAGTGGAGGTGGCGCCGTATTATCCCGAATATTACGCCGAGCCCACGGTGAAGGATGAATTATATTTCACCGGCCGTACCGGGCTGGGGATCGCTTTGGCCATATCGGGCCGGCCGTTCGAAGGGATGGAGGTAATCCAAAGCGTTATAACACAGGTTCTGGAATACGGATACACCGGTAAAATCGAGGCAATGGTAGCCTGTAACACTTTGCTTTTCGCAGCCACCCTCGCCACAGCCGTAAACCAGCCTCTTGCCGCAGACGAATATACACGCGAACTTATAGAGCTGTGTTCCGGAATTCTCGGGCAGGACCATATCTATTATCTCTGGGCTTTGGAAGCCCGCGCGGGACTGTTGTTCAGCCAGGGGGGAGCTGTCGGCAGCGGAAAACCTCTACCTCGAGGCTCTCGACGGCAAAATAAAGAAGATGGGCCACGTGCACAGGGCGACGGCCACCACGCACTATCAACTTTCGGAAGTGTACATGCACCTGCACGACATGGAACTCGCGGAGCAACATATACGTAAGGCCCTTGATATTACCGAACGGCTTTCGGGTACCGACGGACCGGAATACGCAAATTACGCCTGGCACCTCGGCCAGCTGATGCGAATGCGGGGCGATACGGTCGAGGCGGACGATATCCAGTACGGATCGCTGGCCCGACTCGAGCAGACGGTCGGCACCGATTATCCCACCTACCGCAACCGTGCCGATGCGACGGCAATGAACGAAACGGGTGCGGTAACCAATGAAACAACAATACTTAACCTCCGGGAAATCCTCCGGAGGCGGAGCTACGAGGAAAAGTCTGTTTCATATATAAACATATTGCACGAACTGGGGTCGGTATATTACCGAATGGACGCTTTCGACGACGCGTTGGAATGTTGGAAAAAATGCGTCGAACTCGTGGACGAAGCCGGCCTGAAAGGAACACGGCTCGAGGTGCTCACCAGCCACAGTTATGCCGTCCTTCTGGAGACATTGGGCCATATCAATCCTGCGGCTCAATCGTACCGCCGCTGTCTCCTGGCCTTACAAACCGGTATGGAATGGAATTTCATGCTTTTACCCGAAAAAAACAGAGTGTTTTATTGGCGTGATTACCATAAGGTTATAAAGGACATACAGGATTTCTCGCTCACATATTATGAATCGAAGCCCGAACTTGCTTCGATGGCATACGAATGTGAACTTTACAGCAAAAACCTCTTAATGAACACTTCCCGCAACCTTATGTCGGTTATTATGGGGGATAAAGAACTGGCACACCGTTACCGGCTCTACCTCGACGCCGGCCGGGAATTGGAAAAAGAGGTTGAAAATATCCGTACCGGGGCTACTGCGGACGGGGACGGAGTCTCCCATCCGGCCGGGCGGGCGGACAGCCTGGAGCAATACAGGCGGGATTCGGAACGGTGGATTGTGTCGCGTGCCGCCACGGACCACGGCCTACAAATAGATCCCGCCGGCTGGACGGACGTGCGTGACGCATTGTCCGAAGGGCAGGCCGCGGTGGAGTATATCGCCTGCCCGGACAGGCTCAATGATAATCGGATGAGGTATTGGGCGCTGGTCGTTCGGCCCGGCCGGGAATATCCCGACATTGTACCGCTCGGTTTGGAACGGCACATTCTCGCGGCGATAAGGCGGGACAGAGGTACGGACGACTCCGGCCTGTCGACCGGAGGGATAATGGAATCGCTCTGGATTCCTCTCCTGCCCTGTTTGAACGGCAGTAACGAGATTTACATCTCGCTGTCGGGCGCGCTGAATACCGTGCCGCTCGATGCTGCCGTTACCTATACGGCACTTTCCGGCGGCAGTCAACCGGCCGCTATCCACAATGTCATGTCGACCGGCTACCTGGTAAATATGCCCGGTCCGGTAACGAAAAACAACCGCGCCGTATTTATCGGCGGGCTGGACTATTGGGAATACGGGGAGAACTGGCTCACGGCTGAAGCGGAAATAAACAGCCCGCCGGGCTATGGGGAAACCGATGCTTTGTCTGCAGGGCTGACATCGGATGGCAACGGCACTACGGAAAATGTCGCTGCTGGCGGAGGCGGCACTACGGAACAGACGGCGACAAATCGGAATGGTGTGCTACAAGGTGCCGCTCTCCCGGCACCCGGCTTCCCGGACCACGACACCGTATCCCGCAACCGGGGACAGGGCTACGATTTCCTGCCGTGGTCACTCCGGGAGGTGACCGATTGCGCCGCGAAACTTGCTGAGGGCGGCTGGCATACCGATGTCGTCACGGATACCCGGGCCACCAAAAGCCGCTTCCGGGAATATACCGGCACGGATTCACCCCGCATTCTGCACATCTCCACGCACGGGTTCTACTTTCCGCAGCACAACGAAGACGGTAAAGCCGGTGAAACCGGGAGCGTGACGGACTCCGGGTCCACAACCGCCGGGACCGCCCCTACCCTTTTCGAACGGAAGTACCGCCACGCGGACGACCCGCTAATGCGGACCGGACTGTTACTGAGCGGCGCCAACAACCATATCGCCCGGCAGGACTACCGGTCGCCCGGCAAGGATGAAAACGCCGGCGGCGGAACGGCAGAAGACGCCGCTCCGGGCGGCTCCACCGTGGAAAACCCGGACGGCATACTCTCCGCGGCCGAAATAACCTCGCTGTGGTTCGGCGGAACGGAGCTTGTGGTGCTCTCGGCGTGTGATACCGGCATCGGGGACACTGACCACAGCGAGGGCGTCTACGGCTTGCAGAGGGCTTTCCGCATCGCGGGCGTGCCGAACATGATAGTGACCCTAAACCGTGTACCGGACAGGGAGAGCTGCGAATTCATGACCGGCTTTTACACGGCACTCTCGGGCGGGTCCTCTATCAGGGAGTCGTTCTCGGCCGCCCGAACCGCAATGATGCTCAAGTATAAGGACGCGCCGGAAATCTGGGGCGCATTCAAACTTATCGATTAG
>JAJQCA010000041.1 GCA_021202985.1 Alistipes sp.
GCCGATCCGCCGCTTCGTCATCTTTCTCGAATACCCCGGCCCCATCCGAAACCCATACCCCGCCCCGCCCGGTTCCATCTACAAGTCAAGTCGCCACCGAACAAGCAAATGTTTCCGGCGAGTCCGCCGACACCCCGGCCCGATACCGTACTTCCATGTCCGCGTCCGCCGCGGGCCCGGCCGCACACCCTGCGGAAACGGGCCGTCAGCCGGCCGCTCGCAGAAGCGCCCGGCCCACCCTGTCCGGCCCGGCAATCGGCGACCTGCTGGAGAAGCCGGTAGGCCTCTACGAATCCGTGGACGAGACAGAGGAGGAGGCTGCCCTTCCGGCGGCCGACCCCGGCAGCGCGGCGAAGATCGAGTCCGCCCGTGATAAATTTATAAAACGGCTCAACGCTACCCGTCCGCGCCTTGCCATGGCTTTTCACTCCATGAAGGTGGACGGTAATAAGATTCAGGTCGCCGTACCTACACCCGATCTCCACGATGAAATCCTGCGAAACCGCACCGAGATACTGACCCTCTTGTCCGAAACGGCCCGTATAAACGGGTATATGCAGTTGGAGGTTATCGTCCGTGAGGATGTGGGACCCAAAAAACCCGTCCGGATCGAGGACAAACTGAGGTTCCTCACCGAAAAAAACCCGGCCGTCAACCTTCTCCGCCAGAAGCTCGATATGGATATCGAATAGTCGCTCCGCCCATCTTCCTCACCTTATTAATAACATACCGATACAATACGTCTATCGTATTGTAATGGGATATGCAGTGACAGGGTTTGAAAGGCGTCGGATTCAGGGGATTCGGTGGGAATGTACCGGATGGATACCGGCGCTTTGACGCAGGGCGGGTTCAAAGAAGATTAGTATGATATCGGACTAAAGTGTGACCTCGTTGAAGCAGTGGCGGCACAGGGGTTGGTACGACTCCTTTTCGCCGAGCATTACCAGTTGGTCGCCGTCGGTTATCCGGTGGGAATGGTTGGCCAGGTTGCCGCAGCGCATACATACCGCATGCACTTTTGTCACGTATTCGGCCTTTGCCATCAGTGCGGGCATCGGGCCGAACGGTTTGCCTGTGTAATCCGTGTCGAGACCGGCCACGATAACGCGCACCCCGTTGCGGGCCAGCGAGTCGCATACCTCCACGATACCCTCGTCGAAAAACTGCGCCTCGTCGATCCCCACCACGTCCACGTCACCCGTCATAAGCAGGATATTCCGGGCGGTGTCGACCGGGGTGGAGCGGATGGCGTTCGCGTCGTGCGAGACCACTTCCTCCTCCGAGTATCGGACATCGAGCCGGGGTTTGAATATCTCCACGCGCTGGTTGGCGAAGTTGGCCCTTTTTAGGCGGCGTATCAGTTCTTCGGTCTTGCCCGAGAACATCGAACCGCAGATAACTTCGACCCATCCGCGGCGGCTGGCATTTTCGAGAAACATACGGTAGCGGGTTTGTGCAATGCAAATGTATTGCAATCCGCCCGGAGTTTCAAACATACGTTGGAACTATTTATCAACATTCCGAGGGCATTGGCCGGGCGACAGGACTTTACTTTCCGCAGCGGGATGAATATATAAGCGGTATATTGAACCGGGATGCTCCTGATAAGAATGGTTTGAACTACCGGAACATATCCAACGGGGTAGGGTTGTAATAGGGAAAGAGTATGTCCGGCAGGAGCAGGGAATGCTATAAAACAAAACAAGGAAACAGTGGTTCGGGGCTAATGCCCTTCACCATCGTTTCCTCTACTAACCTAAAACTACTAACCTAAAATGAACCTTAAAACTTCGATACAAAGATAAGGCAAAACAGTCCGTTTTGCAAATTATTTAGGAATATATTAAATATATTTAATATTAATTTAAAATATTAGGAGCTTCGCACCTGTTTACAAGTTTTGTCAACTAATTGTTTAACAGAGATTAATGCTGATTACAAATTGTAAGTGCCGTGTATACGGAAAACCGCTTCTTAACAATTTCTTAACATTGGTGTGTGCGTGCACAACCGCGGTTTCGACCGGATTTGATGATTTTTCGGGGTTTCCACCGCCGGTATATCCGTGTAAGGCGGATGTCCGAACGTGATATAATAGAGCTTCCCGCTCCCTGGGCAGAGACCGTTTCCGGTGCGGCACAAATTTTTCCGCGGTAATCCTATCCCGGCAGCGGACATTCATCCGGCCGTTTTTTATCACTCCTTTGCCCGGATTACGTACCCTTTTATTATCTTCCCGGCCATATTCCCTAACCTTTACAGTCGCCCGGGGTTTGGGGCCGGGCGGACCGGATGGATAACCGTAAAAATTTTTTATAAACATGTTTCATTCCGGACGCCCGTACGTCATATAAACGAAAAGAACCCGAATCAGGCCCGATGAACAACTCAGAGTTCAGTTCCAGAGTGCTTTCACGGAAGGAGAGAATGTACCGTCTCGCCAAGGGTATCCTGTGCGACGTAGCCGAAGCGGAGGACGCGGTGCAGGACGTGCTGGAGCGGCTGTGGGTGAAACGGGCCGCCCTCTCGGGATATGTCAACCTCGACGCGTTTATCCTCACGTCGGTAAAGAATACCTGCCTCGACCGGATTCGCAGCCGTAAGCTCCGCGAGGGCCGGAAAGAAGCAGTCGCCGCCCGGTACGAAACCGTGGAAGACCCCCGCCGGATGCAGGACGTTACCGATATGAAGGTACTCGCCGAAAAGGTTATCTCCACCCTGCCGGAAAAACAGAGGATGGCGATACACCTGCGGGATGTTGAAGGGATGGAGATGAATGAAATAGCGGTTGTGATGGAAATGGGCGAGGATATGCTGAGGGTATACCTCTCGCGAGCACGGAAGGCCGTGCGGGAAGAACTTATAAAGCTGATGAACTATGGATTACGGGAATAAGGCAAAGTGTGGGTCAGACTCTGTTGAGCGTATCGAGACCCTGCTCGCAAAATATTTCGAAGGCGAGACTTCACTCGTGGAGGAACGGGAGCTGAGGGAGTTTTTCACGTCGGGAGTCGCGGTACCCGATAGTCTAAAGTATGCCGAAGCGCTGTTCGGTTTTTTCGCCGGGGCGGCGGAAGAGACCGGCCCGGCCGGGTTCATTCCGGGGGCAAGTATTGACAGTCAGCCCGCTGAAGATCGGAACAACGGCGGGGGAGGGGCTTCTCCGGTTGCCGCGGCAGGGATACGCGGGGGCCGGCGGCTGGCCCGCATCGCGGCGGGCGTAGTTTCCGCCGCCGCGGTGGTGGCCCTCGGGGTCCTTCTGTTTAAGGGTCCGGCGGCGGTGTCCGGCGGTGCGGGTGACGGCGCCGTGGCGGACGGTTCGGACGGTCCGGTTGTATATTGCTATGTGGACGGGGTGCCCGTGACCGACCTCGACCTGGCACTCGCATATACGGAGCAGGCTTTGACCCATATATCCGAAGCCATAAGCAGCCCCGTAGAACAGGCCGCCGCCGCTTTCGAACGGCTTGCCGACGGCAGCGCCATGACCCACCTCGGTACGCTCGCCGCATTTATGGAGATAATAAACGAATAAATCACAAAAATATGAAACGGTATATTTCGGTACTTTTATTTTCATTTTTGCTTACTCCCGCATTGGCGCAGGAGCCTGAAGGGCAGGATGGCGTAATTGTCCTCTCGTCCGATAACGGCGCCCGGGTGACCATCCAGCCGGACTCTAAGTATGAAAGGGGATTTTCCATTTCTTTGGCCGGTTACGAAATAGGCTTTGCCGGAAGCGACAGCGAAACGGAATTCCACCTGCCCCGCGTCAATGGGGATAAAAAGAAAAGGAAGACTTACAAGGGAAGGCTGGGCGTGGTCGATTTCGGTTTCAACGAGTTCACTTCTGCCAGCTACCGCGGATACCAGGAGGACGAGCACGGTTTCCTCGACCTGCGGAACGGTAAATCCATCTATTTTGCCGTGAACCCGTTCCGTACCGCGGCGCCCATAACGCGCGACGGAACGCTCGGATTCACGACCGGTCTCGGTTTGGTATGGAGGAATTATTCTTTCGACAACCCCATCACCCTGCGCAGACACAACGGCCGGATTTACCCCGAACCGCTCGATGCGGCCGGGCTGAAAAAATCGAAGCTCACCACCTTCTCCATCGAGGTGCCTGTAATGCTGGACGTCAATTTCGGGCGGTTCTTCGTCTCCGGCGGAGTTTACGGCGGACTGGTCGTAGGTTCGCATACGAAGTACAAGAAGCCCAAAACCAAATCGTCGACCGGAACGTCGGTGCAGATGTTCGAATACGGGGTCACTGCCCGGGCCGGATTCCGGTGCCTCTACGTTTTCGGGAATTACGGGCTTAACAATGTATTCAAATCGGGTACCGCACCGTCGGTAAGTACCGCTACCGTCGGGTTCGGGTTCCCGTTCTAAACAATGCGGATATGAAAAAGTATATAATTACGGCCCTGTTGTCGCTCGCCGCCCTGTACGGGACGGCACAGACGACGGAAATCGACCGGCTGTTCCAGAGCTATACCGGTCGGAGCGAATATACCATAATGGAGTTTTCGGGCGCCCTGCTGCAAATGATGACGGGCGGCAAGGAAGGGGGAGGGGATTTCTCGGGGGTCAATGCCTTCCGGATGCTGTCTACCGATAAATCCGATTCGGTGCTGGAGGAGGGAATGATTGCGGCCGCTACCGGCGACGGGTTCACCGTGCTTATGAACCTGAGCGACGGAGAGGATAATTTCCGGATAATGTTCAAACCGAGAAACGATTCACGCGATTCCAGGCCCGGGTACCTGATGATAGCCCGGGACGAGGAGCTTACCCTGATGGTCTACCTCGAGGGAGATGTGGATTTCAGGAATATCAGCAAGCTCTCGAAGTTGCGCGACCGGCTCGGGGCGAACAGGTAACATTTTTATTATAAAACAAAACCCTTCCGTTATTCAAAACGGAAGGGTTTTTTTGTTAATCAAGCCTTTGTGGAAAGTGTAATCTCCACTCTTTATAATTGTATTGAGGGCAGGCGTATCCGTTTTTGAAAACACCTATTAAAGTACTCGAAACGGCATCCGTAAAGTGTCCCCAAACTTATATAGCTTACTGCGGATTGACGGTAGAAGATATTTTATATCTTTGAAGTGCGAAGTACAAGAAATTATAGAACTAAGACACAAGGTGCAGTCCTTTATGGGATTGTGCAGAGTCGTTGGGAGTATCATACTCCGCGAACGTCAGCCTTGTTGTCTTAGGATTTCATTGTGCTTCGCACCTGCACAATCTTCTTTTATGAAAAGTAAAATCAATTTACCGGCTCTGCCACGGAAATTATTACGTTGTTGTTATCACCGTATGGTATTTACCGGCGGAATAATCACCGGCTTTATCAGTCCCCGCCTAAATGCAAGTACTGCACAATCCCGGAATAGCTTCCCGTGGCCAGCAATAAAAAAGCCGCCGATATTTTTCGGCGGCTTTGGAAGTACTCCCGACGGGAATCGAACCCATATCACAAGAACCGGAATCTTGCATTCTATCCATTGAACTACAGGAGCAGCACGGTGCCGGCTAAAGTATTTCTCTCCGGCGGTACAAATTTGCAACTTTTTTGCAAAGTATCCAAACCGGGAGGCAATCTCCGGCCGATATCCCGACCGCCGGATGCCCGCGATGGCTTTAAAAGCCTAAAAAACAATTTAATCGGGCGGATGTAATGTGAATAAAAGTTGTAAAAATATTCTTTTTTGTCCTGAAATTTACGAAACTTCGGTAAAATAGAATATTTTTGCAGTAAATCAGGATTGTACGTATGCTGGATAATTGGCAACGGATAGAAAAGGTACTTAAATGGGCGGGCGCTGCGTCGGTAAGCGCTTTCGCGAGGGAAATCGGCCTGAACCGGGGCGAGAACCTATACCAGATAAAAAGGGGTAACAACGGTATCAGCCGGGAGCTGGCGGAGAATATCACCGCCAAATACCCGGCCGTCAGTAAGGCGTGGCTGCTTACGGGCGAGGGCGAAATGCTGCCCGGAAAGGCCCTTAAGGAGAAGTACGACATACCGTTTTACAAGACGGACGCGGCGGAGATAGTATCCGTGCCCACGGCTGCAGGCCAGCCTACCGCCTCGCAGGACCTGGACAGGTTTATAAAAAACCTCCCGGAACCGTCGTACTACGTGTCGCTGCCCATGATGAAGGGCTGCCACTTCGCCGCAATCACCTTCTCGGACGCGATGGCGCCGGAGATACCGTGCGGCTCGACCATGTTTTTCAGGCACATACCGCCCGAGACCCTGACCCCGGGAGGGATGCACCTCGTGGTGCCCAAAAAGTTTTGCGGGGTGAGGTATATCCGCAGGGAACCTTCGAGCGAAAATGTGAGGCTCGTTCCGAAAAATATCGATAACTTTGACGAAATTTCGGTCCCGATGGCCGAGATCGACGAACTGTTTCAGGTCAAAGGAGTATTGATAAACAAATAAAAATTTTCGGATGTTCTCAGGAATCGTAGAGGCTGTGGCCACGGTGACGGCCATACGCGAAGAGGGCGGCAACAAGCACTTTTCGCTTCGCTGCCCGTTTACCCATGAATTGAAAATAGACCAGAGCGTGTCCCATAACGGGGTGTGCCTCACCGTGGTAGCCATAGACGAGGACGTTTACACCGTCACGGCTATCAGGGAGACCCTTCTGAAGTCGAACCTCAGCCTGCTTTCGGTGGGAGACGAGGTGAACCTCGAAAGGAGTATGCGACCGGACGCCCTGCTGGACGGCCATATCGTGCAGGGGCATGTGGACCAGACAGCCGTTTGCACCGCGCTCGAGGAGGCCGACGGAAGCTGGTACTACACTTTCGGGTACGAGCAGCAGGGGGATAACGTTACCGTGGAGAAAGGTTCGGTGGCGGTGAACGGGGTGAGCCTTACCGTGGTAAATTCGCAAAGCGGGTCGTTCCAGGTTGCGATTATACCCTACACTTACGAGAATACCAACTTCCGGCATATCCGTCCCGGGTCGGTGGTGAACATCGAGTTCGATATCATCGGTAAATACATCGCCCGGCTGATGAGAAACTATACGGACCGGTAAATCGCGCTATGTCCGGTTTCAAGATTAAGACGATCACCATGGCGTCGGTTACGGCCGGAGTGGTGACGGGCATCGCTTCCGGGCTTGGCGCGGCCGCGGCCGGGGCAGGCGGGGGGATGTGTACCGTAACGGGTATATTCACCGCCGCGACCTGTTTCGGGATTACGCAGCTGGTAATGCGCAAGTTTGTGATATACAAGCTCAAACCGATTTACCAGGTGGTTCTCGCAAAGGACATAAAGACCAGCGAACTGGAGAACCGCATCACCCATACCGACCATCTGGTCCACGAAATCGAGGGCGAAATCAGCGTCTGGGCCGAGAAGAACCGCCGGGAAATCGACCAGCTCAAGAAGAACGAAAAATACCGGAAGGAATATGTGGGCAACGTCTCGCACGAGATGAAAACGCCCATCTTCAATATACAGGGCTATATCAGCACCCTGCTCGACGGCGCCCTGGAAGACCCCGCGATAAACCGCATTTACCTGGAGAGGGCCGAGCGGAGTATCGACCGGTTGGTGAATATCGTGAACGACCTCGAGGAGATTTCCAAACTCGAGTCGGGAATGATGGTACTGAAACTCGAAAGGATAGACCTTACCGCCCTTGCGAGGGATACGGTGGAATCGGTGGAGATGGACGCCGCCCGCCGGGGCATACGGCTTATACTGGGTAACCAGTCGGCGGTGCCGATGCCGCCGGTCTACGTCAGGGCAGATAAGCACTACATATCGCAGGTGTTCATAAACCTGCTTACCAACTCGATAAAATACGGCAGCGAGGGGGGCTTTACCAAAATCTCGTTTATCGACCTGTTCGACAAGGTGATGGTGGAGGTCGCCGACAACGGCGTAGGTATTTCGAAGGAGAACATACCCCGGGTATTCGAACGGTTTTACAGGACGGACAAGAGCCGTTCCCGTGAACAGGGCGGAACGGGACTGGGCCTCTCGATTGTGAAACACATTATCGAGGCGCATAACGAGAGCATCACCCTTCGAAGCGAACCGGGCAAGGGAAGTACCTTTTCGTTTTCCCTTTCCAAAGCGTGATTCACCTGCGGTCCACGGGTAAGCGCGGGTAACCGCAACCCGGCATAACAAATAAAAAAAACAAGGCCGCTGCCCCGGAAGGGCAGCGGCCTTATATGTCGGGATATTGCCGGACTACTTTTTATATGACAGCGTATATTCGGTGGTATAGTAATATTCCGTGCCGTCGGAACCTGTGCTGGTTTTAACGACTTTAACACCCGTCACCCGTTTATCGGAATCCAAAGTGTAGGTGTATTTAAATTTACCGTAATCGGACCCGTCCTCGTCGGTGGAGAGGGAGCTCGACAGTAGTCCTTTACTTCGCTGGCCGTAGAACCCTAAAAGTCCCATAAACTCCGAGTAGTCAATGTCCAAATATTCATCCGTCTCGTTTACGAGGTAATTGATGTCGATATTGGCTTTATCGTTACTAAGGTCGTTGTCGTACGTGGCGGTGCTGTAATATGCGTAGCCAGACCCACGGGTATCTACCCGGGTAAGGTTGCCGGCATCCCAGGTGCAGGTTACGGTCCAGTAATAATCTTCATCCTCTGTGTATTCGACTGCGGTGAGGTAATTCTGTGAATCGTAGGCGTTTTTCCACTCGGTTCTCTCATCTTCCCAGTCGTCCGCGACCCACGTACCGGAAGCGACATGCCCGGCCGGGTTGAGTTTGAAAGTACAATTGTACTGGTAATAACCCATTTCGGAGCGGGTCCGGCCGCCGGCGGCTGCAGACGGTTTCCCGTGCCCGTTTTTGACGGCTCCATCGGCCGCGGCTATCGACCGGGACATTCCGGTGAATCCTCTCTGTAAGGTTGCCGTTATTTCATCGCTCCCGTAGCTGATGTTTATACGTTTCACCGGGTCTCCGTTCGGGCCGGTGGTTGTCATTTCCACTATCCGGTTGTTGCCGTCGTATTCGAATTTCTGGACATACGTTCCGTCCTCCATTTCAATCGAGACCCTGTCCACCAGAGCCACATCGTCGCCGGGTGTTCCGACCGAGGGAGGGGTCGTACCGTCTTTATTGGTCTTGACCTGGGTAATCTGCACGTCGAATTTATCGCCGCCTGCCGTGGTAACGGTAATTACCGCTTTACGGTCGGCTCCGGAAGTGTTGTCCGAGAGGGTAATTTTAAGTGTGTAGGAACCGGCGCCGCCTTCATAACGGTCGAGCGAGAGCCAGGAAAGTCCTGCCCGTGTAGCGGTCACGTCGGCCACCGCGGCGGTCCAGCTGTCCCGGGCGGTGAAGGTAACGGTCGCCGAATTTTCATCGGCGCTCAGGCTTTGGGTAAGGTCCTTTTTATTGTCGACCGTCAGGTCTCCGAAATTTTTCTCGTCATCGCTGCATGCGGACGTCATTACCGCAAGCGGCAACAGAAGGGCATAAAAGAGTTTTCTCATAACTTGAATTATAAGGGATTAATTTAAAATATGCGGGCAAGGGTACCCGGCTTTACATAATTAAATGGGGTTTAGTTATGCGCGACAAATGTAGTAAATATTTACCCGAATTTGTAATAATCATCGAACCGTATAAGGTTTTACCCTATACAAGGTATCCGCAACCGATTCCGGGGCAGTTTACGGGAGCGGTCTCGGTAATTTATTGGTTTGACTTTGAATAAGTCCTTTCGGCCGTCGGAATTAAAAAAACCTCCCCGCACCCCGCGGGGCGTGAGGAGGACCGAATGATAAGATGTTTACCCGTTACCGGGCGAACGGTACGGAGATAAACGTAAGGACGGTGGGCAGGGCGGACTGCCAGTATTCCCACGAATGGCCGCCGTCGCGCATCCGGTACTGGAGCGGTATTTCTTTCTCTTTCATCAGCAGGTATGTCTGCACGTTGCATTCGTAGAGGAAGTCGTCGTCGCCGCAGTCGATATACCAGCGCACGGTACGGAAACTGTCGAGCGCGGCCGGATAGGCATTGCGGATAATCGCCTGCGGGTCGTCGCGTTCTATACTTTCGTGGAACGCGTCGTCGTCTATGAGCCGGTCGGGAATGCGCGGCGCGGCGAGCAGGCCGCTCAGCGGGCAGCACGAACCGAACAGTTCGGGATGGTGCAGCGCATAGACCATCGAACCTCCGCCCCCCATGGACAGGCCGGCCACGGCCCTGTATTGCTTCCCGCTGCGGATACGGTACTTAGCTTCCACCGCGGGTATGAATTCTTCGAAAAAATGGCGTTCGTACTCCCAGTCGGGTTTGTTGAAATAGCCCATCCGGTAACCACGGTTGTTAGGCTCCTCCCCGGCGGCGTCCGGCATTACTATCACGGCGGGTACCGCCATACCGGAGAGATAGGTCACGTCGGCAATTTTGCGCATATTGCCTTTGAGCTGCCATGATTGGTGGTCGTCCGTCGCCCCGTGAAGGAGATACAGCACCGGGTAATCGTTATCCGTGTCGTCGTAACCCGCGGGAAGGTAGACCGAGAACGGTTTGGCCGCACCGAGTATTTCGCTCGGTATGGTATCGGTTACGATACGGCTGGGCGATTGCGCCCGTGCGGCGACGGCGATGGTTGAGGCAATAAGGGTCAGCGTGAGAAGTCGTTTCATCATAATCGGCGTTAAAGGTTATTCGCAAAGTTAATATACTCCGCCGGTTATGCAATACCGGCCGGGCCGGGTGGCTATGGCCGGGCGGGAGCGGGATGCGCTCTGACGCTTAGTCGGTGTACCCGAGGCATGGTTCCCGTAGGCGCATGCGAACCACAAATTCTAACGCAAAGGGCGTTGTGCATATAATCCGGCAGGCGGTTTTAAAAACGGCCGGGAGGCGCGTCGGAAGTTCATTATTATGATTAAATTTTGTAAATTTACTTTCCGCGGGAGCGAGGGCCGGGCCTGCCGTTCCGTGCGGCCTGATACTTGTCCGTTGTGGAGTGCGGCCGGTGATGTTTGCCCTATACGGCAAATTTTTAACTCTGTTCGACATAAATAACGGGCGGGTTACCGGCTTAAAGCAACACTGCTTACCTTTACCGCCAGGCAGGGCCATAATAACGGGGTGCCTGCCGGCCGGATTGGAATAATATTTTAAAATAATATAGTATGGACATAAGATATAAACTTCCGCGCAGCGGCGGGCTGATTCCCGAAGCGACACCGGACGATATCATCAGGCGGTACGAACGGATTCCCACCCGCATTTTCGACAGCGAATCGGACGGGGTCTGCTACCTTGCCGACCGGATAGTCGCCATGATAAACGACCATGAGTACGGCATCAACACCCTCGATGGGGTGGTCGAAAACCCGTTCGTGCTGGGTCTCAGCACCGGGCGGACTCCCATCGGGCTTTACCGGGAGCTGGTGCGCCGCCACAGATGCGGCGAGGTGAGTTTCGCAAATGTGGTGGTATACAGTCTCGACGAGCTGTACCCGATGCGGGCCGACGAACACCAGAGCCGTAACTGGCGTATCCATGAGGACTTTCTGAACCATATAGATATAGCGCCGCACAATATCCACATATTTGACGGCACCATATCCGAAGAGGAGGTGTCACAGTACTGCGCGCGGTTCGAGAAGAACCTGCACCGCATCGACCTGATGATAATGGGAATGGGTGAGCAGGGCCAGATAGGATTCAACGAACCGGGTTCGTACCACAAGTCCCGCACCCGGCTGGTGCAGCTCAGCCACGACACCAAGAAGTCGCTCGCCCCCCTGTTCCATAGTTACGCCAATATTCCAGACATGGCCGTCACCATGGGTATAGGCACCATCCGAAAGGCCCGGAAGATTTTCCTGCTGGCCTGGGGCGAGGAGAAGGCATCCATCGTCAGGCAGGTGGCCGAGGGTGAGATATCGGAGAAGGTCCCCGCTTCGTACCTCCAGGACCATACGGGAATCGAAATGGTTATCGACTGCAACGCTGCCGAGAAACTTACCCGGGAGGAGACCCCGTGGCTGGTGGGCACCTGTGAGTGGACGCCTAAGTTTACCCGTAAGGCCGTGGTGTGGCTCTGCCAGCAGGTGGAGAAGCCGATTCTTAAACTTACCTACCAGGATTATATCGAGAACTCGCTCGGGCAGCTGCTCGAAGCGCGCGGGGCTTACGACAAGATAAATATAGACGTGTTCAACGACCTGCAGCACACCATCACCGGCTGGCCGGGAGGTAAACCCAATGCGGACGATACAACCCGTCCCGTCCCGTCGGAGCCGTACCCCAAGAGGGTGCTGCTCTTCTCGCCACACCCGGACGACGATGTTATTTCGATGGGCGGTACTTTCCTTCGCCTTGTGGATCAGGGCCACGACGTGAACGTGGCCTACCAGACTTCGGGCAATGTGGCGGTGCACGACGACGTGGTGCTGCAGGTTACCGATACCGCCAAGGAATGCGGTTTCGGCGACCGGGTGCAGTACGTCAAAGACCTTATAGCGTCCAAGAAAAAGGGAGAACCGGAGCCCCGCGAACTGCTCGACCTCAAAGGAGCCATCCGGCGCGCCGAAGCAAAGGCGGCCTGCCGTCTTTTCGGGCTGGACGACCAGCGCAACGTTTTCTTCCTGAACATGCCGTTCTACGAAACTGGCGGCATAAAGAAGGGGGAATTGACACCGGCCGATATAGAGATTGTGGCCAACCTTATGCGGGAGATAAAGCCCCACCAGATTTACGCGGCCGGCGACCTCTCGGACCCGCACGGTACGCACCGTATATGTATAGAGGCCATTCTCGGGGCCGTTAAGCTGGTGGAGGGAGAAGAGTGGTTCAGGGAGACGCAGATGTGGCTCTACCGCGGAGCATGGCAGGAATGGGACCTGGGTATGGTGGATATGGCCGTTCCGCTCAGTCCGGAAGAGATGCTCAAAAAGCGCCACGCAATATACCGGCACCAGTCGCAGAAGGATATAGTGCCGTTCCCCGGAAGCGATACGCGGGAATTCTGGCAGCGCGCAGAGGCCCGCACCCAGCACACGGCATACCTTTACGACAAGCTCGGGATGGCGGAGTATCAGGCCATAGAAGTGTACGTAAGGATAATCTGACCCGGAGGGGCTTCGGGTTTACCGAAGCTCCCCCCTCGTGAATTACATAACCAAACTTAACAGAGCTGAGAAATGAGGGTATTGATAAAGAACGACGAACAGTCGGTGGCGGCATTCGCCGCAGAATATATAGCATGCAGGATAAAGGGCCACACGGGCGAAGCGCCGTTCGTGCTGGGGTTACCCACTGGTTCGACTCCGTTCAAAACTTACGCGCGGCTGGTGGAAATGTACCGCGAGGGCCGGGTGTCGTTCGCCAACGTGGTGACTTTCAATATGGATGAATACGTAGGACTGGACCGTGAACACCCGCAGTCGTACCACCGTTTTATGTGGGACAACTTTTTCGGGCTGGTGGATATTAAACCGGAGAACGCCAATATCCTCGACGGTATGGCACTCGACCTTGCAGAAGAATGCGCCCGGTATGAGAAAAAAATCCAGTGGTACGGCGGTATAGACCTCTTCATGGGAGGAATCGGGACTGACGGGCACATTGCCTTCAACGAGCCGTTCTCCTCGCTCAACTCCCGCACCAGGGTGAAGACCCTGACCCAGGAGACCATCGAATCGAACTCCCGGTTCTTCGGCGGGGATACCTCGCAGGTTCCCCGGGAGGCTCTTACCGTGGGCGTGGGCACCATACTCTCGGCCAAGGAAGTGCTGATACTCGCCACGGGGAGCGCCAAGGCCACGGCGGTGAAAATGGGTGTCGAAGGGGCTTATAACCACAAGTGGACCGTCAGCGCCCTCCAGACCCACCCGCACGGGATACTCGTTATCGACGAGCCTGCGGCCGGCGAGCTGACTGTTAACACTTACCGGTATTTTAAGGAAATCGAGAAGTAAGTACATTAGTGCCTGCTTTTAATGGTTATAGGCAGATTCTTCGCGTACGCTCGGGATGGTATGTGAAAGTATGTGATTCCTGAGTTCTTCGCTACACTAAAGGTTTCGGGTCGACGAGGCGCTGGTTACTCCTATTGTATAAAAGGCAGATTACTCACTTCGTTCCGGAATGACTTTCCAAGTTCTTCCCGATGAACCGTACGGTGGCGAAAGCGTTTTTTATTATATTGGATTGATCTATTAACCGATGGAAAGGTCGACGGTGCGGATTCGGCCGCGGCGGGCTTCTTCGGAGATAAGGTGGAGGCCGGCGGCGGAGGATTCTGCAGAGGTACAAAAGAGCAGGGTCCGGCATGCAGCGAGAATCCCGAGGTAACATTCGTGTCGCCTCTCCTCCGTTATTCCTATTATGTCCCGGGCCATTGTTATGCCGATGTAACGATCGTCAGGGTCGGTATCGGGGTCGTCTTCGTAATCTTCGCAATATAACCGGTACTCCTCGTCGGTCACGCAAAGGTCGAATTCCAACCGGTCGTACAACTCCTGGAGGCGGAACACCGCCATAGCGCACATCCTCTCGAACCGAGTATGGATTCCCGTAATCAGACGTACGGTCTTTTTCGGACTGGATTTTACTATCTGTTCGATGGTCTTTTCTATACGGAATTGAATTTCTTCCGTATCCGTGCCGTTGGAGGGTATTTCACCCGTGGCAAATATGGAGTGTGTCATTTTTTATCGATTTATATTATATAACAGCCGTCTGCCTAAACAGGGGTTTGTATCGGGCAGGACGCCCGGGAAGGGGGGGTGAGTTACCCCAACCGTGTGCGACAGGAAGTTACGGACTGTTCGTGACGCGATATTTACCGGACCGCTTATTTCCGGATCAGTAATTCCGGAGTCAGCCCTAATGGGTGTTCATATGTTTCCACAAAAATAGCATTTTTCCGTTTCGCCGTCCGGGCGGGAGGTTTTACCGTTTGCCTGTGTCCCGCCCGGCCGGAAATAAAAAGGACGCAGGTGCGTCGGTCTAACGGCGGGTCTTGGAAAACCACTGGTATCGAACAACGCTCTGCGCCCAAGGGAGCCGCGGCAAATAACAAGCCGGGCACACCCCAGGCAGGCTAAAGATTGATCTACCAGTTTGAAATTTCCAAGTTTCGCCGTGATCAAAGACATTATCCTGTCTATATATTTCAAAGTTATCCTTTTTACCTTTCCGTCCGAAGGGGACACGCAGTACCCTACTTTTCCCCGACGGGAAACTGCCGGATTGATATAAAAACGGATTACTTTCTTGGTGTTATGAGTCTACTCTGCGGATTCTAATAAAATATTTTATGGTTAAACTTTTACAAAGATAACCTTTTACCCGCAGTAAACAATAAGTCCTTTCGCCGGTTGGTCGGCCCGTATCTGTTCCGGTTGAGGGTAGCCGTAACATGTACCGCCGGTTTAGCAACCACCGTATGGTTTATTTGATTACCCGACGCCGGTTTAAATACGCGGTACGGATGCAGGCGGGTACACAGTTCAGAAAGACACGATGTTATAATGGATGCCGACCCCGATGTACGGCGATACTCCCCGACCGTTGAAACCGTAACCGGCATGTATACCCAAACCCATACGCGGTATTTTCTTTAATGTATTCACCTCCGTCCGGGTAATGTAACGGGTCTCGGGCCAGACTTCCATATGGACCAGTTCCGGCCGGAACCCTTCGATTACGGCATGGTAATGCTCCGTGCGGTACTCTTTCCGCTCCACGGGTACCACGACTTCCCGTACCACCGTATCGGCCGGCAGTTGCAGAAATACGGTATCCGAACGGGCGATGTATATTTTATGCGGGACAGGTACCGTGTCCCGCACGGTGTCCCGTACCACCAGCGTGTCGACATACCTTTCCGTGTGTACCGTTTCCCGGCCGCATTGGCGGAAAACCGTTACGAGCAGGGCGGCGATGACCGCATAGGGGATAACGGTCTTCACAGGTGCAGAATTTGACTGCGGGGGGTTGCAGAATGCGATACGTGTATCCAGGAGTACCGGCTCTCGTCGATGAGCTGGTCGAACGGGATGTCGCTGGAGGAAACCAATCCGAAAAGCCGGCGGTTTCCTTCGCGGGTTCCGGTGGTGATGTCGGCGGCCTCGCCGCGGAGGTGCTGGGAACCTGACGCGCCGCCCACGGCCCGGTTCAGCTCCGGGCACCGGTATCCGCTGTTGACCGTAATCGGGCCGCCCCAAAGGCGGCGCACCGGGTCGAGTACGTAATGGATGAGCTGTTCCAAACGGGTCTCGGCCTCCTCCGGGGGCGTATTGACGATTCCTTTTGCATCCGCGGTCCGGCTGCGGCATAGTTCGGTTAAGGTGAAATATTCAGCCATGCTATTACTCATTATCTGTTTTTATTTTGGAGTGTTTGTATTTGTAGGTATAGTCGATGCCGAACACCGCCCCGGCGAAGGTCATAACCTCCCCGAAGCCTATCAGCACCGAGCTGTGTATCTCTCCCCGCGGGGCCACGATGAAGCCGGCGACGAGAAGACCGGCGCCCACCATGACGAGGCCTACGGCCGTATAAAGCTGGATTTTCCTGTCGGCGGTAATTGTTTTCATAGGATTGGCTTTTTGAATTTTGCTTATGTTTCACGGTTACTTTCTATGATTTTAAATACGGTATGAGTTCCTTTCCGGTCAATACGGCCGAACGGATATACCCGTCCCGCCCGCAGGTGCGCACTTCCCCGTGGTAAATCTCCGCGCCGGTTACGGCATGGCGGTCCTGCGGATAGGGGGAGTACGTGAGCCGGCAATCGACTTCGAATTCGGAATCGCCGACGCGGAACGCGTTGTGAAAGAAGCCCTGTCCGTCCGCTTCTTCCAGAATCCTCCGTGCACACATCCAAAGAGAGAGGTGATGTATTTCGATAAATTCAGACACTTTCTTAACCCGATTACAAATGCAATTATAATATCACAGCGGGCGAAAGTTTTTCTACCGATTCCGACAAAAGTGAAATTGAGTGGTCCGGCAGAATCTAATGGGCCGGGAGCGGTTGAGAGAAAAAGGTACACCCATACGGGCCTTCGAATAAATTCGCGACCGTAAGGGGGGAACAAAAAAGCATCCTTGCGGATGCTTTCGTTGGTGTTTCTTTGTGGGAGCACGCGGATTCGAACCGCGGACCTCCTGCTTGTCGAGCAGGCGCTCTAAACCGACTGAGCTATGCTCCCCCGTCCTATTTCTAACAGAAAAACCACCCGTTAGAGAGTGGCCGCTTTATTTGTTAATTGTGGGAGTTGACGGATTGCATACATGATCCGTGGTTATCCTGTCAATTTTGCAAAACTTAATTCAGCCAAAGCCTGACGGCTCCCTTTTTATTTTGACAAATCCTTCCCGAACAAGTTCGACGAGAGATGTCAAAATAAAAACCACTCATTCGAGTGGTTGGCTTCTCTCGTTTTGTGGGAGTTGACGGATTCGAACCGCCGACCCTCTGCTTGTAAGGCAGATGCTCTGAACCAGCTGAGCTAAACTCCCGAATTGATAGAGAACCGTGCGTTTTGTCAAACGCGAGTGCAAATATAAGTGAATTTTTGCGGACTCCAAATATTTTATGGCAAAATTCCATGAAAATTGCCTGCATTAAAAAATACGGATTCCGGTTAATCAATCGTAAGCCGCTCCCCGTAATGCCATCCGCCCATCCGATATATTTCATATGTTTTTTGTCGTATAATGGCATCCGGGCTCTGTCCACATTCCTCAAGTGCATAATACTCCCGGCGGCTGGTTGCCGGAGAGGCCCACCAATTACTCTTTCGCGGACGGGTTACTGGTCAGGTACAGCTCGTCGAGTTGTGCCTGCGCGACGGGCGAGGGAGCGTCTATCATAACGTCCCGCCCGGAGTTGTTTTTCGGGAAGGCGATGTAGTCGCGTATCGAGTCAGCCCCGCCGAAGAGGGAACAGAGCCGGTCGAATCCGAAGGCCACGCCGCCGTGGGGTGGGGCGCCGTATTTAAAGGCGTCCATCAGGAAGCCGAACTGCGCCCGGGCCTCCTCGTCGGAGAATCCGAGCACGGAAAAAAGGCGGGCCTGAAGCGCCGAGTCGTGTATCCTGATCGACCCGCCGCCTATTTCTACACCGTTTACCACGAAATCGTAGGCGTTGGCCCGGGCCCTGGCCGGGTCGCTGTCGAGCAGGTGGGCATCCTCGGGGAGGGGCGAGGTGAACGGATGGTGCATCGCGTAGAAGCGGCCCGACTCCTCGTCCCATTCCAGCAGCGGGAAATCCACCACCCAAAGGGGACGGAACACGCTGCGGTCCCTGAGGCCGAGCCTGCCGCCCAGTTCGAGGCGCAACTCGCAAAGAGCCGAAAGGCTCCCCATCCGGCCGCCTGATATTACCAGCAGCAAATCGCCGCCCTGTGCCCCGCACCGTTCGGCCCATGCAGTGAGGGCGTCGGGGGTGTAGAACTTGTCGACGCTCGATTTTATGTTGCCCGTGTTTTCGATGCGAACCCACACGAGGCCTTTGGCCCCTATCTGTGGGCGTTTAACGAATTCGGTCAGCTCGTCTATCTGCTTGCGGGTATATGCCGCACCGCCCGGGACGCATATCGCACCGACGTACTCCGCCGAGTCGAAAACCCCGAAACCTTTGCCCTGTGCGAGCGTGGTTATATCGTTCAGCTCCATGCCGAACCGGATGTCGGGCTTGTCCGAGCCGTAACGCTCCATTGCCTCGTGCCACGACATCCGCGGGAACGGGCCGTCGAACGTAACCCCGAGCGTCTCGGCGAAGAGGTGTTTCATCATCCCCTCGAAGGTACGGATAACGTCCTCGCGTTCGACGAAGGCCATCTCGCAGTCTATCTGGGTGAACTCCGGCTGGCGGTCGGCCCTCAGGTCCTCGTCGCGGAAGCATTTCACTATCTGGAAGTAGCGGTCGTATCCGGCCACCATCAACAGTTGTTTGAATGTTTGCGGCGACTGGGGCATGGCATAAAACTCGCCCGGGTTCATGCGCGATGGTACGATAAAATCGCGGGCCCCCTCCGGAGTTGATTTTATCAGCACAGGAGTCTCGATTTCGAGGAACCCTTCGCCGTCGAGGTACCGCCTGACGCCCTGCGCCAGTTTGTGACGCAGTATCATCGCCTCTTTCACCGGGTTACGGCGCAGGTCGAGGTACCGGTATTTCATTCGCAGTTCGTCGCCGCCGTCGCTCTGGTCCTCGATGGTGAACGGGGGAACCTCCGACGGGTTCAGCACCCGCAGCGAGGTTACGGCTATCTCGATATCACCCGTCGGTATCTTAGGGTTTTTGGATGCCCGTTCCACCACTTTGCCCTTAACCTGCAACACGTACTCCCGGCCGATATCTGCCGCCGTGCGGCGTACCTCCTCCGGCGAGTTTTCGTCTATCACGAACTGCGTGATGCCGTATCGGTCACGTATGTCCGCGAATGTCATGGCCCCGAGGTTGCGCACCTTCTGCACCCAACCGGCAAGGGTAACTTCCTGTCCGAGATTTTCTATCCTGAGTTCTCCGCAAGTATGGCTCCTGTACATAAATTATATCTATTTTCGTATTTTTGCGATTGTCCGCCCTAAGGCGGTTCAAAGGTAACCATTTACCGTGAGTTTCGTACAGGCCCTGTGGTGAAAAAAGCAGTGTGCCTTTTTGGGACGGAAGGTGCTGTACCGGGGCCGTACGCCGGATGAAAGGGCACTGCCCCTTGATTAAATAGCCGGAAAATGCAGGAAGACGAAAAATATATGCGCATGGCGCTCGACGAAGCCCGGGAGGCGCTCGCACGTAAAGAGGTGCCGATCGGTGCGGTGGTCGTGTCGGGCGGGAGGGTGATCGGACGCGGCCATAACCTCGTGGAAACCCTTTGCGACGCAACCGCCCATGCCGAAATGCAGGCCATCACCTCCGCATCGGAGAGTCTCGGAGGCAAGTATCTGAATGACTGTACACTCTATGTGACCGTGGAACCTTGCGTGATGTGCGCCGGAGCTTCGGCATGGAGCCAGGTGGGGCGTATCGTTTACGGTGCGGCGGACCCGAAACGGGGATATTCCACCGTGGGCGGGCAGATATTACATCCCCGCACCGGGGTCACGGGCGGGGTACTCGGGGAGGAATGCTCGGAACTGGTCGCAGCTTTTTTCGGGAAATTGCGCAGGCGATTTGGCACTTAACCCCAAATAATATATATTTGCCAACGTCCGGAAATCCACACGGGGCATACTTCCAAATCCGTTTTTGCGTTATTCAGGTAAAAGGTGTTCCCGGACGGGGAAATGAGGCAGCAAACCTATGAAATAAAAGAATAACAATAAATTAAAATTATGAACCGGATTAAAAAATCTCTTGCGGCCCTGGCCGTGGTTATTATGGGTACCGGTGCCGCCGCGGCGCAGGACCTGAACGACGTTATCGACAAATATAACGCCGCAGCCGAAATCTATTCGGCAAGAAATTACGTAGATGCCATCACTGCCCTCAATGAAGTGGTTGCGGTCGGCCTCGAGGTAGGCGGGGACGCCGCCGAGATAGTCGCCAACGCGCAGAAACTTATCCCGGGTGCTTATTACCGCGTGGGCGGTGCGTACCTCCAGCAGAAAGATTACGATACGGCTATCGAGCATTTCAATAAAGCCGCGGAGTTGGGTGAATTATACGGCGATATCAACACGGCGCGTAACGCTTCGGGCTGGATTGCCAAAGCCTACACCGCCATGGGCGCCGACGCGTTCAACGATAAGGACTACGCCAAAGCGGCAGAGATATTCCAGAAGGGCTACGAAGCCAACCCGAGCGACGCGGAACTGGCGCTGAACCTTGCCAAGAGCTACGCCGAAATGGGTGAGAACGACCCGGAAGCTGCCCGTAAGGGTTACGAGGTATACACTAGCATCCTCGGCCAGACCCACAGTAAATACGACGAGGCAAAAGCCCAGGCTAAAGAAGAGTATTCTTATTATATCCTTCGCGACGCCAGCGCCGCTAATGCCGCCAACGATACGCAGGGCGCTTACGATATCCTCGACTCATATCTGGAAGCCGACCCGGAGAACCCGCAGGTAAACCTTATGTATATCCAGATTGCCACCAATAAACAGCAGTGGGACAAGGTGATCGAAAAAGGTGAGGCCGCTGCCGAAGCCCAGACCGACGAAGAGCTGAAGAGCGAGGCGTACTTCCTGCTCGGCGCCGCCTACCAGAACAAGGAAAACAAGGCCAAGGCCATCGAAAGTTACCGCAAGGTAACCGCCGGCGGCAAAGTCGCCACCGCGCGCCAGCAGATTAACGCCCTCCAGTAAGCCGCGGTTAATTACAATATACAAATCGGCCCTGCTTTGCGGGGCCGATTTTATTTTACTGGGTGTATAATCCTAAGATTGTACATTAAAGGCGGATTCTTCGCTATGGTCGGAAGGACAGGATGATTATATATAATAAAATTATGTCGTCCTGAATAGCCGCAGTGGACGAGGGAGCTACCTTTTATTTTTCCAGTGGTAAATGGTTACCCCTTATGGGGATATACTTACATTGCAGCTTCATAGTCCCGGCAGGCCGGCTAATCCCGGCGATTTAGTACCTTTGCGGCGATGCGACAGATTGAATTGCTTATACCCGCCCGTGACGGGGAATCCGGCAGGGCCGCCGTCGACCACGGTGCCGACGCCGTATATATCGGCGGCCCGGCGTTCGGGGCGAGGGCCGCCGCGGGCAACAGCATCGAAACAATCGCGGGCCTGGTCGAATACGGCCACCGGTACAGGGTAAAGGTATATGCCGCGTTAAACACCCTCGTCTACGAGGAAGAATTGGCACGGGCGGAGCAGATGGCACGTGAGCTTCTTGCGGCAGGGGTGGACGCCCTTATAATACAGGACCCGGCATACCTTATGATGGGGTTGGAAGGCGCGGTATTCCATGCTTCCACCCAGATGTGCAATACCGGGGCGGATAGAGTCGTTTTCTTCGGACGCAGCGGATTCTCACGGGTTATTCTGGAAAGGGGATTGACGCTGGAGGAAATATGCGACATCAGCGCCCGGTGCGGTGTCGAGACTGAATGCTTCGTCCACGGAGCGATTTGCGTAGGCCATAGCGGACGGTGTTACATGAGCCGGAGCATGGGCCCGCGAAGCGGTAACCGGGGGGAATGCAGCCAGCCGTGCCGGCTGGCATACGACCTGGAGGACGGGCAGGGGAACGTCATACTGCGGGGCAAGCACCTGTTGTCGGTTCGGGACCTGAACCTATCGGCCTACATTGGCCGGATGATAGACGCCGGGGTAACATCGTTCAAGGTGGAGGGCCGGCTTAAGGAAACCGAATATGTAAAGAATGTAACGGCTTACTACCGAAACGTGCTCGACGCGGAGATAGCCCGGCGACCGGGCGTTCGCAAGAGTTCCGACGGGGATGTGCGGTACGGCTTCACGCCCGACCCGGCAAAGACGTTCTCACGGGGATTCACCACGTGGACCGCCGGCGGGATGCGGCCCGGTGTGGCCTCTTTCGACACGCCGAAGGCACTCGGGGAGCCGATAGGGCGGGTAGCCGGGGTGGGAGACGGATATTTTACGCTCGACCGTCGGGACGCGGGCGGATCTTCGCGGGTCGCCGGTGAGGTTGCTCAAATAGTCGGGCCCGCCGATTCGGGGGGTATTTTATCGGCCGGCGGAGAGGCTTCCGGGAGGAAAACGATTGTGGCGGGGGACGGTCTATGCTTCCTCGCGGGCGGGCGTTTGACAGGTACCAATATCAATAAGGTGGACGGGAATAGGGTTTATCCCAACCGGACGGACGGTATCGTACCGGGCGCTGAGGTTTTCCGTAATCATGACCACAGTTTTCTGCAGATGGTCCAACGGAGCGCGGCGAGCAGGACCGTCGCCGTACGGGTGGAGTGCCGGGCCGACGGAGCCGGTTTGTCGGTTACCGCCGACGACGGATGCGGCAACCGGGCCGTGGCATCGCTTGCGGCCCGCAACGGCACTGCCGGCAACCGTGAAAGGATGGCGGCTGTAATAGAGTCCCAAATCCGTAAAACGGGGGGCACGATCTACCGCATCGAGGGTTTTACGCTCGTGACCGGTGACAACGGGGAGATACCATTCCTGGCGGCCGGTGAACTGAACGCCCTGCGGCGCAGGCTCTTCGACGAACTCACGGCACGACGGCTCGAGGCGTTCGGGAAGGAAAGACAGGCGGCGGTTGTTTCCGCCGCTGCCGCCCGTGACGATACATACCCGTATATGGACAGCCACCTGGGGGGAGAGGAGAACGTTACCAATTCGCTGGCCCGCCGGTTTTGGGTGATGCACGGTGTGACCGGGTTCGAGCCGGCCAACGATCTGCGCCGCTCGCTGGACGGGTTAGCCGTTATGACAACACCCTACTGCCTGCGCCGGGAAATAGGTATTTGCCTTAAAGATAATCCCGGTGACAAATCCCGTGAACTCTTCCTGCGCCGGGGGAACTTCCGGTACCGGCTGGATTTCGATTGCGCCGGCTGCAGGATGAGGGTTGTAAAGGTTGAGTGATTTAATATAATCCGGGAAGCGCTTTGCGCCTATCCGTAAGCGAAAGAAATAAAATGAATAATCATGGATAACCCTGTTCTGCTTACACCCCGTAATTGGGAAGATTACGAGCTTATAGACAGCGGCGGTTTCGAGAAGCTCGAACGGTTCGGCGGTGTGGTGACGGTACGGCCGGAGCCGCAGGCTCTTTGGCGCAAGGCTTTGCCGGAAGAGGAATGGGACAGGACGGCGAACGCCGTTTTCCGGCGGGGCGCTGCGGAAGGCGCGCCATCCGGTAAGCGTGCCCAGACCGACGAAAGGGGTACGTGGGACTTGCGTCCGGGAGTACCCGGGCAATGGAGAATTGATTACGCCTACAAAGATATGTCGCTGCGGATGCGGCTCGGTTTTACCGCCTTCAAACATGTGGGTCTGTTTCCCGAGCAGGCCGAAAACTGGGATTTTATCTATGATTCCATCGACCGGATAAGAAGCGGGGCCGACGGGAGGCCGGCCGTGCTCAACCTGTTCGCCTATACAGGCGGAGCGACGCTGGCCGCGGCATCGGCCGGTGCGGCCGTAACCCATGTCGATTCGGTGAAACAGGTGGTAGGCTGGGCGAGGGAGAACGCCACCGGGTCGGGACTGGACCAGATCAGGTGGATTGTAGACGATGCGGCAAAGTTCGTGGCCCGCGAGGTGCGGCGCGGTAATCGGTATCGCGGCATAATCCTCGACCCGCCGGCTTACGGCCGGGGTCCGGACGGCGAAAAATGGGTTCTTGAACAACACCTGCCCGCACTGCTCGACGATTGTGCCCGGCTGTTGGAACCGTCCGGTTCGTTCCTTATCCTTAACCTTTACTCTATGGGGTTGTCGTCGTTGCTGGCCCGTAGTACCGTAAAAGACATCTTCCGGCCTGGGCAATTCGCTCCGTCTGAGGAAAAGTACGGGGAGCTGTATTTCAGCGACCGTGCCGGCAGGCAACTTCCGTTAGGGGTCTTTTACCGGGCTTTTTTCGGACGATAGTAATTTTGGGGCAGGATTATAGGCGTGTAAATGTTGTGATCTCCGGTTAAATATGACCCAATTATGGTTCGGCAGGAATTTGGCGTTATAAATTTATTTTATAATATTTGCAGTATGTTATAGGAACTACCCTTATTGTTAAACCCGGACATTCCCGAATTATATGACCATAGTACAAATCGAATACCTTCTGGCGGTGGCCAACTGCGGCAGCTTCTCGCAGGCTTCGGAACGCTGTTTCGTGACGCAGCCGTCGCTCAGCATGCAGATTAAGAATCTCGAGGAGGAGCTCGGGGTCATACTTTTAGACCGCTCGAAGAAACCGGTAATCCCCACCGAGGCCGGAACGGTGGTTATCGAAAGCGCGCGCGAAGCCCTGAAGGCTTACAACTATATAAAAGAGTCGGTGAACGAACTGAAGGGAGAGGTATCGGGAACGCTTCGCCTCGGGGTCATTCCCTCCATCGCACCTTACCTGCTGCACCGTTTTATATCGGGATTTGTCAGGAAATATCCCAAGGTGGAACTGGAAATCAGGGAGATGAAAACGGCCGACATTATCACCAACCTCAGTCGTGACTCACTCGACGCAGCGATACTCGCCGGCGGGATGTGCCCGGACAACATAATCGAGGAGGACCTGTTCAACGACCGCTTTTTTGCGTACGTAGCGCCTTCCAATCCGCTGTTCGAGCGGAGTAACATCCGTATCGAGGATATAGATATGAAGGAGTTGCTGTTGCTCAGCGACGGGCACTGCCTGAGGGACCAGATACTGGAGCTCTGCCAGTCGCGCCGGGCGGTTAGGCCGTCGTGTAACTTCGAGAGCGGTTCTCTCGACACCCTGATGCGTATCGTGGATTGTACGAGCGGCATTACCATAATCCCGGAAATGGCGGTCGAGTTTATTCCGCGCGACCGGAAGAACCAGTTGAAAACACTTGCCAAAGGTGCCGCCTCCCGCAAAATATCCATAGCCGTGCGCCGTACCTATGTGAAACGTACTCTTATCGAGGCCCTTAAAGAGTCGGTTATAGAAGCCGCACCTTTGCAGGTAAATTAATGCCGGCCCGGGCTTGCCTACCGGACTGGGACTGACGAGCTGACGGCGGACCCGCGGGCGGTGTCGGGCTATGCGGAACGGAGAAAATAATACTTCACGGTACACGTTTTGGATAAGGGATACGTTTTATGGTAAGCGGTTCTTATCTTTTGGGTCGCTTTGGGCTGATTCCCGGAAAAAAACAGTAATTTTGCGAACTTGTATGATAAGTAATTCGCAGGTGGCCGGAGGGGGTACCTGCCCTATGATTTAGTATGACGGAACTGGTGAAAACAATCGCCGAGGCGATAGACGATAAGAAAGGAAAAAATATAGTTATACTCGACCTGTCGGATGTCGACGGGGCGATAACTTCGGCGTTCGTAATATGCAATGCCGATTCGACGACTCAGGTGTCGGCCATTGCCGACGGGGTGGCCGAGAAGGTCCGCGAGGAGTTGGGCGAAAAGCCGTGGCGCATAGAGGGCACGACCAACAGCGTCTGGGTCGCGATGGATTATGTAGACGTGGTAGTCCACATATTCCAGACCGAACTGAGGGAATTTTACAACATCGAAGAGCTATGGGCCGACGTACCGAGCCAGCATTTCGGAACGCAGGACTGACGGCCGGGAGGTGACGACACCCCGATAAAATTACAAGAAACTTTATGGCAAATAACAATATAAACAGGCCGGGCGGAAGTCCGGTGCCCCAGATGAAACGCCCGCGGTTCAACCTGCTGTGGGTATATGCCATTATCGGTATAGCGATAATGGGTTACAGCCTTATGGCCGGCCGTGAGACGCCGGTAAGGACCGATTGGGACACGGTCCGGGAAATGATCGCTTCGGGCGATGTGGACCGGATTGAGGTGGTGAACAAGGACGTTGCGGAAATCTACATCAAACAGGAGGAGATAGGAAAATATTCCGGGAAAAAGGAGTACAAGAACCTGCCGCAGAACGGAGTTCAGTTTACCTATAACATACCGTCGGTGGACATATTCGACCGCGACCTGGAACTGGCGCGGAACCAGTACGGTGTGGATGTGGCCGTGCGCTACGAGAACCGCCAGAACGTATGGTTGAACCTGCTCAGCAGTGTGCTTCCGTTCGCCATAATTATCGGTATCTGGATAATCATAATGCGTATGATGTCGCGCAACGCCGGCGGAGGCGCGGGCGGCGGAATATTTAACGTGGGTAAGGCCAAGGCCCAGATGTTCGACAAGGATAACATGGTTAAGACCACCTTCAAGGACGTGGCCGGGCTGGAAGAGGCCAAAGTGGAGGTTATGGAAATCGTGGATTTCCTGAAGAAGCCGCAGAAATATAAGGACCTCGGGGGAAAAATACCCAAAGGGGCGCTGCTGGTTGGACCCCCGGGAACGGGTAAGACCCTGCTTGCGAAGGCCGTGGCCGGAGAGGCCAACGTGCCGTTCTTTTCTATCAGCGGTTCGGATTTCGTGGAAATGTTCGTCGGCGTAGGGGCATCGCGTGTGCGAGACCTGTTCCGCCAGGCGAAGGAAAAGGCGCCCTGTATCGTCTTTATCGACGAGATAGATGCAATCGGGCGTGCCCGGGGTAAGAACGTGGGATACTCGTCGAACGACGAACGGGAAAACACACTCAACCAGCTGCTTACCGAGATGGACGGGTTCGGAACCAACTCGGGTGTGATTATACTCGCTGCCACCAACCGTGCCGATATCCTTGATAAAGCGCTCATGCGTGCCGGGCGGTTTGACAGGCAGATCGAGGTAGGGTTGCCGGACCTTAACGAACGGCGGGAGATTTTCGAGGTCCACCTCAAAAGCCTCAAACTGGTTAAAGATCTCGATCGTGAGTTCCTCGCCAAACAGACACCCGGATTCTCCGGTGCCGATATCGCCAACGTGTGTAATGAGGCGGCTCTTATAGCCGCCCGGAAAAATAAAAGCGCGGTGGATAAGGACGATTTCCTTGCCGCCGTGGACCGCATCGTGGGCGGGTTGGAGAAGCGTAACATGATTATGACCCCGGAAGAGAAGCGGAGTATTGCCTTCCACGAGGCCGGACATGCCACGGTAAGCTGGCTTTTGGAGGATGCCCACCCTCTGATAAAGGTAACCATAATCCCGCGCGGCAAGGCTCTCGGGGCTGCATGGTACCTGCCGGACGAGCGTCATATTACCACCCGCGAACAGCTGATGCACGAAATGGCTTCGCTGCTCGGGGGCCGGGTGTCGGAAGATTTGACTTTCGGGCGGGTATCGACCGGGGCGTTGAGCGACCTGGAGAGGGCAACCAAGATGGCCTATGCAATGGTCGCCTACTACGGTATGAGCGCCAATGTGGGTAACGTGAGCTATTACGACTCGACCGGCCAGAGCGATATGGCCCTTACAAAACCGTTCAGCGAGAAGACCGCCCAGCAGATAGACGAGGAGGTAAAATCCATCCTCGAGGAAGCCGAGGCGATGGCTCGCGAGATACTTGTACGTCACCGCGAGGGGCTGCACGAACTGGCCGACATACTGCTCGAAAGGGAAGTTATATTCACCGAAGACGTGGAACGCATCTTCGGGAAGAGGAAAAAAGACATTGAGAAAGAGCGGTCGGAAGCGGCTGCCCAGATTAAACATAACGGTACGGCGGATGCCATCGCCGAAGGATGGAAGTCCACCGACACGGAGACCGGGGTGATTGCTGACGACAGTATGGACGAGGCCCGGTACCGGGGCCGCTCCGGAGCCACGATTACGCATTGGGATTCTTTTAGAGGCGGTGAGACCCACGAAACGGACCGCGCAGACTCGGAAGGGCAGAGCGCCCTCAGGGAAGATTCCCGGAGGGATAGCGGCAGCGCGGCCGGTTCTACGGCCGCGGAGGTAGGCGAAAAGGAGGGCGACTCTGAGCAGTGCATCGCAGATAACGGAGACGATTCGCGTACAGATGATATTGCAGTCGTGGATCGGGACACCGGTCCGGGTGATACGGACGGGTACCATGCGGACGGCTCGACAGGAGGCGCACCGGAGGACGGTGTGCCGAAAGGGGAAAAGATCGCCACACTGGAATCGGAACTGCCCCAACCCGACCCGCTGGAAGATATACGGAAAGGCGGGGAGGAATAGGAGCGTTGCCTCCACGGCCCGGCAGGCTCGTTATCCTAAGGGGAATTTGCCGCCGAAATCATTGCTCGCACGAGCCGGCCCGCCCCGTAACGTCGACGACACTGTTTGTGTCCCGGTATTCATTCCGGGCTGGAAGGCCGGGAGATAAATGCCGTTCCCGGCAACTGAGATAAACCTACGAACAACACCCGTTATACGCACCCGAAAGGTGCGACAAGCTAAAATAAGTGAAGAAAAATCCGGCATTCAACTCTTTTGCGATACGGACCGTAAGCGGTGCGGTTATAGCGGCTGTCGTGGCCGGTGCGGTGTTGCTGTCACCGTACAGTTTCCTGGCTCTGCTCCTGGCGATCTGCATCGGAGGGATGTGGGAGTTTTACAAAATAGCCTCAAAGGCCGGAGCACTGCCGCAGGCGCCGCTCGGAATGGTGACCGGCGTTCTTATAATCCTGCTGTTCGGAGCCGGTTTCATCCCGTCCAACGTGGGCGTTACGGCCTTCGACTCGGTAACGGTGCTTTTCTTTGTAGTCTTTATCTGCGAACTTTACCGCAGGAAAGAAAATCCGCTTGTAAATATTGCCGCTACCCTGACGGGTATCCTTTACGTGGCCTTTCCGTTGCTATTACTCGGCCTCCTGGGCATGGAGGGCTGGAGTAGTATGCGTTGGGGTATTATAGGGTTTATAGTAATAGTGTGGGCCAACGACGTGGGAGCTTACCTGGTAGGTGTGGCATTCGGGCGGACGAGGCTTTTCGAACGGATATCTCCCAAAAAATCGTGGGAGGGATTCTTCGGTGGGCTTGCATTGGCCGTCGCGGTAGGGATAACCATAGGGTGGCTGCTGGAAGGTGGCGGTGGGTTCCTGGGAAAACACACTGTGTTCTGGGCCGGCCTTTCGATGGTGGTGGTGGTGAGCGGTGTATTCGGCGACCTTGTCGAGTCGATGCTGAAACGCTCGGTACTTATTAAGGATTCGGGAGGAGTTATCCCGGGTCACGGCGGGTTCCTCGACCGTTTCGACGCGCTGTTGTTCTCGGTACCGTTCGTTTACCTATATTTTGTTATCTTTGCGTCGTGAGGATTAACAGGGAAGGATACCGTATCATACTGGTTACCGCGCTGATAGTCGCGGCGCTCGGCGTTGCCGGCTGGCTGTTTTTGCCGGTATGGCTCGGGGTGGTGCTGTGTGTTCTTCTGGGCGTGCTGTTACTGCTTACCTGCTGGTTCTTCCGTGAGCCGCAGCGTCCCCGGCTAACGGACGATTCGTTGGTCTATTCCCCTGCCGACGGTAAGGTGGTGGTGGTGGAGAGAACGCTCGAAAAGGAATATTTCGGAGATGAGAGGATACAGGTCTCGGTCTTTATGTCCGTTACGAACGTCCATGTGAACTGGTTCCCGATAGAGGGGACGGTGCTCTATTATAAATACCACCCTGGGAAATTCCTGGTGGCGTGGCATCCGAAATCGTCGGAACAAAACGAGCGGACCACCACGGTGGTCGGCCACGGCGGGCGGGAGGTGCTGTTCCGGCAGGTGGCCGGTCTGGTGGCACGGCGTATCGTTTCGTATGCCCGGAAGGATAAAGAGGTTACGCAAAACGAAAAGTGCGGCTTCATAAAGTTCGGTTCGAGAATCGACCTGCTGCTGCCGCCCGATTGCGAGATTCTCGTCAGGGAGGGGCAGAAGGTAAAAGGTTCGCAGACGGCTATCGCAAGGTTCAGGTAAATATACACAATAACCTTACGGCCCGAGCGGCCGGTCGGTTGATTACGGGCTGCCTTACAAACTAAAAATTTCCCGGAGGAAATGTCCAATTTTGCCAGATATGTAGTTGGTGCCGTTATCGCGGCCATAGTGCTGTTCCTTATCTGGTACTTCAGCAATATAGTAGCGTATATACTTATCTCGGCGGTGCTCGCCATTATCGGCAAGCCGTTGGTGGATGTGCTCCTGCGCCTGCGAATCCGCGGGCGGGCGATGCCCCGGTGGCTTGCGGCGTTTCTGACGCTCCTTACGATATGGACGGTGGCTATCCTGTTCGTTACTTTTTTCGTGCCGCTTGTGTTCAGCAAATTCAGCGAACTTTCGAGGCTCGACGCCTCGTTCGTGGTGGATGCGTTCCAGGGTCCGTTACAGGCGTTACAGGATTTCCTGTCGAAATATTTCGCTTTCGATGCCGGCGAATTCTCACTCACGAGCGAACTCTCCGGCCATCTTACCCCGCTTCTGAATCTGGATACCATAAACAAAGCCCTCTCGTCGACCCTCTCCCTGGTGGCGGGTACGGTAATAGCCCTGTTTTCGATTACGTTCATAACCTTCTTCTTCCTGAAGCAGGACAACCTGTTTCGCAACATGCTGATAGCCATGTTTCCGAAGAAGTACGAGGATAACATAGACCGGGCGCTTGCGGCCGTTACCAAACTGCTGATACGCTATTTTACCGGTATAATCGCCGAGTCCACCACGGTAATGCTGCTCCTGTCGTGTTCGCTTCTGATATGGGGTATCCCGGCCGATACGGCTTTCTTTATGGGCTTCATCGTCGGTGTGCTTAATGTGATTCCCTATATCGGGCCTATCATGGGCGGTGCGATTTGTATAGTGGTGGGTATGGTTTCGCCGCTTATCAGTATGGGTACGGGAACGATGGTGCTTATTATTATCGGTAATGTGCTGTTCGTACAGGGGGTGGATAATTTCGTGCTCCAGCCGATTCTCTATTCGAACCGGGTCAAGGCACACCCGCTGGAGATATTCCTGGTTATCCTTATAGCCGGGAGTGTGGCCGGGATACTGGGTATGCTGCTGGCGATCCCGTCCTATACCGTGTTGCGCGTTTTCGCCAAGGAATTCTTCTACAATTTCCGGATAGTCCAGAAACTTACCGAAAATATCTGAGCGTACTGCCGGGCCGGACGGTTTCAGAACCGATGGAATCCGTGTGGCTTGTTGTGTCGGGTGGTAAACTCCTCCACCTTTAAAAACATTATGCTTACCGTCCGTATCGAAACCTGCAAACCGGGTTTATGGGGTATACATTTCCGGCGGACTACCGTACCGGATGTCGACGGTTACCGGGCTTAAATCCCGATATAACAAAGCGAAGCGACCGTCCGGGTCGCTTCGCTTTTTATTCTGTACCGCTTTGGGTAGGTACTATTCGGCCTCCGTGTAGGGTTCGATATCGATAAGTTCGATGTCGAAAACCAGCGGTTCGTTAGGGCCGATGGGCACCTGGGAACGGGGCTGGCCGTATTCGCCGTAGGCGAGGTCCGACGGGATGTAGAGTTTTACCTTCCCGCCTTTGCCGATGAGTTTCATACCTTCGGTCCATCCGCGAATAACACGGTTGAGGGCGAATTCGATCGTGTCGCCTTTCTCGTATGAGGAATCGAATACCTGACCGTCTTTGAGCTTGCCTTCGTACATAACCTTAACCATGTCACGGTCGTCGGTCGGCATCTGGCTCTGGTCGCCCGGCTCAATGATTTCGTACAACAGGCCACTGTCGGTCTTCTGCACGTTGCGGTTGTTGTTTTCGATGTCGGCGAGGAATGCTTCGCCTGCAGCTTTAGCCTGTGCGGGTTTACGCACGGTATAGTATTCGCGCAGGTAGTTCACCGCGTCTTCGTGTTCGAGTTTGTTGTTTTTGTTGAAGGCGTCCTTAAGGCCGGCCACCACTTTATTGATGTCGATGGTGCTGTCCATACCCCTGAGTGAGGTACCGATGTCGATACCGAGCGCATATGCTACCGAATCGAGTTCGCTTTTGGGCGATGACGCGCCGCCGCACGAGATAAACGCTGTCGCGGCGATAGCCGATACTGCAAGGATCGTAATAATTTTTTTCATCTTACTTTACTTTTACTTTATGTTATTCGTTTATAGCTTACTGTACTATTCTGCTTCGTAACTCTTTTCCCGTCCGGCCGCAATCCCTGCCTTCCGGTATGCAATCCGCTGAGTTGAAGTGCAAAATTAATCAAATTTCATTAAACCCGCCTTACGCGCGGGTTAAATTTGAATTATTCCGTTACGGAGGTATGCGCCTGCCGTTTCGCCCCGCGTTTCCTGCCTACCAGAAAGTTTATGACAAGCGAGCCGAATACCGCGGAGGTCACCGAGGCAATTAGTACGGCTATTTTACCCGTATCCACCCATTCAGTACCGGCAAAGGCGAGGTTGTTGATGAAAATCGACATGGTGAAACCGACTCCGCCGAGGCAGGCCACCCCGAGCAGGCTGTTCCACGAGGCGTTGGCCGGCAGGGCCGAAAGGCCCATCTTAATGGTAAGCCAACAGAACAGGAAGATACCCAGCGGTTTGCCGATAACCAGCCCCAAAAGTATACCCAACCCCTGCCGGGTACCGATTACATGCAGGTCGGCGATGGAATTGAGTTCGACCCCCGCGTTGGTGAACGCGAATACCGGCATTATCAGGAACATTACCCACGGGTTTAGGATATGTTCCAGTTTCTGAGAGGCGCTGACGGTCGAGCCCGCGACGTACTTCACTTTATCCAGTACGTGCATCTGTTCCGGGTTGGCAAGCACCTCGACCCCCGGTTTGTCCCTGTGGCGGAACTCCTCGAGGAAATAGCGCACTTTGTAAAGGAAGTAATTTTTGCTGAACCTCGGCTTGGTAGGTATCGCCATCGCCGCGAGAACGCCTGCGATAGTTGCATGAACTCCCGAATAGAGGAACAGGTATCAGACCGTGACGCCCGGTATGAGGTAAATAAGGGAACGCTTTACCCCCCTGGTATTCATAAAGAACATAAGGCCCAGTACCGCAAGACCCGAAAATAGCATGACGAAATCTATGGACGAAGTGTAGAAAATAGCTATGACGAGGATGGCGCCGAGGTCGTCCACGATGGCCAGGGCCGTGAGGAAAATTTTAAGCGATATGGGTACTCGTTTACCCAACAGCGACAACACCCCGATGGCAAAGGCGATATCGGTGGCCATTGGCACGCCCCATCCCGCCTCGAATTCACTGCCGTGGTTAATAAGCAGGTAAATAAGGGCGGGGACAATCATCCCTCCCAGCGCGGCAACGGCCGGCAGGGTGGCATGTTTGACGCTCGACAGCTCGCCCGCGATAATCTCCCGCTTGATTTCCAGTCCTACCACGAAGAAGAATACCGCCATCAGGGCGTCGTTTACCCACTCCTCGAAGGTCATAAACAGGCGGAAATTGTTTATATGGACCCCGATTTCGGTCTCCAGCAATTCGTGGTATAGGTGTTTGGTGGCGTCGATGTTCGCCAGTACAAGCGCTATGAACGAGAAAAGGACGAGGAGCGCCCCGCCGCCCCACTGGCTGCCGAGAAAGTTGTTGCCGTGTCTTGTAAGCAGGTACCATGTCTTGGCCCTGCGGTATCGCCTGCTCCGTTTTGCCATATATAATGTCGTTATCGGTGTCGAATCATATTATGTGTGCATTCATTAAATGGGTATTTGATGCACATTACGCAAACTACAAAACTGCTTTGCGGTAGGGGCCCGGGTCGTTACCGATGTATCCGGGCTGGCTTCAATTGCGGAGGGCTATGCCGCATAGCTTGTAAAGCATCCGTGCACCCACGTTGCCGTCCCACTCGCCGTCCCTACCGGGCGATACTTCGCAAAGGTCGAAGCCGATAAGGCTCCTGCCGCTACCGGCGGCCATATCGACAAGGTAAACAGCCTCGTCGAACGACAGCCCTCCCGGAACCGGCGTCCCTGTATGGGGGGCGTTGCCCGGGCTTAACCCGTCGATATCGAAACTTACGTAGACGTTCTGCCCGAGGCCATCCACTATCCGGCGACATTGTTCGTCCCAGGTCATTCCGCGGAACCGGTTGACCGACAATTCCCAGTCGCCGAACTGCCGGATTCGGGGATTCGCGGCAGCCCTTTCGGCCTCTTCGTCGCACTGGTCGCGTACGCCCACCTGTACGATTCCGTCCACCGAGGGTACCAGTTCCGCGACGTTGTACATAATGGAAGCGTGTGAAAAAGCGAACCCTTCGTAACCGGCCCTCAAATCGGCATGGGCATCGATATGAAGTACCGAAACCTGGCCGTAACGCTCTCCCAGCGCTTCAATAAGCCCGAGCGGTGTGCTGTGGTCGCCTCCCACCAGACCCACAATTTTTCCCCTCTCGAGCCACATCGAACTGTTTTCCCGGACATACCGGTTAAGCTCAAGGGATGCGGCATTTATCCTTTCGGCCCGTTTCTGGACATATTCGTCCGTGACGCTTCCCCCTTTTTCGAGGTGCTTCATTACCTTGCGGGCATCTTCGCGCAGGAACTGGCTCTTTTCCTGAATACCGTAATCTATCCCCACCGTACCGATGCCGCGGAGCCATGCACCGGGCGAAACGGGGTCATGGAGGTCGAGCTGCGTCGATGCTCCGATGATGGCGTCCGGGCCGAACCTCGTACCGTCGGCGTAGGAAGCGGTCACGTCCCAGGGGACGGACAATAGCACGAGCGCGGCGTCCTCCGGGGTAAACGGGAGGCCGAAATAATTACCGTTATCCTGCCCCGTGCCGTTGGGGTCGAAGTCCGACAGGTCCATATCGCTGGTTTTTAAATAGCAAAAATAATAAGTTTAACCGTTTTTGCGTTATTACATACCGACTGCGGCGAATTTTTATCTGCCGGGTAACACGATGCGGGAAGCGCTCCGGGCCGGATTTACCCAAACCGGAAGCATAACGCGGAAGAAGGTGCTCCCGGTGGTACGGGGCCGGGATCTTTTTCACAGGCGGTATCCGGCCTTTCCAGGCAGTTTCGGGTAGAGAATAAAATTTACTTATAATTTAGCCTTGATTGCATAATCTGATACAATATAAATACGACCGTAAGTGTTATATATACGACTTCCGGCCGGTATAGGCGACAAGTCGGAGGTTATAGTTTTTTTCATAATCAATACATTAAGTTGGGTGCCCCTGCCGTGACGTGAGTTACCGCAGGGGTTTTTTATTTACTTTTTCGCCTGTTTTCGGTTATTACTATTTACCTGTCCAGCCGTGTCTAAAGCCCACAATCTCGTGGCATCTGCTTAACTCTATCTTGATTCGGTATGTTCCACCGTTGTTCCACCAACCATAAGACATCCGGTATTCCCTACCACATTGGTATAGGAATAAAAAAAAGTGGTATATATTTCTTAAAAATTGGTCAATAATTCCTAAAAGCGCCGTTTTCAGTCAAAAACAGCCCTTTTTCCCTTTTAGTTCATTCGGTTTATCGTATAGGTATTTCATAACAAGATTTCAAGTGAATCTCAATTATGAATCGATGAGTTATTCAATAAGGTTTCCACGTCGTCACGACCGACCGAATAAGAATGGACAATACGCCGTTCGTCTGTGTGTCACAAAAAATTCACTGAGGAAGTATATCTCTTTGGGGATATTCGCAGATCCCGAACATTGGGATGAGGCCAACGAAATATTCAAAATCTACCGGAATCTAAAAGGAGAACGTCAAAAAGCAGAAAATGAACAGCGCAAAAACGATAATGCCCTTTTGGACAAGTACAAAGTACGGGCAAGGGATATTATCGCAAGATTCGAGATTGACGGGATTGACTGGACTCTTTCACAATTTGAGGATGCGTTTTGGAATAAAACCCGGCAGGATAAATTCGAGGCTTACTTTGAAAGCGTCATCAATACCCTCAGGGAAACCAACCATCTCGGAAATGCTCAATGCCATTCGGACACACTTAGAATCCTTAGGAAATACGACAGGAAGTTAGGGGAGAGGTTATTCTCCGACATCGACCTGCGGTATATTCGGGGGTTCGACAAGTTCTTACAGAAAAGAAGAAATCGTGCTAATACCCGCAGGTATTATATGAAAACCGTCCGCTCCGTTCTCAATAAGGCCATTGCGGAAGGAGTGGCCCCGCAATCCACCTACCCGTTCGGTAAAGGGAAGTACGAAGTCGACAGCTTAAAAGAAGTAACCGCTAAAAGATACTTATCCCCGGAATATCTTGATAAAATCAAAAACTGGCACTCGGACGACCCCAAGATAGAGTATTCCCGGCTTTTGTTCCTTTTTTCATATTACTGCTACGGTATATCTTTCGTCGATATGGCCCAGCTTTCGGCAAAAAATATAAAGCGCATCGAAGACGGGGACTATATCGTTTATGTTCGTCAAAAAATCAGGAATTTAAAAGAAGCCAAGCCCATCGCTATTAAAATCTCCCCGGAAATTAAGGAGTTAATAGGAACTTTACGGGCAAGCCATTATACACTGGCCGAATATTTACTTCCCGTCATATCTTCTGCCGATCTGTCGGGAGAACCACTACGGAAACATATAGCGGCATGTTACAACCGATATCAACGAGGTCTTTTTAAGTTGGCAAAGGAGATAGGTATAACGGATATCCGGCTTACCACCTACGTCAGCCGGCATACTTTCGCCATGACTTTACAGCGAAATAGTATCCCACGTGAAATAATTTCCCAGATGATGGGGCATTCCGATATGCAAACTACCCGGGTTTACCTCGATAGCTTCGATAATACCGTAATTGATGAAGCGGCAAAGGTGCTATAATTATGAATAATCCGATAAGTTACCAGCAGTTTCTGAAAGCATTCCCTACACAGAAAGAGGCCTGTTCATTTTTTAGGGACCATTGGAAGCAATCATGTCCTCGGTGCAGAAGTGAAGAGTTACGGCAGCTTAGAAAAAACAAGCCCCGATTATTGTATTGCCCGACCTGCAAAATCACTATCTCAGCCTTCCATGGCACAATCATGGAAAACACAAAAACCGATATACGGTATTGGTTTTATCTGGGATATTTCTTTGAGTTCTTTAAACCACATATAAACATGGAAGTGAAAAAGAACTATCCGATATCCCGTTTAAAGGAAGAAATGTCCGCTCCATCTTATGGAACGGTGTATAAAATCTATCGTCGGATAGAATCCATCTATCAAAGTGTGGATTATGATGACTACAGATATACAAAGTTGTTCTGGGAACTTAGGAAGTGTCTATAGTAAATTGACCGATATAGGATAATCGACCGATTTTCCAAGAAATCAGAGAATTAAATTAATTATCTTAATTAAGTACCCCCTCTCAGAATGCATTCTGAAAGGGGGTATCTCATTTTCGCATGTGTTAAAATTTTAACATATATATTATAGTAAACGGATACAAGTAAATCAAAACACATGATAGATTATGAGCAATATTGACGACAGTAAATTCCTCGCAACGCTAACAGTTGGCGAGTTCAGGAGAATACTCCAGAGTAACGAAGATATCAATAAAGTAACAACAGGGACAAGTGCGGAAAGTGATATTATGACTATCGACGAGGTGGCTGAACTCACAGGCTACAGTAAGGCTACCCTTTACAAGTTTACCCATGAACGTCGCATTCCGTTTTATAAGCCTGCTCATGGCGGACGGCGATTATACTTTGTCCGAGCAGAAGTAATCGACTGGATGCAGAAGCATCCGGTTCAGACTACCGAAGATTACTGTAACGAAAAACTTAATCATTTCTAAAAACAATTATTATGAAAACAAATGAGACGAATTTCGAGAACGACCAATTCCAGTCAGAAGTACCGCCCAGAGAAAGTGTTATTCTTTACAAACGGTTTTATGAGGTAATACGACTTCTTCCCAAAAGAGACCAACGTAGAGCATATGAAGTCATTTTCCAGTATGCATTCTATGACGAGTTGCCGGGTAATGATACATCAAAGGGTGTTCGGCAGTTGTTTTTACTCGTTCAGCCTCAGTTCGATGCAAACGAACGTAAGAGAAAGGCTAAATTCTGTAGCAAATCACGAGATGCGAAAAAGGATGTTCTTGTACCAGAAGAATAGCGCCCTGAAGAAAATGGCGACAGTAACAACGATTAATAAGTCAAACTATCCCGGAGAATTCACCGGGATAGTTTTAAACAATCAATTCCAGAGCCATTTAAAGGCAATATCCAATCTACTTCTCATTCATAATAAATTGATATAAATGGGGTTAATAACAGAAATCACTCCCCTAAATAAAATTATAAAGGGAGTGGATAATCCAGAATGGGTAAACGTAAGTTCAAACAGTCTTGTCCGAATCCCCGATAATATTCACCACCCTCGCGTTTCGTTGTTCCGGAATTATTACGCGACCCAACCTGTATGTACTGTATCTTTATGGGAGTTTTTGACTTTTCCGGGATTTAAAAATGATGTTGTTAAGTGTAGGAAGTCAAAAGAGGGTAAAAAAAGAGACTACATCAAAAGTAATCTCCCGTGTATTACTGTAAGCGGTGTATTCGATACACGTGATAAAACAAAGCGTCTCCAACACATACATAGCGGCTATCTCTGTATCGACATTGATGGGAAAGATAATAAGCACATCTATGGTGCGGAATGGTTTCCCGTTAAAAAAAGGTTGATGAAACTTTTTAACAGTCTTGCCTATGCTGGAATTTCAATAAACGGCAACGGGTTATGTCTCATTTTTAGAATTGAATACCCCGAGAAACATATACAACACTTCAACGCTTTGGTTGCCGAGATTAAAGAAAGAATAGGGCTGATAGCTGATGAAAGTTGTAAAGGTGTGGCCAGATTAAGAGGGGCGAGCTTTGACGCTTATCCATGTTTTAATTTCTGTGCAAAGCCATACTTTAAAGTTAAAGATAACATTTATCCGGATAATAGCAGAGTTCCGCTAGACCGTACAGCGCGTGAACAGGATTTGATAGATACTAAAGTAAACCGGCTTATTGAAAAAATCCGTAAAGGCAAGATAGACATTACTGCTAATTATAAAGACTGGTATAAAATAGGATGCGCATTTGCAGCAGAATATGGAAAGGAAGAGGGCAATAGAAAATTCCATCTGGTCAGTATGTGGCATCCAAAATATTATCCGTCCGAGTGCGATGAACAATTTGCCAAATGTCTCCAGTATGGAAGTAAAACGACAATATTGAGCTTCTTCAAAATATGTAAAGAACACGGTGTAACATTCAAATAGTCGTTCTCCCAATATATGTTACGAACCGGACGCTTATCAGTGTCCGGTTTTTTAATGACCTGGCTTGCGTATTCCAAACCGGATAGGACATAGCCTGTCCGGTAACTTGGGATATATGAGACCTCATACAAAAAACGCCTATTGGATATTGGAAACTCTTGGCAATGAAGTGTTGCGTGAGTTTATTTACAATTCAATTCCCGGTCAGGAATTTGACACACACGAATTTTGCAGATGCTTCATCACTCATTTCGTAAAACAGTTTAACGAAATGATAAACGCGGAAAGGGACCAGAAGGATATCCCTGATATTCTATCCGGCATCCCGGCATTGGTAGGTCGATACCTCTCAAAGAACAGTTCCAAATTGAGGATACGCAAAGTCGGGCGAGGGAAACTTACCGTGAATCTAAACCTGTCATTTTCCACATCTACTCTATGGCGAAAAACGGATTTAAATTTTCCGGCTGCCGTCTGGCATCGCGAGATGCCGATAAAGTAGGCTGCGACTGAAATGTAGCGATTATCGCCATATAGATGGGGAAATCTATTCTTTTAATCATCCAAGCGGTTATAGGGCAATATTAGGGAACGAAACTCATCACACAATATACCTTATTTCGTTTCCATCGGTGTACCCGGCGAAAGCAACGTAGACGAGATTTACGGTGCAATACCCCAACGAGTGTTGTCGCAAAGAGCGGACATTTACTATCTTTGTGTCGGTTACGTATGTAACCGTACATATGATGAAAGTGTTTCGCTTTTATCCTCGATAAGAAATCTGGAAAATTTCACTGACTGAAGGATAACGACAACACTCTTTTCATCTGTAATGATATGCGAAATCTATATCCCATATCATACAGGTGTGGGGTATTGCATTTCGTTTATTTCAGTTTGGGCATTCCAGAGCCTCTTATCGGATAAGCGCGATCAACTCCACACTTTTCTGTTTATAATAAGCCATGTAGGAGTTGTATGGCAACAAAAAAATATTGTTGCTATGAGTAAATCGGTAACCCCTTATTCCATTTTGAAAGGAATCGGTGCCGAGAAATTGCGTGAGCATATCTATCGCAATATTTCGGGAGAACAATTTGATTCGCACGATTTTAACATCTCTTTCTCAATCCATTTCCCGGACGAGTACAACCGTATGCTGGAAACGCATCCGGCGGATGAGGATTTTAATTCTGTCAAGCATAAGGTAGCCGCAACAATGGGTATGTTCTTACAACGAAATCAGGAAGAACTACACATTAAAAAGATAGGCAAGGGAAAATATACATTATCCCTCAACGGAACCATGACAACAACAAGCCTCTGGCAAAAAACAAGATAAATCATGGCAAAAAAATATCTTATAGAAGTTGTTGAAGAGCCCAAAAAAGGGGCGGGATGCATAGGAGTCCTGGCGATAATTATTGCGATTGTATGGTTTATTGTCTCTGGCAAATCTGACAACAAGAACAACAATGATGGGGTTGTAAATGGAGAAGCAAAAACGGAAGAATCTGTTAAATCATCTAATAATGATATACCTACACAATCGGAGTCAACCTTGCTTAATACTTCTACCCCGAAACCGAAAACAGAAGAAGTTTCAACCCGAGTACCACAGCCCGAAACAACGCAACCAATTTATAAAGAGTCTGAAAGTGAAATAATAGAGGAGGCTACGGAAATAATTTACGATTCCACGACCACTGATTCACAAGAAGATGGTTTATCCAAAAAAGAACAACGTAAATTGAAACGGGAATCAAGAAAAGAAGAGAAACGCGGCAACCGTAAAAATGAATAAGTTATGAGAAAAATACTTACTGTGTTAGTGATAATATTTTTAACTTACAATGTTTCCGCACAAGAACACCCCTTGGTATATATAGTAAAAGACCCTATTAAAGTCGAAACCGCCACTCAAAAAGAAACTGAATTAAACCATTTTATGGTTTTCTTTCAGTTGACTCCGGATGAGGAGGAATTGCATTTTGTAATATTCGATTATATGGATAATAAAGAAATGTCAGATTATATTGTCTATGATTATGAGATGCAAGAAATTGAAGGAATCATATCAGAAGACTACTATTTCTACAGATATCATAATGACAGAATAGAATACGGCTCATATAGAGTAGGTTATATGAATTCCTTGAAAAGAAGAGCTAATTCTCCTGCATTCGTAACTATATTTTTTGGCAAACCCATGACACACAGGCTTTCTTCTATGGAAGTTTCACCTTTGAATCTCGAAGATGCTCAAAGAAGCGGATGGTAATCATTAGGTAAAATGGGCATAGGTGATAAGGAATGTATTGTCAAAGAACTGGAACGTAGAATAAAACTTAAAATATTATGTGATGATTGCTTTGTTTATTTGGCTGATAATAATGGCCTGTATGTATTTCTGCTACCGGGATGGACGCAAACGCGTATCAAAGAAAGACAAGAGTAAATGGGAATATATTTTTGAGGCCACCGGGTCGGGTCTTAATGAATACCTGAAAGCCTTACTAATGCTTGTTGCTCTTGTTGCTCCGGGAGGTGTGATGTATTACATGGTTCAAGATACGGTAAAATCTCAAAAAGTAGATTTGTGGCTTGAGGATGGTTCTGTAGCACAACAGATTGTTAGAGCACTTAAGCTTGAACTATTCCACTGGGGTGTTGTGTTAGCCATAGGCATTGCCGTATCGGCTTTTTGCATTAGTGCGTTGATAATTTACCGTACCCGAAAATTAGAAAAGGACGAATAATATTTTCATTTTCGTGAGCGACCTGCCGTTAGGCGGGTCGTTTTGTTATATGGCAATAGAGGATACTGGGAATAAAATACAGCAACTTTAATTATATTTGGCTCAATAAAAATATTACACCTATGTCATATCAAGACAATACATATATAATCCCAGAAGGTTTATGGTTCAAAGGAATTTTAAGTGATATAAAAAAATCCTCTAGATCCTTACAGCCAATTTTCGAGGCATTTACTAATTCTTTGGAAGCAATAAAAATCAGGGAAGAAGTAGAATCGGAAGACTATAAAGGAGAAATTTATATTCGCATTAATGCCGCTAATACTACGGATGAAGATAGTACGGAATTTCGTAGTCTTACAATTTCAGATAATGGAATAGGATTTAACGAGAAGGAATTTAAGAGGTTTAATACTTATAAAGATTATACTAAAGGATTTAAGAATTTGGGTTCTGGGAGAATACAGTTTGTCCATTACTTTGGCAGTTCTACTTTCCGGAGCATTTTCAAAGAAAATGAACAGTATTATGAACGAGAGTTTATAGTATCTAAAACAGATAGGTTTATTGAGCAGAATGCAATAGTTCTGCACGTAAAATGTTGTAAAAGTGAAAATGATGCCATAGGTACTGAAGTAACTTTTGATGGATTGTTAGAAACCAACAGCAATATTTATAATACCCTTAACGACATAGAATTAAAAAAGGCACTCATTGAGCGTTATATTCATTATTTCTGCCATAATAGTTCTAAACTTCCTAAAATCTCCATAGCTTTTTATGTACAAGGATCACTCAAACACGAATCAACAATTAGCGAGAATGATTTCCCTAAAATAGATAAGACAGAGCCAATTGAATTGCCCTATTCACAGATTTCAAGTGACGGGAAGGCCATTAGTAAACTCGACGAAAAGGAAACTTTTGTTTTAGAATCTTTTAAAGTTGATAGTCAGTTTCTTAAAAGCAATGATTTAAAACTTGTCTCTAAAGGTGAGGTAGTTGAGGACTCCGAAATTAAACTGCAAAATATTTCAGCAACGGATAACATTGAAGGGCATAAGTATTTATTTCTCTTGTCGGGAAATTATATTGACCAAAGGGATACGAACATCCGGGGGGAATTGAATATTAAATCAAAAGAATCTTTATCAAATCCAGATTTATTTAGTAATAAAGAGATTTATATTGAAGATATACAAGAGGAAGTAAATCAGACTATTAATCGGCTATATCCCGAAATTGAGAAGAAACAAAAAGAACATACTGAGGAACTCGAAAAACTTAAGAGCATGTTCTGTCTTGACGATGCGACTGCTAATGAAATAACAATTTCGGTAAACGATAATGAAAATAAGATACTCGAAAAATTCTATGAAGTTGAAGCTAAAAAGAGGGCAAAGGTTGATGCCTCTATCAAAAAATCATTCGATAGGTTAGATAAACTTGATACTCGTGCAGAGACATATGCGGACGACTTAAAAGCAGAAGCAATGAAACTGGCTAAACAGATTCCTTTACAAAACAAAAACGCACTAACCCATTATGTGGCTCGGCGTAAACTTGTTTTGGAGTTGCTGAAAAAAATACTTGATAGAGAACTGGAAATTCAGCAATCCAATGAGAGGAATTTCGATGAAGCATTGCTTCATAATCTCCTTTTCCAACAAGGATCAGGTAATTCAGAAGATAGTGATTTATGGATTTTGAATGAAGATTTTATATATTTTAGAGGAATGTCGGAAAGCCGTTTATGCGATATTAAAATAAATGGGCAGAAATTATTTAAAAGTGAATTTGAAGATGAAGAGGAACGCTACCTGAAATCTTTAGGCGAGAATAGATTAAAAAAACGCCCCGATATACTTTTGTTTCCAGAAGAGGGAAAGTGTATAATTATAGAGTTTAAGTCTCTTGATGTGAATGTTTCGGAACATTTAACGCAGATTGATATGTACTCAAGCTTAATTCGTAATTATACCGAGGATGATTTCCAGCTAACTACTTTTTATGGTTATTTAATCGGGGAAGGCATTGAACCTCGAGATGTTTTAGGGCGTGTTGGACGGTATGAACATTCTTATCATTTTGATTATTTATTTAGGCCATCTGAACCCGTTAAGGGCTTTGATGGTCGGCAAGACGGCTCAATATATACAGAAGTCATAAGCTACCGAACGCTATTGGAGCGTTCAAAGAAAAGGAATGAGATTTATTTAGAAAAACTTAAGCAAAATTGTAATTAGCTTTTTCCTTTTATAAAAATTGGTAATAGCAGCATTCCATGTTCCACTCCTGTTCCACCGTTTTCAAAATTGCCAATCAGATATCGCCGACATAGCATCATACTCGCCTGTTTAGTAGGTATTTAATTTACAAACCCCGCGAATGATTACAGTCATATGTAAATCTCCGCAGGGGTTTTTTATTTATTATTAGCCCTATTTTCGCCTATCACTATGTAGCTGTCTAGGTATGTGGCTTAAAATTAATGTTGTAGCTTAAAAAAAAATATTACCTTTGAATGACCTCTTACTTAACTAATAAAAAGTCAATGAGAATAATTTTTTTTAACCATAAAGGTGGCGTAAGTAAAACCACAACATCCTTTAATCTGGGATGGAAATTAGCAGAAAAAGGTAATAAGGTTCTATTGGTGGATGCAGATGCACAATGTAACCTCACAGGATTAATATTACGAGATGATTTTGAAGAATACTATACTAATGATGCTACTAAATATAATAATATAAAAGATGGAGTGAGTCCGGCTTTTGAAAGCAAACCAACGGCAATTCAGGCTTTTGATTGTTATAGAGTTCCAGACAATAAAAATATATATTTATTGCCCGGCCATCCAAACTTAACCGAAATGGAACCCTCTTTGAGTTTTGCACAAACTTCAAACAATGCATTTACAACCATGCAAAACCTCCCCGGAGCTTTCAACGCTTTGATAGAAGCTATATGTGATCATCATAATATCGATTACGTTTTATTTGATGTGAACCCGGGATTAGGGGCTTTAAATCAGAATTTTGTAACAATATCTGACATCATAATAATACCGACAAACCCTGACCCTTTCTCACTCATGGCTATAAAAACTTTATCAGAGGTCTTACCTCGTTGGAGAATGAATGCAATCCAAATGAGTCAGATGTTTGCGGGTTCCTCATATCCTTTCCCAGATGTTGATACAAAATTTGCTGGTCTCATAATACAAAGGTTTAATATTCGAAATGGGCAACCAAACGCACCCTTTAGAAACAATATGGATGAAATTCTCGCAGAAGTCGATGAGGTTCTTGTGCCTGCGTTGGGAAAATATAATATGGTTTTAGAACCGGAGGCATTTGAAAACAACACTCCTCCGGATTCTTATTGTCTTGCGGAAATACCAGATTTTCAGAGCTTAATACAAACAGCAAATAATGTGGGAGTTCCTGTTTTTGCATTGACAGAGGGCCAAATTAACCGACAAGGAACTGTTCTAGACCAAATGATATTTAAGAGGGATTCAATCAATAATGTTTTTGAGGCCTTTTGCGATAAAATCATAGAAATAAAGGCGTATGTTGAGCGCTAAAAAATGCTTTGACGATTCTATTATTAGAGTAAGACAAGACCATTCTCTTTACAGTCATTTGACTGGTATTCTGCATTTTTCTCATGAGAATGTGGCAGATATATTGAGAAGTGAGATAGTTTATGCTGTCTCGGCTTTTGATAGACTCATTCATGATATTATAAGGGTTGGAATCATTGAAATATATAACTCCCTAAGGCCTGCTACCGTATCTTATGATAATTTCCAGATTTGTATGTCCCACATGAGAAGTATTTTAAATCCATTACCGAATACAAATCCGCATAAATTACTTGAAGATATCATTATCAATAAACATAAATATATTGCATATCAAGACCCAGACAAAATTTCAGAAGGGTTGAGTCTTATTTGGCATGAGCAACATAAGTGGCAAAAGATTGCATCACTTATGTCCATGACGGATAAAAATGTCAAGATAGAGTTAAAGAATATTGTGATTAGAAGAAACCAAATTGTACATGAGAGTGACATAGATTTGTTTACCCAAAATCTCCAACCAATAAACGACCAAGATGTAATGCAGTCTGTCGATTTCCTTGACCTGTTAGGAAATACTATTTTTAATTTAGTTAAAATACCCTAAAAAACTTCAATAACGGTGATAGGTTCTCATTCACATATATACGGGAGATCTTTTCCGGACAGGAAGGCTGTGCAGTGCGGTTCCCTGGATTGCAGGTACGGTGACCCGTGCGCTTCCGCGCCTTGCCGGTGACCCGGGCCGGATAGGTATTTATACCCTTGCAGGGTATGTATAGGCACGGATTTATTAACTTTGGTGCCTCCGGTTTTAAAAGCTACCCTTTTTTGCATATAATTGCGGGTCGTTCGTCCGGGCCGGTGGCGGGCGGTGGAATTTATGGAGTATCAATGGGATGGTTAAAATAGTAATAGACAACGCAATACCGTATGTGAAAGGGGTGCTGGAGCCTTTTTGCCGGGTGTCGTATATAGACGGTCGGGAGATAGGTCCCGGGGACATCAGGGACGCCGACGCCCTGATGGTACGCACACGCACAAAATGCGACGCGACCCTTCTGTCCGGCTCCCGGGTAAAGGTGATTGCTACGGCCACTATCGGCTTCGACCATATAGATACGGAGTATTGCCGCTCTGCCGGGATTCTTGTCACGACCGCTGCCGGATGTAACGCGCGCGGGGTGTTGCAATGGTTCGGGGCGGCTCTGGCCTACGCCTCCGGGGTGCAGGGATGGCGGCCCGGCGATATGACCATCGGTGTGGTCGGTGCGGGCAACGTAGGGTCGCTGTCGGCCATTTATGGCCGCCTGTGGGGTTTCAGGGTGCTGTGCTGTGACCCGCCCCGCGAGAAGTCCGGCCTTCCCGTACCGGCCGGCGAAGTCTACGTACCGCTTGCTGAAATAGCCCGGCTGTGCAATATCGTCACTTTCCATACCCCGCTTACATTCGACGGACCGGATGCCACGTTCCACATGGCCGGTGCGGGTTTTTTCGAAAGGGTCCGGCCCGGTACCGTGGTCCTGAACGCCTCCCGCGGCGAAGTGGTGGACCCGCAAGCCCTCTTCCGGGCCGTTACGAACGGATTATGTACGGCCGTGATAGATACATGGGAACACGAACCGGATATAGACACCGGGCTTCTCGAAAACGCCCTTCTCGCCACACCCCATATTGCCGGATACACGGCCCAGGGAAAGGCGAACGCCTCGGCTATGTCCGTGGCGGCACTGTCACGTTTTTTCGGATTACCGCTCGACGACTGGTATCCGTATGACCGGGTTCCTCAGGTAGTTCCCCGGGCCATCGCGTGGGACGATATGCGTTGTACGGTACCGCTCTATTTCGACATAGCCGCCCAGAGCGCACTTCTTAAGTCCCATCCGGAAGATTTCGAATCCATCCGTACTTCCTACGATTACCGGCAGGAATATTTTTAACGGCTGATTTCTATTGTGCTCTGATAAAAGGTGGATCCCTCTTCGCGTATGGTTACATCGGGACTGTTCCGAGCGAATAGGAAGAAGTTATTCTTTATTTAAATGATTAATAAGGTATTTTATAGTGCCTTATCTGCCGTAACCCATGATACCGACTTACGCCGGTGGCTTAGGGAATCGGATTTAGGCTTTACTTTCGGCTGACTACTGTGTAAATTAAGTATCTTTGTTCGGTTTTTGAATAAATTGGCGCCATGTATAAAAGTGTGATACGTCCGATTCTGTTCCTGATGTCGCCCGAGCGGGTACACGGTGTTACGGCGTGGGTGCTCAGGGCGGCGGGGAAGCTGGGATTGCGGGGAGTGATTGCTTCTGTTTTCACGTACCGGGACAAGTCGCTGGAACGGGATGTTTTCGGGGTGCGCTTCCGTAACCCGGTGGGGCTGGCCGCCGGTTTCGATAAGGACGGTAGGCTGTACCGCGACCTGGGGGCGTTCGGCTTCGGTTTTATAGAGGTGGGTACGGTTACCCCCCAGCCACAACCTGGCAATCCGCGGCCGAGGCTGTTCCGGCTCAAGCAGGACCGCGCCCTTATAAACCGTATGGGGTTTAATAACAACGGAGTTGAGGCGATGGTCCGTAACCTGCGCCGCCGTAATAAGGGGCTGGTAATCGGCGGGAATCTCGGTAAGAACACCATTACACCCAACGAACAGGCACCGGCCGATTACCTGCGTATGTTCAGGAGCCTGTACCAATACGTGGATTATTTCGTTATAAACGTGAGTTGCCCCAACGTCAAGGATGTAACCGCCTTGCAGAATACCGCCAACCTTATGGCCATTCTGGACCCGCTGTTCGACTTCCGCCGGGGCCAGAACGAATACCGGCCGATACTGGTAAAAATATCGCCCGACCTGCCGCGCGACCATGTAGACGATATCGTAAAGGTGTTGATAGACACCCAGTTGGACGGACTTGTGGCCGTAAATACCACTACCACGCGCGAGGGCCTCGCCACGCCGGAGTCTAAAGTTGCGGCCATGGGGGCGGGAGGGTTGAGCGGAGCTCCGCTCACCGAACGGTCGATAGAGATGGTCCGTTACCTGCACGAGAAAACCGAGGGCCGCTACCCCATAATTGGAGTCGGTGGGATAATGACCCCGGAGGATGCCCAGAGGATGCTCGACGCAGGTGCCAGTCTGGTACAGGTATATACCGGGTTTATATACGAGGGGCCGTCGTTCGTGAAGCGGATTTGCCGGCAGATAGCCGGGAAACGGTCTTAATCGGGACCGGCATGTATCCACCCGGCCGCACCCCGGCTTGAAAAAATCCATTAAAAATTACCCAATTATGAAAGCAGCCGTAATTACCATTGGCGATGAGATACTTATCGGCCAGGTGGTCGATACCAATTCGGCATGGATAGCCCGCCGGTTGTCGGAGGCCGGTGCTCATATCGTTGCGAAATACACCGTCGGCGACAGGGCGGATGAGATAACCGGCGCGTTGGACGATGCCCTCCGGGTGGCCGACGCCGTTGTAATGACCGGTGGGCTCGGCCCTACCAAAGACGATATCACTAAGACCACCCTTGCCCGTTATTTCGGGATGGCGATGCGGGAAGATGCCGGAGTTCTGGAAGACGTGAGTGCTATGCTCTCCGCACGCGGGATAGAGGTAAACAGCCTTAACCGGGCGCAGGCGATGGTCCCGGACGGGTGCCGGGTGCTGCTCAACGTGAACGGAACTGCCCCGGGCATGTGGTTCGAAAGGGACGGCCGGGTGGCGGTGTCGCTACCCGGGGTGCCGTTCGAGATGAAGGCACTCGTAACGGGGCAGGTATTGCCGCTGCTGCTGGAGCGGTTCGGGCAGGGCGACGCCGTCCACAGGACGGTTCACACTTCCGGGATTGCAGAGTCCGTGCTGGCTGAAAGGCTATCTGGCTGGGAGGAAGCGCTTCCCGAGGGGTTGAAACTCGCTTACCTTCCTTCGCCGGAAGGGGTCAGGCTGAGGCTCTCGTCGGTGAGCCTTCCTGCCATGCAGGGGCGCGCGCTTATCGATGCCGGATTCGCGGAGCTGGACAGCCTGATAGGTCCCTACCTGCTCGGCGACGGCGAGGCGGATACAGCCAAGGCTTTGGCCGGCCTGCTGGTGGGAATGGGTAAAACACTTTCGGTGGCCGAATCGTGTACCGGTGGACATATAGCTTCTATGTTGACGGCAAATGAGGGGGCCTCGTCTTATTTCCTCGGCGGAGTGATAGCCTATTCGGCCGGTGTAAAGGAATCCGTTCTCGGGGTGGCTCCTGAGGTTATCGAAAAGTACGGCGTGGTGAGCGGTGAAACCGCCGTTGCAATGGCTGAGGGCGTTCGGCGGATAACGGGGTCCGACTATGCCGTATCGACCACCGGATATGCCGGACCGGAGGGAGGAGAGGACGGCCAGCCGGTCGGTACGGTGTGGATAGGGATTGCACATCCCGGAGGCGGTTATGCCCGGAAAATGCGATTCGGTAAGCTTCGCGAACCCAATATCGAACGGGCTTCTTCGACTGCCCTGAACCTGCTCAGGCTGCTGCTCACCGGTAACCCGGACGCTCCCGTAGCGGGCGGGGTGTCCTGAAACCGGAATATTTATGCCGTCAAAAAATAGCTGCCCCGCTGGCAAGTACCGGTAGTTTACGTTGGTAATTGTCAAAAAAGACGTATATTTGCACTCCCTTTGGGCCGGGAAGGCCCGACGAGGGGGAATATAAAACGTGCAAGCAAAATGAAAATCTGCGAAATCACAGGAAAGACGGCCATGACGGGGAACAATGTGTCCCACTCTAACCGTAAGACCAAGCGCCGTTTCAGCCCCAACCTGAAAACAAAGCGTTTCTGGTCGGAAGAAGAGGGCAGGTGGATCACGCTCAAAGTGTCTGCCGCCGGTATGAAAACCATTAACAAAAAAGGTCTGGCAGCAGCTCTGAGAGAGGCCGCCGTACCCAAGAAAATCTACTAAAGTAACCAGGCATGGCAAAAAAAGGCAACAGGGTGCAGGTAATACTGGAATGCACCGAACAGAGGGAAAGCGGTGTGCCGGGAATGTCCCGTTACATCACTACCAAAAACAAGAAGAACACTCCCGACAGGCTCGAAAGGCGTAAATATAATCCTTTCCTCAAAAGGGTGACCGTTCACAGGGAAATAAAATAACACTGTTAAGACATGGCAAAGAAAGTAGTTGCAACGCTCAAAACGGGTACCGGTAAGAACTTTACCAAGTGTATCAAAATGGTGAAATCGGACAAGACCGGCGCTTACACTTTCAAAAGCGAAATCGTTCCTAACGACCAGATTAAGGAATTCTTCGCCAAGAAGTAAATTTTTATGTTTTAAAGCCGGGAAGCTTACCGCTTGCAAGGCTTTAATACAAAAGGCATCCTCTGTTCAGGGATGCCTTTTGTATTAAAGGGGGATATCGACTGAGTTACTTCCTGCGGGCTGGGACTGTCCACCTCAGGTAGTGGTGCAAAGTTCTCGACATAAATTATTATATTTATTCCCGGCTCCCGGGGCGGGTAATCCGGTGCCGGGGAGCCGCGACCTAACTCAAATGTAAGGATATGAAAAAAACGCTTTTAATTATTACGGCTGCCCTGCTGGCTGCCTGCGGCGGCGGGAACAAGACCGCGACCGAGAACTGGGTGCCGCTCTTCAACGGGGTCGACCTGGAGGGATGGACTCCGAAAATCGCCGGTTTCGCCGCCGGGGATAATTACGCCGATACCTTCCGGGTAGAGGACGGAATACTGAAAATATCGTACGACGATTATGATGAAGGGTTTAACGGCCATTTCGGGCACCTTTTCACCGACGGGACATACTCCAGTTACATGCTGCGTCTGGAATACCGTTTCGTAGGTGAGCAGGCCGATGGGGCGCCCGCATGGGCGTATCGCAATAACGGGGCGATGCTCCACTCGCAGCATCCGGAGACAATGGGCCTCTGGCAGAACTTCCCCGTTTCGGTGGAAGCCCAGATACTCGGCGGTAACGGCACCGACGAGCGGCCGACGGCCAACGTCTGCACTCCCGGCACCACGGTGGCAGTAGACGGCGAGCGCCGGGAGGCTCACTGCTCCCCGTCCAGTGCCCGAACCTACCACGGCGACCAGTGGGTCACGATGGATGTGGTCGTATTCGCCGATAGTCTGGTTCATCACATAATAGAAGGAGATACGGTGCTTACTTACACCGCCCTGCAAATCGGCGGTAACCCGGTGGACGGTGCACCCGCTTTCGCACCCGGGCCGCTCCGTGAGGGGCATATAGCCATACAGGCCGAAGGGCATCCGACCGAGTTCCGCAGGATAGATATACTCGAGCTGTGACTCTGCGAATGTCATGCTGAGCGCGGTGAGAATGCCGGCGGCGGTGCAGAAACTATTTGCGGGCTATAAATTACGGTGGCCAATTTAGCCATTAAAAACTCAAGTTTTTACCGGTTAGATTCTTTACTTCGCTCGAAATGATGTAATTAGGATTGTAATCCTGAACGTAGTGAAGGATCTACATTCTGGGAATAACTCAAACTATACTTAAATGCGGCTGCCGACACCCTTAGCCGGTACTTAAGTGGCGAACTGTTGTCTGCCAGATCGATTTTCATTTTATATAATAGAGGTGCCGGATTATGCGGCACCTTTTTTTTCGACCCCGTAAATAACCGGTCCGGGCATTCCGGAAATTTCCATAAATAATCACGACTCGCATAACGGCATGGTATCCCTCTCCCGTCAGGCCCGTACTTTGATTTCCTTACCACAGGCAGGTTATTTGTCACTGGATATTTGATTATCTTTGTGTTTTAAAATTCGATACGATGGGTTTATTCGATATTTTCAAACGGCAGAAGGCAGAGCAGCAGCAGGCCGTCCCGGAGCCGGAACGGCAACAGCAGGAAGAACAGGAGCGGCAGGAACTCAGCGCGGGGCTGGAGAAGACGAAGGAGGGTCTGTTCGGCAAGCTGGCACGTGCCGTGGCCGGAAGGTCGAAAGTGGACGCCGAAGTGCTGGACTCTCTGGAGGAGATTCTTATTAGCTCGGATGTGGGAGTGGATACCACTGTGAGGATAATAGAGCGCATCGAACAGCGCGTGGCGAAGGACAAATACATGAACTCCTCGGAGCTGAACGGTATCCTTCGGGAAGAGATTACCGCCCTCTTGCAGGAGGCGGAGAAGGACGGCGACAGCTTTGGGCTGGACGTCAAAGAGGGCGAGCCGTACGTTGTGATGGTCGTGGGGGTGAACGGCGTCGGCAAGACCACCACAATCGGTAAGCTGGCCGCACAGTTAGTAAAGGCGGGCAAGAAGGTATACATCGGTGCGGCGGACACTTTCCGGGCGGCGGCCATCGACCAGTTGCAGGTCTGGGCCGACCGTGCAGGGGCCACTATGATACGGCAGAAAATGGGATCAGATCCCGCATCCGTGGCGTTCGACACACTGAAATCAGCCGTCGCGAACAATGCCGACGTGGTGCTGATTGATACGGCGGGTCGTCTTCATAATAAGGTCGGACTGATGAACGAGCTGTCGAAAATCCGTAACGTCATGGCAAAGGTCATCCCCTCGGCCCCGCATGAGGTTATGCTGGTATTGGACGGCAGTACAGGGCAGAACGCTTTCGAGCAGGCCAAGCAGTTTACCCAGGCCACGCAGGTTACTTCACTGGCCATTACCAAGCTGGACGGTACGGCCAAAGGCGGGGTAGTGATAGGGATTAGCGACCAGTTCAGTATCCCGGTGCGGTATATCGGTATCGGTGAGGGAATCGACCAGCTCCGGATTTTCGACCGCAGGCAGTTCGTGGATGCACTGTTCGGTGAGTAGTACCTTTCGGTTACCGGGTTACTTTACCGGCTATATTTACGAACTAAGCCCCGGTAACGGAGAAATGATTACAAGCCTGGTTTAATAGTAACATTCAGCCAGTTATAAATATAACGTAAACGTGCATATGTCGGATAAATCCAGGGTTGTTAAAGTTACAAGGAAGGTGAATAAACACTCCGAGAAGGGGATTATTGCGGTTTGGGTAGTAGCCCTATGGCTGTTCTCCGTAACCTGCCTGAACGCTGCCGGCCGGCATGCAGGGTATCCGTACGGGGTGACGCTTTCCGACATCGAAGCGTTTATGTTGGCCGATGGTGAATACCAGGCTCTGCTTCAACGATATATAGAGAATGATACTTCAATCAGCCCGCGCGAGTACGCTCTATTATATTACGGGTATTCCTTTACCGAAGGATTTTCGACGTTTTCTACCGAACGATGGTTGGTGGAGCTGTGGGAGTCCAATCCAGAACCGCCGGAAGGTCGTACATTGGAGATACCCTATCGGGTGTCCGAGGAGGAAATAAAGGTATATAGTGAATATCTCCAACATGAGCCGGTTTCTCTATACGTTCTGAAAAGATATAGCGATTTACATAATTCTTGTGAATCACCCGAACCCGACCCGGTTTGGACAACGGGACTTCAGGCGCTGACGGAGGTCGTACTGCATAGCGGGGACGGTACCCGTGATTACCCGTACCAGATACTTTTCACCCGGGATGCTTTTGGGATATTTCAGTCGGACGACCCGGAGCATATATGGGAGTATGGAGTAGAAAACCGCCGTATAATTATGCGGTATGTGGCAGAGTCTCCCGGCTGGGGCGGTAAAACCGTCAGGAGGACCATAAAAGAAGCTTATTTCGCGTTCGACCTATGCAATCCGGGGATAATGGAAGAGTTGGATGAATTTTTTGTGGACGAAAACGGGGAACCGGTAAACGTAATATATAACAGAGCGAGTAAGCGAAAATGGTGGTGATATATTAGAATAAGTGAAGAAAAAGATAAACGTAATAACACTCGGCTGCTCGAAGAACGTGGTCGACTCGGAGAAGGTCATGGCTCAGCTTGCCGCCGGGGGATGGGAGGTGGTTCACGACAGCGATTCGACCGACGCACGGGTGGTCGTGGTCAATACTTGCGGTTTTATTGGCGACGCTAAACAGGAATCCATCGACACCATTCTGCGTTGTGTAGTTGCGAAGGAGGCGGGGCTGATCGACAGGTTGTATGTGATAGGATGCCTGAGCGAACGATACAGCGACGAACTGAGGGGGGAAATCCCCGAGGTGGACGAATATTTCGGGGCGCGGGATTTTACCGGGGTGGTCCGGAGCCTGGGATGCACATGGCGTGACGAACTCGCCGGGGAGCGTAGGCTCACCACACCCCCGCATTATGCCTACCTTAAGATATCGGAAGGTTGCGACCGCCGGTGCGGTTTCTGTGCAATCCCGCTCATCCGCGGGCCTCACGTCTCGGTGCCGTTGGAGAGGCTGGTGGAGGAAGCGCGGTCGCTCGCGGCAAAAGGCGTGCGTGAACTGATGGTCATAGCCCAGGATACCACCTACTACGGGCTGGACCTTTACGGTAAGAGACGGTTGGCCGAGCTGCTGGAGAGGCTTTGCGCAATAGACGGAATAGAGTGGATAAGGCTCCATTACGCCTATCCGGCCGGTTTTCCACGCGATGTTATAGATGTAATGGCCCGTGAGCCTAAAATATGCAACTACCTGGATATCCCGTTCCAGCATATATCCGACAGCCAGCTCCGGTCGATGAAACGCGGGGTGGACCGGCAGGGCACGATGGATTTGATCGCAAGCCTCCGGGAGTCGATACCGGATATCACGCTTCGGACAACCCTCCTGACGGGGTACCCCGGTGAAACGGATGAAGACTTCGCCCGGTTGGAGGAATTCGTAAGGACGGTGCGGTTCGGCAGGCTCGGGGTGTTCGCTTACAGCGAGGAGGAAGGAACCTTCTCGGCTGAGGAACTGACGGACGATGTGCCAGAGAGTGTTAAACAGCAGCGCGTGGAACGGATTATGGAATTGCAGCAGGAAATTTCGCTGGAGAATAACCGGCTAAGGGTCGGCCGGACCGAAGAGGTTATCGTGGACGGGAGGCAGGACGGTTTTTACGTCTGCCGCGGGCGGGGCGATTCGCCGGAGGTGGACCAGGAGATTCTCGTCCCGGCCGGGGGAGCCGCCGAAAATAAGGAGGTATTACCGGGGTCGTTCCGCAATGTGGAGGTAACCTCGGCAGCCGAGTACGAACTTTACGGGCGATTTGTTTAGGATGCTGCGTGGAATCCTTGCCGCGGCAACCTTTGGTCGGAGTATAAATTTTTACTAACTTTGGGAAGTGGATAACCCGGGTCCGTGGTGAGACGGGCGCCGCCGTAAAGGTGGAGTCGGGAGGTGGGAAAACCGGGGTAAAGTTGTCCGTTCAGACGAAACAGGAATATGGCAGGTTCGGATATAGTTAAGTCGGTTATAGCCAGGGCACAGCGCCTCATGGATGAAAACCGTCGCCTGAGGGCCGAGGCCGCCCGGTTAAGCGGCCAGAGGGAAAAACTGAAGGGCGATAACCGCAAACTTACCGAACGTGTTGCCGAGCTGGAGAAACGTATAAACGTTCTCGAACTCAGGGAAGGGCTTACTTCCGGCGGCAATACGAAGCAGGCCAGGGCAAGGGTCAACCGTCTTATGCGGGAGGTTGACAAGTGTATAGCCCTCCTTAACCGGTAAGAGCCGAAGTTCGACAGGCCGGCGTTAATAAACGCGACGGACAACAAAGACAGTTTAACAACGTTTGTATAATAGGCCGCACGAGGTGCGTCCGGTAAAATCCTGAAGGTAATGGCTGAAACGTCGGAAAAGTTTAACATAAAGCTGAATATAGCCGGCAAGAGTTACCCCCTGACCATTGAAAGGGCGATGGAGGAAAAGTACCGGAAGGCTGAAAGGGAAGTGAACCAGTTGGTTGCAAAATTCAGGGGTAGGTTCAGGGCCGAAAGCCAGGACTATCTCGCGATGGCCGCGCTCCAGATTGCCGTATCGAACGTCGAAATGGAGATGAGCCGCAGTCTCGGGGATGAACTCGACGCCCTGAAAGACCTGGACATTAAACTCGGGGAGCATTTCTCGGACATTTAATTCCCGGGATCGGGTGGCTTAGCCGAAAAGGCCCTCTACGGAGGCCCGGAAATTGCACCGGAAACATTAAACTGTCGGCAAGACAAGACGAAACGACATACGTTCTTTACATACGAGGACAGGAAGCTGCCCGCATGGATTCCTTACTAGCTTTGCGAAACTTAACATTAATAAAATTGGAGCTGTACTCGTCCGGTCAAAAACAGGCCTTAACCATCCCTCCGGGAAGGTGCATCCTACGGGATGCCGTTGGACGTTTGCGATCGATCGGAGGCTCCACAAATGACGATTGGGAGATTCGTCAAACGGAGAAAGGAGAGCCATGCGGGCTTTTTATTTGTAGATACCAACAGTTTTTATATAAATTTTAAACGTTCAACAAATGTCGAATATATTGATAATGATACTCGTGGCGGTCGTGGCGGCGGCAGTGGGCATTGGGCTATACATTGCCATTGCCAACGTACTGGGCCGTAACTCCATCGCCAGGAGGCGCGAGGCTGCCCTAAAGGAAGCCGAGGCGGAAGGGGAGATGCTGAAAAAGGAAAAAATCCTCCAGGCCAAAGAGAAATTCATACAGCTCAAAAGCGAGCATGACCGGCAGGTCAACGAACGCAATTCCAAACTGAACCAGCGCGAGCAGGGTATCAAGCAGCAGGAAAACAACCTTCGCCAGCAGGAAAACGAACTGGAGCGCCGTAACCGTGAAGCCCAGAAAGTAAAGGAGCAGATGGAGAACCATATAGCTTCACTTGAACGGAAAAAAGAGGAGCTCGACAAACTGTTCAGGGAGCAGAACGTACGGCTGGAGCAGATCAGCGGTATGAGCACCGAGGAGGCGCGTAATATACTGATAGAAAATATGAAGGCCGAAGCCAAGAGCGAGGCTTCCAACTATATCAGCGAGGTTGTAGAAGAGGCTAAGATGACGGCCAACAAGGAGGCCAAGAAAATCGTGGTCCAGACCATCCAGAGGGTGGCCACCGAAACCGCAATCGAAAACTCGGTAACGGTATTCAACATCGAGAGCGACGAGGTGAAGGGACGTATCATAGGCCGTGAGGGACGTAACATACGCGCGCTCGAAGCCGCGACGGGTATAGAGATAATCGTCGACGATACGCCGGAAGCCATCATCCTGTCGGGGTTCGATCCGGTTCGCAGGGAGATCGCGCGGCTCGCGCTGCATCAGCTCGTTACCGACGGCCGTATCCACCCTGCAAGGATAGAAGAAGTGGTGGCCAAGGTACAGAAACAGATAGAAGAGGAGATAATCGAGGCTGGAAAGCGCACCACGATAGACCTCGGTATCCACGGACTGCATCCGGAGCTGATTCGCCTTATAGGTAAAATGAAATACCGGTCGTCGTACGGCCAGAACCTTTTGCAACACTCCCGCGAAACGGCCAACCTCTGCGGAGTTATGGCAGCCGAACTCGGGCTGAACGTAAAGACCGCCCGCCGGGCCGGACTGCTCCACGATATCGGAAAGGTGCCCGACGACGAGCCGGAATTGCCGCACGCAATAATCGGTATGAAACTGGCCGAGAAATACAAGGAGAAACCGGAGGTTTGCAACGCGATAGGCTCGCACCACGACGAAATGGAGATGACCTCGCTCATCGCGCCTATAGTGCAGGTATGCGACGCTATCAGCGGTGCCCGTCCGGGTGCCCGCCGCGAAGTGGTCGAATCATACATCAAACGGCTCAAAGAAATGGAGGATATCGCGATGGCTTATGACGGGGTAATGAAGACCTACGCCATACAGGCCGGCCGGGAACTCCGCGTAATAGTCGGCAGCGAGAAGATTACCGACCAGGAGGCCGACCAGCTTTCGATGGATATCGCCAAGAAAATACAGGACGAAATGACCTACCCCGGGCAGGTTAAAATTACCGTTATCAGGGAGACCCGCTCGGTAAGCTATGCTAAATAAATAGCTCTTATCTGTATGGAGGCGTTTTTCAAGCAGTTAATAAGCCAAAAGAACAAGACAATTACGGACGAAATATTCCGGCTGATAGAAACCGACGAGGATTTGCATGCCGGATATCTGAAACTCGTAAGCAAAAAGGGTCGTGATTCGGTCAACCGACAGTTGGGTAAATTAGTAAAAAAGCATTACGGGCTGGTGGATGACGGCAGGAACTGTTCTCCGGAAAGTACGCTTATAAAAAGCCATCAGAAATATAAATAATCCACGGCAACGTGTTTAAGAAAGGCTGTCCTAATGGACAGCCTTTCTTACCTTATCGTATTCATCCGTATGCTTGCCTCAACCAACGCAAGGGCGCGTATTCTGGATATCTCGATTTCCTTGTCCGCGTGCAGGGGATTCTGGCTGACGAGTTTTACCGAACCCTCGTTATCGGATTTGTGGATATATTTCACCGTTATATATTCTTCCCCGTCAATCTCGACAGATATGAGGTATATATCTCCCCAGAAGATGTCATCCGTATTTTTTAACTGCTTATAGATAACAATATCGCCGCTTTTCAGCAGGGGATACATCCCGTCGCCCACGACGTAAATCGCACCGTCGCACTGGGGTAAATCTGGTATATGGATATAATCTACCGGCTGGTAACCCGAATCGCCGGCGAACAGAGGGGCCAGCCCGGGTGTGCCTTTCAGACTATACAGTGGAACGATCTCGGCTGCGGCGCTACCGTCCCCGCGTCGCATCAGGCGCGACAGGTCGACCGGTGCCAGGAACATGTTCCCTTTACCGTCCTCTATCCACTCCGGATTTACGTTGAGGTCCTGTATCAGTATGTTTTTATTTCGCTCGGAGAGGGCAGCCCTGCCGGTTTCTATCATTGACAAGGCGCTTTTGCCGATGCCCAGTCTCTGAGCGAGGGCTTCCTGTGTGAGCTTTAACTCTTTACGTATTATCCGTAAACGGCCTCCTACGGTATCCATGCCTGAAATGTTTATAAAATGTTATTCAAAAACTGAACCATTCTTTTTTGTGGACCTGGATTTGCACTGCAGCTGTTTGATTATTTAACACGGGCGCCCAACGCACCGCACTACTAACTTTCTTACTCAAGTTTAAACATGTGTAAAAAAATCCCTATTTCAACAGAGTATCTTTGGCCCAAAAACCAGGAAATGGCTGTTTTAAATGATTGTACCTACAAAAACCTGGCCCGAATTTTAACACGGGCCATCGGGGATGTGGAATTTTTTAACGGCACCGTGTCCCATCACGGGGACGGGTATGCCGTGAATCTTCGCACGACCCTACTTATTTACCGTTGCAAGGTCCCAGGCGGAGACCGCACAGGAAGTATTATCGATATCCGGCCCGTGTGGTGCGAGTGTGAGGTTTTACGGCGCGGACGTGTGGTAGCCAACGAATTCAGTTGGTCGGAATTCACAAGGTTCCTTCCTCCACGTAACCTTAGCGCTTAGTGCCGGTACATAATATGGTTTGGCCCTTATAAAATATATTGTCCGGTAAATATGCCGCCCAGTCCCCTACGTATATCAGGAAATTAAATCAAAATAGTAATGGCCAGGAAAAAGAAAGAGGCCCTGACGGAACCGGAAAAAGGAGGTGCGCCTCCTTTTTCGGTTTTCGCAGGCGAAGTTTTGCCCGTATTCCACAACACCCCGTTCCACGAAACATATTACGGCTTATTGGAACGGTTCGCCGAGAGGAAAATTAGCCGGTTGATTGTATCCATACCGCCGCAACACGGGAAATCTCTCGGCGCGTCGGTTCTCCTGCCCGCCTACATCCTCGGTCTTCGGCCGGATACCAAAATAACCATCGCCTCATACAATGCCACGCTTGCCTCCCGCTTCAACCGGCGGGCGCAGCGGGTTATGGATTCGGAGGCCTACAGGTCCCTCTTCCCGGGAACAGCGATCAGGGCATTGTCGTCCCGTTCGGACAGCATCCGCACGGCAAGCCATGTGGAGGTTTGCGGTCGGGCGGGGGAGTTGATGTCGGTCGGTCGGGAAGGTTCGCTGACTGGAAACGACGTGGACGTATTCATACTCGACGACCTGTATAAAGACGCGATGGAGGCCAATTCTCCCGTAATACGCGAAAACTGCTGGGAGTGGTACACTTCCGTGGTTCGTACCCGTCTGCATAACGACTCGTCGGAACTGCTGGTTTTCACCCGCTGGCATGAAGAGGATCTGATAGGTATCATACTGCAAAAGGAAAAGCACCTGATACTGGAAGATATGTCGCAACTCGACGGAATTGACCCCGGAACATGGCTGGTACTAAATATGGAAGCGGTTAAGGAAAGCCCTCCGACCGGTATTGACCCCCGGGTGGCTGGCGAGGCGCTTTGGCCCGGGAGGCATTCCCGCGAGTTACTCGATAGTAAGAGGGCGCTCGACCCCCTCCGGTTTGCCTGCATGTACCAGGGCAAGCCATCCGTGAACGAGGGATTACTTTACGGAGACAACTTCCGGATTTACGAAAGCCTGCCTGCCGCTATCCATAAACAGGCTAACTACACCGACACCGCCGACCTGGGTGAAGATTATCTCTGCTCGGTCTGTTATGCCGTGGGGGGAGACGGTTACTTGTACGTTACCGATGTGGTCTACACGCGCGAAAGGATGGAGGTTACCGAGCGGCAGGTCGCTGAAATGCTGTCCCGTAACGGAACCCGTACGGCCTGCTTTGAGAGCAACAACGGCGGACGCGGGTTCGCCCGGGCCGTAGGCCGCCTGGCACCGCTGGCCCATATCGACTGGTTCCATCAGTCCGGAAACAAGGAGGCCCGTATATTGTCCAATTCGGCTACCGTACTCCGTTATATACGGATGCCGGCCGGATGGGCCAAACGCTGGCCCGAGCTTTACAACCATCTGCTTACGTACCGACGCCTCTACCGCGCCAACCGCTGGCACGACGCCCCGGACGTTCTTACCGGCATGGTGGAGTTGGAGGTTTTGAATGCTAATGCCAAAAAAATCAGGAAAATCAGCTATACTTCCGTAATACGAGGACCCGTTTAACCGCATAGTGCAGTTGGTCAGTACCGAGTGGTTCGCCGTGGTTGCTGAAAGAGCCACGTTGGTCTCCTTGGATATAAATAACGGAGCCAATAACCATATAGATGCCGCGCGGCTAATCCTTCCGAATATGAAAACATATTATACGATCATCCCGTCCCGCATGGTTATGCGGCGGTCGGCCATAGTTGCCAGGTTTTCGTCATGTGTTACAATAACCGTGGTCTGGCCGTATTTTTCCCGCAGGTCGAAGAAAAGCCTGTGTATCTCTTCCCGGTTGACCGAGTCGAGGTTGCCCGAAGGTTCGTCCGCAAAAAGCACGGCCGGCGAATTGATTATCGCCCGGGCAATCGCCACGCGCTGTTGTTCGCCGCCGGAGAGCTCCCCGGGGCGGTGTTCGCGGCGGTCCGTCAATCCGAGCATATCGAGCAGTTCGTCTGCGCGGCGTTCGACCTCCCTGCGGTCCCGTCCTCCGATATAGCCCGGTATACAGATATTTTCGAAAGCTGAGAACTCGGGTAAAAGATGGTGGAACTGGAACACGAAACCGATTTTCTGGTTCCGGAAACCGGAGAGGGGCTTATCGGTTAACGAATCGACACGTGTGCCGTCAATGAATACCTTTCCGCTGTCGGGCTGGCTAAGCGTTCCCAAAATCTGGAGCATGGTGGTTTTACCCGCTCCGCTTGCACCGACAATCGACACAACCTCACCGCGCGCCACCGTGAGGTCTATTCCTTTCAGGACCTGTAAATCGCCGTAACATTTCCGGATGCCGGCCGCCTCTATCATATTCCCCGTATTCATTCGTTCCCTTTATAGTAGGAGTATAATTTTACTATCTCGACCGCTTCCCGCACGTCGTGTACCCGCAGTATAGATGCGCCCTTGCGGAGCGACTCCCAGTTCAATGCACATGTTCCCGGCAGGGCTTCCCCGGGTGACGTGTCCAGCACCTTGTAAATCATTGACTTTCGCGAAACTCCTGACAGCACCGGATAACCCAGGCCGCAAATCCGGTCCAGCACATGTAACAGCGCGTAGTTTTGCGCGGTGGTCTTCGCGAAACCGAACCCCGGGTCGATTATTACTTGCCGCACCCCGGCCCCTGTCAATTCTTCCGCCTTGCAGGCCAGGTATCTGGTAACCTCTTCGGCAATATCCCGATATCCGGTACGCTCCTGCATGTCGGCCGGCGTCCCCCTCATGTGCATGGCTATGTACGGAACCCCGAGCGACGCCACGGCAGGAACCATATCCGGGTCGAGTTCCCCGGCCGAAATGTCGTTTATAATACACGCGCCGTACCGTTCCACAATACCGACGGCCACCCGTGAGCGGAACGTATCCAGGGAAACTACCGCACCGGGATGCTCCTCCCTTATAATATCCATAGCCCGCGCCAACCGGTCGTATTCTTCCTGCGGGCTGATATTCTCCGCCCCCGGCCGGGACGAGTATCCGCCCACGTCGAGAATGGCGGCGCCGTCGGCTACGGCCCTTCCGATTGCCGCACGGATACCGTCAAGGTCTCCACGGGCCAGCCGGCTTCCTTCCCAGAAAGAGTCGGGCGTAACGTTGATAATACCCATCACCACGGGACAGTTTAGGTCTAATGTCCGGTCGCCGACGGTAAGAATACGTTCGCCCATATTTACAATATGTGGTTGGTTAATTTCTCGTGAAGCCAGACAATCCGGGGCACAATCAGCTCATCCTCCCCGTTACGGATAACGTAATCCGCCCGGGCCTCCCTTTCCGCGTCGGTTATCTGGTTGGCTATCCGGTTCTTTACGTCCCCGATGTCCTTACCGTCGCGGCCCGCGGCCCTTGCCGCCCGCTCCTCCTCGGGAGCGCTGACGGTAATAGTAAGGTCCATATCCCGGTCGAAGCCGTGGTCGAACATAATTGCGTTCTCCTGTATGGCATAGGTGTATCCATAACGGCGTTTGATTTCGGCCCACTCCCTGAAATCCTCCATCACGGCCGGATGTACTAATCCGTTCAACTGTTCGAGCAGCGTCCGGTCGGTGAAGACCCGCCCTGCTACGAACGCCGTATCGAGCCTGCCTTCCTTGTATGCTTCCTCGCCGAAAAGCGAGATAATCCGACCGCGCAACGGCTCATCCAGCATGAGTTGCTTGGCGCGTGAATCGGAGTCGTAGACGGGTACACCCAACCTGCGGAAAACCTTCGCCACGGTGGATTTACCGCTGCCGATACCTCCTGTCAACCCCACTTTCAGCATGGTCGTCAATTTACGGGGTTGATTTCCGGAAGGTCTCCGACCGAAATTATCCTGAGGTCGGAGGTGCGAATGGAGATAGCGTTCTGCAAAGAGTAGGGATTTATTACGTAACTGCCGTTGTTTATGACCGACGGGGTGGTCTGTATGTCCCTGATATTAAGGTTTATGGTGTTTGTTTTGAAGTATTTGTGCGAGAAAAGCCGGTAACCTGTACCTTCCACCAGGCACTCCACCCTGAAGCGGTTACCCTCTACCTCCACCGTGAACGGGATCTGGGACTGGTAAGTATAACTGAGTTTGGTCAGGTACCACATGCAGGTGGACAGCAGCAGCAGCAGAACGAACACAGGGGAAATTAATTTCCTGAGTTCACCTTTTATATTGCTCCATGTCCGTTTCATACTCCAAAATTCCTGATATCCAATCAAAGGTCGGTGCTACCCACACTATGACGCCACACCCGGGGGCCCGTGCAGTCCGGCATTCCGGCAATGTCTCCGACGGTTAATCCGTCACATCCGGCACTGTTGGCCAGTGACGACCGTATTATTTACCGCCGATATTGAAATATTCGATACCCTGCGATTCGAGTTCCCCGCGGTCGTATATATTACGGCCGTCGAAAACAACCGGCTTTTTCATCATCCTTTTGACCACGCTCCACGACGGGATTCGGAACTCCTTCCATTCGGTAACCATTATCAGGGCGTCGGCATCTTCCAGAGCTTCGTATTTATCCTCGACATAGGTCAGTAACCCGGGGGCGACGGTCGTGTACTCGGCGAACCGTTCGCCGGCCACCGGGTCGTAAACCGACATGGTGGCTCCGGCCGCCGTGATCAGCTCCGCCAGTACGAGCGAGGTGGCCTCCCTGACGTCGTCCGTCTCCGGCTTGAACGCCATACCCCACATTGCAATCTTCCTGCCTTTGAGGTCGCCGCCGTAATAGGCCGACAATTTATTGTAAAGCAATTTCTTCTGGGCGGCGTTGACCTCTTCCACCGCTTTGAGAACCCGCAGTTCGTACCCCGCCTCGTCGGCCGTGTGGATAAGGGCCTTTACATCCTTCGGGAAGCACGAACCCCCGTATCCGGCACCGGGATAGAGGAATTTATTTCCTATCCTCGTATCGCTGCCGATACCCTTGCGCACCATGTTCACATCCGCACCCACGAGTTCGCACAGGTTGGCGATATCGTTCATAAAACTGATACGGGTGGCCAGCATGGCGTTGGCGGCGTATTTGGTCATTTCAGCCGAGAGTATATCCATGAAAATAACCCGGAAATTGTTAAGCATCAAGGGGCGGTACAACCATGTGAGTAACTCTTTGGCACGTTCGCTGTCCACTCCGATAACCACACGGTCAGGGTTTAAGAAATCCTTCACCGCATCGCCCTCCTTAAGGAATTCAGGGTTGGACGCCACATCGAACGGGATGTTCACACCCCTCTTGTCCAGCTCTTCCTGGATGGCGTTCCGGACCCTCGATGCCGTTCCCACCGGTACGGTACTTTTGGTGACCACCAGTTTGTAGGAGTTCATCTTGCGGCCCACTTCACGGGCTACCTCCAGTACGTGCCTCAAGTCGGCGCTTCCGTCATCCCCGGGAGGGGTACCCACGGCACTGAAAATTATTTCAACCTCGTCTATCACTTCTCCGAGAGACTCGGCGAAAGAAAGGCGTCCGGCTTCGATGACTTTCGCAAGGAGTTCGTCCAGACCGGGTTCGTATATCGGGTTTATACCCTTCCGGAGATTTTCTATCTTCTGTTTGTCGACGTCCACGCATACAACGTCGAGGCCCATTTCTGCGAAACAGGCTCCTGAAACAAGCCCGACGTAACCTGTACCTACGATGGCGATTTTCGTACTCATACCTTACTACGGATTAATTATTTTAAAGAAACAAAGATAATATATTTTACAAAACGGTTGTATATTTACCGTATTCAAGTAAAACCGAAACCGAACAATGGAGACTATGACACTCGAGCAAAAGATAAGTCAGGGAATTATGGAGGCGATGAAGTCCCGGGACGATGTGCGCAGAGACACCCTGCGCAATGTAAAGAAACTGATAATAGAAGCCAAGACAGCGGGGCCGAACGTGGATAGCCTGTCCGACGATGCCGTTATAAAGATAATAACCAAAATGGCTAAGCAGGGCGCCGATACGGCGGAAATATACCAGCAGCAGGGCCGGGATGACCTTTTCGATTACGAGATGGCCCAGGTGAAGATACTCCGGGAGTATCTGCCGGAACAGTTAGACGATACCGCCCTCGAGTCGGAGGTTCGTCGGATAATTGAATCGTGCGGGGCTTCTGGTATGCAGGATATGGGTAGGGTGATGGGAGTGGCCTCAAAGGAACTTGCCGGCCGTGCCGATGGCAAGGCTATTTCGGCGGTGGTACGCCGGCTGTTGTCTTAGCGTGTCATTATTTGGAGGTTCCCGGTGCATTGTCGGAAGCCTATTCACCCGGAAAAGAAAGGGTCCACCTACCAAGGTGGACCCTTTCTTTTGTGCCGGACTGTAAACTATTCCTCGTCGTCATCCCCGTATTTATCGATGTATATTGTATAAACCAGGGGTTGGTAGGGCAGTATTTCGGTAGCGGTGCTGGTCGGGGATTGCCCCGCCGAGCCGAATGCGAACATGGAAGTGGTGATAAACTCGACCCAGCTGCCGTAGGTTATGTCGCCTGTCTCGAAAATTTCCGACAGTGCCTGTACGGCGAGGTATTTATCCGAATTGTCGGTACCGCTGGACGGGGTGTAAGAGAAGTAGGTCGATGCCGTCCGGTTATTCCGCTCGGCGATAGAGTCGATGTTGGTTCCCAGCAGGAAGCCGTCGTAGGCGAGCCTTGCGGCATAGTATACCGTCAGGCTCGAGTCCGGCCCGGCTATGTCGGTCGATGTTTCCTCTTCGATATTGACGAAAATATACTGCCTTACGCTGTCGGCTACCGTTTGGCCCCACTCGGTTGCCGCGTAGTCGATAACGAACCTCTCTTCCATAGTTTGCGGCTGCTCTACCACTCCTGCCAGTTCCATTTCTATGATTACAGGTACGAGCGATGGCTGGGTAGTATTACCTCCGTATCCGGTGCCGCTGTTGCTGCTGGTGTCGAAAGTCAGGCCATCCACGACCGACGCCTGTCCGGAGGGAAGGTACAGCCTCACAACGTCGCCCACCTTCATCATTTGCAGGGCCTCCTGCATTCCGGGCATGATATAGTTGTTGAGGTTGTGTATAATTAGTTGGGGAACGTAGTGGCAATAATTGTTGAAAGTGCCGAGCCGCTCGGCGTCTTCTTGCCACCGGGTCATAAATATGCTGCCCTTTTCCAATTCGTGGTCCCAGTCCGAGAGGAGCATCCCTCGGTAGTTTATCTCCACGTAATCTCCCCATTCGGGCCGCACTTCGGGCACCGAGTTGTCCCTGTGCAGCCATTGTATATAGCCACCGTTAACCAGCTCCGTCGCAACCTTGTTTGTCGGGTCGGTGTTTATATATTTAGCCATCCAGGCCTCGAACGACTTCAGTTCCGTGTCGGTATAACTTACGGATTCGCTCTCCCCGCAGGAAACGGCCGTAAAACCTACTACAAGTAAAAGCGCCGCCAGTTTCAGATATTTCATATAGTGATTTATTGTTAATCTCATTGTTTTTCAACTTCCTCGAGCCATATCACATACTCCACCGCCGAATAGGGATCGAGGTTGGAAATGTAATAGGAACCGAAAGCCAGGTCGGTCGTAAGGAATACCCTTACCGAATCTCCTTCCCGGCACCCTTCGATACCCTTTTCGATACCTCTTATAACTTTTCCCTCCCCCAGCTTTGTCTCATAGATATCTTTGTCCCAGTAAATATCCGTAAGCCCTGCTTCCCGAAGCTCCTCTATTATCCAGCCGACATTGGAAAAAAACGCCGGTTCCACCCTCCTTGTGGTAAATTCGTACCCGGCAAAATAGAACCTCGCTATATCTCCTTTTTCCAGCCGTTTGGACCGGTTATAGTTCCCTTCCCGCTCGATGGCCACCCGGTAAACTTTGTCTATTTTATCGTAGCCCTCTTCCCCGAAGGCGTTTGTAAGAAAAGTCTCAATCGCCGTCCTCTGGTCCGCCACGGTATTGTCATCCTTCGAGCCGCAGCTTACCATAAGCAGGGCGCACAACGGGATGTATACTATTTTCCGGCAAAACCGATTCATTTTTCCTCCGCTACTTATAACTTACAAAGTTATATATTTTTCAGCCAATAGCAACTGCCCGGCCCCGTGAGACGGGATGCCGGCCGGACGGGCGGGGCCGGCACGGTATGCCGGTTTTCACCTCCGGAATGGAATATTTCCCTATATATAACACCTCCCGCACAGTTTTATTGTGCGGGAGGTGGGGAAATTCAATTTTTGTTCCGGAAACGGAAAATAAACGCCGCGAAGACTGCCTTTAGATCGGCTCGTCGTTGTTGCGGTATTCGATAAAGTATTTCTGCGACTTGAGCAGGTTGCGCGACTGGAGCACCATTGTCTTGGTCTCGGTCAGGATATTGAGGTAGAGGAGGCTGGCTTTGGTGCTGGAAGCCTTCGCCTTGATTCTTTTAAGCTGGTGCTTGGTGGCTTCGTCGAGGTCTTCGAACAGTTTGTCGCGCATGCGCAGCACCTGTTCCAGGTCGGCGAAGTCGTTGCTGCGGAGCATGACGTTTATGCGCTCGAAAATCTGCGCCACCTCGTCGTTAACATAGATAAGGTCGTCTATCTGCTCTTTGGACAGACCTTCGTGATTATTGTTTATATGCTCGAAGCAGGGACGGGTTATGTGTACGAGGGCTTTGGTAACCTCGCTCATATAATCCACCACCTGCACATAGTAGTGGCCAGATTCGATATAATTGCTCTGGAGTTTCTGGAGGGTCGGCATCACCTGGTACTTCCGCTCCCGCGCGAGATAGAACAGTTCGTTCGACTCTTTGACCGCTTTGCGCAGTATCTTCCGGTTCTCCTCGAACACACCCAGCAGGGTTTCACGGTAGATGGAAGTGACGTTTTCCATGGTTTCGCTCACCTCAGCGATGCAGGAAGCTATTATGTCGTCCGACTCTGTATTGCCCGCAAGGCTCTTGCGTACCACTTCGGTCTTAGCTTCCCTTTTTTTGTGCAGCAGGGTGCTCTGTACGAGCATGTAGGCGCAAAGTAGTGTGACCAGGATAATCGCTATCGTACCGCCGTACATTAGAGCGATAGTAACCCCGAAGGCAATCACGAAAGCCACCAGTGCGGTCACGAACCAACCCGATATAACTGTCAGCACACCCGTTATACGGTATACGGCGCTCTCCCGTCCCCAGGCCCTGTCGGCGAGCGAACTACCCATTGCCACCATAAAAGTCACGTAGGTGGTCGATAGGGGTAGTTTAAGAGACGTGGCTGCGGATATGAGAATGGACGCTACCGTAAGGTTTACGGTAGCCCTTATCATATCGAAGGGAGCTTTGTCCGCTTCGTCTTCCTGTGGCCGGAGCGGCAAGAACCGTTTCTCCACGAATCGGCGTAACGACTCGGGCATTATCTTTTCGGAGCTTTTATTGATGCTTATCGCAGCCCTTACAAGCGAACGCGATATGATGGTAGAGCCGAATCGTTCCACGCCTTCGTCCTGTTTGGCGAGGTTAATTTCTGTCTCACTTACACTCTGGGCTTTCTTGTTGGTCCACAGTGTAATAACCATAATCACACCCGCGAGTACGAGGAAACTGAAATTAGCCGTTACGGGCTTCATCAAATCGCCCATCATCATGTCGGCGCCTCCGCCGGCCTGTGCTATCTTGTAGGAATCCCAGCCGGCGATGGGCACCCCGATAAAGTTCACCAGGTCGTTCCCCGCGAAAGCCAGGGCAAGCGCGAACGTACCGGCAAGTATGGTGACCTTCAGGATATTGACTTTGAAAAGGTGTTGGAGGATAGCCATCAATATGCTGCATACCACCCAGATGACCAGCAGAGAAAGGCCGAGGTTATCGCCTATGTAGGTCATAAGTTCCGGCGATACCAGCCCCGATGATTTGAGCCCTTTGAAAAGTGCGAAATAAGTGATGGCCGTAAAAGCTATACCGCACCACATATAACCTACACGCGAAAACACCTTGTGGTAACGGAACGTAAATATTATACGCGTGAGGTACATCACAATAGAACCGATAACGAATGCTACGGCAACCGAAACGAGAATGGCCGAGATTATGACCATCGCGTTGCCCGAATTGATAAAGTTCTGGAGATCGTTACCGTGCAGCAACGGGTCGGCCCATATCTTTACCGCCGCGACGGCTATCGCCGAGCCCAGCAGCCCGAACACCAGCGATACGGTGGTGGACGTCGGAAGGCCGAAGGTATTGAAAAGGTCCAGCAGGATAACGTTCGCGAACATCACACCGAGGAATAGCATCATTATCTCCGAGAATGTGAATTCGCCGGGATAGAACACCCCCGAACGTGCTACTTCCATCATCCCGCTCGAGGTGAGCGCTCCGACCATGATGCCTACCGAGGCTACGGTCATTATTACCCAGTAAGGGGCGGCTTTGGAACCTAATGCGGAGTTGAGGAAATTCACGGCGTCGTTCGCTACGCCTACCACGAGGCCGGAAATCGCGAGCGCCATTAATATACCGACCGATACGGTAAAGATAGTGTCCATAGGACTGCTTGGGTATTAATTAAGTTACTGCTTTAAATCGCAATAAAACATCAATTTATGAAAACTATGCGCAAAAGTATTACAAATCTGATTATCCTTCGCGGCCGCGTAATATTATTAACGTTTACTTAACATACCCCGTGCCGGTATCTCCCCGGGTCATGCGAACGTTTATAACTTTTTGAGCGATTGACGTACCGCTTCCTCCACAGAGATGCCGGGGTTTTCTTTCAAAATGGCCCGCAACGCCTTGTCCGACGCGGCCCGGGAGAATCCGAGCATGGTCAGTGCCGCGAGAGCCTCGTCGTAGCATCCTTCCCCCGGAGTGGCCATACCCGCGGCGGCTGTGCTTATGCCTCCGGCACCCACGCCCGTCATCTTGTCCTGAAGCTCGACGATTATTTTCTGGGCCGTTTTCAGCCCGAGTCCCTTAACGTTTTTTAGAAGGCCGGCGTTCTCGGTGGCTATGATATTCACCAGTTCCCGCGGGGAGTAGGTCGAGAGTATCATCCGGGCGGTATTGCCGCCTACTCCCGAAACACCGATAAGAAGCCGGAATATATCCCGTTCCGCCCGTGTGGTAAAACCGAATAGAATTCGGGCGTCTTCCCTTACTATGTAATGGAGCAGGAGCCTCGCCTCGGCCGCCCCCTGCAGTTCGGTATAACTCTGGAGTGAGATGTTTATGTAGTATCCGATTCCCCCGGCTTCGAGCACCGCATAGGCCGGATTCAACTCCACCACCGTACCTTTTATATATTCATACATATTGCCGTATATTCTTTCTGTCGAACGACAAATGTAACCAAACGTAAAAAAATTTATATCTTTGCGGGCAGTAAACTTTTCAACATTATATAAAACTACTTCTCGGATTATGAAGAAAATAATCGTGACGGTTGCCGCAGTGGCGCTATTGGCCGTCTCTTGTAACAATAACGGGCAGGGCGGAGGCTCGGCGCGTACAGGTACGGATTCGACCGTGGTGGCTGAAGTCAGCAGCCAGATAGCATACATACGCCTCGACGTGCTGATGGAAAACTACGAAATGGTGGCGGAACTCAGTGAAGCCCTCGAAGAGAAAGCGAGCAAGGCCGAAACCGAACTCACTTCGAAAGGGAGGAGCCTCGAAAGGGCCTTCGCCGATTATCAGGAAAAAATCGAAAAGGGATTGGTTACACGTGCTCAGGCGGCAGAATTGCAGGAACGGCTCCAGAGGCAGGAGCAGAGCTTTTACCAGCACCGGGAGCAGGTAACTCAGGAGCTTGCCGAGGAGAATGACGTGATGATGAACAATATTTACCACAACCTTACAACTTTTATCGAGGAGTTCAACAGCGACCATCGTTACGGGGTGATACTTACCACCAGCGGGGTGACCCCGATTCTCAGCGCCGACCCGAGGCTGGATATAACCCAGATAGTGGTGGATGGTCTTAACGAACGCTACGCGCGAGAAAAGAAAAGCGGTACGGCCGAATAAGCCTTATCCGGAAATCATAGGAAAACCGCAGGATTTATCTTGCGGTTTTTTATTTGTATGGATAGCAGTTTTATACTTATTTACCCTCGGTTTGGTTGTAATGGCCTGAATATGCCCATTATAGGCAATTATACATTAGAATTATACAATAATATATTGTAATTTTGTATCACATCTTGAGTAAGTAGAGGGTTCTTTATTGAAAAAAATTATCGACAGCCACAATAATGGCACAGGTTTTGCAGTTAATCATGTGAAAGCTGAATTGATAAGGTCATACCTCGAGCATCAGCTTAGGGTATGAGCAATAAAGTTTCTTCATTTATTTAAGTTTGGGTTAGTAGTTTTGGGGTTCTGTGCCCCATAAAAACAGGAGGCAGCCGGGAGGCTCCCTCCTGATTTTTTTGTTACCTGTTCAATTATTACTTCTCCGGTGCAAAATATGTACGGGCGGATGCGCGTTACCTTTACAGGTGTTGTGAAGTTATGTGGTGGTTGAATTCCTTAAAAATCCAAAGCAACGATGATGACCCTTTACAAAGTCTCATTTTGTCTTGCGGGCCTTGCGGCATTATCGAGTGCCGTGGGTCAGGAAGCGCCGGGCAGTCCGGTACAGGATGCTGCCGTCTCGTCCGGTGTGCGGGATTTCCCCGCTGCGTTGTTTTTCCAGAAGGCTGCCGTTGCCTTGCCGGATAACATCGAAATATTCGATGCATGGGGGAACCTTAATAAGAAACCCGAATATATCGAGAACTTGCGGCAATGGCAGCGAAAGTTTATCCGGGACAACAATTTGGGGGACCCTCCGGCAAGCCGCTCACTACCGGACGGAACCCTTATGGATTTCGCCGCGCAACTGGCTAATCCCGATGGCAGGGACTTATACCGGACGGATATGCTGATGAACCGGACGGCGGTAGGGAATACCCAGCTCGAACGGATGAATGTCCGTATGAGAAGTATCCGGTATGTAGACTTTATCGGTGCGGGACGGCTCGGGGTGACGCAGTTCACGGCGCCGCAAAAGGTCGGTTATATGAGGACCGAGTTCCGTATCGGCAGGGGAAGCCGGAAATGATTCCCGGTATAGCGGGATGCTATATTTGTATCGTGGGATTCCACGGTTTTTGTAATCCTTTAAATATTGGAAAACGATACGAGTTTAGAATTATTATTTTTGTTTTATCCGGTCAATCCAACGGCAGGCTATGAAAAAAGTTACAGCCATTTTATTCTTACTGGTCGGGCTGCTGTCGACCTTGCCGGCCGATGCACAGGAGCGTGCCGCTTTACCCGGCGCCCTGCCCGAGATCAAACCGCTTCCGCGGGTAGATATTCTTCCTGCAAACATTACCATTAATAACTCCAGTATTTCCCTATTGCCTGCCGGGTAGGACCTGATTGGTTTTAGCGGATATAAATCCGAAAGCCCCCGTTTCCTTCCCGATATGAATGCTTGAAAGAGGAATTATATAAGAGATAACAACCTTAGAAATATACTCCCTGACCCGACATTGGTAAACGGCGATGTGATGGGGTTCGCGCTTCGTAACCGGAATATGGCAAACCAGGAGTTGTACCATACTTATGTACTTATGAACAGTAAGAATGCCGGGAACACCCAACTCGGACGGATGTATGGCGGTCCGGGGTCGGTAGCGTATATAGATTTTATAGGGCTCGGGTTAATGGCTGCCGAATGTCTTATTTATTTGTTGGAGCGGTGAAAACTTATGCTGTCGGGTGCTCGGTTCCGTTACACACCGGCATTAATTACCCGGCACTCCCCTTGACCGGCTCTATATTCTAACAAGCCTACTCGTGGTGGTAAGGTTCCCCTCTAAGTATGGCGAACGCCCGGTAAAGCTGTTCCGTGAAAATAGCCCGTACTATCTGGTGCGAAAACGTCATTTTTGAAAGCGACAGGGCTTCGTTCGCCCGGGTATAAACCTCCCGGTCGAAACCATACGGTCCGCCGACGATGAAAACCAGCCTCCGAGTACCGCCGTTCATTTTTTTCTGCATCCATGCCGCGAACTCGACGGAACGCAACTGGCCGCCCTTCTCGTCAAGAAGTACCACATGGTCGCCCGGCGAGAGCTGCTTCATAATAAGCGCGGCCTCGGCCCTCTTTATCATTTCCGGCGGGGTGTTCTTCGAAGCTTTGACGTCCGGAACCATGACGATGCTGAATTTCACGTAACGGTTCACCCGTTTCTGGTACTCCGTGACAAGGGCTTCCACCTCCGCCACGTCGGTTTTACCCACTACAACAAGGTCGATTACCATATTTTCTCCGGGTAGATTATAATCCGTCCGAGTCGAACGGTATATCGCTATTCCATTCGCCGCGGGCATATTTATAGATTACGGGGCGAAACGGTTCGCGCGCTTTCAGATCGATGTAGGTTTTATAGAGGTTATAACCGTTGCCCGAATCTCCTCCGAGCGACCAGCCAATTACCGAGGTGCGGTTGACGTTGCGGACGCGAAGCGATTCGGCACGCTTCAGGAACCTGCCCAGCCATTCGGGGCTGTTTGCCAGTTCACCACCGGGAATGCGCCCGAGATTTGTGGGGAGCGGATTTATGTCGGCGTTGTCTATTACATAGAATCCGGCTTCGTCGCACAGCTCATAGAACCATGCAGGTTGCGGGTAGTCCGGACAGATAGTGTTGAAGCCCCGGGCTTTGAACCCCGATAGCACTTCCCGGGCTTCTTGCGGCGTGGCGGCGTTGTATGTTACCGGGTTGAGCGACACGGGCCTGCCGTTGCGCAGTATGGTCCCGTCAGCGTATTCCGTTTTACCGAAACCGATTTTAAACGGTATATATTCCACCATGCGATTCCCGCGCCGGACCGTAAGCATGCCGTAATACAGGGCCGGGTTCTCGGGCGTCCATTCGTTCGGGTTCGTCTGGTAGATAAATTCGTTCAGCCGCAGGGTGTCTTTCCCGCGCCCGTCCACCGTCAGTTGCCGCATATCGTAATACTGGAGCTTGCCCTGCGGGGAATAGATATCGTAACCGACTGTAACCTCTTCCGGGGTGTTATAACTGTTCGATACGGCTATGCGGATGTTGAAAATACCGTAGGAGTCGGTGGAATCGGGAAAGAACCGCAGCCGGTAATCCTCGATGCAGATTTTGGGTTGGGAGAAAATAAACGCCTCGGGCCGCTGACCGGCGGACGGGGTCGCGTTCTCCTCGATTTGCGGCACTATACCGGGTGTGTGGAGCACGGCAACCGTGTTCTCACCGTCGGTGATATGGTCCGAAATCAGGAATTGCATCGGTATCCGGCTGTCCTCCCCGTATGCAATCATCTCGTTACCGATATATATATAGTACGAGTCCAGGCCGGTAATCTGAAGGTAGACATCCCTGTCGAGCCACATGTAGGGTATGTCCACCACGGTACGGTAGAGCGTGCCGCCCTGTGCGGGTGCGGCGTCTTCGAACCCGACGGGCAGGTAATATTTGTTTTTCGCCGGGTCGCCTTCTTCGGCAAGCTGGCGTGTATCGTAACTGATAAACTCGGTACGGAACACCGCCGGTCCGGCCCATCCGGCCGACGGGTCGAGATGTTCGGTTCCTTCCGGCAGGCGCTGGCCCCTTGCCGGCAGGGCGGCGATTATTATTGCAATGCAAAAAAGTGTTCTTTTCATTTTTATGGGAAATGATAGCTAAGTAATTTCCGTAGTTGATTGTTTCGCTCCCGGGATGATATTAATAAACAATCTCTGACTTTGGCTATTTGGCAGATTGTGGTTCCGGGAAACATCGAGAAGTACATTATTTGGCGTTTCAGCGGATATTACAGTTTCCTTACCGACCTGAAATCCGACTTCCTTTCTTCCGGGTCGGAGGAATCTATGCCGTAACCGGTTTCCATCAGAGTGTCCCTGTCGCGCTGGGCATCTTCCATGCGCAGGGCGGTGAGTGTTTCGGCGGCTTTGCGGCCGCGTTCGATTGCCGCCTCGATCTCTTCCTGCGAAGGTTCGCCGCCGGTTGTCGACCCCAGTCGGTTCAGAGCCCAGGCGTAGGCATGGTCCCTGTACGAATCGTGGACGGCATCCATTTCAGCCTCCAGTTCCGCTACCGTACCGAAAGTGCCTTCTTCGAGCATAATCAGTAAGCGGTCCATCTCGCTACGGGGTAGGTACATCCCCGCCGCATCGACCCATTCCGCGCAGGCTGGCACTTCGCGTTCACGGCCTGCGGCCAGTATGGTGCCCACGGCCGCGTCCAGTGCCAGTTCGTAAAGTTGTATCCCCCGTTTCAGCACCACGTTCTTTATCCGCACCCGGTTGTAATTATGGGTCTCGACTCCCTCGCGCGAGGCCAGCCTTCGGCAGATTTCCAGCGCACGGGATATTTTAACGGCGAGGTACGGGTTGTGTTCGCTCTGGTTTATACGGTCGGTCCGGTTGGCGATACGCCGATCGCGGGCCGGCCATTTCTGCAGGTCGCGGTGGGTGCCGTAACTGCGCAAATTAGCCGCTGGATGGAGCGACGATTTGCCCGCGTCTTCTATAAGGTAGGAGTAGGGCAGGTCGGACGTGTCGTGGTGGCTGGTGTGCTTACCTATCACCACCGTAAAAGCCCCCTCGCGCGAGGGAAGCATTATGTAGGAATTACTGCCGAATTTACATCCCCGTTCGTGTATGCCCTGGTGCACGGCGCCGGCTTTGAAGAGATGGTTGCTCTGGTTGGACCCGCTCCCGGCGTTGAAGAAGAGAAAATACCCGGCTATCAACAGCGACGAGCGGTGATGTGATACGGTATACGGGCCTCCGAATATGGATGCCGCCTCCCCTCCTCCGAGTTCGCTGTTGGAAAAAAAGAGGGAGTGGGTCGACATGAAACCGTTCTCCAGCCGGCAGGCCGCCCCGATGAAACAGTGGTTGACCGAGACCGCGTCGGTCATGTGCGAACCCTCCATGCAGATAAAGTTTTTCGCTATAACGCCTGTACCGATCAGGGCCGGTTCTTCGGGCGTACTGTTCACGGTGCCGTTGAGGAGTTCCGCGGCACCTTCGATAACGGCACCCGGACCGATATTGACGTCCACAATGCTGCCGCATCCTGTAATGACCGCGCCGTCACCTACGGTACACCTGTCCGAACGGACGCCTTCGCAATACCGTTCGACCAGCCGCCCGAGCGCTTCGACGGCCGCCGGCCTGTGGCGGTACAGCGCCATTATGTAGGCGGCCTGGGCTGACAGGCCGTTGAATATCGGTACCTCCCTTCCTCCGGCTTCGTTTATAGACGATACCCGGGTGCCGTTGCCGAACGATACGTCGCCTGTGCAGGCGAGCCTGCCGGTGTTCTCTATGATAACCCGGTTCCCGATATCGGTGTTGGCTATGTATGTGCCGATATTTACGATAAGGCTTTCGTCCCCGACGGTCGTGTCTGCGAGGGTGCTGTCATATACGCCGGTCCGGCGGACTATACCGCTTCGGTCTGTCACGGTTCCGCCGCACGCTCCGATGCGAACCTCGCCCGAGAACCGGCACATTCGGATACATTCCGGGTCGGTCGAGTCTTTTATGTAAATCCGATCCCAGTCCGCTGCCGTGCACCCGTTGGCTGCCAGCAGTTCCCGTTCATCGGTCGAGAGTCTCCTGTAACTATTTTCCATTATTGTCGTGGAATGGACATTATAACCTACAAAGGTAATATTTTGCATGGATAAAAAACCAACCTTCCGGCACATCCTCCGCGTCGGTAATCCATCGGCTATTATGCGGTTGGACGGGTTTAAAAAGAGGGATGAAAAAATCGGAAAGGCTTTTTAAAACCATAAAATAAATCGGAAGTTGCAACGTTAAAGTGTATATTTGCATCTTGGAATTAAGCTGATAGAGAAAATCAAAGACTTCATAATGAAAAAACTTTTCCTTTTTTTAATCATAACTTCCGTCGCCGGGCTGACTTCCTGCCTCGATAAAGATGAGACTTCCGTAAGCGAACTGAGTCCGGGCGTCAGCATCTACAATACCGCCAGGGCACAGGTCAACCTCGAGCTGGATCCGCTCGCCATAGCACTCAAACTCAATACGCTTATAGAGACCGCCGAAACCCTTGGCGTAGACTATACAGAGGCGGAAATCGTGGTGCAGGAGGAAGACGAGGACGAAGAAACAGGGGAGGAAACCGCGAATGCTCTGGAGCGCCTTTTCGGCTCCGCCAGCATAACACGTTCCGGCACGGTATGGACAATTGTTTTCAGCGGTACCGATATATTGGAAAAGGAACAGTGTTACCGCTCGGGCACCGTGGTTATCGAGACCAACGGTTACACCCTGACCGAAATCTACGATGCGGGGAGCATGTGGGAAATCACAATGCCGGGTAATTCGTACGATGTCTATTTTCCGTCGATGTACAACGAAAAATTCAATAACGTTTTCGACTTCTATTATATAGAGCCGGGGGATTACGGCGCCAACTCGTGGAACATATCGGGCTATTCGCGCTCATATATCGGCAGTGAAACTCATGCCTCTTCCGATTTGTCGTATTCGCTCATTAACGAAGGCGGCGGTTCGTTCTTTTATAACGATATTCTCTCCGCGGCTTTCTACCTCTCGGGTTATAGCGAAGGAAGCGGTGTTTTCTCCGGCGGAATCCATACCCGCTATGAAGCCAAGAGCCTTAAATATAAACCGTCCTGTTCGCTCTACCTTACGTACGGCGGAACCGAGACGGCTATTATGGACCGTTCGGCACTCCCTCTGGCGGACTTCCCGAGCAACCAGGTTAAATATAACTGGTATGACGATACGGCATCCAATGCATGCGGTAATTCGGTGGAAATTTCCTACAACGGATATACGGGCAGTTATTAATCTCCCGGGTAAAGAATATTTGCTGCGACCGGCCGTTTAACGTGCCGGTCGCATCCGTTATAGGACAGTTTGGGAAAAAATGCCGATATTTGTCGTCCGTGCGGTAACGTCCGTGCCGTATAAAAGAAACCCGGCGCCGGGAACCAGTTCAACCGAATGATAAAACTCAAATATAACCGTAAGTTATGTCGAAAGAAGCTAACAGACCAAAAATCGCTGACCTGCTGAAGTGCGGCGAGCGCGATATCGAAGTGACCGTAAAAGGTTGGGTACGTACCAAAAGGGGAAATAAAAACGTCGCGTTCATAGCCCTGAACGACGGTACGACCATAAATAATATACAGGTCGTGGCTGATGTGGCGAATTTCGACGATGACCTGCTGAGGCAGGTCACCACCGGATCGTGCGTGTGCGTTGTGGGTACGCTGGTGGACAGTATGGGTTCCGGGCAGCCGGTGGAGGTGCAGGCCAAAACTATAGAGATATATGGCGGTGCCGATCCGGAAACCTACCCGTTGCAGAAAAAAGGACACTCGCTGGAATTCCTGCGCGAGATAGCCCACCTGCGCCCGCGCACGAACACCTTCGGTGCGGTGCGCCGTATGAGCCATGCGATGGCTTACGCTATCCATAAATATTTCAACGACCACGGGTTCTACTATCTCCATACGCCCCTGATCACCGGCAGCGACGCCGAGGGGGCCGGGGCTATGTTCCAGGTGACGACACTCGATATAGAAAACCCACCACGTACCGAAGACGGGAAGGTCGATTATTCGGAAGATTTTTTCGGTAAGCAGACCAACCTGACGGTATCGGGGCAGCTCGAGGGTGAGATAGGAGCGATGGCTCTCTCGAAGGTATACACATTCGGTCCCACTTTCCGGGCGGAGAACTCCAACACTCCCCGCCACCTTGCCGAATTCTGGATGATAGAACCTGAGATGGCTTTCTACGAGCTGGACGACAATATGGACCTGGCCGAGGATTTCCTAAAATACCTTATCCGTTACGCCCTCGACAACTGCATGGACGATTTGGAGTTCCTGAACAAAATGTACGACGACGGGCTTATCGAACGTTTGAAGTTTGTGGTCGATAATGAATTCGTCAGGCTCGATTACACGGAGGGTGTGGAGATACTGCTGAAGAGTGGTATGAAATTTGAGTTCCCGGTGAGCTGGGGTCTGGATTTACAGAGCGAACACGAGCGGTACCTCGTGGAGCAGCACTTTAAAAAGCCCGTGATATTGATAAACTATCCGAAAGAAATCAAGGCGTTCTACATGAAGATGAACGCGGACGGTAAGACCGTCCGCGCGATGGACGTTTTGTTTCCGAAGATAGGCGAGATAATCGGCGGCTCGCAGCGCGAGACCGACCTGGGCATACTCGAGAGCCGTATGGCCGAGGTGGGCATCCACCCGGAAGATATGTGGTGGTACCTCGATCTGCGCAGGTTCGGTTCGGCACCGCACAGCGGTTTCGGGCTGGGCTTCGAGAGGTTGTTGCTTTTCGTGACCGGTATGACCAATATCAGGGATGTAATTCCTTTCCCGCGTACTCCCAAGAACGCCGAATTTTAAACGCCCGGTCGTGTAAACGGCTTCGGGCGGTTCCCGGGAGCGGGACGGATTTGATAACGGGAGTGGCAGGTGTGCGGTAGGTTAATAAACGGGTGAAAATTCCCTGAAATCAAATAGAGCGAAATGTCAGCAATAAGCCAGAAACAGGTACAGAAACTCCTTCAGAAACTCTCTCCGCAGCAGATACAGATGATTAAACTGCTGGAGCTGCCCACCATTCAGTTGGAGCAGAGGATAAAGCAGGAGATAGAGGAAAATCCGGTACTCGAGGAGGAGGTGAACCAGGAAGCCAAGGAGGAAGAGGAGCAGAAGGATGAAATCACAATGGACGATTTCCTGAACGACGACACTCCCGGTTACCGATACCATGCCAACAACTTTTCGCGCGACGACAAACCCTACAACGTTTATATAACCCGCGGTCGGTCGCTGAGCGAATCGCTGGAGGAGCAGATAGGATTCCGTAACCTTTCGGCCGGGCAGGAGACCCTCGCCAAGTATCTTATAGGAAGCATAGAGGACGATGGGTACCTCCGCCGCGAACTCTCTTCGATTGCCGACGATATCGCCTTCAGCCTCGGTGTCGAGACTACCGAGGAGGAGCTGGAATACATCCTGAAAGAGATACAGCAATTGGAACCGGCTGGGGTGGGTGCGCGCACACTCCAGGAATGCCTGTTGTTGCAGTTATGCAATAGGCCCATGACCACACCGGCCCGCAAGCTGGCTAAAAAAATCCTGACCACCTATTTTACGGAGTTTTCCAAGAAGCATTACGAGAAACTTATGGCCCGCCTGGGGGTCACCGAGGATGAATTCCGTGACGCGATAGAGGAGATTATCAGCCTCTCGCCCAAACCCGGCAACCTGCATAACGAGGGCGGTAGCGACGCTTTACCTTACATAATCCCCGACTTCATACTGGACAACAGCAACGGCGAACAGGAACTGCGCCTTAATTCGGGCACCGTCCCCGAGGTGCGCGTGAGCCGCCGTTACATGGAGATGATGCAAGAGATGGCCGGCCAGGGCGGCGTGGCCAAACGGGAGGAAGATAAGGAGACAATACAGTTCGTCAAAAGCAAGATAGACTCGGCAAAGTGGTTCATCTCGGCAATCAAGCAGCGGCAGGATACCCTGATGCGCACCATGACTGAAATTTACGACTACCAGCGTGAATACTTCGAGGACGGCGACCTGAGTAAACTGCGCCCAATGATACTGAAGGATATCGCCGACCGCACGGGCCTCGACGTGTCGACGATTTCGCGTGTGGTGAACAGCAAGTATATCCAGACCCATTTCGGTATAATACCCCTCAAACAACTTTTTTCCGAGGCCATGCACACCGACAGCGGAGCGGAGGTTTCATCTTACGAAATCAAGAACATCCTGTCGGAATGTATCCGTGAAGAGGACAAGCGCAAGCCCCTTACCGATGAGGTGCTTATGGATATACTGAATGAAAAGGGGTACCAGATTGCCCGCCGTACGGTAGCCAAATACCGGGAGATGCTGGGCATCCCGGTCGCCAGGTTGAGGAAAGAAATATAGCTTATCCTTAAACGTTTACGTCGGCGGCCCGGGTTTACTCGGGCCGTCTTTGTTTCTGGCGGTCCGGTTGCCATTTATCGGAAATGGATCGAAGTCATTTACTTTGATGCTTTTTCCGAGCCATTTTTGAATTTATATGGTTCTTCCGAACTCGCGTTATAATGATTATCTTTACCGGGTTAGTACATACGCGACGAATGAGGATTTTTCTTGCCATAGTTTTGAGCTCTTTTATCTTGCCTATTGCCGGGCACGGGCAGGCTACCGGGCTTACATACTCCGATTTCCATGATGAAAAGGACGGAGGCAGGACAATCAAAGGGAATGTAGAGTTAAAAACATTCCTCGACACACTCAGTTTCGCCCTCGGTATCACCGGTACGGACCCTGGCGAAGTGATTTGGAATCCGGAAGATAGGGCCCCGCGGTCACCCCGGGTCTACTCTTTCCGGGGGCGGGAATACAAATTCCAGGCTTCCCGTATGGATGTGACGGACGGAGACGGCGAAGAGTTGCGGCTTTTACGGAGTTGCCGGTTCGGTGCTCCGGACGAAGACAATCTGAACTGGTTATACCATCTGGTGCCCTCGTCCTTTGTTCCGCATCAAGAGGGAAGCGTGCTTCCGGTATTCGTATTGGGGCAGGTGTTCGACGGGCACGGTTACCAAAGGGGCTTCATGTTGTACACAATCGACGGCGAGGGAATGGTATCGGAAGCCGGATACATCTCTTTGGTTGTGCGTGACCCGTTCGCAAATCACAATCGATACCCGAACCATGCCAGTCACCAGCTCAACTGCCTTAAACAGGTTGTCGTATTTACTCTCTGTGCCGAGGGCGTTCGGCTGGATTTCGATACGGATGAATTATATAACGATTACCATGAAAGAGAGCATATTCCGCGCGGGGATGTCTGGTTCGTTCATTCGGACGGGCAACTGAATAAGGTCGGAGTGCCGGAACACGACGGGCTCATTTAGGAATTATTTATGAACGAAGACAACAAATTATATACGCCCCCGGAAAACGAACGGCCGTCCGGAAGCGGGGGAAGGGCGGAACCGGACTTTCCCGGTACCTATGTCCATCGTGCCGGTGCCGAGGGAGGTGGTAGCCCCGACGGATCGTCAGTCCCGGCGGGAAAATTCGCGCTATACGATTCAGGGGCCGGTACCGGTTCCGGGTCTTGTTCCGGTGGTATCTCAAGTTACGACCCTTCCGGTCGTGACTGCGGTGACGAGGACTACCCGGAAAACGGCCGATATCTGCGGGAAGGTGAGCGGGGTGGTATCTGGCTGACTATGTCAAGAGTTATCTCCACCGTAATGAGTCCGCTTATAATGCCGCTTATCGCCGTCATGGCTTTGTTGTACGGTAATACCATACTCGGATATATTCCCGGCCGGATGAAAGTTTATTTTACGCTGGTAATCCTGCTCAATACATGTGTGGTACCCATGTTGTGCATAGGGCTTCTGCACAGTATGGGGATTGTAAAGGGCCTCCTGCTCGGGGAGCGTCGCGACCGTGTGCTTCCCCTGATGATAACGGCGCTGTGCTATGTACTGTGCGCATTTATGGTGCGGGGGATGCTGGGCGGATACCTGCTGGGTAAATTCCTTTTCGCCGGAGCGGCATGCATCACGCTTGCCTTCATGGTGACATTCTATTGGAAAATAAGTATCCACATGCTTGCGTCGGGCGGAACGCTGGCGATGTTGTTGTTGATTGACATGAGCGGTATTGCCGATTTCTTCCCGGCTGTCGTGGCAATGATAGCCGGCTGCGGTGCTCTTGCCTCGGCCCGGATGTATTTGGGTGCGCACACACCCGCGCAGGTGGCCGCGGGATTTACCGGCGGGTTCCTGGTCGCAATGACCGTGATTTTGTTATAACCTCATCGGCATGGGTATATTTCTTTTGACAATAGGTCTGATTCTGTTGCTTGTGGGAATTATAGGAAGCATCGCCCCTATAATTCCGGGACCTCCCGTGAGTTATCTCGGTCTGCTGGCAGTGAGCTACAGCGGAATAGGAGGTTTCAGTCGTGAATTCCTGATATTCTGGGCTGTGGTAACCGTGGCCGTTACGGTGACGGACATTTACCTGGCCCCGTTGATGGCAAAAAAGAGCGGAGGTTCGCATGCGGCCACGAGGGGGACATGGATAGGGATGCTTCTCGGTTTCGTGTTTTTCCCGCCCCTGGGTATCTTTATAGGACCGTTCGCCGGCGCCCTTATCGGGGAGTTGATAGGCGGAAGCGGGCAGGGCGGACGGGCGGTTAAGGCCGCGCTCGGGGCTTTCGCGGCATTCTTTATCGGTACGGTCCTGAAATTTACCGTATGCGGGATGATGCTCTTTTACGGTATCCGTGCGGTGTTGCCATATTAGACGGTATGATTGATGGCCGTCAGGTATGAACCGGTGCGGTTTACCGGCCCGCAGTTATGTTACTTTTGCAAAGTTCGTAATAGTCCAGCCCGATTATCTCGCCGCACTTAACGGCGCAGTCGTGCATGCTTCCCACGTAAGTAAAACCGGCCTTCTCCAGTACCCTCGCCGACGCCCTGTTGTACGAGAATACCCCGGTGTGGATATGGATTATCCCGGTTTCCGCGAAAACGAAGCGGCAGAACGCTTCCACTGTCCGGGTGGCGATGCCGCGCCCCCAGTATTCCGGGGCGAGCCAGTAACCTATCTCGCCGCTGATGCGGTGTACATCCTGCCCCGGTAGTATGCCTATTCCGCCGGCAACCTCCCCGTCATGGACAATGGCGTAATTGCATACAGGTTCCCGTGCGGTGCTTATGGCGATAAAAGCTTCCGCGTCGGCGAGGGTGTACGGGCTGGGGAATCCGTCACGGAGGTTACGGGCTATGGCCGGGTTCGTCGGCAAGAAGGGCCAGCCGCGGGGCGTCAACCTGCGTCCAGGGGCGGAATAATTTTTCAGGTTCCATTATGTATCACATCGTTAAGTCTGGAGATAATCACCGGCCGGACATCGATTCGTACCGCTCCCGGTACATCCGTTCGATTTCCGGGAGCCTGCTCATATAGTCGTCCGGATCCCATTCCATCCCGTAGTCGGCAAGGTCTTCCGCCAACGGTCTAAGCCCGACCGAGGCCCTTAGTTCGTCTACCTGCTCGGGGTGCTCCAGGGGAACAATATAAGATTTGCCCGGCTCGCGGGACACGATTTTCTGCGTACCGTACACCTGTTTATGCCCCTGATTCATCAGTGTCCGGTCGGTCAGGAAAGCCATGTGCCAGCCTTCCGCCCGCCCGTCCAGCACGGCTTCTTCAAGCATGGGAAGGTATTTTAGCTGGATATCCGCATCGGTTGCATGCTGTACCGCGAGGAACAGAGTCTCGTTACCTCCCTCTCCGATTTCGTCCGGTCCCAGCCATCCGTACCGGTCAAGGATGGCGCAAACCTCGGCTCCGCTCTCGGCGTCTACACGGTGCATATATTGGTGCAGTTTGTCTTTAACCGGCCCGTCCCCTGTGTATAAATATAGCAGCCTGATACCCTGATCCTTTGCCTGAACCTCTTTGAGCCGCAACCGAACTTCGTTGTTGTAACCGGCGGCAACGGCATCCGCACGGCTGATTAATTCTTCCCATTGCGGCAGGTTGTGAAGCCGGGTGAAATTGGTGTCTGCCGCCAGTTCGTCAAGAAAAAGGTCCGTGTCGAGACGCTCCCTGAGATTTGATAAAGCATGCCCGAGGTCACCCTCCCGAACGGCTTCGACAGCGTCCCGGTAGGCCGGTTCGTTCTCTTTTACATATTCCATAAACAGTCCCGGGTAGGCGGCCTCGAACAAATCCGTCTCACCACGGGTAAAATAACCGAGGCACTCCTCGGCCAGAGTGTCGAAACCTTGTGCCAACGACCTTATGCCGCAAGATAGGAGTATGAATGAAACCAGTATGGTTCTCATAGAGCTTTAAAGTTAAATTAATCCGGCTTCCCGCATCATTGCGGAATAAACCTCGGCTTTTTTCGCTATCGGCAACGGATAGGCCCGTGAGGACGAGGGCATACGGTAGTGCCGCAGGGACCGATCTCCGTAGCGGAACTCGCTGTGACCGCCCACGGGCGGCTCCGGCGCGCCGGTCAGTGCGGCCAGCGCGGAGGTAGCCTTGTCGCCGGTTGTGACGATATAGCGGCAGTCCGGCAACCTTTCCAGCATCAGCCCGAGGTCCACCGTCTCCACGATTTCGAGGAACTTATCGGAAGCGTTGCCTTTGTGGCGGATAACTGTCCGGGCTGTGTCCCCGAGGGCGATGCCTTTCCCGGCGAGGAATGCGGCTATGCGGTCTTTGTTAAAGGCCGGTTTAGCGTTCCGTCCGCCGGCTTCCGGCGGGTCGACGAAATGACCGGCATCGTTGAAGAACACAATGCCGAATATTCGCCACATATCGTTCTGAAGGTTAGGGTAATAAAAGTCCATCGACCAGCGTATCCGCGGAGGCGGGAAGCTCCCCAACATCAGCATCCTTGCCCCTTCCGGAAGGAACGGTTCCAGCGGATGTGCCTCTATCTGTTTTTCTTCCATAGCAGTTTATATCCTGAATTCCGTGCCGCAGTCGATACACCGGCATACTTTGCGCAGATTGCCACCCGCTGTGCCCAGCAGTATTAAAGGGATCATTATGAAACGGGTAAACCAGCGGTGTTTTTTTGGCAGGCTTATGACTATGTCGCCGCTGCCGCACTCCGGGCAGGTGTCGCCGATTACCGGCTGCGGGCCGATCAACTCCACGGCCTGCTCGTAAAAAGTGTCCGGCACGGCTATGTAGGGACGCATGGAGGGATTGGCGTAAGTAATGGGCGGCACGAATCCGGTATTCTCGTTCATCACCTCCGCGGGTATTCCCTGTTCGGCAAGGTATTCCCGGTCAGCATGGGCCTGGAAAATGTCGTCGTAAAAACGTACCGTTTTCATCGCAGAGAGTTTTACCCTCAAAAATAGCATAAATAGCCCCGCCCGCAAAACAGGGACCTCGGAGATTCCTATTGTTCCGGGCATTTATTGCCGGTTTACGCTACGGTCCGGGGCAAGTATTCCGCTTCCGTAACAGACTAGTTATCCCAACCTGTTCAGGTATTCCCGGCATACGGCTGTTTGGAGGAGTAGTCATGGCTCCCGAAGCCGTCCTTTCCGGACGGCCCGGACAGTCCGTGGGGGTGGTGCGTGAGGGAGAGAAAATAACACCGCGGAGGGGGTGATTTTTGTGGCGGAAACGGTAAAAATAGTTATCTTTGTAAGTTATTGCACTTACCCCTGATATGTCGGATAAAAACGTTATCGAACTGCGCGGAGCATCCATTTACCACATCCGCGACGCAAGGAAAAGGCTCGGAAAAGGACGTAACCGCCTGCGCGGTTGCGAGCTCGTGCTCAGCGACGTGGATTTCAGTGTCGGCAGGGGAGAGTTCGTCTACCTGATTGGTAAAGTGGGCTCGGGAAAGAGCACCCTGCTCAAAACCCTCTATGCCGAAGTGCCGCTTGCCGAAGGGATGGGTTATGTAGCCGGTTACGACCTGCGACGCCTTCGCAGAAAGGACGTGCCCTACCTGCGCCGCAGGCTGGGTGTGGTATTCCAGGATTACCAGTTGCTTACGGACCGGAACGTCTTCTCCAACCTCCATTATGTGATGAAGGCGACCGGTTGGAGAAACGAAACCGATATGCGCCGCCGGATTGACGAAGTCCTGAGGACCGTGGGGTTGGTGAACAAGGAGTACAAAATGCCGTTCCAGCTCTCAGGCGGGGAGCAGCAGAGGCTGGCCATCGCCCGGGCGTTGATAAATAACCCGGAGGTGCTGATAGCGGACGAACCAACGGGGAACCTCGACCCGGCTTCGGCCAACGGTATTATGGAGCTTTTCAGGGAAATTGCACGAGGAGGCTGCTCCGTGGTCATGTCGACGCATAATATCGGCATCATAGAAGAATATCCATCGCGCACTTTCCGTTTTATGCAGGGCAGGGTGGAGGAGCTCGATATGACGCCCTATTACCAGGCCGCTGCCCGGCCCGAAGCCGTGCAGCCTTAGCCGGGTGGATAAGATGAAACAAAAGGACCGGCCCGGGGCCGGAAGTGGAGATAAAAGAGAATTATGAGCAACGAATTGGAACAACCGAAACAGCAGGAACAGGAAGAATATTCGGCCTCCAGTATCCAGGTACTGGAAGGTTTGGAGGCCGTGCGCAAGCGACCGGCCATGTACATCGGCGATATCGGCGAGAAAGGCCTTCACCACCTTGTGTACGAGGTGGTGGACAACTCCATCGACGAGGCGCTGGCCGGATATTGCAAAAATATAGAAGTAACCATCAACGAGGACAATTCCATCACGGTACGGGACGACGGCCGCGGTATCCCTACGGACTACCACGAGAAGGAAGGTAAATCGGCCCTCGAGGTGGTGCTCACGGTGCTTCATGCCGGCGGTAAATTCAACAAGGATTCTTACAAGGTTTCCGGGGGTTTGCACGGGGTGGGTGTGTCGTGTGTGAACGCTTTGTCTAACCTGCTGGTGGCAGAAATCCACCGCGACGGCAAAATTTACCGTCAGCAGTACAGCAAGGGTGCACCTATATCGGAGTTGGAAGTGGTGGGCAAGGCCACGGATACGGGTACCACCATAACCTTCAAACCCGATAACACGATATTTATCGTTTCCGAGTACAATTACGATATCCTTTCCACCCGTCTGCGCGAGTTGGCATTCCTGAACAAGGGTGTCCATCTGAATATTACCGACAAACGGAGCCGGGACGAGGAGGGTAACTACCGCCGGGACGAGTATTATTCGACAGAGGGATTAAAGGAGTTTATCCGTTTCCTCGACGCCAACCGCGAGCCGCTGATACAGGATTCCATCTACCTCGACACCGAGCGCGACGGGATTCCGGTCGAAGCCGCGCTGCAATATAATACCAGTTTTACGGAGAATGTCCACTCGTATGTAAACAATATCAACACCATAGAGGGTGGTACCCACCTTACGGGTTTCCGACGTGCGCTGACCCGAACGCTTAAGAAATATGCAGAGGAGTCGGGGATGCTGTCGAAACTCAAATTCGAAATCAACGGCGACGACTTCCGCGAGGGCTTGACGGCCATCGTCTCTGTAAAGGTCGCAGAACCGCAGTTCGAGGGCCAGACCAAGACTAAACTGGGTAACAGCGAGGTTTCGGCTGCTGTGGACTATGCAATAGCACAGGCGCTTAGTAACTATCTCGAAGAGCATCCGAAGGATGCCCGCCAGATTGTGGAAAAGGTAATTCTGGCCGCCACGGCCCGCCACGCGGCCCGTAAGGCGCGGGAACTGGTGCAAAGGAAAACCGTACTCTCCGGTTCCGGATTACCGGGCAAGCTGGCCGACTGCTCGTCGCGGGACAGGGTACGCACCGAGATTTTCTTCGTCGAGGGTGACTCGGCAGGCGGTACGGCTAAGCAGGGCCGCGACCGTGAGTTTCAGGCCATCATGCCGCTCCGCGGTAAAATCCTGAACGTGGAGAAAGCGCAGGAACACAAGATGTGGGAAAACGAGGAGATAAAGAACATGTTCCTTGCCATCGGGGTGACCAAGGGCACCGACGAAGACAGCAAGGCCCTTAATATGGACAAGCTCCGCTACCATAAGATAATAATTATGACCGATGCCGACGTGGACGGAAGTCACATCGCCACGCTGATGCTCACATTCTTCTTCCGTGAGATGAAGGCTTTAATCGAGAACGGCCATGTCTATATCGCCACTCCGCCGCTTTACCTATATAAGAAGGGTAAGATAGAGCGTTATTGCTGGAGCGACGAGGAACGCGACGCGGTTACAGAGGAGTTCGGAGCTAAGGGTGCGCACATTCAGCGGTACAAAGGTCTCGGAGAAATGAACGCCGAACAGTTGTGGGATACCACGATGAATCCCGAGACGAGGATTTTGCGGCAGGTTACAATCGAGAGCGCCGCGGAGGCCGACCGTATCTTCTCGATGCTCATGGGAGACGATGTGCCGCCCCGCCGTGAGTTTATAGAGAAGCACGCGACTTATGCCAATATCGACGCGTAATCTATATCCGGCTAACATTGCAAAGCGGACACTCCGAAAGGAGTGTCCGCTTTGTTTTTGACGGTTCGCAGAGGAGGCGGGTGGCATTCGAATAGTAAGATTTATTTTCCGGAGGTTAGACAGGTATATGGGATTAGCTCATATATCCTGTATTTTTTATAGTTGCGGAAAAAGGTCTTTCTGCCATGGGCGGGGAAAATCATTTCCGGGAGCTAAAAAACAGAGAGGATATTCGGTTGGTCTTGTTCAGGGACTTTATTTTTTTAAGCATAATCTTAAGGTGGGGAGGTGACGGTTTGGACTAAAATAGGGGATTTATTAATTTCGGGGATAACTTAAATCTTTTACCGGATATGAAATCAACGATTTGCTCCCTGTTGGTAGTTTTATCGGCAGGACTGTACGCGGCACAGCCGATTGTAGTGGACCTTTGGCCGGACGGTGCGCCGGGTGACAACGGACTGACGGAATACGTTACCGAGACTGGCCGAATCAGCGACGTGTCCCGTGCCGAACTGGAGGTATTCCTGCCGGATGCTGCGGATGCCGCCGGTCAGGCTGTGATTGTCTGTCCCGGAGGCGGTTACCGGCATTTGGCGATAGACCACGAGGGGCGCGATGTGGCACAGTGGCTGAGCGAACGCGGTATTGCAGGCGTGGTGCTGAAATACAGGATGCCCGCGGGCGATTCGTCGATACCTACCCGGGACGTGTTCCGGGCGATAGAAACCGTCAGGGATAATGCCGCGGCATGGAATATCGATCCCGGACAGGTTGGTGTAATGGGTTTCTCCGCCGGGGGTCACCTTGCCTCCACGGCTATGACCCACTACGAGTCGCCGGAACAGCGACCCGATTTCGGGATACTGGTATACGCCAGAGTATCCTTGTCGGACAAATACGGGCTGCCGGCGATGCGGCAGGTATTATGCGGAACGATGGAATATACCGAAAGTGTGGCAGCCTTCTCGAACGTGGAGAGGGTGACTCCGGATACCCCGCCGGTGCTTATTCTCTTCAGCAACGACGATCCCACGGTAGATCCGCGCAACGGCACTGCCTTCTACGATGCCGCGAGGATTAACGGCGTCCCGGCCGAGATACATATATGGCCGACGGGCGGTCATGGTTGGGGTTGGAGACAGGAGTTCGTGCACGGTGGAGAGATGCGTAACGTGGTGGGCCGCTGGTTGAGCGGGCTCAGGTAAAGAATGTTATACGCATAAGTACGATTGATTCAAGATGTCCCGCTGTCCGACCGGATGGCGGTAAGGAGCTTTTTTATATCTTTGGACCGATATTCGCGCACGAACTGTTAAAAACTGTAAAAACGATATGGATGTGACCGTAATTGGTGTCGCGGGCGGCACCGGCTCCGGGAAGAGCACGCTGGTAAAACGGCTTCAGGAGACGTTCAAAGGTGACGATGTGGTTACCCTCAGCCATGATTTCTATTACAAAAATTACCCTGACCTTACCTTCGAAGAGCGCACAAAGCTCAACTACGACCACCCGCAGTCATTCGATACCGAGATGATGGTGGACCATGTGAATATGCTGAAGAGCGGAATACCTGTCGAAAGGCCCGTCTATTCGTTCGTGGAGCATGCCCGGCTGGACGAAACGGTGCGGGTCATGCCGTCCAAAGTTTTGATAGTGGAAGGTATACTTATTTTCGACCACCGGGAGCTGCGCGAGCTTATGGATATGAAGGTCTTCGTGGATACTGATGCCGACCTCCGGCTGTCGCGCCGCCTGTTGAGGGATGTCGTGGAAAGGGGCCGGACTATGGAATCGGTAGTAAACCAGTATATACAGACCGTGAAACCCATGCATGAGGAGTTCGTGGAGCCGTCCAAGAAATACGCGGACGTGATAATCCCCGAAGGCGGTTTCAATTCGGTGGCGGTTTCGATGCTGATTGAGAATATCAAATCCGTAATACGGTCGAAATAATTAATTTTACCCGCTGTCTAACAAATATACCGTTACCGGAAACGGTAGTTTTGTACAGAAATGGCACCCGATTCGCAAGGTAGGACGTTAAGTGAACCAGTTGGACAGATTATGGAAAATATGATTAAGTTAGACCCTCTCGATATAGACGGCAACTTTATTGAAATGATAGGTAAACAGTGGATGCTGGTTACCGCCGGCACACCGGAGGATTTCAATACCATGACGGCAAGTTGGGGCGCGATGGGTGAAATTTGGGGTGCGCACGCGGCATTCGTATTTGTCAGGCCGCAGCGGTATACCTTCCGCTTTACCGAAGATAACGATATTTTTACACTCTCTTTTTTTGGGGACGGTTACCGCAAAGCCTTGGCGCTGTGCGGAAGCGTCTCGGGTCGTGATACGGATAAGGTCGCGGATGCGGGTCTTACTCCGATACGTACCGACGGCGGCAGCGTGGCGTTCGCCGAAGCCTGCCTTGTGCTCGAATGCCGGAAGATGTATGCCGGATTTTTGGAAAAGGCCGATTTTACCGATGCTTCGATTCCCGATAAACATTATCCCGACAACGACTTCCACAAGATGTACGTCGGCGAAATAGTGGGTGCCTGGAAGCGGTAGCGAAATATACTGTAAAATTTACAGGCCCGCCGGCGACGTGCGGGCTTTATATTTGCCTTTTCCTTGTGGTAAGGCCGTAAAGTGGGAGACGGGATTCGTTTCGGCTCCGGGGATATAAGTACGGTAGCATTATATTTGCATCTGGTGCGAACAACTAAAAAATAAATTTATGAGCTTCTTATCCGATTTCAAATCTTTTGCGATGCGGGGCAACGTAATGGACCTCGCGGTGGGTGTGGTAGTCGGCGGTGCGTTCGGGCAGATAGTCAATTCGCTTGTTGCGGATATTATAATGCCTCCCATCGGGATTCTCGTGGGCGGGGTCGACTTCTCCGACCTGGCGTTCACACTCAAACCGGCCGAAGGTACGACCGCAGCCGTAAGGATCAACTACGGTGAGTTTATCCAGACGTGTGTCAATTTCCTTATTATCGCGTTCTCGATATTCCTTTTCGTGAGATTGCTTTCCAAACTCAACCGGAAGAAGGACGAACCCACGACCGTTCCGCCCACTAAAGACCAGGAGCTGCTCGGGGAAATACGCGACCTTCTCAAAACCCAGAATAAGGAGCTGGAGAAATAGCGGCCGGCAATATGTAGCCGTCCCAGCGGGCTGGTAATCGTCAACCCAGGAGCAATGAAATATTTCCATCAGGGGAAATAGTTTGCTCTGATATAGCAGTTCCTTAATTGGATTCTGCCATTTTCCGGATGACGGATTATATCTCATCCGGTCTACGTCTGCACGGTCGAAAATTGTGGAATGCGATACTGCTTCCAATCAACCTGACCCGGGGTATTGCTACTTATTGAATTTGCTGTACCTTTGCATCCCGTAACCAAACTTAAAATATGTTACGCAGGACTGCAATCACTTGCGTGGTGTTGTGTATGGCGGCGCTGGGGCGCGGACACGCTCAGGAAACCCACGAAGAGGTAACGATTAGCTACAGGCCCGAGATATTCGGTGCGGTCAAGGCAAAATTCGAAACCAGTCTCTACGACGGTTCCCACCGCTTTAACGTCCGCAACTCGCGAATGGGTGTGCGGGGATTCGCCAGCCCTAATTTCAAGTATGCGATACAGATCGATTTCAGCAACGAAGGGAAACTCTCGGTGCTCGATTCGTACGTGACCTATTTTTCCGGCGGCCTGGAAGTCACCATCGGACAGCAACAGTACAGGTTCAGTACAGACCTCGACCGCGGACCTAACTCCACGATTTTCTCCAACCGTTCGTTCCTCAGTAAATACCTCACTACATACTATACGTCTACCGTTTCGGGCGGCGGAATAGGGCATACCGCCTCCTCCATCGGTTCACGCGACCTCGGGGCACTGCTCAGGTACCGGTTCCGGGAAGCGCCGGTCCGTTTCTCGGTAGGGGCGTTCAACGGTTCGGGAACCAACAATCCGGAGTGGGACGATAATATAAACATAGTGGGCAAAATCGAACTTGGCCCGGAGGACGGATTGCACGGGGCACTTGCCCATTACAACGGCCATACCCCTGCCGGTAGCAAGGCTGTCATTGCGGACGACAATACGTTGTCCTCCGTGGAATTCAACCAGCGTATCCGGATGTGGGGAGCGGAGTTGAGTTACACGGCGGAAGACTGGACGATTGAAACGGAATATGCCCAGAGGCGCCTTCAGATGGACGGCCTCCGCCTCTTGCAGGCAGGACATATACAGGGATTCTACCAAATCAGAACCCGCGAATCTTCCGTCTTCCGCTATATAGCGCCGCTCGGCCGGTGGGATATAGGCGATAAAATAGAGTTCATCGATATGGACGGATTGCTGGACCATTTTTCCGCACACCGGGCAACGGTCGGGGTAAACTTCGGGTTCACTGGTAAAATTATCGGCACCGAGTTGCGGATACAGTTCGAGAAATATTTCCTGACGCACACCCCGCGCGACTTTTCAAGGAACCCGCTGCTTCAGGACAAAATCACCATAGAGGTGGTGGCGAGTTTCTGATGCGGTTAAACCGCAAGCGAATCCAACCATAAGATAACCGGAGGACGGCATTGCAAATGTGGCCCACAGTAGAGGCTTGGTGTAGTCATCCCGGGTAAAACTTGTGAATGCGGCGGAGTATAGATAAAAATGGGCGCCTATTTTTTGCGGTTTTAAAATAAAACGATACTTTTGCACTGCTTTACAAGCGGCGAGTTAGCTCAGCTGGTTAGAGCGCATGATTCATAATCATGAGGTCCCGAGTTCAAGTCTCGGACTCGCTACGAATAAGGGCTGCGAATTTCGCAGCCCTTATTTTTTATCTTCCGGATTATCGTTTTCCGATGCCCGGGATTCTCCGCGGAGCCGCCCGGGTGGTTTACCCGTATATTTCTTAACGGCATGGCCGAAGTGCTGGACGGAATAGAACCCGTAGTTCGCAGATATATCCTTGAGCGGGATGGCCGTATATTGCAGTTTGTATTTGATTTCTGCAAATCTCTGCGCCTGCCGCCACTGGTAGTATGGCTGTCCGAATACTTTTTTGAACCGTTTGGAAAACCCGCTCGGTGTCAGGCCGATATTGGCCGCGGCTTCCGTAACGGTTTCGCAGCGTGCCGCGGCATCGCAGACCCGTATGCGAAAGAACCACTCCCTCGATGTCAGGGCGGCAACAAGCCTCTTCCGGTGCCGTGAAGATGTCAGGGTTTTTGCGAGGTCGGAAAGTTCCCTAATTTTCCGTTCGGCATGGTCCCTGTCGTCCAGGTCTTCCGGCCCAATGCCGGGAAATAAATTTACCGTGGTATCCGGCGATTCGAAGAGGGGCACGGCTTTAACCCGGTTTCTCTTGATGCCGCAACCGGATGTGTAATCGACCCCTAAGCGGTCGGCAAGTTGCCGGACCAAATCCGGAAGTATAAGATGGAAACTGGAGGGCGACGCGGCCTGTAACCGGAATTCCATGTGCGGTATCACTATAATGGCATGCTCCTGTATTTTTATTTCCCCGCTTTTTTGCGTCAAGATAATTTCTCCCAGTGACAAAAACAGCAGGCAAGGCCCGTGAGTATTGAAAGTTATGGTCTCTCCCGGGTTTATCGACTTCTTAATGACATAAATGTCCGGATTTTCAGTTGGGTGCATTGGGTCAGTACGGTAAAAAATTATTCCTGTGGTTATTTCACGGGTACGACGAACCCGTTACAATTTTTGGGTGGACCCCTTCGACCAGTGCCAAGAGGTATTCCTCACGGTGCAAAGTTAGGACAAAACTCTTCGGTTTCCATATTTGGGGACTCCGGACAAATTTCAAATTCAAAGGTATCGTCAAAGGTGCTTATGTCACTATCCTTGAAAATGATATCCCGATACAAATATAAAAATAAAAAGCAAAGTTTGTCTTTTGTCCACAATGTTTCCTTTTTATAATCAGCCTTATAGGAGAATAACTAGAAGATTGGAGGATTGGTTTGTTTTACGGGTGATGGGAATGTTATTTTTTTCCCGGCCAGTTTGTCCGGCCATCCGACAAACTATCGAAGCGGCTTATGCTCTTCCAATATCCCTGAAATCCATAAAGCCCATGCAACGAGTACCGGTTGGAAAAAGAGCCGGACGAAACGGCGTGTGTCCGTGTCCAGCCCGAAGGCGTCCCGGTGATGGGTATACTGGGAGATATTGCCCGGAAATACGGCAACGAAAAAGAGTGCCGCTACCAGTCCGACAAACTTCCTCCTGCGGACCAACATCAATAACGCAGCTCCGAGGGTAATTTCCGCCACTCCGGACAATAGCACCGTAAGATCCTTGTCCAGGGGAACCCAATCCGGTACCTGGGCCTGAAAATCGTCGCGCGCGAACGTTAGGTGGCTGATTCCCGCAAAGGCGAGGAACGCCCCCAATGTAATTCTTCCGGTTTTTTCCAATCCTGTTTCCTTTTCCATACACTTTGAGTAGCTAAAACCGTGCATTTCCGCGTACGGTCGTTATGGATTTATTTCTTTAAGTAATAAGTGCAGGTTGGGCTTATGTGGCCATTCAGGGAATTTGCTTCGGGTTATCTTGATTTTCAATCGTGTAATGAATACTTTTATAACGGACTATAGACACTATGACAATGAAGATGTTTTTAACATTACTGGCATTCCTCCCGGCGTTGTACGCCCGGTGCCAAACTCCGGTAGGTATTGCAATTGCCGGGTCGTCTGCTCATACTTGCCTAACCGCCAGTATGGCGGCAGTTAGCGTATCTCCTGTCATTATAAGCCAATCCGGCTTTAGTGTGGACGACGGTTCCGGGCAGGAGTTTTTAATAGGCGGGCCGGAAATGTTTACAAACAACTCCGGCAAGCAGTGGCGCGGCATCGGTTCGGTGTGGGCAATATGGTTACTTGGCGCCCTTGCACTGCTTACGCGGTGGATAGGGCGCGCACGCGGCTATCACGACCGAAAAACAGTTGGTCTTCTCTTTTTTGTAAGCGCGGCCGAACTGCTCTATATCTTCGGGTTCGATTTTATTTTCAAGGAATCCGGCGGACCGTTATGGTTTACCAACCCCCTTATCATGGGTTTTTTCACCGGGATTGTGACCACATTCGCATTCTACATTGTTGCCGCTATACAGGTGGTGGCCGCGATAAATTACCTCGAGGAACACTACGGGGAGGACAGCGGCATAGTCACGGGCGCATACTTGCTCGGCGGAGGGGCGGCGCTCATCGGGCTTTGGTACATTCCTTATGTACCCGTAGCCGGTGTCGTTCTGGGGTGTGTCGGCGCCCTTGTGATGTTCGTGCAAAGTTTCAGGATAGTTTTTACGCTTTCCGACGATATTTCCACCGGATTTTTGAGGGCACTGATTTACCTTGTGGTGTCGGCGGCGGGGGCGTTACTGGTATATCACTTCCCGAGCGTATTCGGATATATTTTTGACTATATCGCGAATTAAGTAGTCGTAGACCCCGTTTAGATGGAGACTCCTGCGCTTTACCGGGCTAATCTAATAGCACGACCGGCCGGCATGTAAGTGCTGGCCAGCCGTTATCTGTAAAATATCGTTTAGTCTTTATTAGCGTTCACCGATACCGTAACTACCGACCTGGCAGGCAGAGTAAGACTCAGGATACCGTCCTTTACATCGAAGTTATCGAAATCGTAAAGTACGACCTTCTCCGGTTCGTCGAAAGAATTGTAGTCTGTGATGTTCTCGGCTGCTATTACCTGGCCCTTGCCTTTGCGGGGATTGCCGAGTCCGTCGAGACGGCAGGTAACCGTCACCTCGTTGTTGAGGTCGGAATTTACGAGCGAAATATGGACCGTCCCTTCGCCGTTGAGCGAGGCCGAGGCGCTGACCTGGTCGATAGCGTTATTGCCGCCCGTTTTGGCGGTGCCGACCTCCACAGGTAGCATGGTGGCGTCGTGGTGGACCTTGTACATGTCGAACACGTGGTAAGTAGGCGTGAGAATCATCCGGTCGCCTTCGGTAAGGATAAGTGCCTGGAGGACATTTACCAACTGGGCTATGTTGGCCATGTGGACACGGTCGCAATGTTTATGGAAAATGTTGAGGGTGACCCCGGCCAGGATGGCGTCGCGCATGGTATTCATCTGATACAGGAAACCGGGGTTACTGCCCGGGTGCGGGTCGTACCACGAGCCCCATTCGTCTACTATGAGCTGCACCCGTTTCTGCGGGTCGTAGCGGTCCATCACCTCCGAATGACGGGTAATAAGTTCGTCCATAAACGCGGCTTTCGATATGGTCAGGTAATACTCGACATCGTCAAACTCGTAGGCCGACCCCTTTTGTGACCAGTTGTGCGGCACGGTATAGTAGTGTACCGACACACCGTCCATCTGCCTGAGCGGGATATCACGCATCAGCACTTCCATCCAGTGGTAATCCGCCGCATTCGGGCCGCCGGCTATCTTGTACAGACGGTTGTCGCCGAAATTACGGCAGTATGTCTGGTAGCGTCGGTATTCGCCCGCGTAATACTCTGCGGTCATATTGCCGCCGCAGCCCCAGTTTTCGTTGCCCACGCCCCAGTATTTGACCTTCCACGGCTCATCGCGGCCGTTGCGGCGTCGCAGGTCGGCCATAGGGCTTTCCCCGTCGAAAGTTATATATTCTACCCATTTGGCCATCTCCTCCACTGTGCCGCTGCCCACGTTACCGCAGATGTAAGGCTCCGTGCCGAGCGTCTCGCAAAGGTCCAAAAATTCGTGTGTGCCGAAGGCGTTATCCTCTACCACTCCTCCCCAATGGGTGTTAATCATTCGGGGGCGCTCGGTGCGGGGTCCGATGCCGTCCATCCAGTGGTACTCATCGGCGAAACAGCCCCCCGGCCAGCGCAGGTTGGGAATCCGGATATGTTTAAGCGCGTCGATTATGTCGGTCCTCACCCCTTTTATATTGGGAATATGCGAATCCTCGCCCACCCAGAGACCGTCGTATATACCCCGGCCGAGGTGTTCCGAGAAATGGCCGTAAATATGGCGGCTGATTGTGTATTGCCCGTCGCCGACTTTAACCGTGACGGTCGCCTGGTCGGCATAACCCCCCATGGCAAACCCGGCGGCGAGAACCGTAAGGAAAAAAGTTTTTTTCATCTTCAAATAGAGTTTAGGTCATTATATTAGGTATGGTATTGTTACCGTTGTCTGCGGTTCGGATGACGGCTCCTGTCCGGACGAGGATAATACCCTGACAAGTACGGAGTACCAAACCGGTCCGGAGTAAAAATAACGATTTATTCCGACCGGGACAACCACCGCCGGCCGCTTGCAATAAGAGGATGGCGGTACCCTATGGAACCGAATTTGCGGTGGGACAGGTTTAAAACATCTTTTATGGTACATAAGACGGTTCTGATTCCGACACTTTTTGTTCTGATTACGACAATAATTTACGGGCAGCAGACCGATGTCCCGTACAGGGCGGCCGACCGCGAACGGGCCGAATGGCCCGATTCGCTGTTTATTCCTTCCGAATTGATAGACTTCGAGGACGCGGACCGGTGGAAGACAGCTCCCGGCAAGGTGGATATCGAAAAAGCCCTGCTGTACGACCAGCATACACTCCCCGACGAGTACGATTACAACGGTACCGCCCGGCGTTTCCAATGGGACCGCATAACCGGCTTCCTTTATGCGGTGGAACGGGTGAACGACCGTAACGCACGGTGGGGAGTGCTGGAAAATTACAAAAACGAACACGACAGGCCGCCGCTTACGCAGGAGTACGAACATGACGACCACAACGCGGTAACGGATAAATACGGCGTGATGCGGAACCAGTCGGTCCCCGTCTACCGTGCGGACGACGGGTCCGCCCCGGAGCGTTTCGGCAGGGACGGTTCGCTGGTGGAGATTCTCTCCGTGGAGGACGGCTGGTACACTGTCGAGAATATAAACTATGCGGGCAACTGGTTCGTCCCGGATGAATACCTACGACCGCTCGATACCCAGCGGTTCGACATAGTTATCGTGGTGGACCGTACCAACCAGAATATATGCATGCTGGAATACTCGGGCGGCAAATGGCTCGTAAGGAGCATGAACCCCGCCACCACCGGACTCCACCGACCGCCGTACCAGTATGAGACACCGGCCGGAATATTCGTGCTCCAGGATAAGAAAGAGAAGATGATGTACCTCCGCGACGGCAGCGATCAGATAGCCGGATACGCCCCTTATGCCAACCGTTTTACCAATGGGGCCTATATCCACGGCGTTCCGGTCAACAACCCGTCGGGGGCTATGGTAGAATTCAGCCCGACCCTCGGCACCACGCCCCGCTCGCATATGTGTGTCAGGACGGCGACATCACACGCCAAATTTATCTATGATAACGCTCCCCTCGACAAGTCGCTTGTGGTAGTAATGGATTGATGAACTAAACGTCAGTAATTATGGCCCGATAATTGCAAAATCCCGCCCTTTTGCAATATCGCCGGAAGGCGCGGCGTTAGTTAGGCATGATACTGACGCTAAAACTATTAATTTCATTACTGACCCTGTTATTCCCCGGCATGATGGCTGCGGACCAACCTTTGACGGTCCCCACTACCGTGGTGGAATACAGCGGGTTGCCGCCTTACCGCGAATCGTCGCTTTTGTTCGACCGGCTCGGACTTCGGGAGGACCAGTTGAACTTCGAGGCTTTCGACCTGGCCTACACAGGCTACCGTAAAATTACGGACCGTGAGAAAGAAATCCTTACCCTTATCGACTATTCCCGTTCCTCGGCCGTGGAGCGGCTGTTCGTGATAGACATGGAGAACGAGCAGGTACTTTTCCGTACCCACGTGGCCCACGGGCGCAACAGCGGGGAGGAATACGCGGTATCGTTCTCAAATGTGAACGGTTCTTACAAGAGCTCTCCCGGTTTTTTCCTTACCGACGAGACTTACCACGGGCAGGCCGGCTATTCACTCCGGCTCGAAGGCATCGAAAAAGGTATAAACGACAAAGCCCGGCAACGCGCCATCGTGATGCACCCATCCAAATATGCCGACCCGTCGGTAGCCGCCCGGCGCGGGATGCTCGGTCGCAGTCTCGGCTGCCCTGCCATACCGCCCAAGGTGAGTCGTGATATCATCGACACGATTAAAGAAGGCTCCGTGCTCTTTATTTATCCCGGGCAGGACACCTATGCTTCGCTCAGCCCGCTGCTTTCGGGTAACGATATGACATAAATGCAGCTTTTTAATACTTAAAGCAGCCATAGTACATTTTAAAACCTATACACTATATCAATACCCGCTATCCGTAAGAATAGCGGGTATTATTATTAAATGTAATACCTAAAATATCCCGACAAAGTTATCCTTTGATTCTTATCGGGGCAGGCTCGTCGCGGCGGACAGGTTCGGAGGGTTTCTCCCGTGCTTCTGCGGCTTTTCTCCGATGTTCCCGTATCAGTTTTGTAAGTTGTACGGCAAGGGTGAGGGCGAGGACCACTATTTCTATCTTGCTTCCCAGTTTAATACGTGCCATAATTTCATAATTTATCCGTGTGGCTAATTGTGCAAACCGCGTGCCCCGGCCATGCGGTAAGGTATTTGCTGACAGGTATGTGGCATCGAACCTTAAATTATGACCGTACAAGGTATACTATATATGTTCACCGCCTCGTTTCTCGCACTTTTCCCGGTGATGAATCCTGTGGGAAACGGGTTTATAGTGAACAGTTTCCTGGGCGGACTGGACACGGACTCCAGGCGGAGGTATGCCAAAAGGATAACTATTAACGCCCTTATGGTCGGTATAGGGAGCCTCGCACTTGGACATATTGTGCTCCTGTTGTTCGGATTGGCCGTACCGGTTATACAGATAGCCGGTGGTATACTTATCGGCAAAACGGGGCTGGATCTCCTCTCGGGTTCCGACGCAATTCTTTCGGAAGACAAGGAGCAGGTCGACAGCGTAAACCCGGCCAATCTGGAGATCCGCCTGTTTTATCCCATCACTTTTCCAATAAGCATAGGACTCGGGTCTATTTCCGTGATATTCACGCTAATGGCAACAGCCGTGGGAGATAATATCCTGCACACCGCGGTGAATTATGCGGTCATCGGCCTGGTGATATTCCTGCTCTGTATTATCCTCTTTGTCTTCCTTACCCAGGGCGACCGTATTACGGGCCGCATCAGCGCCAATGGTAATGTGATTATCAACAAGATGGTGGCATTTATCACTTTTTGCATCGGACTGCAAATCTTTTTCAACGGTATCGGCAAGGCGTTCCATATTACCGTGCTTTGAACCGTCCGAACATGATGCAACACCTATTACGGCACTTCCGGCGAGGATTTGTACGGGATTTGTACAGTATTTGCAATATACAGTATCGACAAGAAGAAAAAACCAATTAATATATTAAGCACTATGGTGAACATTTATGACACTTTAAAGAACCTCATCGGTCCCGATTTGGTATCTAAGGCAGCTACAACGCTGGGCGAAAGCAATGCGAAGGTATCGACGGCGGTTTCGGCCATTATTCCCTCGCTCCTTGGCAAGCTGATTAAGGAAGGCAATACCTCCGGGATCAGGGAAACGATAGAAATGGCCGGAAAGAACGACCTCGTGAACGACCTTAACGGTATCTTCGGGGGCAACTGCATTTATAATAATATAAATGTGGGCGATAAACTCGCCGGTGCCATCCTGGGTAACAAGACTTCGGAGTTCAATTCCGCTGTCGCCGCCAAAGCCGGTATACCTACCGCAAGCGCGGGTAAACTTACCCACATGGTTTCTACCGCCATCGCCGCTTTTCTCGGGAACCGCATGGCCAAACACAACGACAGTATGGCGGATATCCTCGCCGAGCTGGACAACGAAAAAGCAGCGATCGCAAGGGATATCCCGGCCAATATTTACTCTCTGCTCGGGCTTTCGCCGGTTCTGGGTAACCGTAACACCACTGTAACCAATGAACCGGTAGCCAGAAAATCCGGTAACGGATGGATCTGGTGGGTGATAATCCTGCTGCTGCTTCTGCTTTGCTGGTTCTGGTGGAGGTCTTGCCACCGCAACAAGGTGGTTGACAACAATCGTACTGCCTATGTGGAACATGTGGATACCGTCCGGGCCCGCCCCGTCGCCACCGTTGACGACAATACCACCCGGAACGGTGTACGCACCGAAGTAACCCTTCCCGACGGCCGTAAGATAAACGTTTATAAGGGCGGTGCCGAGGATAAACTGGTAACTTACCTGAATTCGGATTCATACAAAAACGCTAATGACAACGACCTGAAAAGCAAATGGTTCGAATTCGACAACATCGAGTTTCAGTTCGACAGCGCCGACGAGCTTACTGCCGGTTCGAAGCAGCAGCTCGATAACCTGGTTCAGGTACTCAAAGCCTATCCGGACGTGAAGATACGTATCGGGGGATATGCAGACAAAGTGGGCAGCGACCCCGCCAACATGAAGATATCCAAGGAAAGGGCAGAATATATAAAGTCATATTTCGAAAGCAACGGTGTAAACGGGAACCGTGTGGATACCCGTGGTTTCGGTGAGGAATACGCGCAGTATCCGGCCGACGCCCCGGATAGCCTTAGGGCGCACGACCGTAATATCGCCCTGCGGATTGTTAAATAACATAGAGGAATACTGAAGAAGCGGGCGCCCCATGCCGGGGCGCCCGCTTTATTTTGGGGCGGAATATGGGTAGGCATCCAACATAATTCGCCCGGAAGACACATATATACATGAAAACTTGCTACTTTCTGTCGTAGATTCTTCGCTTCGCTCAGAATGACAGTTAATGATTGGCTTGGTAAATATGTGACCTTCTACCGGCTATAAGGAAATACAGCCATCCGGTCGAACGAAATGGCGAAACCGTCGCCCGCCATCAGCATGTCCAGCCCGAGGTTGCCGTCCTTGCCGCGGCTGAAATCGTAATCTTCCCGGATGACGTTCATCGAGGGAACGATTAACTGCCGGCCACCCACGGTAAGATGCTCGCTGCGGAGGGCGAGCGGTCTGTGGCGGACCACGCCTCCCCCGCCGCCACGCAGGCCGCTGGATTCACTCGCGCTGGCGTCCAGCCTTTCTGAATGCCTGGTGTAGTACCCGTGAGAATACTCCGACTGGTTTGCTCCCGTGTCCAGGGTAAACATCAGTCGCTCATCCCGGCTCCCGACCTCCACCAGCGGCGTCAAACCTTCCAAGCAAAAATTCAGGTTTATATCCCCCGGAATACGGATATTGCCTATCCGGATATGGTCCCGGGCGAAACGCAAATTACCCAACTGACGGAGCACCGGAAGGCCTATTATCCCTTCGATGGAATAGTCCAGTTCTGGAAAAGAGAGCTGGCTGTCTTCCATTACGATAAATACCGCATTCCGGACGGTGATTCCCGACAGGTCGAGCGTGGGCGCGTGTGCAAGTCCGCAGTCGAGCCTTACCCCGGTGGCCGTGCCTACCTCCACGCCGGAGCCGGCCGGCAGAAGTCCCATTTCGCGCGCCGCACCCAGTGCTACGGTCGAATAATTTGCGCCGGTATCCACTATAAAACGACCCTGCAAACCCCCTGCCCGGACACCGACGGTAATATGCCCGAACCGGGTCCTGCAGGTAGGAATCCGGCGGATACCGTTAAGCTCCACGGTCTGCGGTCCGACCCGCCGTAACGCGCGGCAGACCTCAAAGTTACTACGGGCCTCTTCCAGTTCCTCGGCATCCATTCCGTCGCGGTGGTACCTCAGTAATTTTCTAAGGGAGGCAGCCGCCGCACTGTATCTCGACCGGCGAAGCTGGTTCACCGCGGTGAGGTATATCATTTCGCCGGCCGATTCATCGCGGGGACCATACTCCGAAAGGAATCTTCCCGCTGCGACGAGGGACCGGTACTCCCGGCCGAAAAGGTTGTTAAAGACCGTTTCCCAATAAAGCCCTTCTTTACGGGACAGATTACCACTATGGGCCGTATAGATGTCACGAAGCAGGAAGTAATTCTTCTCATCCGCCGCGCGGTTTAGTTCCGCCGATATGTCATAGCCGGTCATTTCGTGCATGTAGGGTTCAAATTTAAAATGAATTGCTAACTTTAAACGCAAACTGTCCCAAACTTTTCAACTATGAAATGTCCATTCTGTAATTTACCCGAAAAAAGCGGTGGAGCCAAATGCGCGTGCGGATTCCCGTCGGCCGGTACCCCCGAAGAAAAAAAAGCTTTCCTTTCGACTAAAATGATTGTACTGCGCAACGAAGTCGACCAGTCGGAGCGCCATCTACAGTCGGCCCGGTACATGATATGGGGTGTGGCCGGACTTGCACTCATCAACGCAGTAATCCTCTTTGCAGGCCCCGCGGGGAGTGTATATGCCATAATCCCCCTCGTCATAGGCCTTGTTTTTGTCGGCTTGGGCGTGCTATTTTACAAAAATCCTGTCGTGATCTGTACGGTGGCCGTCGTATTGGGTTTTTTCGTGTTCAGTGTATCGCTGGCAAGCCTTGTGGTGCTGCTGGTACTCGGCATCGGGCTTTATTTTGCCATTCAGGCCCGTAATTCGGCCAGGAAGCAGGATGCGCTGAAACGGTTGACGGATACGTTATAGTCCGGCCTCCGGCCGAATTAATAAATAAATTAAGGAAATATTGTTAATTTTGTGTCCGGACGTATTATACCGAATTTTAACTAATCCGACAAATACTTAACTAACTATGAAAGACGCGATTGCAATCCTTACGGGTGGTGGACCCGCACCGGGTATGAACACCGTGGTGGGAAGTGTGGCGAAGACATTCCTACAGAAAGGTTACCGTGTTATCGGCCTCCATGCCGGTTATTCGGGCCTTTTCAGGAAAGATACCCGCATGGAAGACATCGACTACAAACTCGCCGACGATATTTTTAACCGCGGCGGTTCGTACCTTCAGATGAGTCGTTTCAAACCATCGGACAGGGATTTCGAAGAAAACTTCAACCTCGAATTTTTCACCGGCAACAATGTAAAACTGCTGGTTACCGTGGGCGGCGACGACACAGCCTCCACAGCCAACCGAATAGCCAAGTTCCTCGAAGCAAAACAGTATCCGATAGCAAATATCCACGTACCGAAAACAATCGACAACGACCTTCCGCTCCCCGGCGGTACCCCGACGTTCGGATACGAATCGGCCCTGGACAAAGGCGCCACCATAGCCCGTACGGTCTACATGGACGCCCGTACGAGCGGTAACTGGTTCGTCCTCGCTGCGATGGGCCGCAGTGCCGGCCACCTGGCCTTCGGAATCGGAGCATCGTGCCATTACCCTATGACGGTAATCCCGGAGATGTTCAACAAAACCGAGATTACGATCGACAAAATCGTGAACCTCGTTATATCGTCCATTATCAAACGCAAGATAATGGGTATGGACTACGGTGCGGCCATGATTTCGGAAGGTGTGTTCCACGAACTGAGCGAGGATGAAATCAAGAAATCGGGTGTGCACTTTACTTTCGACGACCACGGCCATCCGGAATTGGGCAAAGTTTCCAAAGCCCATATCTTCAACGAGCTTATCGAACGTAAAGTAGCCGACCTCGGGTTGAAGGTGAAATCACGACCGGTGGAAATCGGTTACGAGGTGCGTTGCCAGACACCGGTCGCATACGATTTGGTGTACTGCTCTCAGCTCGGTATGGGTGTTTATAAACTATTCAGTGAGGGTCACACGGGATGTATGGTATTCGTGGACCAGTCGGGGCAGGTGCTTAACCTCTGCCTGAAAGACCTTCAGGACCCGGCAACCGGTAAAATACCGCCACGCCTTGTGGACATCCATTCCGACACGTTCAAGGCCGTTGTGGATAACATAATGTCGTACATAACCCCGGACGATTACCAGGCTGCCAAAGCTTACGTTCCCGACCCGGAAGCGTACGATTTCAAAAAGATACTCAACTGGTAACACCGGTTCTGCCGGCAATAAAATAACGGTGTGCCTGCCAAAGCACACCGTTATTTTATTATCCCGGCCCGGGATAAATCCGGTGAACACTGACTTACCCTGTACTGTACCGGACACGAAAAAGACGGACTTTAAAAAGCCCGCCTTAAACACCACTTATAAACTCCGGATGCCTATTCGTCGGTATCCGCGTCATCGTCGGCTATCTCTTCCGCCCCTTTGATTTCCTCGTCGTAATACTCCTTATCTTCCTCTTCATCGAGGCTGCCGTCTATCTTTACGTCTATCTTTACAAGGTAACTTATATCATCAATCTCCAGCACTACGCCGTAAAAAAAGTCTCCGGGGCCTTTGTCTATTCGTATCATGGCCTCGGTATAACCGTAAGGGTACCTTTTCTTCAACTCCTCCTGCAACTCCACCGGAAGGTTATGGTAACTGATAACCACCCGCTTCTTCGGCTTCACCTCTTTAGTCATCTTCTCTAATTTTTGTGCAATTATAACACAAATTTTATATAACAAAACGACACTCGCAAAAAAAATCGGGGAAATATTTACCGATAATTCCAATACACCCGGTTTCGGACCGTAAACGGGTAGACGGCTGTCAGTTATTACCGGGACCCACAGGGTTTATTATCCCCAGCGATTTGTATTCTTTCTGTAACTCCTCGTCGTTGTCCGATATGACGAGTAGCTTGTCTCCCACGTCGAGCTTCGTAGCGCCTTTGGGGACGAAGTAGTTCTCCCCGCGTTTAATCATCACCACGAGGGTATTATCCGGGAGTACAAGGTCGCGCAGGCGGTCACCGCCGGTGAGCAGTACGGGCTGCACGTCAATCTCCGAAAGGGCGGATTTAACCTTTTCCGGCAGGTCCATCCCGAAGGCGTCGGTCTTCTCCTCCGTAGCAAGGCCCAAAAGCTGTGCCACCCAGCTTACGGTGGTGCCCTGGATCAGCAGCGATACGATGGTAATGAAGAAAACGATATTGAACATGGTCCGCGCGTGCGGTATACCCTCAAGCAGAGGATAGGTGGCGAATATTATAGGCACGGCTCCCCGCAGACCCACCCACGAGATATAAGTCCTGCCTTTAAACGTCAGCCCTTTGAATGGCGCAAGGCACAGGAAAACCGCTACCGGCCGGGCGAAAATTATCATAAATACCCCGATAAGAAGGCCTATACCGGCCACAGGCAGAAGCTCGTTCGGGTTGACGAGAAGACCCAGGGTAAGGAACATTACTATCTGGAACAGCCATGCGAAACCGTCGAAGAACGTAACCATACTCCGTTTGAAAACGATCTTATGGTTACCGACCACAAGCCCGGCGATATAGACAGCAAGGTAGCCGTTGCCTTTGATGAGATCCGTTATCGAAAATATAAAAAAGGTGAAAACTACAAGCAGGATACCATACATGGACCGGTTATCGATGTCGATTTTATTTATGACCCGTATGGCGAGATGGCCCATGAGAAACCCGGCCACGGCGCCTATCGACATTTGCATGATGAATATCCAGATGGATGACCAGACGTTGAAATCGCCCGTTTTGATTATCTGTATAAGCAGGATGGTGAGCATGTATGCCATCGGGTCGTTACTACCGCTTTCCAGCTCCAGCATGGGCCGCAGACGCTGTTTAAGGCCCTGCCGTTTTGAACGCAGAATCGAGAATACCGACGCCGAGTCGGTCGAAGACATCACGGCGGCCAGCAAAAGAGCCTCCACGAAAAGAAGTTCCCTGAATATAAGCCAGATAAATGTCCCGGTAATAAGGGTTGTAATGAACACTCCCACCGTAGCCAATACAATTCCCTGCCCCAGCACCGGTTTAATCTCCGAGAAACTGGTATCCATACCGCCCGAGAACAGGATTATACTAAGGGCCATCATCCCGATAAACTGGGCCATCGCGGGGCTGTTGAACTCTATTCCCAACCCGTCACTGCCGAAAAGCATCCCAACGCCCAGGAACAGGAGAAGGGCCGGTATTCCGAACCTGCTGCCGGCTTTGCCCGCCAGAATGCTGCCGAAAAGAAGGATCGAGCCTACCAGCAATATATTACCTGTGTTTATATCAATACCCATAAATATTTTCTTTACCAAATACGGACCGTTTTTGAATTTGCCGTTCGGCGTCTCCGCCGCCCGGGCCGGTACCGTTGTCGTCGACTGTAAACGATAAAATCCGCGACCCCAATTCCGGATGCAGCCCCAAAGTTATTTCATATTGTAGAGACCTTTTTCCGGCCAACCGACGGTTTTACCATATCCTCCAAATATACTAATATCCGCAGGGAATTACAATATGCGGGAAATTTTCTGTCATTACCGGTTCGTGTGTCACCGGAAGAGAAAAATCCGCCGTCCCCGATACTTATTTACAGACGTTCATGTACCGGTTATATTTTAACGGTCATTTTCTTTCCCGGGAGGAAAAATTAGTTCTTATCTAACCAAACCGTCAGGCAATTCGTACATCCGAACTCATCAACAATTAGCCCGCCGGTCCGCTACTGGGGAATAAAGATATACGATATTGTGCCCCGGTGGCGTGAAGGTGCGGACGGATCGACATTGAACCGGGAGCTGCGGGCCGCTCCGAGGGCCGTGCTCTGCATACACTCGTCCGGCGAGGACTGCGACCTCTCGACCGACGCCGATGTAACGTTGCCGTTTATATTCAGCGTGACGTTCACCACCACCTGCCCGCCGCCCTCGCAACGGTACGCCGGCACCACAAGCACCACGTCGTGTCGTATGGGGTCGGTGAAAGAATAAGACACGGTAACGCGACCCTCCACGCGGGTCGACGACGGTTCCCCACCGTCCCCTGACCCTTGCCGCAGGTTGCGGTCCAGCTCCTGCTGCTGCCGTAAGCCTTCCTCGTAGGCCTCGCGATTGGCGCGGAGCCGGTCCTCAAGAGCATTGGCGCTCTCGTAAAGCTGGTTCGCGTCGATACCTTTTGCGTCGCTCAACCGGGAGTTCAGCTCGGCCTGCTCGTTGGATGCGAGGTTGCGCACATTGGAAAAATCCTCAGGGAATGGATGGTCCAATAATTCCGGCTCCCGTTCCGGCCTCTGCACGGTCTCTTCCGGGAAGTCGATAAGTATCATCGCTTCTGAGTCGGAGGCGCCGAAATCGAGTTTCCACCACATAAACGCTATCGCCAGGCAGAGGTAAACTATCAGCGTGATACAGATACCGGCCCGGTGGTCGTAACTCCACTCGCCCGGGTCCCCCGGACGTTTCTCGAACGGCAGCCTGATCCGCTGCCGCACCGGTGGCCTCATATCGCCCTGCGCCTGTCCCTCGTACATAAAATCGTGTAAACTGGTAAGCAAAAGTACACTTTCTTTATAAAAAATTAATACCTTTGTGGGCAAAATGCGCGGATAATGTTAGCTTTTAATGTGTTGCGAAGCTGGCGGCAGACACTGCGCAGACCCTGTCGATTCATTTGGAGAAATAATTTACGAAGGAACTGATATGCCCTGCAAACAGCACACCATTACATCACCCATAACTTTCAAAGGTAAAGGCCTGCATACCGGCCTTAACGTAACGATGACGGTAAACCCGGCCCCGGAAAATACGGGAATCCGTTTCCGCCGCACCGATGTGGAGGGGCAGCCGGAAATACCCGCCCTTTCGGATTTCGTTACCGACACTTCCCGAGGCACCACCATCGAGAAGGATGGTGTGAAGGTTAGCACAATAGAGCATATCATGGCCGCCCTGTGGACCAGCGGGGTGGACAATGCTGTAGTGGATATCGACGCACCGGAGACCCCTATACTCGACGGCTCCGCAAAGGAATACGTAGCTAAAATAGGCGAAGCCGGCCTGACGGCGCAGGAGGCCGACCGGGAATATTACGAGGTCAGGGAAAAATTCACCTACACTGTGCCTGAGAAGAACGTCAGCATAGAGATATATCCCGATGAGGTTTTCAGTGTCAACGTAAACATAGATTACAATTCGCGGGTACTGGGCAACCAGTACGCGACCTTCGTGCCGGGCGACGACTTCGCATCGAAGATAGCGCCCTGCCGTACTTTCGTCTTCCTGCACGAGTTGGAGCCGCTGCTGAACCTTAATCTTATCAAAGGCGGCGATCTGGACAATGCGATTGTGGTGGTTGAGAACCCGATTTCGGAGCAGGAGGTGGAACGGCTGCAGGTACTGTTCAACAAGAAAGATATAAAGGTTTCGAAAGGTTATCTGAATAACCTGGAACTGCGCTATCAGAACGAACCCGCCCGACATAAGCTGCTCGACCTGTTGGGTGATTTCGCCTTACTGGGCAGGAGGATAAAGGGCCGCGTGTTCGCAACCAGGCCCGGGCATGCGGCAAACACCGCGGTTGTTAAGGAACTGAAAAAAGAGCTTCGCAAGAATGCGTCCAGGCCCCGGTACCGCTACGAACCGGGTATGGAGCTTGTTTACGATATAAACGGCGTTCGCGGCAAACTGCCGCACCGCCCGCCATTCCTGTTGGTGGACAGGATATTCCATATAGACAGCCAGAGCGTGGCAGGGATAAAGAACGTAACGATGAACGAACCGTTCTTCGTGGGTCATTTCCCTGACGAGCCGGTGATGCCCGGGGTGCTTATAGTGGAAGCTATGGCCCAGTGCGGTGGTATTCTCGCCCTTCACGATATCGAAGATCCGGAGAACTATTCGACCTATTTTATGAAAATAGACGGTGTGAAATTCAAGCAGAAGGTGGTGCCGGGCGATACCCTGCAGTTCGAACTGCGGCTCACCGAACCCATTCGCCGCAGCATCGTGCAGATGGAGGCCAAAGCGTTTGTCGGCGACCAGTTGGCGACCGAGGCTTTCCTGATGGCCCAGGTAATAAGGAATAAAGCATAACAATACCGGGAGGCCGGGGGCTTTACCCGAACGAATAAAACAATAATCGCTGTATGATAAGCAAACTGGCCCATATTCACCCCGACGCCAAGCTCGGAAATAATGTGACGGTCGAACCTTTCGCATATATTGCCGGCGACGTGGTCATAGGCGACGACTGCTGGATAGGTCCCGGTGCCGTGATTTACGACGGCGCCCGTATTGGCAGAAACAATAAAATACACACCTCGGCCGTGATTTCGGGTGTTCCGCAGGACCTCAAGTTCAAAGGAGAGTACACCACGGTGGAGATAGGGGATAATAATACCATCCGCGAATGTGTGACCATCAACCGCGGTACGGCGGCAAGGGGGAAAACCACCGTCGGGAACAATAACCTTATCATGGCCTACGTTCATATAGGACACGACTGCGAGGTGGGTAACTGTGTGGTTCTGGTTAACCGCGTCTCGCTCGGCGGGGAGGTCGAAGTGGACGACTGGGCCATAATAGGAGGCCATTCGGCAATTCACCAGTTCTGCCGCATCGGTACCCATTCGATGCTCAGCGGCGGATCGCTGGTCAATAAGGACATACCGCCTTTCGTTAAAGGAGCCCATTACCCGGTTTCGTTCGTAGGGGCCAACTTCATAGGCCTGCGCCGCCGCGGTTTCTCTTCCGAGCAGGTCGGGCATATCCAGGATACGTTTCGCCTTCTGTTCCAGATGGGTTACGGTTACGGTAAGGCCTGCGACCTGATAGAGGCCGAAATCCCGCAAAGCAAAGAGCGCGACACGATAGTCGGATTCGTCCGTTCGTCCAAAAGGGGCATAATCAAGCCGTTCAATCCCGCGAAAGAAGGAGACGAGGTAGAGTAAAAACAGCGATTTCAACCATAAAAGGCTTGTGAATAAGACTTTTTTACCTATATTTGCACTGCAATGAAGAGGGATAGGGGACGGTAGTCCCCTATTTTCATACTCCCCGGCGGCCATATAAGGTCCGGAGTGAATGGACAGCCGACTTATTTTCAGGGGATTGTAAAGATGTAGTTTATATGTTGAACGAAGATATAATAAGGGAGATAGCCGGCAGGCACCTTGGGGAAGGAATGTTCCTCGTGGGTGTGAAGGTAATGCCCGGAAACGAAATCGAGGTGACCGTGGACAGCGATACTTCTGTGGGTATCGACGATTGCGCCGCCCTCAGCCGCGCCATGAACTCCGACATCGAAGCCATTACGGACGATTACGCCCTTATGGTGGCCTCGGCCGGGGTAGGGCAGCCGCTGAAAGTGTTCCGGCAGTACACCAAACTTATCGGCAAGCCCGTCGAGGTGGTATTGAAGAACGGCACAAAGGTGCTGGCCCTGCTCAAAGACGCCACACCGGAAACCGTGACCCTCACCTATGAGGAAAAGGTGGCCGTGGAGGGTAAGAAAAAGAAAGAGACCCGGGAAGTGGTTAAGGAATACCGGATGGAAGAGATGAAGTCCACGGCTGAACACCTCGATTATAAATAGGACAGGACCGTCCGGGGCCGTGAGGGACCCGGACCCAACAAGGAAACAATAAAAGCAAGATACCGTACAATGGATACAATGAATCTTATCAGCACATTCGCTGAGTTCAAGGAGTTGAAGAATATCGACAAGAGCACCATGATTGGTGTCCTTGAGGACGTGTTCAGGCACCTGTTGATAAAGACTTACGAAACGGACGAGAATTTCGACATCATCATAAACCCCGAAAAGGGCGATATGGAGATATGGCGTAACCGTACCGTGGTCGAGGACGGCACGGTCGAAAACCCCAACCAGCAGATATCCCTCACCGACGCCCGCAAGATAGACGAATCCTACGAGGTGGGCGAGGAGGTCGCCGACGAGATTAAGCTCTCTTCTTTCGGGCGCCGTGCGGTGCTTTCGCTCCGCCAGAACCTCGCTTCTCGTATTATGGACCTGGAGAAGGCCAGCCTGTACGAGAAATACAGTGAGAAGGTCGGCGATATTATCACAGGTGAGGTATATCAGGTATGGAAAAAAGAGATACTGGTGCTGGACGACGAGGACAACGAACTGGTGCTGCCGAAATCGGAGCAGATACCGAGCGATTTCTTCCGTAAGGGTGACACCATCCGGGCGATTGTGTCCAAAGTGGAAATGAGGAATAACTCACCGGCGATTATCCTGTCGCGTACGGCACCGGAATTTCTCGAAAGGCTGTTCGAACTGGAGGTGCCCGAGATATTCGACGGCCTTATCACCATCAAGAAAATCGTCCGTATCCCGGGCGAAAGGGCCAAGGTTGCCGTGGAGTCGTACGACGAACGCATCGACCCGGTAGGTGCCTGCGTGGGCATGAAGGGTTCGAGGATCTACTCGATAGTAAAGGAGCTTCGTAACGAAAATATAGACGTTGTGAACTGGACGGCCAACGCGCAACTGCTCATTCAGCGAGCGCTGAACCCTGCCAAGATTACCTCGATAAACATAGACGAGGAGAAAAAGACCGCGGCCGTCTACCTCAAGCCGAGCGAAGTGTCGCTCGCTATCGGTAAGGGAGGGCTGAACATCCGCCTTGCCAGTATGCTGACGGGCTACGATATCGACGTTTACCGCGAAGTAGAGGAAGAAGACGTGGCGTTGGACGACTTCTCGGACGAAATCGACCAGTGGATTATCGACGTTCTCAAAGGCATCGGTTGCGATACCGCCAAGAGTGTGCTCGAGATACCGGCCGACGAACTCGCCCGCCGCACAGACCTCGAAGACGAAACGGTCAAGGAGGTTGTGGCGATACTCCGTTCAGAGTTTGAATAGGAGAACCCCCGGGGTGCGCCCGACGCGCCCGCCCGTTCTTTTCGGACGGGATGTAAGTAACCGCGGCGCAAGGGGACGCGGACAGTAAAGCCGAAAAAAGATTTATATATGTCAAGTGAAAGAAAATTAAGGCTCAACCAGGTTGCACGTGAATTCAATGTGGGTTTGTCCACGATTACGGACTTCCTTGCCAAAAAAGGTGTCAGCATCGAGAGTTCGCCGAGTACAATCGTCGGACCGGATGCCTACGCCCTTCTGGAAAAGGAATTCGGCGGCAACCGTTCCGATGGTAGGGTCAATATCCGCGAAAGGATAAACCTCCGGCAGGAGACCGTGTCGCTGGATAAAATAAAGGGCACCGCACCGGACAAAAATTCCGAACCGGATTTTAAGGACGAGGTGGTGATAAAGACCGGTGTTATAAGTGTTAAGGACGAGGTAGCCCAGCGAGCCCCCAAGATACTGGGTAAGATCGACCTTTCGGGCAGCAAACCGAAGCCGGCCGAAAAACCGGCCCCGGCTCCGAAGCCGGAGGTAACCGCTCCGAAAGCTGCTCAACCGCTCCCGGAGCCTGTGGCGAACCGTCCGGAACCAGTCGCAAAACCCGTACAAGCTAAGGCCGAACCGGCTCCGGTACAGGTCCCGCAAGCCGCTCCCGAGACCCGTCCGGCAGCCGAAACACCGGCTCCGGAAGCCGTCAGGGAAACTGCACCGGCCACGGCACCGCAGGTGCAGGCATCGACAGGTACTGCCGCGTCGGCCTCCCCGGATGCGGTTAAAGGCCTTGATCCGGCCATACAGAGCCAGACTTACGACGAGCGCGTAGCGGCGGACGACAGCAATGTGTTTCGCCCCAGTACGGAAGGCAGTACCCTTTCGGGGCCGAAAGTGCTCGGTAAGATAGACGTCGGGACGCTCCGAAGCGGGCGTAACGAGAACAGGCGCGAGAAACGCAAACGCATCACCAAAGATAAGGTCGACGTCACCAAACAGCAGCCGCCGGTACCCGGCCAGCGGCAGGGGGGCGGTAAAGGCCAGTTCGGCCAGAATGCCGGCAAACCCGGCGCAGCCGGCGGGCGAGATGCCAAGAAGGGGGGCAAAGGCGCAAGGCCTAAGCCCGTATTGAGGCCGGAGGTCAGCGACGAGGAGGTACAGAAGCAGATAAAGGATACGCTTGCACGTCTCACCTCGAAAGGGGGTAAAAGCAAGAGCGCCAAGTATCGCCGCGACAAGAGGGATGCGGTGTCGGCCCGTATGAGCGAGGATATCGAAAGGGCTGCAAGCGAAAAGAGTACCCTGAAGGTTACGGAATTCGTGACCGTAAGCGAGCTGGCAACCATGATGGACGTTAGCGTGACGGATGTTATCACGGCCTGCATGAATCTCGGTCTGATGGTGTCCATCAACCAGAGGCTCGACGCCGAGGCATTGGTGGTGGTAGCCGAGGAGTTCGGTTTCAAAACCGAGTTCGTTTCGGTGGAGATACAGGAAGCCATCGACGACGAGGACGTGGACGCAGAAGAGGATCTTGTGCCGCGTCCCCCTATCGTTACGGTAATGGGTCACGTGGACCACGGGAAAACCTCGCTGCTCGACAATATTCGTAAGACTAATGTAATAGCCGGTGAAGCGGGGGGGATAACCCAGCATATCGGGGCATACAGCGTGAACTACGAGGGTAAGAAGATAACCTTCCTCGACACTCCGGGCCACGAGGCGTTTACAGCGATGCGTGCACGCGGTGCCGCGGCGACGGACGTGGCCATCATTATCGTAGCCGCCGACGACAGCGTGATGCCCCAGACCATCGAGGCTATCAACCACGCTTCCGCGGCAGGTGTACCCATGGTGTTCGCTATAAATAAAATCGACAAGGAAGGGGCTAACCCCGACCACATAAAGGAACAGCTTGCCGGTATGAACTACCTCGTGGAAGACTGGGGCGGAAAGTTCCAGTCGCAGGAGGTGTCGGCCAAACAGGGTATAAATCTCGACAAACTGCTCGAGAAGGTGCTTCTGGAAGCCGAATTCCTCGACCTGAAGGCCAACCCGAACAGGAAGGCTAACGGGGTGGTGATTGAATCGTCGCTCGATAAAGGCCGCGGTTATGTTTCGACCATCCTCGTACAGAACGGTACTCTGCATATAGGCGATATACTTCTCTCCGGTACCTATACAGGGAGGGTGAAGGCTATGTTCGACGAGAACGGCAACAAACTTACCGCCGCGGGCCCCTCCACACCCGTACTGGTACTCGGTCTTAACGGAGCGCCGCAGGCCGGGGACACATTCAATGTGATGGAGGACGACCGAAGCGCCAGGGACGTTGCCAATAAGCGCGAACAGTTACAGCGCATGCAGGGTCTGCGTACTCAGAAACACGTTACGCTGGACGAAATCGGACGCCGTATCGCAATCGGCAACTTCAAGGAGCTGAACATAATCGTCAAGGGGGACGTGGACGGTTCTATCGAGGCCATGACCGACTCGCTCATAAAGTTGTCGAAGGACGAGGTACAGGTGAACGTAATCCACAAGGCCGTGGGTCAGATTTCCGAATCGGACGTGATGCTCGCCGCCGCTTCCAATGCCATAATAATCGGCTTCCAGGTGCGCCCGTCGGCTACCGCCCGCAGGCTCGCTGAGAAGGAGGAGATAGAAATCAGGCTCTACTCGATAATCTACGACGCCATAAACGATATCAAGGACGCGATCGAGGGTATGTTGGCGCCGGTAATGAAGGAAGAGATAGTATGCTCGGTGGAAGTCCTCAAAGTTTTCAAGGTCAGCAAGGTGGGCACGATAGCCGGGTGTATCGTCCGGGAGGGTAAGATTACCCGTAACACGCCCATCCGCGTTATCCGCGACGGTATCGTGGTATACACCGGCCGTCTCGGTTCGTTGAAACGCTTTAAGGACGATGTGAAGGAAGCAACGACCGGTATGGAGTGCGGCCTTAACATAGAAAGCTACAACGACATCCGCGAAGGCGATATCGTGGAAGGATACGAAACTGTCGAAGTTAAACGCTAAGACTACAAATACATAAAAAAGGAAAGGGCATCCCACCAGGGGATGCCCTTTCCTTTTTTATTTGCTGTTACGGATGGTAATCCTGATAATCACTCCCCTCGGGAACTGGTTTTTTTATGAACTGTTTGCCCGAACGGTCGATGTCGTAGATTTCCACGACTTTTTTCTTGTCACCGTCCATGTGATAACGGTAGAAGCCATCGAAATTCCGGTCTACATTATTCCGGTCCTGGAGGCTCCCGTAGGCATAACGGTCGTCGGCCGTGCGGTCGATATCCATATCGTGAACCACGGTATGCGTTCCGTCGTCGTCTTTCTGGACCAGCATTATTTTGGTGGAGTTGGGTTCGCCCGGTACCTGGTAGATAGTCGGGTAAAGTCCCCTGTCGTGGTAACCGGTCGACTCCTGGAGGCCCAGTTCGGAATGGGCATCTTTGAATTTGGTTCCCGTAAGGTTACGGTTCAGAACCTCGTGCTGCGCGTTAGCGGTAAGAATGGCTGCGGTTAAAAGGCAGGCAATCAAAATAATTTTTTTCACTGTAAATGTTTTAGGGGTTTGTATTAATCTCCCGTCGGGTTTTTAATGCCCGGTATGGTACATTTTCAAAAACCTCGCCTTTTACAGATAACTGGCAATAAGATGTTTAAAACCGTGCGGCAGGTACGCCGGCAGGCGCCTCCCGGGAAAGATTACTGAAATATTCCTTAGGAAATAAAGGGCTATAATTCCCCGATGCGGGCGCTCGGGGTTATATCCAATGCTGAGAAATGCCCGGAGTGGTATTGGAAATAGCCGGCTACGGCTATCATGGCGGCATTGTCGGTGGTGAATTTCAGTTCGGGGAGATAAAGGTTCCAGCGGCGGCGGCGCGCCTCGTCGGTCAGGCGGTCTCGGAGTCCGGAATTTGCCGATACACCGCCTGCCGCGGCGATTTCGCAGATTCCCCTCTCTTTAGCCGCTGTTACCAGTTTCTTGAGTAGTATGTCTATAATTGTGCGCTGGAGCGAGGCGCATAGGTCCGCCTTGTTGTTTTCAACAAACGCGGGGTCTTCCGCCACCCGGTCGCGCAGGAAGTAGAGGAATGAGGTTTTAAGCCCGCTGAAACTATAATCGTAGCCTCCAACCCGGGGGCGTGCGAACCGGAACCGTTCCGGGTCCCCCTCCCTGGCCAGCCGGTCTATAACCGGTCCTCCCGGATACGGCAGGCCCATTACCTTCGCGCATTTGTCGAAAGCTTCCCCTGCGGCGTCGTCGATGGTGGTGCCGATTATCTCCATATCGTCGTAAGAGCGCACCTCAACTATCTGTGTATGCCCGCCGGAAACCAGCAGGCAAAGGAACGGGAACGAAGGGTGGGGAAGTGCGCGGTCAGGCAGGTCGATGAAATGGGAGAGGATATGCCCTTTCAAATGGTTGACCTCCACCATGGGTATTCCCCGGGCGAGTGCCAGGCCTTTTGTAAACGAAACGCCCACGAGCAAGGAACCGAGCAGGCCCGGGCCGCGCGTGAAGGCTATGGCGTTTATATCGTCGAGCGAAATGCCGGCTTCCCGTACGGCTGTGTCCACCACGGGGATAATGTTCTGTTGATGGGCGCGGGAAGCCAGTTCGGGGATTACTCCACCGTATTTGACATGCACCTGCTGACTGGCTATCACGTTCGACAGCAGACAGCGTCCGCGCAGGACGGCGGCCGATGTGTCGTCGCACGACGACTCTATTCCGAGTATTATCACTTCATCCATCGAAAGCCCGGCAAAACGGCCTGCGGGGCGGAAAAATAAGCCTTGCAGCACAATATATCCGGAGTTTAATTCGTAACTTTGTAAGTTAGGGCGCATGCCCCGTCTTCCGGATTGCCGATGCGCAAAGTTATAAAAATATCGGTTCATATCGTTTCCGCGCTTATCCTTGCGCTGATTATCCTGCCTGTTATTATTATGCTTGCCATCCAGTTGCCATCGGTGCAGAATTTTGCGGTGAGGAAGGCGGCCAGTTGGGCCAGCGGGAAGTTGGAGACAAAGGTCTCCATCGACCGTATCGATATAAAATTTTTTAGCCGTGCTTCGGTGGAGGGTTTCTATGTGGAGGATTACGGGGGAGACACCCTGCTTTACGCCCGCCGGTTGGAGGCCGATATCCTAAATACGGGACTGATGGGAGGAATACTCACGTTCGGGAACGCCAAAATTTCGGATGTCCGGTTCAAAATGCACGAGGACGAGGACGGAACCTCCAATTTCCGCAAAATTATAGAGCGTATAAAGCGTAAGAATCCGCCCGAGGAGCGTAATCCCCTGCCGCTTATGTTCACCGGTGTGGAGATTGATAATTTCTACTACCGTATGGTGCGGCTCGTGCCCCGTACGGACCGGGGTGGCGCAGTGAACTTCACGGATGTGGAGGTGCAGCGTTTCGACTTCAGGGGCAGCGATGTTTTTATCAAAGGCGACAGCCTGCACCTTAATGTGGATAACATGTCATTCCGGGAGAAGAGCGGGCTGTACATACCACATTTTTCGGCACGGGTCGATAATCTGTCGGGTACGGGTGTGGACGTAAAAGACGTGCGGATACAGAGCGGGCAAACAGACCTGAAACTGTTGTCGATGAAGTTCGAGAGCACCGACTGGCAGTCCTACAAAGACTTTATGGAAGTAATCCGGCTGGAGGGAGAGATCGGGTCCTCGACGATAGATATGGCGACTGTCGCCGCCTTCACGCCGAAACTCGAGGGAACTGACTACGTGTTTTACGACCTGCGGGGGCAGGCCTCGGGCCTTGTAAGCGACCTGCGGGGCAGTATACCGAACATATCGCTGTACGGTACCTCCCTGTCGTTCGACTTCCGGATGAGGGGATTGCCGGATATAACCCAGGCGGTATTCGATGTGAACCTTAAATCTCTAGAGACATCCTCGGGAGATATAGAATCGATACTTGCCGCACCGTTGGAGAACCCGCTTCCCCCGCGCGTGGCGGCACTTATAGACGGTATGGGAGATATAAGGTTCCACGGGTCGTTTAACGGTTCGGTGAACCGTTTCACGAGTTCCGGCGAGCTTGATTCGGACAATACCCGGGCGGCGTTCGAATTTACCATGATTCCGGAAGGAGGCGGGAGGTCGTTCACCGGGAATATCGGAGCTTACGGCGTTAATGCCGGAGCGCTGGCCGGGGTTTCACGGCTCGGCCGTGCCGGGGTAAGGGCGGCGGTAAACGGTAGAATTGGGAACGACGGGTTGAAAGGTACGGCCGACGCCACGGTGGCCCTCCTCGAATTTAACGGGTACCGGTACCGGGATATCGGTATCGAAGGTGAATTCGAAAACAAGCGGTTCGCCGGAACGGTAACCTCGACCGACGAGAATATCCTGTTCGATTTCAACGGCACGCTCGATTTTAACGATTCCGTTCCCCGGTTCGATTTCGGGTTGGGCCTGCACCGGGCCGACCTCGCGGCCCTCAATATCGCGCGGCGCGACTCGGTGTCGGTAATTAGCTTCGACGCACGCGCCGTAGCCCGAGGCAGCGACATGGACAACCTTAACGGGGTAATAACCATCTCGGACCTTACCTATATAAACGACGAGGATTCGGTCTGGACCGGCCGCATGGAACTGCGCGGCAGAAACAGCGATGATTCCAAATTCCTCTCGTTCTCCTCCTATTTTGCCGATGCGGAGTACCGCAGCCGTACCAGTTACTCTGAACTGTTCCGCGAGTTGCGGCGTACGCTTCAATCTTACCTGCCGGCGCTAGCCCCGGAGCGGGAACTTTACGAGCGCCAGTTCTCCGGCAGCCGTGACGTGGATAACTATTCATTGCTGAGCGTTAATGTCAAACAGGCCAATAAGGCCGTGGGTATATTCGTGCCGGGCCTGCTTCTCTCGCAGGGAACCCGTATGTCTTTAATGTTCAACCCGGGTGTGGGTCAATTGTCGCTGTCAGCCTCGTCGGAATTTATCGAATACAACAATAATTTTGTCTCTAACCTCGAAGTCAATACCCGTAACGAGGGGGATTCGCTTTCTCTGTTCGTGCGGGCGGACGATATGTACGCCGGACGGATTTATATGTCTAATTTCTCGGTCATCGGGGGGTTGAAGGAAAACCGGATAAACGTAAGCGGTCGCTTTGTGGATTCGTTGCGCAATATGACCGCCCTCGTGGGTGCCGCTTCGGAAATATCCCGCGAACCTCAGACCGGGATGGTCAGGGCGGGAATCAGGTTCACCCCGTCGAGCATAGCTATCGGCGAACGGGTATGGAATATCTATTCGCGAGGTATTGAGATCGATAGCGCGCGTATCGAAGTGAACGATTTTACCATTGTGGGTGCGGGACAGAACCTTACCGTGGACGGTGTCCTGTCGCGCAGCCATGAAGATACCCTGCACGTCAATTTGACCAATTTCGATCTCGAACCCCTCACGAATTTCACCAGCAGGCTGGGTTACGACGTGGCGGGCCGCACCAACGGCCATGCCGACCTGGTGGCCGGCCGTCAGGACGCCCTGCTGCACGCCCGCATCGAGTTCGACAGTATACGGCTCAACGGCAAACCGGTCCCCGACGGGTTGTTCGAAAGCCGGTGGGACTTCCTGGAGGAGCGGGCACGTTTTATGCTCACCCAGAAATCGACGGCCGACACGGTGCTCCGGGGTTATTTCGACCCCTCCACGGGCGACTACTTCGTCCGGGCTACTCTGGGCAATATGGATATTTCTTTTATCGAACCCTTCTTCAAGGGTATCGTGAGGGACACATACGGCAATGTGGACGTGGAGGCCGAGGTTGCGGGACAGAGGCGGAAGTTGAGAGTGAACGGAAATGCATATATCCACCGGATGGGTATGACCGTGGACTTCCTGAACGTGCCCTACCAGATACGGGATGCCGTGGCCGAGGTCCGGGACAATATAATCAGGATGGAAAACGTGCCGGTATACGACCCGTTCGACAACATCGCCATGTTCGACATGAATGTGGACCTGAACAGTACGCAGAATATCAACTATAACATAAACGTTCGTCCGGACAACATCCTGGCAATGAATACCGATGCCAGCTATAACGAGATGTTCTACGGACGGGTGTTCGGATCGGGCACGGTATCGGTCCGAGGCGACCGCAGGGGGGTGAATATCGACATAACCGCCTCCAGCGGCAACGGTTCGGAGTTTTATATGCCGCTGAACGATTACTCACTGGGGATATCCGATATAATTACCTTCCGTGAACGGCAGGCCGACCGGCCCGAGATTACCGATATAATGCGCCGTAAGATGGAGATAATCCGCTCCCGCCGCAGGCGTGCGCGGGCCGAGGAAGGACAGGGCAACCTTACCCTGAACATGAACCTAAATGTGCAGCCCAACCTCCAATTCCGCCTTATAATCGATCCTCGCACGGGCGATATGCTAACAGCCCGCGGAAGCGGCCGTCTCGGAATCCACTTCAGCCCGCAGGCCGACGAGTTTACCATGAACGGCGACTACGAGCTGACAGAAGGCAGCTACCAGTTCTCTTTACAGGGTATAATAAACAAACGGTTTACGATCGAACCGGGAAGCCGCATAGTCTGGTTCAACGAACCGTTGGACGCCGAGCTGAACGTCTCTGCGGTCTATTCTCTCAAGGCATCGCTAACGCCGCTCCTGAGCAATTACAACCGTGTAGGAGGGGAAAGTTTCACAAGTACGGTACCCGTGGAGTGCCGCATCTTAATGAGCGGTAACCTCACGGAACCGGAGATAACTTTCGAAGTGGACGTGCAGAATGTCGACCCGGTGATCCGATCCATTATAGCCAACGAACTCTCGACGCAGGAAAATGTCTCAACGCAGTTCCTCTCGCTGCTGGCCCTTAACTCGTTCTATAATTCGGGGAACGGCAATATAGGCAGCGCCGGGGGAAGCGCAACGGCATGGGATTTTCTCTCATCCCAGCTTAGTAATTTAATGTCGAACGACAATATCCATATCGGGGTGCGCTATAATCAGCGTTCGGAACTGACCTCAGACGAGTTCATGCTCGACTTCTCGACCCAATTGTTCGGCAATCGCCTGCTACTTGACGTGGAGGGGAACTACAATGCGCAGAACACCCCGCGGCTCACGGACCGCAACGCCAGTAACCTGTCGGGAGATTTTGCCCTCACATGGCTTATCGACCGACCGGGGAACCTGCGTCTGAAAGGATTTTCACGCACGATAGACCGCTTCGATTCCGAGAACCAGGGTTTGCAGGAGAGCGGTATAGGTATCTACTACAAGGAGGATTTCAATGTGCTGGGGGATATCGTGCGCAATTTCAGGGAGAGATTCTCCCGAAAGGAGAAGCGGCAGGCCCGTCGAGCGGAAAGGAAAGGTATGCCGGAGGCGCTTATAGACGATGAGGAGGTAATAGTGGAAGTCGACAGTCCGCCGGTGGAGTAATCGGCCCGGATTATGGCCCTGCACGGCGGATAATTCGGGTCGGCAATAGGCTTTATCCGGCAAAAAGCATTATTTTTGCCAAGCGGGCGGCGAATTTGAGGTGTCCTGTGCTACCGACGGTCGTACCGCGGATTGATTTATGGAAAAACCGCCGTCAGTGCATTTAATGTTTAGAAGCGAATAAAAACAGATAAAAATACGAATTATGGGATTATTGCAGGTAACGGATATTGCATTGCCGGTCCTTGAGGATGGGGCGGCCAAAAGCATGAGTTTCGGACAGTTGTTCCTTGCGGGGGGATGGATAATGTGGATTCTGCTCGCGTTGGCAGGTGTCTCGATTTTTATTTTCACCGAGCGGTTTATCGCCATCCGCAAGGCTTCCGGCCGGGACATGAACTTTATGAACCGGATACGCGATTACATTTACGAAGGGAAGATTGCCGCCGCGCTCGACCTGTGCAAGTCGACCGACACCCCGATTGCCCGTATGATAACCAAAGGTATCGAACGCATAGGCCGTCCGATGTCGGACGTGCAGAGTTCGGTAGAGAATGCGGCAAACCTGGAAGTGTCGCGGCTGGAAAGCGGACTTCCATTCCTCGCGACCATCGCCGGCGGGGCGCCGATGCTCGGGTTCCTCGGGACGGTTATCGGCCTTGTAAAGACGTTCATGGATATGTCGATGGCGGGCGGAACGGTGGATATCAGCGTCCTTTCGGGAGGTATGTACGTGGCAATGATTACCACCGTGGGCGGTCTTATTGTGGGCGTACCGGCATACTTCGGTTATAATTACCTCGTAGCCCGTATCGAGAAGCTCGTTTTCCAGATGGAGGCCAACTCCATAGCCTTTATGGACATACTTAACCAACCGGTAGAAAAATAGCAGTTATGGCGATTAAAAGAGGCTCGAAGGTAGACCCTTCCTTCAGTTCGTCGTCGATGTCGGATATGGTGTTCCTCCTGCTGGTTTTCCTGCTGGTGGCCACCACACTCATCAACCCGAATGCCATTAAGCTGACACTCCCTAAAAGCTCCAACCAGCTTACGGAGAAACCGTATACCACGGTATCGATTACCGCGGACCTGCATTATTACGTAGAGACCGACCCGGTGCCGTTTTCGGACCTGGAGAGCGTTTTACAGTCAAAACTCGGCTCGATGGAGGAGCCGACCATATCGTTGCATTGTGATAAGACGGTTCCCATCGATGAGGTGGTGAAAGTGATGAATATAGCCAAGGATAACCGTTACCGGCTTATCCTTGCCACCAGCCCTAATTAATATCGTCGGGCTAAACGGTATAAATAGCGGGATGTTTTATTACAGGACGGAAGACAAGAGGGGAAAAGTCGCAGGGCTTGCGGCCGCGCTCTGTTATGTGCTGTTCTGGATAATACTGATGCTATTCTGGAGTTTCACCCCGGACAGGACCGATTACGACGGCGGGATAATGATTGACTTCGGGGATACTGATTCGGCCAGCGGCATAGCAGACCCGGACCTTAACGATATAGTTAATCCCATGTCGCCCGATTTTTCGGCTCCCGACCCGACGGATAACGAGTACGTAACCCAGGACTTCGAGGAGGCCCCCGAGGTTGTCCAGCCCGAGCAGAACCGGGATGATCCCCGGCAACAGACCCCGCAGGAGGCCAATCCCACTGAACGTCCACCCCAGCCGGAACGCACCGTCAACCAGAACGCCCTTTTCCCGGGCCGTACGGAGAACAGTACCAGCCAGTCGGAAGGCAATTCGGACAGCGGCGTGGGTAACCAGGGTTCGCCGGACGGAAGCCCGCAGGGTGACCATGACGGTACGGGCAGCGGAGGCGGAGGTGCCGGTTTCGACCTGGCAGGCCGCAGCGTCATAGGATCGCTCTCGTCGCCGGCTTACGGCTCCAACAAGCAGGGCAGGGTGATTGTCGAGATAACGGTCAATCCGGCCGGGGAGGTAGTGAACGCGGTTTACCGTCCGGTAGGCTCCACCACAAACGATTCGGAACTGGTTTCTGCTGCCTTACGTGCCGCGCGGCAGTCGCGGTTCAGCAAGATAGAAGGTGACGGTCTCCAGACCGGGACCATCACTTACAATTTCAGGCTTAAGTAAAATGTGTGCTCTCCCTGTGTAGGACATTTTGACAATGTCCCGCTCCGTTGATTAAAGGAACACGCTCCCAATTCAATAAAAACAGGACGGTCCGGCTAATAAAACGGGGCCGTCTTTTTTCGTTTTAACGGAGCTAATTCCTATCTTTGGTCAATTTCCCGTGGTTATGAAAAATATACTTTTGACGGTTTGCCTGTTGGGTTTATGGCTGGTGTACGTACCTGCACGGGCCGCGGTGCAGCCTGAGCCGCCGCAGGTGGAATTTGAAACCATGGAGTACGATTTCGGACCGGTAGCCGAAAATTCGAGAAAAGTTTCTTACGACTTCGTATTCCGCAACACGGGAGAAACTCCGTACGTAATTACCCGGGTCATAACCTCCTCCTGCAAATGTATCAGCACTTCGCACACAAAGAGACCGGTTCCCCCGGGCGGAGAGGGAGTCGTAACGGTAACCTACGACCCGAAAAAACAGCTCGGAATATTTTATAAGGCCATACAGGTCTTCTCCAACGCACCCGAAGGGCTGCATATACTCATAGTAAAGGGCGAAGTAACTGAAGCCCCGGATTAAAACGACAACGATATGAATATCCTGATAGACAAAGCGACCGTCGTTACGATGGACGAGGTAAGCGTTGAAAAATGTTTCACAGGCTCGATTGGAATCACCGGAAATAAAATCGGTATGGTCGCGATGCAGGAGCAGCGGGACAAGGCGCTGGAGCGGTTCCGGGCGGAGTACGGTGAGCCGGACAGGGTTATCGACGGGCGCGGTAAGCTGGTGATGCCCGGCCTTATCAATACGCACAACCACGTGCCCATGTCGCTTATGCGTGGGCTGGCGGACGACATGCCCCTTATGAAATGGCTCCATGACCATGTGTGGCCTTACGAGGCGAAACTTACCCGGGAGGATATCCACGCGGGGGCAAAGCTCGGCATAGCCGAGATGCTTCTGGGCGGTACCACTACATTTGCCGACATGTACTGGCATGAGGCCGAAGTCGGCAAGGCAGTCGAGGAGTTAGGTATACGTGCGGTCCTTTCGCCCACCTTCACGGACAACCGTTTTGCCGATTTCAAAGCCGACTTCGAAGAGGTTTACGCCCGTTACGGTAGCGGGCAGTGCGGCCGGATAACGATGATGATAGCGCCCCATTCTGTTTACACCTGCTGCGGCGAGAACCTTACCGCGGCGCTCGGCATGGCGGATAAATACGGGCTGTCGCTCAATATCCATGTGTCGGAGACGATGGACGAGCAGGAAACCGTATGGAATACCCATGCCATGACTCCACTGCAATATATGGACAAGCTGGGGATGCTCAAGCCCGGAACCCTGGCCGTGCATTGCGTTTACCTCCTGGAGAGCGATATAGAGCTGCTCGTGGAGCGTGGGGTTTCGGTGGCGCACAACCCGCAGAGCAATATGAAGATATCGAGCGGGGTGGCTCCCGTGTCGAACATGGTGGAGCATGGTGTCAACGTAAGTATAGGAACCGACGGGCCGTGTTCGAATAACGACCTCGATATGTTCGAGGAGCTTCGTAGCGCGTCGCTGCTCCAGAAGGTATCCACCCTCGACCCGATAGCCCTGCCTGCCTATGAAGTACTTCAAATGGCTACGGTAAACGGGGCTAAAGCTCTGGGGCTGGAGGATAAAGTAGGAATGCTCCGGGAGGGGATGCTCGCCGACATTATAATGCTCGACATAGAGAAACCGCACCTCTATCCTTGCCACGATATGATTGCCAACCTGGCCTATTGCGCAAAATCGGCCGACGTGGAAATGGTGATGGTCGACGGGGAAATTTTGGTGGAAAACCGGAAATTGTCGGGTGTCGACGTCCCCGCTATCTGCCATGATGCGGAACAAAAGGCATTTGCCGTACTACTCCGCCACGGGAAGAGGATTTAATCCAGACCGTATACCGATGGTGGGTTGTATAAAGTCATCCTGAACACAGGAAGGAGTTCCGTCGGAACAATATTCAGATTGTAAAGTAATTAGGCGCCCTTCACGGGCGCTTTTTTCGTACCCGGACAGGTGCCGGTTTTTGGCATACTTTTGGCATGGTTGCAGTAGCCTGCAAATGCAGGTTCCAAAGAAATCTAAACATTTAATTTCATAACGTTATGGCAACCGCAACAGAAACCAAAAAAAGTACCGTGGACACCAACCAGATGGGTGACTTCTTCGGACGCCTCTACTCCTTCAACGCAAGCCTGAAACTCTACCATTGGCACGTTACCGGCACGGGAAGCTATGCCGAACATATAGCGCTCGACCAGGCTATCGAATCCATCACCGACACCCTCGACCGTATCGTGGAGACGTCTTATTCGCTCTACGGCGATATAAATATCACCGTACCCGAGACACCTGTCCCGCAGAATATCGAGGAGCATTGCCAGAAATTTTACGATTATATACAGCAGAGCAAGGAGATGTTCAAGGAGGATTTCTCGGAGTCTATTCTCGACGATTTCCAGGAAGCCATACAGCAGCTACTGTTCCGCCTTCGCAGGCTCCGCTAACCATACACCGGCCCGATTTGCCGACAAACTGATCCCGTCCTTGGAAGAAAAGGACGGGATTTTTATTTGCCCGGGTTTTATACGGCCCAAGTCCATGTTAGTTTTAAGTGCGGGCGGGGAATAACGGTACGACAAAAACGTATATTTGTTACTTATTATCTGTCAATAAAAACTTAAACCGGAATAATATGAAGAAATTTTTAACACTTGCGCTCGCCCTGTTACTGTCCTTTGGGGCATTTGCGCAGGAGCCTTCCGCGGATGCGGAATTGACGCTGGACAACAGGTACGAATTTTCGGTAGTCAAAGATATCGAGACCACCCCGGTACGCGATCAGAACCGCAGCGGAACCTGCTGGAGTTTCTCCGGCGTCGGCCTGCTCGAAAGCGAACTTATCCGCCAGGGGAAAGGCGAATACGACCTGTCGGAAATGTGGATTGTACGCCAGACCTATATAGACAAGGCGGTGAAATTTGTCCGTTTGCACGGCAACATGGAATTTGCCGCGGGCGGATCGTTCGAGGATGTGTTCAGTGTTGCTAAGAAATACGGTCTTGTTCCCGAAGAAGCGTATCCGGGCCTCAATTACGGTCTCGATAACCATGACCATTCCGAACTCGACGCTGTCCTGCGTGCCTATGTGGATGCAATCGTGAAACCGGCGCGCGGAAAAAAACTTACAGCCGCATGGCTGAACGGGCTGAAGGGTATTCTGGACGCTTATTTCGGTCCGGCTCCGGAACAGTTTACTTATAACGGCCGGCAGTATACACCGGAATCGTTCCGCGATATGCTGGGGCTGCAACTGGACGACTATGTTTCCATATCGTCGTTCACCCACCATCCGTACTATACTAAGTTCGTTATCGAAGTGCCCGACAACTGGATTGGCGCCGCGTCGTGGAACCTGCCGCTGGAGGAAATGATGGCTGTCATCGACAATGCAATTGATACCGGTTACACGATTGCCTGGGGAGCGGACGTAAGCGAGAGCGGTTTCCTTTACCGGAAGGGATACGCCGTGGTTCCGGCCGAGCAGGAAGAGACCCTCGAAGGAACCGAACTGTCGCGCTGGGTGGCACTCTCCCCCGAATCACGGATGCTGGAACTGCTGGAGGAGAATGGCGAGCTGAAAGTGACCCCGGAAATACGCCAACTGGCTTATGACAATTACGAAACCACCGACGACCACGGGATGCTTATAACCGGCGTTGCAACCGACCAGAGGGGCGATACATTCTACAGGGTGAAAAACTCATGGACATCGAACGGAATTTACGACGGATATTTCTACGCTTCCCGCCCGTTCGTGGAGTACAAGACTCTGAATATCGTAGTGCATAAGGATGCGATTCCTGCTGCTATAAGGGCCAAAATCGGATTGTAACCTATTTTTGCATATAAAAGAGGGGAAGGCCGTCGGCCTTCCCCTCTTTATTTATATTCCCTGTCCCGTCCTAAAATAGGTTGACAAAAAAAGTCATTCTATGGAAGAACGAAAA